>JBGATI010000021.1:0-104127 GCA_044229245.1 Gemmatimonadales bacterium | reverse complement strand
CGTCCCGTGCAACAACGCAACACTCTTGGAGTTACGGACTCCAGCGGTACCGCTCAACGCACCGTTCATCCCTGGCTTGGTGGAGTTCTTCTGGCAACGAGACCCCGGGTTTCCCTGGTAATCGCCGCGACGGGCGGGGGTGCGCAGTCGACCCTGGCGCTCGAGGCAGCGCTGCCGGTTTGTCGGGAACTCCAGGTGGAACTCCTGCTGGTGCGTGCGGGCGATCCGGTCGCGCTGCACCGGCTCCCCGATGGGGTTCGGGTCGTGCCGGCTGGTCCCGAGGTGCCGCTCGATGGTTACCGGGCCCTGGGATTGAAGGCGGCGGCGGGAGACATCGTCCTGCTGTCCAGCGACGCCGAGGCCGTCGGCCGCGACTGGCAGAGCATTCTGGTGCATCGACTGGGATTGGTGGCCGAATCAGGCAGCGGGGACGGGGCGCCGGCGGACCCGACGCCTGCCTCGCACGGGAATCCGGTGGCGTGACCGGCGGGAGCCGCGGGCTGTCGGTGGTAGTGCCCTCGGTCAATGGCTGGAGCGATCTCTCCGACTGTCTCCGTGCCCTGATGGCGGCGGGGAACGACGTTCCGCTCGAGGTGCTGGTCGTCGACCGGCTGGGGGAGGCGGTGCGGGCGCGGATCCGCGCGGAATATCCGGCGGTGCGGATTCTGGCGGCGTCGCCGGACACCACGATTCCTCAACTTCGGGCGATGGCGTTCGAGGCGGCGACCGGGGATGCCGTGGCGGTCATCGAGGACCATGTGCTGGTCCCGCCGGACTGGGCGAGGTCGCTGCTCGCCGCGCTGGCGACCGGCGAGGAGGTGATCGGCGGCAGCGTGGAGAACGCCGCCACCGAGAACCTGGTGGACTGGGCCGCGTTCCTGTGTGAGTACAGTCAGCTGATACCGCCACTGCCCGCGGGGCCGGTGGCTGCCATTACGGGAAACAACACCGTCTACCGGCGCAGTCTGCTCCAGCGATACCGGAGCGTCTGGACCGCGGGCGGGTGGGAGAACCGGCTCCACGACGCGATGCGGCGGGATGGCATTCCGCTGCAGCAGCATCCGGAGATCGTCGTCGGCCACAAGATGCATTACACCGTGCCGGGCTACATGGGGCAGCGCTATCTGTATGCGCGGGCCTGGGCCGGAGACCGGGTGGCGGGCGGGAGTCCGCTCCGGCGGGCCGGGTATGGATGCGCAGCGCTGCTGCTGCCGGGACTGTTGTGGGCCCGCATCGTCAGGACGGTCTGGCGGAAGGGCCGGCACAGGCGGGAACTCATTCGGTCGCTGCCACTTCTGCTCCTCTTCGTGATGGCCTGGGGTGCGGGCGAGGTAGTGGGATACTGGTTTGGCCCGGGAGATGCTCTCCCCCGGGTCCGGTAGTCCGGATTTCCCGGATCGCCACCTCACGAGCCACGGTACAGAGCCTGGAACTGCGATGACGCCAATTCCGACCGCACCTCGCAACGTCACGCCCCTGAAGCCGGGGGACCGGACGGTGGTCATCGGTGCGGGCCCCGCCGGACTGACGGCGGCCTACCTCCTGTCCAAGCAGGGCTACGACGTCACCGTGCTCGAGGCGGATGACATCGTCGGTGGCATCTCGCGCACCGCACAGTACAAGGGATATCGCTTCGACATCGGGGGGCACCGCTTCTTCACCAAGATCAAGCCGGTCGAGGACCTCTGGTACGAGATCCTGGGTGAGGACTTCATCTCGGTGCCGCGGCTCTCCCGCATTCATTACGACGGCAAGTTCTTCGACTACCCCCTCAAGGCCATGAACGCCCTGCGGGGCCTCGGCGTGTGGAACGCGGTCACCATCGTGCTGAGCTATCTGAAGTCGCACTGGTGGCCCAACCCGGTCGAGGAGAACTTCGAGCAGTGGGTGACCAACCGCTTCGGCAAGAAGCTCTACACCATCTTCTTCAAGACCTACACCGAGAAGGTGTGGGGCATTCCGTGCACCGAGATCCGGGCGGAGTGGGCGGCGCAGCGGATTCAGGGCCTGTCGCTCGCCAAGGCCATCCTCTCGGCGGCCGCCCTCAACAAGCGCAGCACCTCGATCAAGACCCTCATCAACGAGTTCCAGTACCCGCGCCTCGGTCCCGGCCAGATGTGGGAGACCTGCGTGGACCGGATCCGCGGGATGGGCAACGACGTGCTGCTCAAGCACTACGTGTCGGTGGTGGAGACAGAGCAGGGCAAGGTGGTGGCCGTGCGCGCGAAGACGCCGGAGGGCGAGGTGCGCTTCCCCTGCGAGCACGTCATCAACACCAGCTCGATCCGCTCGCTGGTCCGCGCGCTGGATCCGGAAGTGCCGGCGCCGGTCAAGGTGGCGGGCGAGGGGCTCAAGTACCGCGACTTCCTGGTCGTGGCACTGATGCTCAAGGCCGAGAACCTCTTTCCGGACAACTGGATCTACATCCACACGCCGGGGGTCAAGGTCGGCCGCATCCAGAATTTCAACAACTGGAGCCAGGCGATGGTGCCCAACCCGGGCCACACCTGCCTCGGCCTCGAGTACTTCTGCTTCAAGGGTGACGGGTTGTGGGAGGCGAAGGATGCCGACCTGGTGGCGCTCGCCAAACAGGAATTCCTGTCGCTGGGCCTGTGCGATCCGAACGTCGAGGTGGTGGACGGGGCGGTGATCCGGATGCCCAAGGCGTACCCGATCTACGACTCGGAGTACCGCGGGCACCTGGACGTGATCCGCGCGCACATCGACGCGATCCCGAACCTGCACACCGTCGGCCGCAACGGGATGCACAAGTACAACAACGCCGACCACTCGATGCTGACGGCGATGTTCGCGCTGGAGAACATGCAGGGCGCCAAGCACGACGTGTGGGCGGTGAACACCGACTTCGAGTATCACGAGGAGCAGAAGGTCGAGGAGCAGCATCTCGGCGGCCGGGCCGGCGGCGCGGCTGTCAGCGCCGCGTAGGCCGATGCGCATCGGGGTGGACGCCACCTGCTGGGCCAACGGCCGCGGGTATGGACGCTTCACCCGGCATCTCGTCGCCGCGATGGCCAAGGCGGCGCCGGCGGACCAGTTCCTCTGCTTCCTCGATGCGGCCTCCGCGGCCTGTTTCGACCTGAAGGCGCCGAATGTCACTCCGGTCCTGGTCGAGCAGGGGATCGCGCCGACCGCGGCCGCGGCGGCGGAAGGCTACCGGGCGCCGCTCGACATGCTGCGCCTGACGAGAGCGGTGTGGCGCGAGCGGCCGGACGTCTTCTTCTCGCCGTCGGTCTACACCTACTTCCCGCTGCCACCGGGCCAGCGCGCGGTGGTGACGGTGCACGATGCGATCGCGGAACGTTTCCCGGAGCTCACGCTGCCCTCGCCGAGGGCGCGGCTCTTCTGGAAGCTGAAGGTGGGACTCGCGCTCCGGCAGGCGCGGCTGGTGCTGACGGTGTCGGATTTCGCCGCGGGGGAGCTCGCGGAGGTGCTGCATCTCGCGCCGGCGCGGATCCGGGTGTCCGGCGAAGCGCCGGCCGCGGCCTTTCAGCCGACCGCTTCCGCCGGCGAGATCCGCCGTGCCGCGGCGAAAGCCGGGGTGCCTGACGGGGCGCGGTGGCTGATGTACGTCGGGGGCTTCAACCCGCACAAGCATGTGGACGCGATCGTCCGTGCCCATGCGGTCGTGGCCCGCGAGTCGGCCGCGCCGCCGCATCTGCTGCTGGTGGGGACGGTCGACAAGGATGTCTTTCACGGTGACCAGGCGAACATCCGCCGGGCCATCGCCGAGGCGGGGACGGAGGCGCTGGTGCACTGGACCGGGTTCGTGCCAGACGAGGAGCTCCGCCACCTGCACAGCGGCGCGGTGGCCCTGGTCCTGCCGTCGGCCAACGAGGGCTACGGCCTGCCGGCGGTGGAAGCCGCGGCCTGCGGTGCCCCGGTCATCGCGACGGTGGCGAGTCCGCTGCCGCAGCTGCTCGAGGGGGGCGGGATCTTCGTCCGGCCCGGCGACGACGTCGCGCTGGTCGCGGCCCTCCGGCTGATGCTGGTCGACGAGCCGGCGCGGGCCCGCATGGGGCAGGTCGCCCGGGAGCGGGCCGCGGCGCTCTCCTGGCCCCGCGCGGCCGAGGCGGCGCTGGCCGCCCTGCGGGAGGCCGCGGCGTGAGCGGGCTTCGCTTCGCGTTCGTGACGACGTTCTATCCGCCGCACAACTTCGGCGGCGATGGCATAGGGATTCAGCGGCTGGCCCGCGGGCTGGTGAAGGCCGGGCACCACGTCACCGTGATCCACGACGTGGATGCCTACAACGCGCTGCACAAGGGGCCGGAGCCGGCCCCGCAGCCGGAGCCGGAGGGACTCGAGGTCATCCGCCTCAGGAGTGGGCTGGGGATTCTGTCTCCGTTCCTGACGCAGCAGTTCGGCCAGCCGGTGGTCAACGGCCGGCGGATCGCGCGGATCCTGGACGAGGGGAAGTTCGACGTCGTGAACTTCCACAACATCTCGCTGGTGGGCGGGCCCGGGATCCTGAAGTACGGCACGGGGCTCAAGCTCTACATGGCCCACGAGCACTGGCTGGTCTGTCCGACGCACGTCCTCTGGCGCCACAACCGTGAGGTCTGTACCGGACGGGAGTGTCTCAAGTGCCAGCTGACCTATCACCGGCCACCGCAGCTCTGGCGCTGGACCGGGTTGCTGGAGCGGGAACTGCATCACGTCGACGCGTTCATCGCGATGAGCGAGTTCAGCCGGCAGAAGCACAAGGAGTTCGGTTTCCCGCGGGAGATGGAGGTGCTGCCCTACTTCCTGCCCGATCCGGAGCAGGGTGGCGCGACGGTGGGCGGGGAGTCGCCGCACGCGAGGCCCTATTTCCTGTTCGTGGGGCGGCTCGAGAAGATCAAGGGGCTCGACGATGTGATCCCGGTCTTCCGCGACTACCCCGGGGCCGATCTGGTCATTGCGGGCGACGGCGAATACGCCCCGACGCTGAAGGCCGAGGCGGCGGGAATGGAGAATGTGCGGTTCCTGGGCCGGGTGGCGCCCGAGGATCTGCGCCGCTACTACGAGCACGCGATCGCGCTGGTGGTGCCGTCGGTCTGTTTCGAGACCTTCGGCATCATCCTGATCGAGGCATTCAAGCAGGGCACGCCGGTGATCGCCCGTCGCATCGGGCCGTTCCCGGAGATCGTCGCCGCGTCGGGCGGGGCAGAGCTCTTCTCCTCGCGCGAGGAACTCGCCGCCACGATCCGGCGGCTGCAGGAGGAACCGGAGGAGCGCCAGGCCCTCGCGCGCGCGGGCTACCGCGGCTTCCTGGTGCACTGGACCGAACGGGCCGTGGTGCCGCGCTATCTCGGCATCGTGCGCCGGGCGGCGGAGCGGAAGGGCGACAGCGGGATTCTGGGCAAGCTGGAGCCGCGGCCGGTGCCCGCGGGCGCGCTGCAGGTGGGATGATGGTCGGTGGTGTGGCAGTCGGCTTCTTACTGAGGATGGTCCCATGAAGGTCTTCATCACGGGTGGCGCAGGGTTCATTGGATCGCATCTCGCCGAGCGGCTGCTCGCGCGCGGCGATCGGGTCCTCGTGCTCGACGACCTCTCCACCGGCACGATGGACAACATCGCGCACCTGGTGGGCACTCCCGGATTCGACTACCGCATCGGCTCGGCGCTCGACGTGCCGCTGGTGTCGGAGTGCGTGGACCGTTGCGACGTGTCGGTCCACCTCGCCGCCGCGGTCGGTGTCCGGCTCATCGTCGAGCAGCCGGTGCACACGATCGAGACCAACGTCGGCGCCACCGAAACGGTGCTCGAGGCCGCGGCCAAGAAGAACAAGCTGGTGCTGGTGGCCTCCACTTCCGAGGTCTATGGCAAGAGCACCAAGTTCCCCTTCAACGAGGATGACGATCTCCACCTCGGCCCGACCACCCACTCCCGCTGGGCCTACGCCTGCTCCAAGGCCCTCGATGAGTGGCTGGCGCTCGCCTACTGGCGCGAGAAGAAGGTGCCGGTCATCGTCGCCCGGTTCTTCAACACCGTCGGCCCGCGGCAGACCGGCCGCTACGGGATGGTACTGCCCAACTTCGCCGCCCAGGCGATCAGCGGCGAACCGATCACGGTCTACGGCACCGGGACGCAGGCCCGCTGCTTCGGGCATGTGCAGGATGCGGTGGAGTCGATCCTCCGGCTGATTGCGACTCCGGCCGCCGTCGGGCAGGTATTCAACATCGGCAACGACGAAGAGGTCACGATCCACCGGCTGGCGGAACTGGTCCGCGAGGCGGCGGGCTCGCAGTCCGAGATCCGGCTGATTCCCTACAGCGAGGCGTACGCCGAGGGATTCGAGGACATGCTGCGCCGGGTGCCGGATGTGCGGAAGCTGGAGAAGGCGATCGGATTCCGGCCGCGGACGCCGCTGGCGCAGATCATCACGGACGTGGTGGCGGACCAGCGGGCGAGGCTCGCGGCGAGGTAGCTGGCGGGCATGCGCGCGATCCTGACGTATCACTCGATCGATCCGTCCGGTTCGCCGATCTCGGTGGCGCCGGAGGAGTTCGAGCGCCACGTGCAATGGCTGGCCACCGGCGCGGTGCGGGTGGTGCCGCTCGCGGAGCTGCTGGCGGTGCCTGACGGAGATCAGGCGCTGGCACTCACCTTCGACGACGGCTTCGCGAATTTCGCCGCCTGCGCCGCCCCGCTCCTCCGGGCGCACGCCCTGCCGGCCACGGTGTTCGTGGTGCCGGGGCATGTGGGTGGTGACAACGCGTGGGGGGGACGGCGGGACGGGCGGGTGCCGACGCTGCCACTCCTCGACTGGGATGGGCTGGGCCGCCTGACGGAGCAGGGGATCACCCTGGGGGCGCACACCCGCACGCACCCGCACCTCTCCCGGCTGCCGGCGGAGGCGCGGGCCGATGAGCTCGAGGGCGCGCGCGAGACGATCCGGGCGCGCACAGGGGTGTCACCGGACCAGTTCGCGTATCCCTATGGCGACCTCGATCCCGGGGTGGTGGAGGCGGTGCGGCCGGTCTACCGGCTGGCGGTGACGACCGAGCTGCGGGCGCTCGGGCCGTCGGAAGACGCGGTGCAGCTGCCGCGGCTCGACATGTTCTACTGGCGGGCACCCGGTCAGCTCGAGAGCTGGGGGAGTCTGCGGTTCAATCGCACGCTGTGGCTGCGCGCCCAGGCCCGCCGGGTCCGCGCGACGCTCGCCACCGTGCTTGGAGGCTGGTGATGGCCGATCGACCGTTCCTGTCCGTGGTGGTGCCGGCATATAACGGCACGCGGGTGCTCCCGAAGGCGCTCGCCGCCCTCGCGGCGAGCGACCTGCCGCGGGAGCATTGGGAACTCATCGTGGTCGACGACGGGAGCACCGACGACACGGCCGCCCTCGCGGCCGGGGTCGCGGACGCCGTGGTGCGGCTTCCCGGACCACCGCACGGTCCGGCCTACGGCCGCAACCGCGGCGTCGAGGCGGCGCTGGGCGACGTACTGGTCTTCGTCGACGCTGATGTCTGTGTCCACCCCGACACGCTGCGGCGCTTCGCCGAACTCTTCTCGGTCGAACGGGATCTCGCGGCCGCCTTCGGGTCGTATGATGACCGGCCACCCGCTTCGGGCCTGATCTCCCAGTATCGCAACCTGCTGCATCACTACCACCACCAGCGGAATCCGGGCGAGGCGGAGACCTTCTGGGCAGGCTGCGGCGCGGTGCGCCGGTCGGCATTCATGGATGCCGGCAAGTTCGACGAGTGGCACTACAATCGGCCGTCAGTCGAGGACATCGAACTGGGTCATCGGCTCAGGGCCCAGGGCGGGCGCATCGCGCTCCGCCCCGAGATCCAGTGCGCGCACCTCAAGCGCTGGACCCTGTATTCGATGCTCCGCACCGATCTGCTGGACCGCGGCATCCCGTGGATGCGGCTGCTGCTGCATGAGGGGCGGATGGGCGCCATGAAGTCGCTCAACCTGAAGGTCCAGGAGAAGATCAACACCGGGCTGGTCGGGCTGGCCCTGGTCGCCGCGCTGCTGGCGGTCCGCTTCGGTCCTGACTGGCTGATCGTTGCCGGCGTCCTGCTCGTGCCGGTGCTGGTCACCAATTTCGATCTCTACCGGTTCTTCGTCAGGCAGCGTGGCCTCATCTTCGCCCTCGGCGTCCTGCCGCTCCACCTGGCCTACTACGTCCTCAACGGCTGCTCGGCGGCCTTCGGCTGGCTGCTCCACCACTGGTTCGGGGAGCTCTCGCCGGCCGCCGAGGTGCAGGCATTTCATGAGGTCGGTGTCAGTCGCTGGCCGCCGGTGCCCGCGCGCAGCCCGTGGGGAGCCCGAGGCCTCGCCCGGCTGACCGAGCACCAGGGCGGCGGTGTGCCGTGAGCCACTGGCGACGTGACCGCGTGGATTGCCGCCCCGGCACCGCCGGGCGATATTCCGCCCCAGGTGCGGACAGCGCTGTTCTTTCACTCGCGAGACCGATGACCGCAGTTCGCCGCAGCTCCCAGCCGGAATCCCTCCCGCCCTCGGTGGCGCTGGCCTTCGCGCCGCTGCATAAGCGCGCGCTCGGCATGGCCGTCGGACTGGCCACGGGACTCAGCATCTTCCTGATGACGGCGATCTACCTGCTGCGTGGTCCCGAGGCGGCGGGGGTGAACCTCTGGCCGCTCGCTGCATACTTCGCGGGCTATTCGCCGACCTGGCCCGGTGCCCTGATCGGGTTCGCCTGGGGCTGCGGGGTCGGGTTCGTGGGCGGCTGGTTCGTGGCCTTCTGCCGTAATGTGGTGATCGCGATTTCCCTGTTCCTGATCAAGACCCGGTCCGAGCTGAACGAGACCAGCGACTTTCTGGATCACATCTGAGGAGCCCCGGCATCATGGCGGGAACTATGACGGACGAAGAGACCGAACTGCGCCGGCTGATGCTGCGGCTGAATGCCCGCGCCTGGGGCATCGCGTTCGGCCTTCTGCTTGGCGGCGGCCTCTTCCTCGCCACCAACGTGCTGCTGATGCAGGGCGGGCAGGATGTCGGGCGCCACCTGAACCTGCTCCGGGCCTTCTTCCCCGGCTACTCGGTGAGCTTCCTCGGGAGCATCATCGGGTTCATCTACGCCTTCGTCATCGGCTACGGTCTCGGCCGGCTGATCGGCACGGTGTACAACAAGCTGGTCGGGCCCGCGTCGTAACCCGCGCCGGTGTCGTCGGAGCGCACCCGCCCCGCGCCGCCCGCCGGCGCGGGGCGACTGCTGTCCGGGACCCGCGATGACCACGCCCCGGGGGTACGAATTGTGCTTGCCAACCCAGCATGCCATTGACTGAATCCGCCCCCCTGACGGGCGCCCACCGCGGCTGGACTCAGGTCGCCGCCGGCGCCGCGGCCCTGCTTGCCGCGCTGCCGCTCGCCGTGTTCCTCATCATGCTGCGCGGGCACGCCGGGGCCCTTCCCGAGGAGCAGGCCGTCGCTCGGGTCGTCATGGCGCTCGCCGCGATGTCCGTCGTGCCGTTCGCCGGCTACCTCGCCTGGCGCCGCCGAGCCGCGGAGCCCGCGATGCTCGGACTGGTGCTGCTCGCCACGGCGGTCGTGCTGCTGCTGGCCATCTACCTCTATTCCGTCGAGAGCGCGGTTCGTTTCCCGGCCGACATCCTGTTGTGGTCGGAAGGGGACTTCGTCAGCGACATCGTGAAGTTCCGCCTCGGGCACCCGCTCTACAGCGCGCCGGCGGACATCGAGTCGTTCACCTACACCCCCGGCTCGCAGATTCTCACCCAGGCGATCGCCCGGATTATCGGGGCGCCCGACTCCATTCCCGCCTTCCGTTCGATCCAGCTCGGGTACCTCGCGCTCGCTGCGCTCTTCGCGACCCTGGCCTGCCGCCGGGTCCTCGCCCGCGCAACGGGCGGCGCCGAGGTGGAACACCCGCTGCTCTGGAGCGCCGTGTGGGCCGTGGTGCTGTTCCTGATCGGGGGCAACACCGTCACCAGCCCGTTCACGCACCTGCTGCACAACGATGCGCTCGCGCTGCTGGTCTGCGCGCTCGGCTACTACCTCCTCGTCGAGTTCGTCGCGACCGGGAACGGATGGCTGCTCCTGCCGATGGCACTCCTGCCCGGCTTCGGATTCCTCGCCAAGCAGAGTCTCGCCGTGTGGGCGGGCATCTATTCGCTCTTCCTGCTCGTCTTCGAGCGGCGGCTCGGATGGCTGCGTCTCGGTGGGTTTGCCATCGCGAGCTTCGGCAGCGTGGGACTCGCCGTCGGTGCCTGCTACCTGGCCTGGGGCCAGAACTTCTTCTACTGGACCTTCGAGGTGATGGGCAACCATCACATCTCGCCGCTGCGCAGCGCCCAGCACGTGCTCGACGCCTGGGAATACTTCGCCGCGGGACTGGTCGGCGGATTCCTCGTCCTCGACTGGCAGCGCTTCGACCGGTGGACCGGTCTCTGGCTCGCGGCGCTCGGACTGCTCGCGGTCGAGGCGTACACCAGCGGCATCGCGTGGATGCTCAACCACATGGGCCCGGGCTCGATGCTCTGCGGCGTGTGGCTCCTCGCCGCGCTCACCCGGAGCTGGACGGCACTCACTGCGCCGCGGACCGGACACCCGTTCATGATCTGGGCCCGCGCGGCCACCGCGCTCGTCGCGGTCATGCTCACGATGAGCGGCCTCGGGTTGATCCGGGTGCCCACGCCCATGCTGCCTGACGATGCCCGTCGGTACGCGGCGGCGATCGAGCACGAGTTCGAGGGCCAGCCGGCCGACCATGTGCTGCTCGACTACGGGAGCTGGATCTACGCGAAGCATGGCGTCGTGATGAAGGACCACGCCGCGCCGATCGGAGAGGCGGGCTTCACCGGCACCGCCGACTTCTCCGGGATCCTCTCGCGGATCAACTCGCGCTACTACAGCCGCATCCTCGTACGGGACTACGACAGTCCCGAGTTCACCTACGACTACATGCTCTGGCCCCGCTCGAGCGGGATCAAGGCGGCGCTCGAGGCCAACTACAGGGTGGTCCGGACAATCGAGGCGGTCCAGGGCAGAGGGGGCAATCCCCCCTGGTTCAAGACCGTCACCGTGCTCGAGCCACGGCTGCCCTAGTCACACCTCCCGCCGCTGTGGCATCATTGCCACGGCCTGCTTTTGCGCCAGCCTGTCCCGAAAATCGGTGGCGTGACGCGCGGGAGTGAAAGTGACCTGCGTCACGTCGCTGTTGCGCGTTTGCAGAGATTGCACCGCCGAGCCCGGCGCCTTATTTCTATCCCGGCGACTTCAATGGGTCCTCCTCCCTCAGGAGTGACTCGGCTGGATCGGTCCCCCGCTTCGTGTGCGGGGACGGAGTTGCATCTGTTCTCGTCGTTGCATTGAGGCTCATCTCCTCGATCCGCCGAAGCAGTTTCCCTCAAACTGCCGAGGTTCCCATGTCGGACGTGTCCCGCATCCGCGGACCGGTTTACGACGGCCTCGCCGTTCCCATCCTTGCGCTCTGGTTCGTGCTGGCGCTCGCGTTCGGGCTGGTCGAGGGTGGTTACATCCGATTCGCCAGTCTGGTCCTTCACCAGCCCACGATGCTCGGCCCGCTGGTGTTGTGGATGGCTCCCACCATGGACCTGATCTGGCTCGGCCTGGCGGCCATCGCGCTGCTCGTGCTTCGCCGGCTGCGGCCGGAATGGGTCACGCTCCGCCTGGCCGTCGGGGTCCTGCTGTTCGTCGGCTTCCTCACGCTGCTCTTCCTCTTCGACCGGATCGACCGTCGGGCATCGGTGCTGCTCGCACTGGGTCTCGCGGTCCAGGGATCACGGCTCTGTGTGGGGGCCGGTGAGGGATTCCTGCGACTCGTTCGCCGCGGAGTCTGGGCGATGCCACTCCTGGTCGTCGGGATCACCGGGGGCCAGCAGCTTCTCGCCCGGTCGGCGGAGCGGCGGGCGATTGCCGCCCTCGGGCCGGCGCCGGCAGGAGCCCCCAATGTGCTCCTGCTGGTCCTCGATACCGTGCGGGACTGGGATATCAGCGCGGACGGTTACGACCTTCCGACCACCCCCGAGCTCGAGGTCTTCGCCCGGGGCGGGGTGCGCTTCGCGAAGGCCTGGTCGGCGTCGTCCTGGACGCTGCTTTCCCACGAGTCGATGTTCACCGGCTACTTCCCGCACCAGCTTTCGGGCGGACTGCGGACCCCGTTCGACGGCGCCCGCACGACGCTCGCCGATGCGCTGCGCGATCGGGGCTATGTCACGGGCGGCTTCGTCGCCAATCTGCATTTCTGCAGTCGCGAGTTCGGCCTCAATCGCGGCTTCATTCACTACGAGGACTACGTCGTCTCCGCGGGCGAGCTGCTGCTGAACTCCTCGCTCGGCCGGTATCTCGCGACCAAGCCGAGGGTGCGCCGGCTGCTGGGGTACTACGACATCTTCGGCCGCAAGGACGCCGCCCGCCTCAAAGGGAGCCTGCTCGACTGGACCCGCCAGAATCCCGGGCACCCGTTCTTCGCGTTCGTGAACTTCTACGACGCACACGAGCCATACCTCCCGCCGGCCGATTTCGAGGCCCGCTTCGCCGACCCGACGCCGCGGAAGCTGTACAACACGGATGAGAGCATCCGCGGGGCGCGCATGCTCTTCAAGCAGAAGTTCAGCGACGCCGAAGTGCGGCGGGAACGGCAGGCATACGATGCGTCCATCGCCTACACCGATGCCCAGATCGGCCTGCTCCTCGACGGACTCAAGGCGCAGGGGAAGCTGGACAACACCCTGGTGATCATCACGGCCGATCATGGGGAACAGTTCGCGGACCGGGGGCTGTTCGCGCACGGGAACAGCCTGTACGAGCCGCTGATGAACGTCCCGCTGATGATGGCGCTGCCCGGGCGGCTGCCCGCGGGGCTGGTGGTGAACGACCGGGTGAGCCTGCGCGATCTGCCCGCCACGGTGCTCGAGATCGTCGGCCGGCCGGAAGGGGGGGGATTCCCGGGTCAGTCGCTGGCCCGCTTCTGGGCGCCTGACACAACTGGCCGCGCCGGCGACCCGCTGTTCTTCGAGGTCGTCACCCAGAAGAACGAGATTCTCCGGAGCCTGGTGGTCGGCGACTCCCAGTACGTTCGCCATGCCGGCGGCACGGAGGAATTCCACATCCTCCGGCGCAACGAGAACACGCCCGATCTCGTGTCCGATACCACCTATGCCGCCCTGATCCACCGGCTGCGTCGCCAGGTCGACTCGGTGCTGGCGCAGACCGGACCCGATCAGTGGGGCCGGTGAGCGGGCTCGCGAGCACCCTGGCGCTACCCTCCGGCGCGACCCCATCGAGTGGGGGCCTCTGGGTCGGAATTTCTGTTGCATTGACGCAACGGCTGATTTCACTGCGCGACGGGATTCTGAATTTGACCCGCGCCTGATGGTGGCCGAGCCCATTCCGGCGCCGCATGGCATCCTGAGCGACAGTTCCAAGTCGTTATTTGGCAGCGTCTTGAGCAGGATGCTCCCAAGGTGGCCGGCGGTGACCGCGCTGGCCCGGTTTGTGCCAAACCTGCCCTTCAGTCTGCTCAGGATTCTCTGGGCTGATCACCCTGATCACTCACGCCACGTCTCGCAGGACTCCGCTCCCATTCGGGCGCGGGTCGCCGTTGCGACACGGGCACGCACCGCCGATTCGGCGCACACGGGGACGTGAATCCATGACGGGGCAGGAAATTCTCTCACAGGCGCTCGAGCACATCCCGGCGCTGCTGCTGGTCTACGCCACGATCTACCTCTCCTACTGGCTGCTCGGGATGATCAACTTCCCGAAGCTGGCGGGTCGTGACGCCCTCATCGAGCGCTTCGGCTCGCTGGACGGCAAGTCGCTCGATGCCTCGAAGATGTCGCAGCTCATGCTGGTCAGTCTGCTGAGCCTCTTCCTGGAGCTCCTGCTGATCCGCTGGGTGGCGTCGGAAGTCCGGGTGTTCGCCTACTTCAAGTCGCTGGTGCTGATCGCCTGCTTCCTCGGGTTCGGCCTGGGCTGCTACCTGACGGCGCGGCGGATCCGGCTGGTGCACACCCTCGCACCGCTGATGGCGCTGGTCTTCCTCGTCGAGCTGCCGTGGGCCCCGCTCCGCCGGCTGATGACCAACCTGTCGGCGTTCATCGGCTGGTTCTCCGACGTCTTCATGTGGAGTCAGGCGCACTTTTCCGGCAACCCGACCTGGGGCGTCATCTCCGCGATGATTGCCGTGTCGATCATCGTACCCCTGTTCGGTCTGGTGGCGATCGGCTTCGTCCCCTTCGGGCAGATGGTGGGCTGGTATCTCGAGAACAGCAAGAAGGGGATCACCGCCTACTCCTACAACGTCTTCGCGAGCATCGTGGGCATCTGGCTCTACACCGCGCTCTGCTTCATGTCCACGCCGCCCTGGGTCTGGTTCGCCGCCGTGGGCGTCGGCATGGTGCTCTTCTTCTGGCGCTGGCCCGCGGTCCGCAACGCCTCGATCGCCAGCTTCGCGGTGATCCTCGGCCTGTTCACGCTGGGCACCTTCAAGCCGCACTGGTGGGGCGAGGAGAGCTGGAAGGGCTCGCTCAAGGAGGAATACAGCCTGGCGGCCGGCCGGCCGCGGACGCTGTGGTCCCCCTACCAGAAGCTGACGCTGGTGCCGCTCGACGACAGCGTCGGCGCGGTCCGGTACATCATCAATACCAACGACAGCTGGTATCAGCAGATGATGGACCTCTCGCCGGAGGGGATCGCGCGCAACCCGAAGCTGTACGCCGATCCCGACACGCCTCTCGAGTTCCACCAGTACAACCTGCCGTACCGCTTCTATGGCGAGACGGCACCCGGGCGGGTGCTGATCGCCGGCGGCGGTTCGGGCAACGACGCGGCGTCCGCCGTGCGCAATGGCGCCGGCAAGGTGACGGTGGCCGAGATCGATCCGCTGATCTTCCGGCTGGGCCGGGAGCTCCACTTCGAGCGTCCCTACTCGAGTGACAAGGTCCGCGTGCAGGTGGACGATGCGCGCAGCTTCATCGAAAACTCGCGCGACACCTTCGACCTGATCGTGTTCTCGATCCTGGACTCGCACACGACCAGCTCCTACTACACGAACATCCGCATCGACAACTACGTCTACACCGTGGAGGCGATGCAGGCCGCCCGCCGCCGGCTGGCGCCGGACGGGCTGTTCGTCATGTCGTTCTCGAGCGAGCGCCCCTGGTTCACCCAACGGCTCGCCGACGTGGTGATCGCCGCATTCGGCCGGCCGCCGCTCATGGTCGAGGGCCCGGTGTCCTTCTTCGTGGTGGGGGACAGCGCCCGGATCCAGCGGAGCCTGGCCGAAAACCCGCGGCTGCAGCAGTACGTCTCGGCCCACGCCAATCCGAAGCTGGCCCCGGCCTCGGTCATCACCGATGACTGGCCGTACCTCTATCAGCAGCACCGGGGCATTCCGGTCATCATCTGGATTCTGTCGGTGGGCCTGATCCTGATCTGCTGGCAGGCGTTCCGGAGTCTCAAGGAGACCCGTGGCGGGCTGCAGTGGCACTTCTTCTTCCTGGGGGCGG
This sequence comes from Gemmatimonadales bacterium, assembly GCA_044229245.1. GTDB lineage: Bacteria > Gemmatimonadota > Gemmatimonadetes > Gemmatimonadales > GWC2-71-9 > JADJOM01. Next base: position 88,663 of record JBGATI010000021.1, on the reverse strand, counting down.
CGTTCATGCTGCTCGAGGTCCAGGTCATCAGCAAGGTCGCGCTGCTCTTCGGCACCACCTGGCTGGTGAATTCGATCGTGATCACGACGCTGCTGATGTTCATCCTGCTCGCGAATCTCGTCGTGGCCAAGGTGCCGCAGGTGCCCAGGATGGTGGCCTACGGCGGCCTCTTCCTCACGCTCGCCCTCGGGTACTTCATCCCGACGCACTCCCTCTTTCTCGAGTCGTGGGTGGCGCGGGCGGCGGTGGCGATGGCGCTGTATTGTTCCCCCGTCTTCTTCGCCGGCCTGATCTTCATCTCCAGCTTCCGGGAGATCGGTTTCCGGGCCGAGGCGCTTGGCTCGAATCTGCTCGGCTCGCTGGTGGGAGGACTGCTGGAATCGGCGTCCTTCGCGATCGGCATCAACGCCCTCGTGCTCCTTGCGGCGGCGCTCTATCTCGGCTCGATGCTCACGCTGCGTCGCGCCGATTCGACGGCACCTCTCGCGGCCGGCGTCAAGCCGGTTGCGGGATAGGCGAATTGTCAGGCTGGTTCGGACCTTTTCACGGTGGCAACGAGGAGTTTCCCATGTATTCCCTGTCGGTGATGCTGTATGTCGGCCCGGACCAGCTGCTCCCCCTGACCTCGATTCTCGGCGCCATCGGCGGCGCCATCATGATCTTCTGGCGCCAGGTGGTCGGCGTGTTCAAGAAGATCACCGGCGTGTTCCGCAAGGACTAAGCTCCCGGGCTCCGGGTGCGGGCGACTCCGCCCGCTCCCCGGGCTCGTGCACATCCGCTTCGCGTGTCTCTGCCCGCAGGCGCTTCGCCGGGACCGGTCTCCAGCCAGCCATCGGTGGTGATCGCCTCCTGTCGCGCCCTCTCGCTCCTCGAGCGCGCCGTCGCCTCGCTCCGCCCCCAGTGCCAGCGGCTGGGGGCGGAGATCGTCATTGCCCGCTCTGGCGACGCGGCGGACGTCGCCGCCGTGCGTGCCCGATTCCCTGATCTGAAGGTGGTGGCCATCGCGCCGGGCGCCGGGATCCCGCGCCTCCGGGGGCTGGGCCTCGCCGCCGCGTCCGGGAATCCGGTGGCGATGACCGAGGATCACTGCCTGCCGGCCGTGGACTGGCTGGATTGCCTGCTAACCCACACGGCGGCGGGAGCCGATGCGGTGGGAGGCGGGATGGCCAACGCCGCCGGGAGCGGCGCGCTCTCCTGGGGAGCCTACCTCTCCGACTATGGCTTCTACAGTTTCGCCCGGCCCGCGGACCCGCGACCGGTTCCCTTGCTGACCGCGGCGAACATTGCGTATAGCCGACGCGTGGTGCCCGAGATCGCCGCCTGGTGCGACGAGGGGGCCTGGGAGAACGTGGTCCACGATCGCCTCACCGAGCAGGGCCGGCTGCTCCGCTTCGCGCCGGAGGCCCGGGTCTACCACGACCACCACTACTCCTTCGGCGGCTTCTGTCGGGACCGCTACGAGCATGGCTGGGACTATGCCCGGGCCCGGCTGACCGAGGATCGCGGCGCCCCCCGCTGGCGGCTGCTCGCGCTGACCCCGCTCCTGCCGCTCGTGCTGATCCGGCGAATTGCCCGGGCCGCCGCAGGCGAGGACCCTGGGGCGTTCGCACGAGCCCTGCCGGTCTCCTTTGCCTTTCTCTGTAGCTGGGCTGCCGGCGAGGCCGCCGGCTACCTGCGGGGTCCCCTCGCGGCCAATGAGGAAGCGGGCAGGGTCGCGGCGACCTAGGAGTTGCCCGGCTGGCGCTGCTCTGTGTAGGATCTGTGCGTCGGGTGAGGCGTGACCTCCACAAGTCGGCCCAATTCCGTAGCATGGATGGCGCGGTATAAGGGCTTGGACCGGCCCAATTCGGACTCGCCTGCCCGTGTATGTGGGCACACGAGTTGCTCTTCAGCGCGGTTCAAGTCCCGATGCCGTCACGGGATCGAGCCCCTCGACCGAGTCAGAGGAACGGAATGAATCCGATCGCACGGGTCGCGCGTCACGCGCGCCTTACCAGCTACTCCTACCGGGATATGGACAGCCCGCCCTTCCTGGTGCTGTTCATCAACAGCATCTGCAACATGAAGTGCGAGCACTGCTTCTACTGGACCAGCCTGAACCAGAAGAACGATCTGTCCCGGGACGAGATCTTCAAGCTGTCCGACTCGCTCGGCATGATCGAGAACCTGAATCTCTCCGGCGGTGAGCCCTTCCTGCGGAAGGAGTTCGGCGAGATCTGCCGCAAGTTCATCCAGACGAACGGCGTCAAGCAGATTTACGTCCCGACGAACGGCTATTTCACCGAACGCTGCATCGCGGCGATCCGTGAAGTCCTGAAGGAGCCGTCGCTCGATCTGTTCGTGGCCGAGATCTCGCTCGACGGCATGCCGGCCTTCCACGACAAATTCCGGGTGGCGCGCAACGCCTTCAAGAAGGCGATGGAGACCTACGATGCGCTGGTGGAGCTGCAGAAGGAGGACCCGCGGGTGCGGATCCACTCCATCTCCACCGCGACCGACGTGAACATGGAGGAGATCAAGCGGCTCACGACCTACCTCTATGAGCGCTGCCCGAAGATGGACCACCACAACCTGGCCATCATCCGGGGTGACCGGAAGAATCCGACGCTGCGCGGGCCGAGTCTCAAGAACTACGAAGACCTCTACGAGTACATCCGCCGCCTGTGGGCGCCGCGCGAGGAGGGCCGCATGGGATCCGCGGTCGAGCCGATGCTGCAGTGGGCGAAGGTCGAGACGGTCAAGCAGGAGCGGCAGGTCGTGCCCTGCAAGGCGGGCAAGATCTCCGGCGTGGTGTACGCCAACGGCGACGTCGGCGTCTGCGAGATCCACAAGCCGATCGGCAACCTGCGCGAGAAGAGCTTTCCGGAGATCTGGCATTCCCCGGAGGCGAAGGCGCTGCGGCAGCAGATCGCCAACAAGGAGTGCTACTGCACGACCGAGGTCTTCATGTGGTCGAGCATCGTGTACCAGCCGCTCCCGCTCATCGAGGCGACGCTGAAGGGCAAGGTGTGGCGCAAGCCGCTGCCGCTGCATCCGTCGGAGCGGCTGCCGGTCACGCTGGCGGACGGACCGCAGGCGGGGGAGCCCGACCTCGAGACGGCCGAGGCAGATCAGGCGAGCGCCTGAACCGGGGAGTCCCGGTCTGAGGCGTGATCGTCCGGGCGGCCAGGGGAGTTTCGCCCCGGCCGCCCCTCCGTTGCCCGGGGTGGGGAATGCCCGGGCGCGGCGCAGGATTTTTGAGCCCACCGACGCTGTGTCGGCCCGGGCGTTCGAGACCCAGCAGGCACTACTCCCGGGGCATCGCACCCGGGCCGGAGGTTGGTGAGGCATGAGCGTTCAGGCGTCGACCCTCGATCGTACCGTACAGACCGACAGCGGCAGCACCGCTCCCGGGGAGCGGATGAACATCGTCATCGGCGGGCACGTCGATCACGGGAAGAGCACCGTGGTGGGCCGCCTGCTGGCCGACACCGGTTCGCTGCCGGAAGGCAAGCTCGAATCGGTGCGGGCCATGTGCGAGCGCACGGCGCGGCCGTTCGAGTACGCCTTCCTCCTCGACGCGCTCAAGGACGAGCAGTCCCAGGGGATCACGATCGACGCGGCCCGGGTCTTCTTCAAGACCGCCCTTCGCCACTACATCATCATCGACGCCCCGGGCCACATCGAATTCCTGAAGAACATGGTGACTGGCGCCTCGCGCGCCGAAGCCGCCCTGCTCGTCATCGATGCCAAGGAAGGGGTGCAGGAGAACAGCCGGCGCCACGGCTACATGATGTCCATGCTGGGCATCCGCCAGATCGCCGTGCTGGTGAACAAGATGGACCTGGTTGGCTACGACCAGAAGCACTTCGAGGGCATCGTCAAGGAATACACGGCGTTCCTGGCGAAGATCGGGGTGCATCCGGCCTGCTTCATTCCGGCCGCCGGTCGCGACGGCGACAACATCGCGACTCATTCCGCTCACATGCCCTGGTACACCGGCCCGACGGTGCTGCAGGCGCTCGATCGCTTCAAGACCGAGCCGCCGGCGCCTCACAAGCCGTTCCGCATGCCGGTCCAGGACGTGTACAAGTTCACCGCGCAGGGCGACGACCGTCGCATCATCTCCGGCACCATCGAGACCGGGGTGGTGCACGTCGGCGATGAGGTGGTGTTCTACCCCTCGGGCAAGAAGAGCCGGGTCAAGACGATCGAGGCCTTCAACCGCCCGCCCCAGACCGAGGCCCACGCCGGCCAGGCCGCGGGGTTCACGCTGGCGGAGCAGATCTACGTCGCGCGCGGCGAGACGGCGACGATCTCGGGCCAGACCAAGCCCGATGTCACCACCCGGGTGCGGGTGAGCCTCTTCTGGCTCGGCAAGCAGCCGCTGGTGAAGAAGCGCGACTATATCCTCAAGCTCGGCACGGCGCGGGTGCCCTGTCGTCTCGAGGAGCTGCACCGCGTCATCGACGCCTCGAACCTGAACGCGAGCGAGACCAAGGACCGCATCGACCGCCACGACGTGGCGGAGTGCACCCTCAAGCTGAACCGGGCCGTCGCCTTCGACACGACCGACGAGCTGGCCACGACCAGCCGCTTCGTGATCGTGGACGACTACGAGATCCGGGGCGGCGGCATCGTGCGCGAGGCGCTGCCGGACCGGCAATCGGAGATCCGCGAGAAGGTGATGCTCCGCAACTTCAAGTGGGAGCCGAGCATCATCGCGCCGGAACGCCGGGCGGAGAAGTACAGCCAGAAGGCCTCGCTCCTGCTCATCACCGGGGCCCGTGATTCCGACCGGAAGTCGCTCGCGAAGGACCTGGAGAGCCGGCTCTTCGAGGACGGCCGGGTGGTCTACTTCCTCGGCATGGCAAGCATGGTCTACGGCGTCGACGCGGACATCGAGCGCAAGGCCGAGAACCGGGTCGAGCACCTGCGGCGCCTCGGCGAGGTGGCCAACATGATGCTGGATGCCGGCGCGATCCTCATCGTCACGGCGCAGGAGCTGTCGCAGGAGGATCTCGAGGTCGTCCGGACCGCGGTCGACCCGGACCGGATCGAACTCATCTGGGTGGGCGACCACGTCACGACCGACATCAGCTACGACATGATTCTCGGCGACAACGAAGCCGACAGCGATGGCGTGGACCGGATCAAGCGCCTGTTGCAGGACAAGGGCGTCCTGTTCCGCCCATGGTAAGCGTGGCGGCGGCCTCGCCAGTCACGGTGTCCCCGGATGCACTGGTACGGCTGAGCGACCTGGCGGTCGAGGCGGGCCGGGCGACCCTGGTGCACTACCATGCCGGCGTCGCGGTGCAGCAGAAGGGGGACAAGGGACCGGTGACCGCGGCGGACATCGCCGCACACGGCATCATCGTCTCCGCGCTCGCCGCCTGGGATCCGGCGATACCGATCGTGTCCGAAGAGGGGGAGCTGCCCGGCCTGGAGGTGCGGAGCATGTGGACCCGCTTCTGGCTGGTCGATCCGCTCGACGGCACCAAGGAGTTCATTCAGCGCAACGGCGAATTCACCGTCAACATCGCGCTGATCGAACAGGGCGTTCCGGTGCTCGGCGTGATCTACGCGCCCGCGCTCGACCTGCTCTACTACGCGGGGCAGGGCCTCGGTAGCTGGAAGCGTGAAGCCGGCGGTGCTCCGGTGCGGATCGTGTCCCGTCCGCCGCTCCCGCAGCATGCGCTGCGAGTGGCCGAGAGCCGTTCCCATCCGTCGAAGGAGCTCGAGGCCTACCTGCAGACCATTCCTGTGGCCGAGCGGGTGCCGGCGGGGAGCTCGCTCAAGTTCTGCTGGGTGGCGGAGGGCAAGGCGGACATCTATCCCCGGCTCGGCCCCACGATGGAGTGGGACGTCGCGGCGGGCGACTGCATCTTCCGCAACTCCGGCGAACGGAAGCCGCGGCTGTCCGAACTGGTGTACAACCAGCCGGAGCTCAAGAACCAGGGCTTCGTCATCGGGCTGACCGACAGCGAGCTCCGGACGGAGAGCGGGCAGGGCATGGTGCTCTGGTTCACCGGATTGTCAGGCTCGGGGAAGAGCACCATTGCGCGCGAGGTCGTGACGGCACTCGAGGCGGAAGGCCGCCAGGTCGAGTACCTCGATGGCGACGCCATCCGCGACATCTTCCCGGCGACCGGCTTCACCCGTCCGGAACGGGATGCCCACATCCGGCGGGTCGGCTGGGTGGCGAGCCGCCTCGAGCGGCATGGCGTGATCGTGGTGGCGTCGCTGGTGTCGCCGTACGAGGAGTCGCGCCGGTTCGTGCGCGGGCTGTGCCGGCACTTCGTGGAGGTGTATGTCTCCACCCCCTACGCCGAATGCGCCCGGCGGGACGTGAAGGGGCTGTACGCGAAGGCCGAAGCGGGCGAGATCAAGCATTTCACCGGACGGGACGACCCTTACGAGGCGCCGACCGCTCCGGAGCTGACGATGGATACGACTCACCTTTCGATTGATGACGCGGTGGCCCGGGTGCTCGGGTACGTGTCGCGGACCACGGAGTAAGGCATGGATCATCTCGAGCAACTCGAAGCCAAGAGCGTTCACATCTTCCGTGAAGCCTACGCCAACTTCAAGAGCCTCTGCATGCTCTGGTCGATCGGCAAGGACAGCACGGTGCTGCTCTGGCTCGCGCGGAAGGCCTTCTACGGCCACGTGCCGTTCCCGCTCGTGCACATCGACACGTCGTTCAAGATCCCCGAGATGATCGCGTACCGCGACCGGTTCGCGGCGGAGTGGAACCTGAACCTCATCTACGGCCAGAACGTCCAGGCGCTCGCGGAGAAGCGGACCTTCCCCGATGGCACCATCGACCGGATCGCCTGCTGCGGCGCGCTCAAGACCGAGGCGCTCAAGAAGACGCTCTCGGGCGAATGGCCGCGGTTCAAGTTCAACCACGCGAAGAAGACCTACGAGGTCGACAAGAACACCGAGCCGTACACCGGGGTCATCGTGGGCGCGCGGGCCGACGAGGAGGGCAGCCGCTCCAAGGAGCGCTACTTCTCGCCGCGCAACCAGCAGTCCAACTGGGATGTCGGGGACCAGCCGCCCGAGTTCTGGAACCAGTACAAGACCGAGTTCGCGCCGGGCACCCACCTGCGGATCCATCCGCTGCTGGACTGGACCGAACTGAACATCTGGGAGTACATCGAGCGCGAGAACATCCCCACCGTCTCGCTCTACTACGATCACGGTACCGGCATCCGCTACCGCTCGCTGGGCTGCGGGCCGTGCACCACGCCGGTGCAGTCGACCGCCAAGAACGTCCAGGAGATCATCGTCGAGCTCAAGACCGGCAAGTTCGCGAACATCGCCGAACGTTCCGGGCGGGCGCAGGACAAGGACGACGGCGGCGGGCTCGAGACGCTCCGGCGCGACGGCTACATGTGATGCCGGTGCGCGATGGGCGATAGGCCGTCGCACCATAGCGTCAACCGCAGCTTCCTCGCGCTTGGCCTCGGCGAGGCCGTCGCGAGGCTGGTGGGATTCGGGGCGACGGTCTACGCCATCCGGGTGCTGGGAGCGTCGACTTACGGTATGGTGGGCGTGGCCGCGGCGGTCGCGCTCTACCTCAACCGTGTCGCCGATCTCGGCTTCGATCTCGGGCTCGGCGTCCGGGAGATCGCGGCCGACAGCGGCTTCCTCTCCCGGGTGGGTCCGTCGGTCGTCGGATTCCGGAGTCTCCTCTCCGCGGTACTCGTCGTCCTCCTCGCGATCGTCGGATTCCTGTTCCTCCCCCAGCCGGATGGCGCCGTCCTCGCCGTGCACGGACTCGGCCTGTTCGCGGCCGGGACGAGCACCCGATGGATTCACCTCGGCAGCGACCGCAACCGCACCGCCGCCCTCGCGGCGACCGCGGGCCAGCTCCTCATGGCGCTGCTGGTCCTCGGCGTGGTGCGCGGACCGGGCGATGTGGCGACGGTGTCCGGGGCGCAGATGGCGGGCGATCTCCTTGCCGCGCTGCTGCTGTGCGTTGCGCTCGGACCAGTCGGGCGGAAGCTGCCGCTCCGCATCGAATGGCCGGTGCTGCGCCCGCTGCTGCCTCGGGCCTGGTCGCTGGTCGCCAGCGCGCTGCTCGGCATCCTGATCTACAACGCCGATTTTCTCTTCCTGCGGGTGCTGCACGGGACTGCTGCGGTGGGCTATTACGCCGCGGGGTATACCCTCGTCACGTTCTTCCTGAATCTCGGCATCGCGTACAATCTCAGTCTGCTGCCGTCGCTCACCCGGCTTCGCAACACTGCCGGGGATCTCGAGACCCTCTTCCACACCGCGACCGCGCAGGTCTTCGCCATCGGATTGCCGCTCGCGGTGGGCGGGTCACTGCTGGCGGCGCCGATTGTCCGCCTCCTGTTCGGCCCGGGCTACAGCGCCTCGGCCGCGCCATTCGCGATCCTCATCTGGGCCATTCCCCTCAACCTGCTCCGCGATGTGCCGCTCATGGCGCTCCTGTCGGCCGAGGGGGAACACTGGGTCTTCCGGGTCACGCTGGCCTCCGCCGCGCTCAACCTGCTGCTCAACATCGCGCTCATTCCCCACTTCGGTCTGGTCGGGGCGGCTTCGGCGACGGTGCTGACGGAAGCGGTCCGGATGGGACTCGCCGCGGGTGTGGCGCGCAGAATGGGCTTTCACCTTCCCGGCCCGCGCCGTTTTGTCAAAGCGGGCGCGGCCACACTGGCCATGGCCGCCTGCCTCAAACTATTGCCGAACGCCCCAGTCTGGTTTGTGGTGCCGGCCGGAGGGCTGGCCTACCTGGTCGTCCTTGCTGGCCTGGGTGGAATCCGGCTGGGGGCTGGCCGTCAGCCCGTCCTGAGCGTCTGAGGGGCGCGAATGGGGCGCGAGAACCTGCCTGCGGCCGATGGTAACCTCTTGATCCGCGCTGGGTTGGCCGAGGATGCGGCGCCGATCCCTCGGCACGGCGATTGCTGATCGTGCAGCGTTCCCGGGGAGGCCAAGGTGCCATATCCCCGACCTTGATCCACCTGTCCTGACTCGGTACCCGTGACCGAAACCAGCAGCGCGGCGAAGCCCGCTGAGCACGAGACGATGAACCGGTATGAGGTGAAATACCTCATCCCGACGGCGGCCGTGAACGATCTGTTCAATGAGTTCAGGCCCTACACTCGACTCGATCCGCACAGCGAGGGCGACTGGGGCTACCCGATCTACTCGGTCTACTGGGACACGAAGGATCTCCTGCTGTTCTGGGAGAAGATCGAGGGGGTCAAGTTCCGCCGGAAGCTCCGGTTTCGGCGCTACGGTGACTCGCCCGATGTCTTCATCGAGGTGAAGCAGCGGGAGGACCGCACGGTGCAGAAGCGCCGGCTGCGCTGGCCGGCGGAGAAGGCGTTGCGGGTCTTTGGCGAAGGGGGCGATGCGATCGACTGGGAGGGTGTTGCCGGTGATCCGGTCGCGACCGAAGTCGCGCTGATGATCGAGCGGCTTCGGCTCACGCCGCGAATGGGCATCACCTATCGCCGGCGCGCGCTGTTCGGCGCGTTCGATCCGGAACTCCGCATCACGGTCGACGGCCGGTTGCAGTATCACCCGGCCCACTTCGACATCACCCGGCGGTTCGATGTCGGGCGCTACATCCTGGACCCGCGGGTCTCGGTGCTGGAGATCAAGTACGACCATCGCGCCCCCGCCTGGCTGACGAAGTCGATCTGCCGGCACGGCTTCTCGATGGTGCGCATGTCGAAATACTGCTCGGCGGTGGATCAGTACTACTTCGACGGCCAGAACACCTGAGCCGTCATTCAACGGAGGGGGAGCTGTGGACGAGTTCTTGAGACATGCGACGGCGGGGGGTGAGACCTTCGGCCTGTGGGAGACCTTCATCGCGCTGGGGCTGAGCTTCGCGCTCATGCTGATGCTGGCCTACTTCTACCGGGCCTCCCACCGCGGACTGTCGTACTCGGTCTCGTTCGTGCACTCGATGATCATCCTCGGTGTGACGGTGTCGATCATCATGCTGATCATCGGGAGCAACATCGCCCGTGCGTTCAGCCTGGTTGGTGCGCTGTCGATCATACGCTTCCGCAACCCGGTCAAGGACTCGCGCGACGTCTCCTTCATTTTCATCGCGCTCGCCATCGGGATGTCGGTGGGGACGGGCTTCTACCTGACGGCGATCGTCTTCACCCTGTTCGCCTGCTTCATGGTCTACTCGCTCACCCGGTTCGAGATCGGCAGCGTCTCGCGGCGGGATGTGCTCCTCAAGGTCGTGGTCCCGTCGGGGCTCGACTACCACACGGCCTTCAACGAACTGTACTACAAGACCACGCAGGAAAATGCCCTGCTCAGCGTCGAGACGCTGCGCGACGGCACCGACCTCGAGCTGGTCTACTCGATCGAATTCAAGCCGAAGATCGATGAGGCCGCGTTCCTCGCCGAATTGCGCCGCATCAATCAGGGCCGCAAGGTGGCGCTGCTCACCGGCCAGGAAAGCATCGACGTGTGACCTCGGCAGTCCTCGTTCCCGCCGGGTGGCGAGCCGCCTGGCGGCGGCATGAACGCACCGTCGCCGCGTGCTGGATCATCGTCGTCGTGCTCGGTCTGGGCGCGCTGGCGGTGACGCCGGTGCGCGTGCGGATCCTCAACGCGCTGCAGGCGGTGGTGGAGCACTGGGACGACCGGTGGTCCCGCCGGCTGGCGTACGGCGAGAGCCTCTACCGCAACGGCGACTACGCCGCCGCGGCCGCCTACCTGGAGCAGCTCGACGCGGAGTTCCCGGCGCGCACCGTGCGCCACGGCCGCGACAAGCAGCGCGAAGCGATTCTCACCCTGCTTGGCCGGAGCTACGTCGCCCTCGAAAAGAAGGGCAAGGCGATGAAGACCTTCGCCCGCCTGGTCGCGTTCGATTCTCTCAATTACCGCAACCACTTCGAGCAGGCCGAGGCGGCCGAGAAGCTCCTCAGCGGCTGGGCCCTCGCGCCCGAGGCGCGGGACGCCTATGCGCAGGTGCTGGCCCTCGCGCCGTATCATCTGCCGTCGGTGCGCGGCGTGATCGCCTACTCCTCCGAGAAAGGCGAGCAGCTCCCGGTGATCGACGCGTACGGGAAGTACCTCGATGCCTTCCTGATTCAGCGCGTCCAGATCCGTCTCGGCGACAGCACCTTCACCATCACAGTGCCGGTCGACGGCTATCCGCATGACATCCCGGTCCCGCTCTCCGCGCCGAAGGGATGGAGCGGGAAGCTGACGCTGCGCCCGGGCGGCTTTGCCATGGCGCTCGATGCGGTCACGCTCACCCCGGCGGTCACGGTGGGTGAGGTCCGGCGGCGGGCGGAAGTCGCCGTGCCGGTGCAGCCGCTGATCATGGACGGCGTTGCCCCGGGTCCGAACGGCGCCGTGATTCCGCAGGGCTACGAATCCACCGTGGGCGTCGCCATTCCCGACCAGGCTGCAGGAATCGAACAGGTGCGCCTGCGCCTCCGGCTCTTCAAGCCCGTCGATACGAAGTTGTGGAGTGCCGTGGTGGCCGCCTACCGCAATCAGCTCAACACGGTGGGACGGGACAGCGCCGACGCTCGGACCGTGCCGTTCGCGTCGGCGGGAGCGGCAGATTCCGTCCTGCTGCGCCAGCCCTGGGCCCGCGAGGGCGAGGAGTTCATCGTCGATGACCGCGGCAACTGAGCGCACCGCGTCCGCCGGCCTGACCCGCGATGAGCCGGGACTCCTCGCGCGCGTCTGGTCGCGGCTTCGCTTCCGGGACGTCTTCCTGCTGAGCCTCGTCCCCGTGACGGCGGTGCTGCTCATCATCGGCGCGGCGATGTTCGACTACAGCCGGGCCCGCCAGTTCGACGACTGGTACTCGAAGGACCAGACCGTCGCCGGAGCGTTCAGCGAACGGATGCACGCGCTCAAGGTACTCCCGGGGACGCTGAGCCTCCGGCACGACTTCGATCCGGATGCCCGGGATGCCGGCATCATCCGCCTCACCGTTCCCGGCCGGACGTGGGACTCGCTCCAGGCGGACCCCCTGGCCATGTGGGGCAGGTGGGTCGACGGGCAGCTCCGGTATGGCGGGACCACGATCGATGTGACGGTCCGCAAGCGGGGTGACAACAGCGTCCACTGGCTCACTGACAAGCGCAGCCTGACGATCCGGACGCCGAAAGACGAGTTCTACAAGCGCTACCGCCAGTTCGGCCTGTCGGTGAAGGATGTGCTGTCCGCCTACACGGCCAACCGGATGGCGCAGGAGTTCGGGATTCTCGCACCGAGTACCGAAGTCGTGCCGGTCTACCTCAACAACCGCTTCTTCGGGATGTTCCGCTTCGAAGAGCTGCCGAGCGAGGGATTCCTCCGGCCGTTCGACGAGATGCCGGGCAACATCTTCCGCGGCGACCGGGCGGAGCGGGCGGAGTACCTGAAGGGGCTCCCGCGCAACGTGTTCGAGAATCTGCCGCTGTGGGACCGGACCGCGAAGAGCGATCGCTGGACCGGGCCAGGCTCAGGCGCGCTGGCGCTGCTGCTCAAGGATCTGCACGGGGAGACCTTCGAGGACCATCTCCGGCTGATGCAGAAGGCGGATCCGGAGGAGTTCCAGCGGCTGTTCGCCTACCTGTTCGTGGTCGGCGATCCGTACCACATGGACAACGTCCACAACCAGCTCATCTACGAGGACTCGTGGACCGAGCTGCTGCATCCGATTCCCTGGGATATCCGGCTCCTCGATCTATCACGCCCGCAGCATCCGCTGAACGACTGGTTCCGCGCGATGCTGAGCGACCCCTTCGTGGTGGATGGCACCATGCGCGAGGTCGCCCGCCGGGTCGCGGATGATGCGACACTGCACGTGGTGGACAGCCTCACCCGCACGGCGGAGAACCGGTACAAGGAATACTTCGAATACGACCGGCGCCGGATCGGCCTGGTCCCCGACGTGGGCTCGGCCGACCAGGTCGTGGCGACGGTGAAGAAGAACATCACGCTGCTCCGCCGCTGGACGGCGGATGCCCGCGTGGCCTTTCATGCGGGTGAGACGCCGACGGGCGCCGTGCTCGACTTCGAGACCCGCGGCCTCGTCGGCGCCGATCTCGCCGCCCTCGCGCTCGATCGGCGCCCAGCCTCGACCCCGGTCCTGCATCTCGACAAGAACCTCGATGGCGTACTGGACTCGTCCGACCTGACCGTGCCGCTCAAGGTCGAGGCCGGCGATTCCGGGGTGCGCCTCAGGCTCGCGGCGCCGGTCGCGCTGTATGCCGGCTGGAGCACGGCGGAGCCGGGCGTGAAGCCGGGTCACATCGCCTACCGGATGTTCCTGAGCGGGCTGCCGGCGGGGGTGAAGGTGAGCCCGGTGCTCACCAACCGAGCGACAGGTGGCGTGCCGGAACTGCTCGCGCTCGAGGCAGGGACCCCGCTGCGCGCGCCGACGGGGTGGCATCCCTGGCGCTATCCGACGCCTGCCGGCCGGACCCACCGGCTGAGTGGTCAGGTTCGCCTCGACGAGACCCTCAAGATTCCCGCCACCGACACGCTGGTGATCGAGCCGGGCACGACGGTGCTGCTTGCTCCCGAGGTGTCGATCATCTCGCGGGGCCTGGTGCGGGCGAATGGCACGGCCGCTCGCCCGATCCGGGTGCTGCCGCTGGTGCCGGGCGAGCCCTGGGGCACCTTTGCGCTGCAGGGCGACGGGGCGAGCGGAAGCACGGTGACCTACACCGAGTTTGCCCAGGGCGGCGGCGCGCTGGTGGACCGGATCGAATACACGGCGCAGGTGACCGTCCACCACGCGCAGCGTGTGGTGTTCGACCACGACATCTTCCGGGACAACCTCCGGAGCGATGACAACGTCCACATCCTGAAGTCGGATTTCGTGATCCAGAACTCGCACTTCCAGCGCTCCAACTCGGACGCGCTCGACCTGGACATCTCGAAGGGCGAAGTGCTGTACAACGTCTTCGACACCTCCCGCAACGACGCCCTCGACCTGATGACCTCGACGCCGAGGATCATCGGCAACGTGATGCGCGGAGCGGAGGACAAGGGCATTTCCATCGGTGAGGCGTCGAAGCCGTTCATCTTCAACAACCTCATCGATCATTGCGAGCGGGGCATCGAAGTGAAGGACCGCTCCGAGCCGATCGTGCTCAACAACGAATTCGTCGGGAACAAGATCGGCTTCCGGGAGCGCCGCAAGAACTGGCAGTACGGCGGCGGCGGCTGGCCCACCTTCGTCAACACCGTGTTCACCAAGAACAAGGTGACCCACCTGACCGATCCATTCTCCCGGATGACGGGGCTCGGTCTGGTAGGGCTCGATTCCACGACCACCGTGGACAGCGCCGGAGATCTCCGGTGGTTCTACGCCCGGTACGGGCTGCGCGTCGATAATCCGGCGCCAGGGCGGGTCACCGCATGGTCCTTCATCCCCCCGGTCCCCGCGATCGATCAGGATCTGTTTGACGACGACTTCGGGCCGGTCTCCGACGGCTGGGAGCCCTCCGGGGGCACCACCCGCCTCGAGAAGCGCCGCGACGTCCTCACGATGGAGGTCGAGCGCAGCACCGGAGCGGCCACCCGGCGCGTCGACTGGAAGATCGCTGGCCCCGATTCGGCGACGCTGGTGTTCGAGGCACAGGGGAGGGACATCGATTCGGTGCGCATCGTGGTTGGCTCCGAGCGCGGACAGGTGGTGCATATCTACCAGCCTGACAACGAGCAGGGCGGTGACAGGGTGAGCGGCAAGTCGGCGGCGGTGGCGCGAGGGCTCCAGCTTTCGGAAAATCTCCACACCTTTCACTACGTGATCATGCGGGTGCCGCCGGGCCACTACACCTCGCTCCGCGTCGAGGCGATTCCCAGTCCGGGACTCAGCCACATCAAGCGCAGCACCGGGCTCTCCGTGCTGAAGGCGGGCCGTCTGGAGTTCCGCGGCTTCGCGCTCTACCCGGGCCAGGCGGCCACGGACGCCGCCCCATCACCCACTCCCTGAACCGGGCCGCCGATGCGATTCCACTTCATGCTGCCGCTGCTTGGCGCGCTGGTCGTCGCCCCGACCGGCGCGGCCACGGGCCAGAGCGCGGACATGACCTTCGTCGTGCTCGGGCACCTGCGCGGTGACGGCCACGGGCTCAACCACAAGGCCGCCGAGGTGCTGGCCGAGGTGCGACGGGCCAGGCCGGACGCGGTCTTCCTGACCGGCGACATCATCTGGGGCGACTACAACAGCAAGAAGACCGACTCGGCCGCGGTCGAGGCTGAATGGAACCAGGTAGACTCCGCCCTCGCGACACTTGGCGTCCCGGTCTACCGCGTGCCGGGGAATCATGACATCAATGATGCCGTCACTCGCGACATCTGGAAGCGGCGCTACGGTGCGCTGCCCCAGGTCGTGAACATCCGCGGCAACCGGTTCCTGCTCATCGCCAGCGGCTGGGTACCCGCGGCGGGCGACACGGGGAAGGCGCTCTACATCCGGGGGAAGGATCTCGACCCGAAGCAGGTCGCCTTTCTCCGCGAGCAGCTGGCCCAGCCGAATCCGGCGGGTCACAGCTTCGTCGTCATGCACCACCTGCTCTGGTGGGAGGCTGACACCGCCTCCTGGTGGCGCGAGGTGCACCCGCTGCTCTCGGCTGCAAAGGTCTCGATGGTCTTCAGTGGCGACTACGGCCCGATGAAGTTCTCGGCGCTCGCGCGCGATGGGGTGCAGTACGTGCAAAGTTCGATCGAGGACAGCGTGCCCGTCGTGATGCAGCGGAACCGGATGCCGAGCCGGCTCCTGTCGAGCCAGTTCGACAACTTCCTCGCGGTCACGACCCGGGGACCTGACGTCTCGATGGACATCAGGACGGTGGCGGCACTGTCGTCGGGACAGTTCTCGCCGTCGCGCTGGCACGATATCAATGCGGTTCCCCCCACGCGCCCCAAACTGTCGCTGGGCCAGCGGATCTGGGAACAGGTCGGCAGCCCGAAGCGGCTTGTGGTGCTCTTGGTGGCGATCGGTGGGTTGTTCGGTGCGGGCGTACTCGTCGGCCGCCGGAAGGGTACGCGCTAGGCGGACGGCCTAAGGTGCCGGACGCATTTTGAGGATGATGGCGTCATCGGCCCCCAGCCGGCGCCACTGCACGGCGTTTCGCACCGGCCAGTCAGGCGACTGCGAGGTGCCGGCGATGAGGATGTTGCCTTCCCGATCGACCGCCAGCCCCCGGCCAGCATCGCTGTCCTTCCCGCCAAACCGACGGCCATAGGTCATCTGGTCGAGGCCGGGAGTCAGCCGTACCACGAAGAGATCGCGGTCGCTCCCGCCATCCGGCGCGCCGGCGGACGGGAAGTCGGGTGAGTTCGTCCCGCCGGTGAGGTAGGCGTTGCCGGCCGAGTCGATCGCGAAGCCTTCGCCGCCCTCCGTGCCGCTCCCCCCGATATAGGTCGATGCCAGCAGCCTCGAGCCGTCCGCGGAGATCTTCGCGATGAAGGCATCGCCCTCGTCATCCGGCCGGCGATCGGCCGCCGTCCGCACCGCCCCCGCAGTCGTGGGAAAGTCCGGGGAGTCGGTGCCGCCGGCGACGTAGGCGTTCCCCTCACGGTCGACCGCGAGGCCGTGGGTCTCGATGTCCTCGGTGCCCGAGCCGCCGAGATAGGTGCCGAAGAGGAGGGTGGAGCCATCGGCCGAGAGTCGAGCGATGTAGAGGTCCATCGGGCCGTCCAGCTTCGTGTCGAATCCGTGCGGCGTGGGGAGATCGGGGGACTTCGTCGTGAGGAGGAGATACGGGGTGCCGCCCGGGCCGATCCGGATGGAGGGCGCGCCGGTCTCGTCGCCGCTGCCGCCGAGATAGGTGGCCCAGAGGACCCTGGAGCCGTCGCCGCTCAGCTTCGCCACGACGATGTCGGCGCCCCCATTCCGGTGCGGCTGGAAGGCGTGCGTGAACCACGTGGCCGGGAAGCTCCCCGACTCCGCACCGGCGGCGATGAAGATGTCGCCCGCCGAGTCGACGGCGACATCCCGGATGATCCCGCTGTCCTCGGTGCCGAAATAGGTGCAGAATTGGAGCGCCGAGGTCGCGCCTGACAGTTTGCACACGAAGCCGTCCTGCGGGCCATAGCTGGAGCCGGAGCCACCCCCGAAGGTCGGCTGGGCCGCATTCGCGCGCACGGGCAGTCCGGCCCCGCCGCGGCCGGCGAAGACCACGTCGCCGTTCGGATCGAGCTCCGCCGCGTAGATGCGATCGTAGTTGCTCCCGCCCAGGTAGGTCGACCAGCGGACCTCGCCGGTCGGCGAGAGCTTCATCACCCAGCCATCGCTTGCCTTGCGGCCGCTGTGGTGCGTGGTGTCGTAGGCACCCGGGTTGACGGGGAAATCAGGCGACGCCGTGCTGCCGACCGCGTAGATGTTGCCGGCGGAGTCGGCAACGATGTCGCGGCCCATCTCCCGCTCGCGGCCCCCCACCCGGGTCGAGAAGACGATGGTGCTGTCCGTGGCGGGGCGCATCGCCGCGTTGCCACCGCCCGTGCCGCATGCCGCAAGGAGGGCAGCACCGATCCCCGCGAGCCGCCTCATGGCGCGATCTTCACCATGATGCCGTCCATGATGCCCCCGAAGGTGGGCTGCAGGGCATTGAGCGTCGGGTAGTCTGCCGACCTGGTGTGCCCTACCAGATAGAAGTTGCCCGCGGCATCGACGAACGCCGAGCGGGCGATCTCGCGATCGGCGCCGCCATAGCGAGCGCTGAAGAGGAGCTGCGAGAGATCGGCGGAGAGTTCCACGCCGACCAGGTCGTCGAGGCCGCCGGGACTCGACGGCACGGTGAGCGGGAAGTTGCCCGAGGTCGTGTTGGCCGCAAAGTAGAAATGTCCCTGCGCGTCCACCGCGGCACCTTCGGGGCCCTCCGCACCGCCGCCGCCGACGTAGGTCGCGGCGAGAATCGTTCCGGTGGGCGACACCTTCCAGACCACATTGTCCGATGCCCCGCCGCCGTAGGTCTTCTGGTAGGCGTTACTCGAGGTCTGGATGTTGGTCGAGGAAGTCTGGGCGACGGCGAAGGCATTGCCCTGCGCGTCGAGCCAGAGGCCGTGGGTTTCGGAGGCCTCGTCGCCGGATCCGCCGAGATAGGTGGCGTACAGCAACTGCGAACCGTCCGGGCTCAGCTTGGCGAGGTACATGTCGGACGGTCCCGTGAGCGTGCTCTTGGCGGGATTGACCAGCGGTACATCGGTCGAACTCGTGTTGGTGAGCAGGACGATGTTGCCCTGCGGGTCGAGGCGGAGCGAGACCGATTCGACTTCGTTGCCGGTGCCGCCCAGATAGGTGGCCCAGAGGACCTTGCTGCCATCGGCCTTGATCTTGGCGATGATGATGTCCTGCTGCCCATGGATCGTCTTCTGATAGGCGTTGGCGAACCAGGAGGCGGGGTACCCGGTGTTGGTGACGCCGCCGCCCACGTAGACGTCGCCGTTCGCATCCACCGCAATGTCGCGCAGGATCCCCTGGTCGGAGACACCCATGTAGGAGCACCAGACGGTGGCGCTGCCATCCGGCTTGATCTTGCAGATCCAGGAATCCTGCGGACCGTACAGCCCGCCCGGAGTGCCGCCGCCGAAGTTGGGCTGGAACGTGCCGGGCGTCACCGGGAAGCCCTGACCGCCGCGACCCAGCGCGTAGACGTAACCCTGCGCGTCGGTCTCCACCGCATACGCGCGCTCGTAGTTGATCCCGCCCAGGTAGGTGGACCAGATGATGCTGCCGCTCGGCGAGGCCTTGGTGATGGTGGCGTCGTGCGGGTTGTAGCCGCAGCAGTTGAACGCCGGGCTGAGCACGCCGGAGGTGGTCGGGAAGTCGGCCGAGGCGGCCTGGCCCACCATGAGCATGTTCCCCTGGTAGTCGACCGTGATGTCGCGCAGCATGTCCTCGTCCGACCCGCCGAGGTAGGTCGAGATGACGGTGTGCAGGCTGCCGGTCGGGTGCGGCGCCACGTTCACCGTGGCCTGACCGCTGACCGTGCCGGCCGTCACCGTGACGGTGGTGCTGCCCTGGGCCACGCCATGCAGCAGGCCGCTGCCTGACACGGTCGCGAGCGACGGGCTGGCGGACTGCCATCCGAGGGAGACGCCGGTGAGGAGGCTGCCCGCGGAATCCTTCACCGTCGCGGTGAGCTGCAGCGAGTCTCCGGTGTACACGGTCGCGGGGTTCGGGAGGACCGTGACGGTCGCGGGCGGCCCCAGCGGCGGGGCGGGAGTCACCGTGAGGGGCACGGTGTCCGCAGCGGGCCCGCTGGTCGCGGTGACCGAGGTCGTCCCCGCCGCGAGTCCGCTCACCAGCCCGCCTGCGGAGATGGTCGCCCGGGTCGGATCGAGTACCGCCCAGGCGATCACCGCCTGTCCGATGACCGCGCCGCCGGAGTCACGCGCCACGCCGGTCAGCTGCACCGTGCGGCCGGCGCGGACCGTGGGCGTGGCCGGCGAAATCGTGACCGAGGCGGGTGTCGGCGTGGGGCTGTTCCTGTTGTCGGAGCCACAGGCGGCGAGGACGATCAGGCCGGGCAGGGCAATGCTGAGGCGGGTCATGGGTTCGATTCTGCAGGTACCGAGCTGCCGCGGCACTCCGGCCGGTTGCAGGCAGCTCTATCGTTATCCCGGGCCCTCCACTTCCCCGGCCGGAGTGGCGCCGGGGGAGGGAGGGCTGCCGGGTCAGGGAATGATGCTGATCACGAGGGCGTCCATCGCCCCGCCGATCCCAGGCTGTACGGCATTGAGGTGGTACATGTCCGGCGACACCGTGTGACCCACGAAGTAGAAGCCGCCGTTGCTGTCGAGCGCGGCCCCGCGTGAGGCCTCGTCGCCGCTGCCTCCGATCCGAATCGAATAGAGGATCGAGGTCAGTGTGGGTGAGAGCTCGGTGGCGGTCAGGTCGGCGCCACCGCCCGGGCCAAGCTGCGGCGCGGTGGTCGGGAAGGTGCCGGTCGCGAGACCGCTCACGAAGACGTTGCCCTGACCGTCGACCGCCACACCCTGCGGGCCGTCGGTGCCGTTCCCGCCCAGATAGGTCGCGGCCACCTTGCTGCCGGTCTTGGAGTACTTCGCCACGAAGAAGTCCTGCAGGCCGCCGCCGAAGTTGGGCTGCACCACGCCCGCGGTGCTGGGAAAGTTGGCCGAGAGCGTCTGTCCCGCCACGACCGCGTTCCCCTGCGCATCCAGCGCGAGGCCGTGCGTCTCCGTCGATTCCTCGGCGTTGCCACCCAGATAGGTCGCGTAGACCAGCGAGGAGCCGTCGGTCGCCAGCCGTGCGATATAGAAGTCACGCCCGCCACCGTTGGTGCTCTGTGCCGCATTGACCGTCGGCATGTCGGTCGAGGTTGTCCCCGAGACGACCGTGGCGAAGCCCTGGGCATCCACCCGGATCGAGGGGGAATTGCCCTCGTCGCCGGAGCCGCCGATGTACGTCGCCCAGAGCACCTTGCTGCCGTCGGTCTTCACCTTCGCGACGATCAGGTCGGTCAGGGTGCCGGCGGTCTTGGTCTTCTGGAAGCCGTTGGTGAACCAGGCCGCCGGGAAGCCCCCGTTGTTCGTGGCGGAGGAGACATAGACGTCCCCATTGCCGTCGACGGCGATGTCCCGGATGATGCGGCCGTCGTTCACCCCGAAGTAGCTGCACCAGACCACGGCGCTGCCGTCCGGCATCAGCTTGCAGATGAATCCGTCCTGTGGCCCGTAGCCCGGATCGTCCACGCCGCCGGCGAAGGTGGTCTGGAATGCCCCCTGGGTCACCGGAAATCCCGACCCCGCCCGGCCCGCGATGTAGACGTACCCCAGCGGATCGAGCTCGATGGCGTACGCCCGTTCGTAGTTCGGTCCGCCGACGAGCGTGCTCCAGATGAGGTTGCCTGACGGACCGAACTTGGCCACGAAGGCGTCGGAGAGATACGAGCCGCTGCTGTTGTAGGTCCGGTCGTAGGCGCCAGGCGTCGTTGGGAAGTTCGGTGACTGGGTACTCCCCGCCACGTAGATGTTGCCCTGCGCGTCGACCGCCACGTCGCGTGCCATGTCATCACCGGTTCCGCCGAAGAAGGTGGCGAAGCTGACGTGCAGGGTGCCATTGGTGATGGCGGTGTCGACCGTGAGGGCCGCGGTGTCGGCCGCGGGCGGGCTGCTCGCCACGACCGAGGTGACGCCGGCGGTGGTGGCCGTGACCAGGCCGCTCGTGGAGACGGTGGCAAGGGTGCTATTGAGGACCGACCAGGTGACCGGCGCCTGGCTCAGGACGCTGCCGTTGGAGTCGCGCACCACCGCGGAGAGCTTGAGCGTCCGGCCCGCGGCGACGGTGGCCTGCGCCGGCGCGATCGTCACGGTCATCGGACCCGTGAGGGTGACGGGCGGGGTGTTCGGGGTGCTCGAGCCGCAGGCGGCGAGCAGCAGACCGGCGAGAGGGATCGTGGGTCGCATCATGCCCTCGAATCTACGGTTGCGGCCGGGGAATGTCAGTCATCCTTCTGGACGTCTGCCATCCGATTGGGCGCACCCTTCGGGCGGGCCGTGACCTGGGTCACGTTGTCGCGTCAGCCGAGCCGGTCGGCGATCCGTGCCGCATTCGCCATGAGCGTGAACGTGAGGTTCTTCGCCGGCAGGAAGGGGAACCCGGCGCCGTCCGCGATGCAGAGGTTCGGGAAGTCCCGACTGCGGCCGTCCGCGTCGCAGGTGAAGCGGCCCGGTGACGCCGTCATCGGCAGCGTACCGGAGTAGTGCACGCTGGCTCCCTTCGGGAGGACCCGCGTCATGCCTGGCGGAACGATGCAGCCGAGCTCGCCCAGCGCGCGCTTCACCTGACCCAGCGCCTCGGTCATTCGGGCCGGTTCGCTGGGGTCGTCCACGTAGTCGAGCACGAGCTCGGTACGATCGCCACCGGGGATCGGCTGGATCGTGACGCAGCTCTCCGGACGTCGGGTGTCGTGCAGATTGATGTTGGCGATGCCCAGGCCGCCGCGGAGGGCGCGGAAGATGGCGGTGGCGCTCCGGAGGTCGAGCGGAAGGCTCTGCACGATCGGGTGCACCGACGCCGACTTGAGCGTGGTGATCTGGGCGTGCACGTACTCTTTCGAGTCCGCCCGCTCCAGTCCGAAGGCGAGATGATGGAACTGGTAGCTCGCCGTGTTCACCGGCTTCCCGAGCATCGCGGGAGTGAGAAAGGGCACGTGCACCTGGCGATTGTCCATGAGGCCGCCGAGGCGCTCGACCCGTCCGGTGGCCCGATAGACCGAATCGAGCACGATCTTCGAGGTCGGCAGCGCGCCCGCCGCGAGCACGTAGCACTCCGCCTCGAATGCCATCCGTCCGCCGCCCGGGACCTGCTCCGCGACCATCCTCGTGATCGCGCCGCCGCTGTCGTACTCGAAGTGACTCACCAGCATGCCCGGCACGTAGCGGAAGCCAGGCAGTGTCTGGCACTCCTTGAGCGTCGCCGACGGGGTGTAGATCGAGCCGGTGGGGCAGCCCCAGAGGCAGCGGCCCAGCTGCCCGCAGCCCTTGCGCCCGGCGAAATCGCGACTGAGCACGGCGACCCGCGAGCGACCCATGTAGAAGCCGAGGTCGCGATTGAGCCGTTCGCGCCGGGCCGCATAGCGGTTGACCAGCCGCAGGGAGTGGGCATCGAGCGGCAGCGGGTCGAGGTAGCCCGCGTCGAATGGAATGAACCGGGCGAGGTCGTCCTTCGCCGCGCCGATGCCGATGCGCCGGGCGACTTCCGCATAGTAGGGCCGGAGGTCAGCGTGCCGGAACGGGAAGTCCGCGAGGTCGGTGTCGCTGAACTCGTACGAGCCGCCGGTCCACGCCTCCGCCAGTCCGCCGCGGGCAAAGGAGAAGAGCGCCTCCATCGAGGACGAGCGCACCTTGAATCCGTCCGGCATCCGGAAGACATACTGCTTGCTTGGCGGATGGCCGTAGTAGGAGGCGTGGGTGGAGGGGTAGACCACTCCCTCCGCCTCGGCGCCGAGGAAGTAGCCTGCCGGATCCGGGATTGCGGTCTTGAGGCCGTCGAAGGTCGCGTCTGGCGCGACAGGGTCGGGCTTGGGGTAGCCGACATCGAGCAGCGTGACCTCGTGCCCGCGACCGAGCGCCTGCTGCGCGAAGTGGACGCCGGAGGGGCCGGAGCCCACGACGAGGATGCGGGTCACGCCGGGGCCCTCCCCGCTCCGGATGCGCCCGCCAGCAGGTGCAACGGGCCGAGGCAGACGATGCCGACGGCCAGCAGGAGCGCCGACGCGATGCCGCTGATCACCAATCCCCCGATCAGGGTCACGGGCCCGCCTTCGGCGGCGGTGTTGAACCAGGAATGGGTCTCGGGGCTGTTCTCGAGGACGGCGAAGAGGAGGACCAGCTTCTGCCGGAGCGCGCCCGTCGGTCGGAAGAAGCGACAGTAGATGTCCGCCATCCGCGCGGGGACCGTGCCGAGTCGCGCCACACGGAGGATCGCGCGATCCGCGGAGGTCAGACCACCGGCGAGCCGGTACGGAATCCTGGCATGACCGCGCTCGTAGCGGAGCCGGATGTACTCGTCAGGCATGCGCCCGGCAAGGTACCCGGTGAAGACCCGGCACTCGAGGCCGAGGGGCTCGTGCCCGGAGCCGGTGTCAGGCATCGGACGGGGTGAGCATCGCCGTCACGCCGAGCGCCGGGCGGTGCAGTGTGTCCACCAGCGGATCGCGCCGTGCCGTCCCGTCGTTGGCGAACGAGGCGAGCTGGCCGGCGGTGAAGGGAAGCAGGCCGAATGCGACCGGCTCGACAGCGGCGAGCAGGGCGCGCATCGGGGCGAGCGGCAGATGGACCATCGGTCCCGTCTTGCCGGTGGCCGCCAGCCGGATGCGGCGGATCAGCTCGTTGAGCTCGAGGACCTCGGGTCCGCCGGCATCGATGGTCCGGCCGCCGAGCGGTGTGAGCGCGAGCGCGGCGATGAGCAGGTCGGCGAGATCGTCAACATGAATCGGCTGGACCGGGAGACGGCCGCCGCCGAACACGATGGCGGCGGGTGCTGCCGCGAGCTTGCGGAGACCGGTCAGGACGGCGCTTCCCGGTCCCAGCACCATGGTCGGTCTCACGACCAGCGCGTCGATTCCGGAGGCGAGCACCGCCTGCTCGGCGTGCGCCTTTGAATGCGCATAGGGATAGTGACGCTGGTCCGCGAAACCCGCGGCGATGCTGCTGACGAAGATGAACCGCTTCACCCCCGCGGCGCGGGCACGTTCGACGAGCAGCCGGGTGCCGGCGTGATTGATCGCCTCGAAGGACTCGGGTCGTGCCTTCCCGGTCAGGGCGCCCAGGTGGAGCACCGTTTCGATGCCCGCGAGGCGATCGCTCCAGCTCCCCGGGCTCGCGAGGTCGCCGGCGACGGCCTCCAGACGTGCCGCACCCGCCCGGGAGGCGGGGAGCCGGTCCGGATGCCGGGTGAGGCAGCGAATGTCGGAATGAGTTGCGGAGGGGAGGCGTTCGAGCAGACGCCGGCCCACGAAGCCGGTCGCGCCGGTGATGAAGAGCGGGCCCATCCGGGCTCAGCCCTGCCGGCGCGGGGGCGTCACTGCGCGGCCCGCTTCGACACCGACACCGCCGCGCGGGGCGTCGGGCTCAGCATCTCCCGCCAGAGTTCCCAGCGCAATCGCGCGACGCCCTTGATGTCCTCCCAGGCCGTCTTGACGATCTTCACGCGGCTGTCGTCATCCTCGATCCACTCCACCGGCAAGTCCTTGATGCGATAGCCGCGCTTCTCGGCGAGCACGAGGAGCTCGGTGTCGAAGAACCAGGCCTGATCCTCGATCTCCGGCACGATCTCCTGCACGACCCGGCGGCTCACCACCTTGAAGCCGCACTGGGCATCACTGAAGGAGGTCCAGAGCACGGCCTTCACCATCAGGTTGTAGCAGCGGGAGATGAACTCGCGCTTGGCGGAACGCACCGTCTTCGACTGCGGCAGGAGACGGGATCCGGTCCCGAGATCGTAGCCCTCCTCGACGACCGCCTTCACCAGCACCGGCAGCGCGGCCAGCTCGGTGGACAGGTCCACATCGGTATAGGAGACCACCTCGGCGTCACTCTGGGTCCAGGCATGCCGGAGCGCACGCCCCCGCCCGCGCTGGGGCAGCTGCAGGAAGCGCACATCCGCATGGGCGGCGGCGAGCCGCTTCGCGACGACGTCGGTGCCGTCCGTCGACCCGTTGTCGACGATCACGACCCGGGTCGACCATCCCTGCTGGCGGGCCAGGAAGTCGCGAACCGTCGTCACGCTCTTCTCCAGCACGTGCGCTTCGTTCAGGACGGGGATGACCACATCCACCGTCACTGGGCCCCTCGGCTTGGCTTCCGCGACGTCCGAATTCTTGGCCATTGGCTTCCTCTCAAGGGTCCACCGGAATGCGGTCGCGGTCCCGACCCGAGCCGACTGCGGCATCCAGCCCACATCGCTCAGGCTCCGCGCCACACTTTCGCCTGCGGGGCGGCCCGAGGCGATCCCGTAACCTCAATTATGTCAACGAATTAGCACCAGAGGTACACCCTTAGATGGGCAATCTTGGTGCCAATCCCGACTCAGCTTTCCATCCTCCGCCACGGGGTGTCCACCCGCCAGATCAGGTACACCACGACCCCGGTGAGTGCCATCAGCGGCAGGGCGGAGACGCCGTGCGTCAGCCACGGAGCGTACTGGGTGGCCAGCTTCGAGAGTACCGTGAGCCACGGCAGCTGGAAACCCTCGACGAAGACATGCTGGAGGTTGTCCAGCACCGAGCCCTGCGACCGTACCATGGCGAGGCTCCAGCTGACGACGACCGACAGCAGGGCGACCGCGTAGGTCAGCACCCGCGGCAACCGGAGCAGCGCGGGCACGGCGGCGAGGAAGACGAACGGCAGAATCGCCGCCAGATAGCGGATGCCCGTCACCCACTGGAGCTGGGTGTACTGCACCGTGCCGAAGAAGAGCACCATGGCCGCCGTGAGGCCGACGCAGACCAGCGCCTCGCGGAAGGGGAGGGGATGCGGGTTGCGCCGGCCCAGCCACGGGGCCGCGAAGGCGAGGATCGCGATCGGCGTGGTGATCAGCAATCCGTATCGCGGGTCGACCAGCAGCAGGCGGAGGAGATTGGGGCGGATGCCGCCCACTCCCTTATAGCCCACGTCGATCCACTCCACCGGCGCCATCCAGTTCTGTGGTGGCAGGAAGGCGTTCCCGAAGCTCTCGTACTGGTACTGCCACAGGAGCAGGATCCCGGGGAGGCAGCCGAGCAGATACCACAGCGAGAGCCGGAATCCGCCGGCGACGCCGGCCTCATCGCTGGCCCGCCACCACGCATAGAACCCGAGCAGGCCCATGAGGATGGCGCCGCTGTAGTCACAGAGGAACGCGAGACCACCCAGCAGGCCGGCGACGAAGAAGCGCCGCGGAACCGTCCAGCCGAATTGCCTGCCGGGGTCCCAGATCAGCGCGAACCCGAGAAAGGCAAAGATGCCGAGGCCGAGATTCTGGTTCAGAAATCCGGTGCGGAAGAAGACCGGCGTCCCGAACGCGTAGAGCAGGGAGAACCCGAGCGCGACCCGCCGGACGAGCCCCATCGCTTCGAGCAGGTTGAACATGATGACGGTGCTCGCGGCGCTCAGCGGGGCCATGCAGAAGACCATGGTGATCGCGCCGACGAGGGCGAAGCGCACGTCGAGGCCCATCCGCCGGATCTTCTGGTAGAACTCCACCCGTCGGGGGCGGCTGTCCTGGTAGACGGGAGCGGCGGTGTCCCCGCGCGCGACGCGGGCCGCCAGTTCCCGGTTGACGATGAAGTCCACCGCGGGGCGGAAGATCGCGTACGGAACGGCGGCCACCATCGAGATGCCGGGGTTGGCGCCATGATGCGCGCCCTGGACCTTGGCCTCCGGCGGGTTCTTGAAGATGTCGACGTGGAGGCCGTAGTACTTGTCCAGCGCGTAGCTGTGATCCTCGACCATGCTGATGACGAGGTAGTGCTCCCGCACGAAGTCGGTCGCGAAGTGCAGCACGAACACGACCCAGCAGGTGAGGAAGAGCCGGAGGCGAACGGCGGATGTCGACATGTCAGTCCTCCACCACATGGGTCTTGAACACCTCGCGATACTCGGCCCAGCGCTTCGCATCGAAGCCCTCGGGACCGAGACACTCGGCGGCGGCGTAGGCCATGAACAGGGCGTGGTGGGTGTTGTCGTGCGCGAAGAGACCCTGGCGTCCGTAGCTGAGGACCCGGGGGAGCGCGCTCGCCCACGCGTCGAGCGTCCCCAGCGGCGCTTCGTAGCCATTGAGATAGATCGGATACGCCTGACGGAGCCGCCGCACCATCACGCCAATCGGTGGGCGGGGCAGGGGCACGCCGGCCCGCGCGAGATCCTCCGCCACGAGGCGGCCGAGGGCCGCATCGTCAAGCTTCCAGGTGGCGTCGTCGGCATCGCAGGGCAGTTCGGCGCACAGCACGGTCTTCCCCCGCGGCTCCGATGCGACGCAGTAGTTCTTGGGCTCCGAGAGCCGGGTGATCGTGATGTTCGCACCGGGGAAGTAGTGCGCGTCGTATTCCGTGAACTGGTCGACGTCGAGCACCAGGTAGACCAGCAGCATCGCGCGATAGTCGATCCGGCTGGCCGCCTGCAGGACCGGCGCCGGTGTGTCCGGCATGGCGCGAGCCAGCGTCGTGATCGGAATCGTCGACCAGAGATAGTCGGCTTCGAGCGTCGCCGCCCCATTGGCGCCCTCGGTCCCGACCACCCAGCCGGGTGCCCCGATCCGCGGTGCGAGGCGGGTCACCTTCGCGCCGAGGCGCAGGTCGGCACCCGCGGCGACGGCCGCCTCGGCATAGGCCTCACTGATCTGGCCGAATCCCTTGCGCGGATAGAAGAAGCGACCAGAGCCGGGCGGCTTGAGGCCCGGTACGGCGCTCAGCACCTTGCGGATCAGCTTGCCGAACGAACCGGCCGACACCCGCCGCCGGGCCTGGATGCCTGAGAGTTCCTCGGGAGCCCGTCCCCAGATCTTCCGGGCGTACGGGAAGTAGAAGTCCCGGCAGATCGTCGGACCGAGGTTGGCCCACAGCACGCTGGCGAAGGTGTCGCCCTCGTTCTGCTTCCGGAACGGCTTGGCCGCCATGTCGCTCAGGGTGCCGAGCGCGAACCCGGGATCGAGTCGGACGAGGAGGTCTACCGGCTTGAGCGGAAAGTGGATCCAGCGCCCGCGCAGCCCGATGCGTCCGTGGCGCGGCCGGTCGAGGAGATCGTCCCCGAGGAAGCCGCGGATGTCGCGCATGATCTCGGGCTCGCACGCCGGGTGCAGGCGGTGGCTGCCGTAGTCCACCCGGATGCCTTCGAGCGAGAAGCTGCCGGCGTTGCCGCCGACGACCTGCTGCTGCTCGAGGACGGTGACCCGCGCGCGCTTGTGTCGGCGGAGCTGATAGGCCGCACCGACACCGGCGGGTCCGGCGCCGAGGATGACGACGTGGGGTTCAGACATGGTGCTTGGCGGCCTCGTGCAGAGCGGTATTGATGGGCGGTGCGGCGCGGAGCCGGCCGAGCACCAGCCAGATGCCCCCGCCGATGAGTCCACCGGCGATCAGCACGGTTTGCCACAGGAGCGAACAGACGACGCCGACGGCGAAGGGGACGCCGAAGGGGGCGAGCAGCGCGGCGAGGGTGGTCTCCCGTACGGCGAGGCCGCCGAGGCTGATCGGCATCAGGCCGGCCACCTTGGCGAGCGGCCAGACGAGGAACCAGACCGGGAGCGGCACATCGATGCCCACGGCCCGGCCCAGCCAGGCGTTGAGCAGGACGAAGCTGCCCTGGATCGTGAGCGACAGCCCGAGGCCCAGGGCCCCGGTCTTCGGTTCGCGCACCAGGCGGCGGAGCCCGACCAGGGTGCGGCTGACCGGACGGCGGATCTTCCGGGGCCACCACTTGAGCGGACGGCGGAGCAGGAAGGGCAGCGAGAAGCCGAGGGCGCCGGCGCTCACGACGATGCCCACCGTGAGGACTTCGCCGCTCCAGCCAGGCAGCGCGTTCCGGGCGGTGAGGCCGCCGATCGCGATGAGGATGGCCATCGCGATCATGTCGGTGAGGCGGTCGAGGACGCCGCCGAGGAAGGCCGCCTCGGGGCGCTTGGTGAACTTGCCGGCGAGTGCCATCCGGAGCACGTCGCCTCCGACGATGCTCGGCAGGCAGAGGTTGGCGAACAGTCCGGCGCTGTAGCAGAGCGCCGCGTCGGCCGCGCCGAGCGCCGCGTGACCGGCGTTCACGAACATGCGCCACTTCACCACGCCGAGCGCGTGCCCGACCACGAAGCCGGTGAGTACGCCAGCCCACACCGTCGGCGAGAGCTTGCCGACGGCCTCCCGCACCTGGTGCCAGGGCAGGATCCAGGCGAGCAGCGCGAAGAGGGCAGCGCTGACGGCGACCTTGGTCCAGACTTTCATCGGCGCATCGCCATGCGGGCGTTCTGGTCGGCCAGCAGGCCGACGCACCAGATGATGATCGCCGCGAGGAAGGCGATCACAACGCTGCCCGAGAACTTGTGCACCCGCACCAGGTCGATCGACAGCTTGGCGATGCCGGTGAGCGTGAGCAGGACGCCCAGAGGGATGAAGACCCGGAGCGGATTGAAGTAGACGATGGTCCGGAGAATCAGCAGGGTGAAATCGTAGGCGTGCCGCGCCCGGATCTTCGATTCGCCGAGGCGGGAGTGGTAGTCGATCGGGATGTACTCGACGAGGTGCCCGTTGCAGATCGCCGCGAGCGTGATGGTCGAGGTGAAGGAGAAGCCATCGGGCAGCAGGTGCTCGTAGCGCTGCACCAGGTCCTTGCGCATCACCCGCATCCCCGAATTGATGTCGGGGATGTGGCGGCCGCTGAGATAGCTCGCCAGCGCGCGGATGAACTCCTTCGCCGGCCGCCGGACCCACGGGATCTGCACCGTCTTCCCGATCCGTGCTCCCACGACCATCGCGTTCCGGAAGGCGCGCTCGAGCAGGCCGGGAATCGACTCCACCGGATACGTGCCGTCGGCATCGGTGATCAGGATGAAGTCGTACTTCGACCGGCTGATCCCCAGCTTGAGGGCCGCGCCGTAGCCGCGATTCTGCGCCCGCTTGAGCACCCGGACCCCGGCGCTGTCCGCCTTGGCCGCGGTGTCATCGCTCGAGCCGTCGTCCACCACGATGATCTCGTAGGTCCAGCCGGTCCCCTGCATCACGGTCTCGACGCAGCGGATCTGGTCGGCGACGTGCGCGCCCTCGTTGAACGCGGGAATGACGATGGAGACCGCCTGTGTCAGGCTGGTCGGATCGCCTTCGAGAATGTCTTCGATCACGCGTACGGCCTCAGGTCGCTGGAGGAGAAACTCGACGGACCATCACCACGATGGCCCCGCCACCGACGGTGCCCGGGTAGACGGCCGCGGTGTCATACTGCGTCTGCAAGCGCTCCCAGATCTCCGGCTCGACCGACGCCAGGCGGATCGGGAACGTGGTGAGCACCCAGGTGCGCGGGTGCGACTCTTCGACGGCTTTCAGGGCCGCGAGGCCCTGCACCGCGGTGCAGGGACACTGCGCGTACCGCTCGTACGGAAAGATCGTGAGATCCACCGTGACCACGGCATCTCCGGGTGCCCGGTGCCCGGCCACGAACGCCGCGGCCTGTTCGTAATCCTGCTTGGGTCCCCAGGCGCGCGGCACCGTGAGACCGCTGCCGAGCGTCACGAGCAGGGTCGCGGCGGTGGCGGCCCAGACGCCCCGTTCCCGGAGCACCAGCCGCGCGAGCGCGAAGCCGCCCTGCACGGCGATCAGCGCCGCGAAACCGGCGCTGAAAAAGAAGAACCGCGGCCAGAGATTGTGGCTGATCGCCGCCATGGCCGCCCCGGTGAAGACCCCGGGCAGCACCAGCAGCACCACCACACCCCGGTCCTCACGCCAGATGCTCCACAGACCGGCACCGATGACCACGACGCCCGCTACGAGTCCCGCCCACCCGCCTGGCAGGCCGGCCGCGAGTCCGCGCAGGGTCTCGGCCGCGAGCCAGAGCGGATTCTGCCACGCCGTCGCGGCCGCGTGCGGTCCGGGTGTGAGCAGCGTGCGGAGGAACTGCGGCAGCACCGGGGCATAGAGCACCAGTCCGATCAACGCGGACGTGCCGAGGCCCAATGCCGGCCGGATCCAGCCCTTCGGCGACTGCTGCCTTGCACCCCAGGCCAGCGCCAGCAGCAGCACCGCGTGTGCGGCCGATGTGAAGGCCGACGTGACGTGCGTGTACGCTCCCAGCGCCATGGCCAGGCCGTAGACGAGGATCCATCCCCAGCCCGCCTCCCGATCGCGCAGGAGCCGGAGGAAGGCCAGCGAACCGAGCAGGGTCCACAACAGCAGTCCGGTGTATCCCCGCGCGTTCTGGGAGAACCAGACATGATGGTACGACAGCGTCAGCAGTCCCGCCGTCAGCATTCCCGTCCGCACTCCGGCGACTTCCCGCCCGAAGCGATACGCCGCCCAGAGGCTCGCCACCCCGAAGATCACCGCCGGCAGCCGCAGCGCCGAGGCGCTCTCCCCGAGCACCGCCACGGCGAGCCGTGCGCTGATCGAGTAGAGCAGGTGCTGGTTCTGGCTGTCGAAGGTCGTCACGATCCGGCCCAGCGGCAGCCGCACGTAGTCGACCAGTGTCTGGATCTCATCGAACCAGAGCCCTTCGCCCAGCCGGTGAAGCCTGAGGGCCGCCCCGACGACCAGCAACGCCACCACGGTCCAGCTGACCCAGGCGCCGGCAGGCTCCTCCTCCCGGGGCGCCAGCAGCGCGCCCGAACCCTTCAGGTCGACACGCCGGGCCAGCGCCAGGAACCCCGCCAGGAGGAGCAGCGCCCCCTTCAGGATCCAGAGCCCCGTCACGACCTGTGGCGCTGCTGCCCCGGTCAGGGCGGCCGCCAACGCCTGGGGAGGGATCGCGGCCGCGAGCAGCGCGAGAAGCAGGATCGGGAGGCTCAGGAGCACCGGTCTTAGCGAGAGTCTATGATCATGGCCAATCTGGAGTTCCGGAGTGTTGGCAATCCTCGTTCCATGCCATCCCCTGCCGGCCATGTTCGGGGGGCCGGGGGGTTCCCCGCTGCTCCCCCCGACCCCGGCGTTGTCGGGGGCCCGGAAATGGGGTCAACGGCGGCTAGGAATCGCCCAGATGCGGTTCTCCCGCTCCTGAAAGCACCCCAGCTGTCGCACCGGGCCACTGGGCTGTTGCGCGGATACTACGCCCAGTGGTTTGCACTCCACACCCCACCATGCCGATTGCACGGAAACTGGCCGGAGGCCGGAGGTTGGTCGGGTATCGCCCCGGCCCCGAGCAGCCGGAAACGCGCACGCCCCGCCGGTGGGGCGGGGCGCGTCGGACCTGCCGCACGCTTCGCGGAGCGGCGGCTCAGCGCTCTTTGCGAGCCAGCCAGTCCCGGTACCAGGCGATGGCCTCATCGAGACCCTGCTCGAAGCTGAACGACGGGTGCCAGTTCATCATCCGGCGGGCCTTGGCGCAATCGAGGTACTGCCGGGTGATTTCGTGACTCGCCTCGTTCAGGATGATCGGAGTCAGGTCCGGTCGCTTCATCCGTTCGAGCACCGCCCTCACGACCTCGAGGACCGAGAGCGGCGTCTCGGTGCCGAAGTTGAACGCCTGACCGTGGAACGCCGGATCATCCATCCGCTCGGCGAGCAGCAGATAGGCGTTCACGGCATCGCGAACATAGAAATAGTCGCGAACGAAGCTGCCATCGCTGCGGACCAGTGGATGCTCATTTTGCAGAACCGAGCGGATCGTGCCCGGGAGCAGCCGGTTGAAGTTGAGGTCCCCGCCGCCGAACAGATTGCCGCACCGGGTGACCGCGACCGGTAGACGATAGGTGTGGAAGTACGAGAAGGTGATCAGGTCCGCGCAGGACTTCGAGACGTCGTACGGGAAGCGGCCCTGCAGTGGCGCATCTTCCGTGTAGGGCAGCACCGGATGCTCGCCATAGGCCTTGTCACTGGACGCGACGATCACGCGACGTACCTGGCGCGGGAGTGCGCGGCAGGCCTCCAGCAGATTCCATGTCCCGACGATGTTGGCCTCGAACGTGGAGACGGCCGAGCGGGAGGCGGTGCCGACGATCGTCTGGGCGCCGAGGTGGAGGACCGTTTCGATCTCGTGCTCGTTGAGGGCTCGGAGCAGGAGCGGCGCGTCCTCGAGTTCGCCACGGACGGCGTTCACCCGATCGAGCAGTCCCGTCTGGTTGAGCCGGCTCGCCGGGACCCAGTCCCGCAGGAGGACCGTCACGTTGGCGCCGCGCCGCACCAGCTCTTCACTCATCCACGAGCCGAGGAGCCCGGAGGCGCCGGTGACGAAGACGTTGCGATTCTTCCAGAAAGTCATGGCCAGGTCTTCCAGGGGGCGTTCCCGCTGCTCCAGAGCGACTCGAGGAGCTGCTTCTCGCGAAGGGTGTCCATCGGCTGCCAGAACCCGGTGTGCTGGAAGGCCATGAGCTGGCCATCCGCCGCCAGGCGCTCGAGCGGCTCGCGCTCGAGGATGGTCGTATCGTCCGTCAGGTAGTCGAACACGCCGCGGTCGAACACGAAGAACCCGCCGTTGATCCAGCCTTCGCCGGTCTGCGGCTTCTCCGAGAATTCGCGCACCGCGCCCCCGTCGAGCACCAGGCCGCCGAATCGGGATGGGGGGCGCACCGCGGTCACCGTCGCGAGCTTGCCATGCGACCGGTGGAAGGCCACCAGTGCGGTGATGTCCACGTTGCCGACGCCGTCGCCGTAGGTCGCCATGAAGGTCTGCCCGCGCACCAGCGGCGCGAGCCGCCGGATCCGACCCCCCGTCATCGTGTCGAGTCCGGTATCCACGACGGCTACGCGCCACTCCAGCCCGTGCGGATTGACGTACTCGAGCTTGCCGGTCCGGAAGTCGATGACGTAATCGCTGTTGTGGACGATGAAGTTGTGGAAGTACTCCTTGATGATCTCGCTCTTGTACCCGCAGGCCACCAGGAAATCGGTGTGCCCGTGGCTGGCGTAGATGTTCAGGATGTGCCACAGCAGCGGCCGCCCGCCGATCTCCACCATGGGCTTGGGCCGGCTCGCCGATTCCTCGGCGATCCGGGTGCCGCGTCCACCCGCGAGGATGATGACTTCCATCGTCAGTAGACCGTCGGGGTCGGGATGGGAACGATGAACCGGCCGCCCCGGCGCTGGTACTCCTGCTGCTGCGACATGATCTCGCCGGCGAAATTCCAGGCGAGGATCAGCACGTAGTCAGGCTGGCGCTCGAGCAGCGTCTCCACCGGGAGTACCGGGATGTGCATCCCCGGCGTGTACTTGCCGACCTTGAGCGGCGACTTGTCCACCGTGTACGGGAGCAGGCGGGTGTCGATGCCGCAGTAGTTGAGCAGGGTGTTGCCCTTCGCCGGGGCGCCGTAGCCGGCGACGGTCTTCCCTTCCTGCTTGAGCTCTTCCAGCAGGGTCACGACCTGCCGCCGGTTCTCCTGCACGTCCCGCGCGAACTGGATGAAGCGCGGCAGCGTCGTGAGGCCATGGGCCCGCTCCTGCTCCGCCTCGGCCCGCACTGCCGGCGCGTGATCGGCGTGGCGGCTCGCGAGGCCGGCGTACATCCGGAGGCTTCCGCCATGGACCGGCATGTGGTCGATCCGCACGATCCGGAGGCCGACCTCCTCGCAGAGGCGCATCAGCGCCGTCACCGAGAAGTAGCAGAGGTGCTCGTGATAAACGGTGTCGTACTCGAGCCGGTCCATGAACTCGGGCAGGCCGGGGACTTCCGTGATCAGCAGCCCATCGTCCGCCAGCAGGGCGGCACCCCCGCGAAGGAAGTCCTGGGTGTCGTCGACATGGGCCAGCACGTTATTCCCGATCACTGCGCGGGCGGGGCCGTGCGATGTGCGCACCGCGCGGGCCGTTGCCTCGCCAAAGAACTCCTCGAGGGTCTCGATGCCCGCGGCGCGGGCCATCGCCGCGATGTTGCGGGCCGGTTCGACGCCGAGGGTTCGCACGCCACCCGCCTTGAAGCACTTGAGCAGGCTGCCGTCATTGCTCGCGGCCTCGACGACCAGGTCCTGCGGGCCGAGGCCAAGCATCTCGATCACCCGCCCGGCGTATTCCACGTTGTGCGCGGCGATCGTGGACGAGGTGCCAGTCATGTAGATGTAGTCCCGGAACAGCACCTCGGGGTCGATCACGTCGAGCAGCTGCACCAGCGCGCACCGCTCGCAGAGGTAGACGTCGAGCGTGTACTTCTGCTCGCTCGCGAATTCCGCCGGCTCACGCAGGAAGGCGTTCGCGAGCGGCTGCGGACCGAGTTCCAGGAAGCGGGTGAGATCGGTGCCCCCGCAGCCGCGGCAGGTCGTGCGAAGATGATGGCTCATGAGTCTCAGGAACGCGCCACGGGGGCACGATCGGGCGCGGGAAGTTCGGTCGGGCTGGGCGGCGGGCCGAGTCGGCCGAATCGCGCCTTCGCGAGATTGACGAGGAATTCCCAGACGGTTGAGGCGCGGACATTCGAGCTGCCGCCCTCACGCATCTGGCCGAGCACGTTCATCTCGAACACCGGCAGATCCAGACGACGGGCCTTGATCATGACCTCGGCGTCGAGGAACCAGTCGTGCGAGTTGAGGTTCATCCGGTCGTAGTAGGCCCGGGGGAAGATCTTGGGATTGCCGTTGATGTCGATGGTGCCGAGGCCGCCGAACAGCACATTGGCGAAGCCGTTGTAGCCGATCGAGACGAACTTGCGGACCAGCCCGTCCATCCGGAACCGGCGCCGGACTTTCACCAGCTTGGGGGACTTCGCGTTGGCCGCGATCTCGAAGAGCTTCGCGACATCCACCGCCTCGACCTGCCCGTCGGCGCAGATGAACCCGACGAACGGAGCCCGGCACCGGGTGAGGCCGCGCAGCACGCCGTAGCCGTAGCCCTGATTGACGGCCACGGTCTCCTTGATGACCGGCAGCCCCTCGGCGATCAGCTCGTCGATGATGGCGCCGGTACGATCCCGGGACCCATTGTCCACCAGGACGAGCTCCAGCCCGAGGTTCCGCTCACGGAAGGCATGCACCAGACGCGTGGCGGTGTTCCGCAGCGAGTCTTCCTCGTTGTAGCACGGTACCGCCAGCGACAGCCACGGCGGCTGGGGACTGGCGGGTGTCTGCGGGTGGCCCATGGCTTTCCCTATCCGTTGCTGGTGCGATCGAGGAAGTCCAGCGTCCTGCGAATTCCCTCCGCCACACCGGTGGCGGGTTCCCAGCAAGTAAGCTCCCGGAGGCGGCCGATTGCCACCTCCAGGTGCTGCAACTCATTGTCGGGTAATGGCTTCTCGAATTTCAGCCTGCCGGGGTCGAGTCGCAAGAGGTGTGCCGCCGTCTCGACGAACTCCCGGACGGTGGCCAGCTGACCGGTCGCCAGGTTCACTACTTCGCCCGGCGGACCGACCGACACCCCCAGGCGGAGGAGCCCTTCGGCGACATCCCCGACAAAAGTGAAGTCCTTCCGCTGCGTCCCGACCGAAAGCACGAGCGGCTCGGCGTGGCCGCGGGCCGCGAGGAGCATCGGCAAGAGCCGCCCGGGATGCTCCCCGGGACCGTAGATCTGGCAGAGGCGGGCCGTGAGCCCGGGAAGACCCGTCTCGCGGCAGGCCTCCGCCAGCCGCTCCGACCCCGCCAGCTTGGAGCATCCATAGAGTCCGCTGGGCCTCGCCCGCGCGGTCTCCTCGAGATGCCCCCCGATGTTGCCGTACTCGAAGACACTGCCCGCGTGTACCACCCTGCGTCCGCTCCAGGCTCCTGCGGGAGTTGCGGCCAGCGCCTCCGCGATCACGCCGGGAAGATCGCGGTTCAGGATGCCGGCGAGACGCTCGTTCGCCTCGGTCTTCTCATCCGGATCGACGCCGTAGCCGGTCAGGTTGAAAACAATATCCGGACGGAGCCCGGCGAGCAGCGCGCGCGCGGCGCCGAGATCAACGAGATCGACCTCGTGAACGGTGGCCGCGACACCGCAGGCGCCGAAGATCCGCCGGGCCTCCGCGGGATGCCGCACGATGGCGTGTACGTCGGTGCCCGCCTGACACAGGGCCCGGGAGACCCACCGGCCGATGAACCCCGAAGCCCCGAGCACCGCGGCCCGGGCGCCGGCGTACTCTCGCGGCAGGGGTGCGGCCGTCACGGCGCGGCAGGATTGGGAAGCGGCCCCGCCGTGATCACGTACCCGTTGCCGGTGATGGTCGGGCCGTCGACGTACCAGATCTTCCGGCCGGGGTAGGCACGGAGCACGTCGGCGCGGGTGGCCGAGTCGCGATCCCAGGCGTAGATCGGCTGGGGCGCGCCGAGATCGAGCGGATTGTAGATGGCCGCGGAGTGATAGTCCGGGTGCCGGTTGCCCCGAATCAGCACCACGCTCTCGCCGAAGTCATGCTCGCGGGCCATGGTCCGGATGTCGGGGCGCATGCCACGGTAGTGATAGTACTTGTCCGAGGCCCGCCAGGGCAGGAAGGTGAACAGCGTGGACCAGGTCAGTGCCAGCGCGGCGAGTGTCGCGCGGCCTGCTCCGGCGCGGGTCCGGTCGAGCGAGGTGATGGCACTCGCG
This sequence comes from Gemmatimonadales bacterium, assembly GCA_044229245.1. Lineage (GTDB taxonomy): Bacteria > Gemmatimonadota > Gemmatimonadetes > Gemmatimonadales > GWC2-71-9 > JADJOM01. The sequence goes on along the minus strand of JBGATI010000021.1, from coordinate 51,104 downwards.
GCCAGCCCGAGGCAGGGCAGCAGAATGAGGTACCAGTAGCGGGCCCCGAAGTCCGGCCCCCCGCTGAACCAGTAGAAGGTGTGCGCTCCCACGACGCCGCCGATCATCGCGAGCATGAAGCGGTCGCCGCGGCGCCACGGCAGCAGGAACAGCAGGAAGGCGAGCGGGAGCAGCGATCCGGTGGCCCATCCGAGCAGCTCCAGGTTCACGCTGGTGCCGTTCAGGTTCGCGTTGATCAGCACGTCGAGCGGACCGTGCCCCGGCAACGGATCGAGTCCGCCCCACCCGAGGCCGCGATTGGCACCGAAGCCGAGCGCGTTGGTCCCCGGTCCGTAGTGACTGTCCGTGTACTGCATGATCGGAAAGAGCTTCGGATCGCCCGTCAGGGCCTTGTTGTACGGGAAGACAAGTCCTCCCACCGCGAGCGTGCCGACGCTGAAGGCGATCGCCGGGACCAGATCCCAGCGGCGGTTGCGTGGCGCGAGGGCCCAGAGCCCCAGCAGGCTCGCGACGATCATCCCCTCGAGCGGCCGGATCAGGCTGACCACGCCCGCCCCCGCTCCCGCCACGAGCGGCCACCACACCCGGGCACCTCGGCGGCTCCGGGCCACGCCCAGTCCGGCGATCAGCGCGGTGGTGAAGGTGAAGGTGTGGTTCATGTAGCTCATCGCCAGGAACAGGTGCCAGGGCGAGATCGCCAGCAGGAGCACCGCAATGCGCGCCGTCCGACGGTCGTAGAGCTCGAGCAGCAGCAGGTAGGCGAGCAGAATGTTCAGTCCCGAGAGCACCGGGTTCACCAGGGACGGCACGCCGAGGAATTCGCCCACGGCGAGCATCGCAGGCCAGCCAGGCGGAACCGGCGAGAACCACCGGGTGGGCTCGAGGGTCAGCAGGTCGATGTCAAAGGCGGCGGGAACCCGCGGTGGCGGGAGCCAGAGCAGCCCCTTGGCGAAGTACTTCGCGTGGAAGAGATAGGCCACTTCATCAGGCACGTGCGGGTGGCCCTGGTAGGCCACCCGGTTGAGCACGATCGCAACCACCGTTACCCAGATCGCCAGAACCATCGCGAATCGGTCGAGGCCCGGGGCGGACTCCTCCGCATTGCGTGCGGGGTCGCCAAGCAGCGCCTCGGCCCGGGACGCCATGGTCGCGGCCGCGGAGGCGGGCAGGGCCACAATCGCCAGAACGACCGTCGCGAGTGCGATCCCCTGGAAGAGTGTGGCGAGCACCAGCTCTTCGGCGTAGAGAACCGGATTGCGGGAGAGCGTGGCGCTCCCGAGAAATACCACGAGGACGCAGGCGGCCAGGCCGGCTCGTCGCGGGATTCCGCTGACCAGCGCGGAGAGCGCCGCACGTTCTCGCCAGAGGCCCCACAGGACGATCCCGGCCTGCAGCAGCACGAAGGCGAGCGCGGCGGGGCGCTCGCTCCACATTCTGGGGAGCGGCCGCAGGTGCTGGTAGGCGACCCGGGGTCCCATCTCGGCGAGCTGGAGCAGCGCCGCCTGCCCGGCGACGAGGAGCGCCACGAAGAAGCCCGATTTCGCTGCCCCGTGGCGCGCGAGCCACCACCCCGCGGATGCGGCGGCCATCAGCGCGATGAGCACCAGGGAGAGGAGAACCCCGGACATCGATGCTACCGGGATCCGGTCGAGGCGCGCGCCATGCCCGCGGCCGCCTCACGCAGGGACGCCATCGCGCCGGCGAACGCGGTGTCGGCGGCCAGATTGTGCTGCTCCAGCGTGTCGTTCAGTTGATAGAGCTCCTCACGCCCCTTCCGGTCGACGATGTAGCGCAGCCGGCCCGCCAGGACGGACTTGAGCGGTCCCTCGTGCACGGGGAACCACTCGGGTTGCGTCGTCTCGCCATCCAGCCAGATGAAGACCGGCTGCGTGCTCGCGACCGAGGAATCCTCGAGGACATCCACCAGCGAGCGCCCGGGAAAGCGGGCCGCGTCCGGGGCGCCGGCGAGATCGAGGACCGTCGCCGGAAGATCCCGGAGGCTCACCGCCTCGGGCACCCGGGTGCCCGCCGGGAGCCGGGGGGGATAGCGCAGGATGAGCGGCACGTTGACTGATGCACGATAGACGCTGTTGCCGTGGCGCATCAGCTTGTGCTCGTAGAACTCCTCGCCATGATCGGCGGTGACGATCACCACCGTATTGTCGAAACGGCCCCGCTGCTGCAGTTCCTCGAACAGGAGGCCGAGCTGATGATCCACGAACGCGATCGATGCCTCGTAGGCGTTGCGCTGCACCGCGACCTGCTCCGGCGTCCACACCTTCCAGGCCAGCTGCGCGATGTCGGGACGCTCCCGGTTGCGCGGAGCACCGAAGAGGGTGTCGAAGGGCGCCGGGGCCGGATACGGGTCGTGCGCGTCGAAGTAGTTCAGAAAGGCGAAGAACGGGCGGTCCTCGTGGTGGTCGAGCCAGGCGAGGAACTCCGACGAGACGTCGGGCGCGGCCTTGCGACCGAACTGGCTGTGCCGGTTGAACAGCTCCAGCAGGCGCGGCGAACCGGTGATCTCGCGGCCCAGGTTGGTGCTCCGCAGGATGGCCGAGAAGAAGAGCGGGTAATCATCGTAATGCGTGAACCCGCGGGCGATTCCCGACTCTGCACTGGTGTTGACCACGTTGGCGGTGAAGCCGCCCGTTACATACCCCAGGGAATCGAGTGCCTCGGCGAGGGTCGGGAAGGTGCCGTCGAGCGGGCGGCTCCAGTCGGTGGAGAGCTCGTGCACCCAGTGGCCCGTCATGATGCTGGCATGAGAGGGCAGGGTCCACGGCGCCGTGGAATAGGCTTCGTCGAACCGGACGCCGGAGGCGGCGAGGCGCTCCAGGTTCGGGGTGGTCGGCCGCGCGTAGCCGTAGGCGCTCATGCTCATCGCCCGCTGGGTGTCCAGCACGATCAGCAGCACGTTCGGCCGCCCGGCATCCGGCGCCGGGAGCTGTCCGAGACGCCGCTGCTCGAGCCGCCGATTCTGGAGGACGACGGCCGCGGTGAGCAGTGCGACGACGCCGAACAGGACCGGCAGCGTCAGCCGTGTCAGGCGCCGGAAGCGCTCCGGGCTGCCGGCTGCGAAACGCGCCGCCTGAATCCCCAGGCCGAGACCCACAACGGCCGCCGCCAGCGGGTGGATGCCCGGGGCGTTGAGGGCGAGTCCGTAACCGGCCAGCGACCCGACGATCCCGGTGAAGCCCCGGGGACCCGTGAGCCAGGGGACACCGATTCCCGCGAGCGAGAGCAGGAGGGCGACGGGTGTGAGGATCGCCAGGTACGACACCGGGGCCATCCACACGATGTGAGGACTGGCGTGCACGAAGCGGTGCAGGCCGACCTTCGCCACCAGGAGACCGGCCGTCGTCACCAGGCCACAGAAGAGCGAGAGCCAGAGCAGCAGGACCACGCGGTCGGCGGGGGTGATCCGCCCCGAGCCGGACTCGGAGGAGTGCGGGAGGTTCATTGCTGCCGGGCCCGGATGCTGTCGACGAGCTGGGACAGGCTGTCCAGCTTCGCCCGGTGCGTGGTGTCGGCGGCGAGATTGAGCCGCTCGGCGGGGTCACGATCGAAGTCGTACAGCTCGGGCGCGCCGTCCCCGTTGCGGATGTAGCGGAGCCCTCCGAAGAGCACCGCGAACATGTCGCCCTTGCTCACGGGGTACCAGGCCGGCAGGCCGGTCGCGTGGCCCAGCTGATTGAAGATGGGCGGCTCCGGCGCCGAGTCAGGCGCCAGCCAGTTCCGGGTCAGTGAGGGCCCGGGGAAGGGGGACCGGTCCCCGAGGCCGGCGAGGTCCATCACGGTGGCGGCCACCTGCCGGACGCCGACGGGCGAGGTCACGCGCTGCCCCGCCGGCACGTGGTTCGGCCACACGACCAGCAGCGGCACGTGCACCGAGGGGAGGTAGAGGCTGTTGCCATGCTCGGGCACGCCATGCTCGAAGAACTCCTCGCCATGGTCGGCGGCGATGATCACCACCGTATTATCGAGCGTGCCGCGCCGCTCCAGCTCCCGGAAGAGCTGCCCCAGTTGATGGTCCAGGTAGGCGATCGCGGCGTCGTAGGAATCCTGCGCCTGCTTGACCCGCACCGAATCCGGCGCGGCGGTCGCGCTGGTCCGGTCGGGGGCATGCGAGAGCCGCGCCGTGCCGGATTCGAACTGGCCGGCGAACGACTCCGGCGGGAGGTACGGGGTGTGGGCGTCGTAGAAGTTCAGGAACGCGAAGTAGGGGTGATCCCCCTCGTGGTCCAGCCAGCCGAGAAAAGCCGCATTGATGTCCTCGGCCGACTTTCTGTCAGGCATGTCGTCCTCGCGCCCGAGCTTCCGGACGAACTCGCCGCGCAGCACCCGCGGAATCGACGCACTCACCAGCAGCTCGGCGAGGGAACGACGGTAGTCCTCGTAGTGGAGGAAGCCGCGGCCGAGTCCCATCTCGCGACTGGCGTACCAGACGTTGGCGCTGAAGCCGGCGGTGTTGTAGCCCGCGTCGCGCAGCTGCTCGGCGATGGTCGGATAGGTGGAATCGAGCGGGACGTACCAGTCGGTGGACAGCTCGTGCGCCTCGCGGCCGGTGAAGGTGCTCGCGTGCGAGGGCAGGGTCCATGGGCCCGCCGAAATCGCGCGGGTGAAGACCACCCCCCGCGCGGCGAACCGCTCCAGCTCCGGTGTGGTCGGTCGCGGATAGCCGTACAGGCTGAGGCTCATCGCGCGCACCGTGTCGAGGATGATCAGCAGCACGTTCGGTGCGCCGGCCCGTGCGGGAGGAAGGGCGGCGACCGCGCTGCGCTCCGCCATCCGGGCGCGCATCAGCGGCACCACCGCCGCGAGGAGCATCGCCCCGAGAAGCACCGGCAGCGTTCGCCGGATCAGGCGGTCGCACGCGGGCAGCAGCCGCGCGCCCGGCCCGCTGAGCCGGAAGGCGATCCCCGCCGCGAGCAGCAGGCTGGCGGCCCGGTGCAGCCGGGGGAGCAGCCAGAGTCCCGAGAGGAGGGCGAGTCCGAGGCACACGCCGACGACGATCTGCCCGCGGAGCACCCGCCCGCGCCCGCGGTCGGCGAGGAGGAGCAGCAGGACGACCCCCGCGAACATCAGCGCCGTCATCACCGGCGTCATCCACAGGATTTCCGGCGGGCGAAACAGCGGCACGCGATGGACGAACTTCCGGAGCCCGGCGTGGCTCAGTTCCCCGATGCCGGTGAGCAGCCCGCTCCACACGGCGAAGCGGAGCGCCGCGCTGCGGGTCATGCCGGGTGCCACGGCGTCCGTCGTCACTGCTTCGGGCTCCCCGGAGCCGCGGCCGAATCGAGGAGCCGGCGGAGATGAGCGGTCGGCGCCTCGAGGCCGGGCTGCCCGAGCAGGTTGTGCCGTTCGAACGGATCGTTCCGCACGTCGTAGAGCTCCTCAGTGCCTGTGCCTCCGCGGATCAGGCGAAACCCGCTGTCCGCGACCGAAAGCATGTCGCCATGCACCACCGGATACCAGGACGGTAGGCCCCACGCCCGGCGGACGGAGGAGTACAGCGGGCGGTCGACGGTCGTGCTCGAATCCCGCCAGAGGGCCGCGAGCGAGGGTCCCGGAAATGGGTGCTCCGCGATGCCGAGGAGGTCGACGATGGTCGCGGGGATCTCGCGGGGGCTGGCCGCGGCGTCCACCACCAGCCCGGCGGGAATCCGGGAGGGAAAGCGGAGAATCAGCGGGACTTCGACCGAGGGCCGATAGAGGCTGTTGCCATGCAGGATCACGCCGTGCTCGTTGAACTCCTCGCCATGATCAGCGGTGATGATCACGATCGTGTTGTCGAGCATCCCGCGCTGATCGAGCGCGGTGAGCAGGCTGTCGAGCTGGATATCGAGGTACGAGATCGCGCCGTCATACGCCGCTTCGAGCCCCTCGACCTGGGTCGGGGTCCAGGGTGCCGTGTCGCTCAGCTCGCGGATGAGGTTGGATTCGAGGTGCCGACTCGCCGGCGCGAAGCGGCTGCGGTACGGCTCCGGCGGGAGATAGGGAACGTGCGCGTCGTAGTAATTGAGAAACGCGAAGAATGGACGCGCGGGATCCGCGCCCGCCCAGTCGAGAAAGGCCTTGCTGATCACCGGCGCCGGTTTCCGGCCCAGCATGTCTCCACCCCAGAAGATCCGCCGGACCCAGCGCGGGTCCACGATGCTCCGGGTGATCGACGCGCTGGAGACCAGCCGGTCGAAGTTGACCTCGTAGTCGTCATAGGTGGTGAACCCGCGCGCGAGGCCCGTCTCCCGGCTGCAGTAGGCGACATTCGCGACGAACCCGCCGGTGCGGTAGCCATGCTCCCGCAGCAACTCGGCCAGTGTCGGGTAGGTCGCGTCGAGCGGTGTCTGCCAGTTCGCCGACAGCTCGTGGGCCTCCCGTCCCGTCATGATGCTGGCGTGCGAGGGCAGCGTCCACGGGGCGGTGCTGAAGGCGTGGCCGAACCGGACTCCTCCGGATGCCCAGCGCTCGAGCGCCGGGGTGGTGGGCAGCGGATAGCCGTAGACACTGAGGTTGAAGGACCGGACGGTGTCGAGAATGATCAGCAGGACGTTCGGCGCGCCGGCCGCGGCCGGGGGCAATGCCCCATCAGCCCGGCGCTCGAGCGATCGCCTGACAACCGGTATCGCCACGCCCACGATGACGATGACGGCCAGTCCGATCGGGAGGGTCGCCCGGGCAAGCCGTTCCAGTGCCGACTGGTAGTGCGGCAGGAGCCGGCCCGCCTGCACCCCGATCCCGAGGCCAAGGAGCAGGACCGCCACGGGATGGAGTGGCGGGATCAGCAGCAGCATCGAGACAGTGATGAGGAACGCGAGGAACCCCACCACCACGTCCGCGTGGAACAGCCGGGGCCGGATCCGCCCGAGCAGGGCGAGGGCGCCGATCAGCAGCGCGAACAGCAGCGCGTCCGCCAGCGGAGTCACCCAGTAGACGTTGACATCGCTTCCCTGGAAGAGGAGCAGTTGCCGGACGTGACGGCGGATGACGAGGTAGGCGAATTCACCCACGCCGGTCAGCAGGCCGGCCCAGAGCGCAAGCGCGAGGGCCGGCCCGATGGCGGCCCGCGCATCCGGTCCGTGCGGGGCGAGGCGGGATGTCATGGGGTGGACCGGAGACCGGAACGGCGGGTGCCGGTCAAGGCGCCGCCTTCCGGTGCGTCGGTACGTAGACGGAGTCCACGATCTGGCGCATCGAGGCGAGTTCCGCCGCGAACTCGGAACCGAGCGCGGTCAGCTCGGTCGGATCCCGGCGGATGTTGTACAGCTCTTCCACCCCGTCGCCATTGCGGATGTAATGGAGGGAGTCACGGACGAGGGACACCATGTCCCCCCGTCCGACCGGCATCTTCTTGCCGACGTTCGGAAGGCCGGTGATTTCGGAGAGCATCGGAGTCGGGGTCGCCCCGGGCATCGCGCGCCAGTATCGCGCGAGCGTCACACCCGGCACGGCCGGCGCGGACGGCACGCCGGCGAGATCGAGTATGGTGGCCGCAAGATCACGGAGGGTGGCGGGCGCCTCGATCCGCTGGTTCGCGGGCACCGTCCCGGGCATCGAGAGGACGAGCGGCACGTGCAGGGTCGGGAAGTACAGGCTGTTCGCATGGCCCTCGAGCCCGCGCTCGCCGAGCAGCTCGCCATGATCCGCGGTGACGACCACCAGGGTGTTGTCGAGCAGCCCCTTCTGGCGCAGCGAATCCAGCAGCTGACCGATGCGGCTGTCGATGTAGGCGATCGAGGCGTCGTAGGCGTCCTTCGACTTCTGCCGCTTGGGCGAGGGAAAGACGAAGCCGCGCAGCCGCGCCCGCAGCGAGGCTTTCGGCCTGTTCGCCCCGAACTCGGTGGCGAACGGCTCGGGCGGAAGGCGCGGTGTGTGGGCGTCGAAGTAGTTGAGGAACAGGAAGTACGGCCGGTCCCCGGATGCACCCAGCCAGGAGAGAGTCTTGGCGTTGATCTGATCGGCCGTCGTCCGGCCCACCAGGTCCCAGAAGTCGAAGAGGCGGCGGATGCGGACGTGGTCGGAGGTGTACTTCCCCAGCGTGGTGGCGTCGAGAATCTCGGGCAGCGAGAGGTCGTGATCCTCGAAGTGGATGAAGTCCCGGGCGAAGCCGAATTCCCAGCCGGCATGCGTCTCGTTCGCGCTGAACCCGGCCGTGCGGTAGCCCTGCTGACGGAGGATGGCCGCCAGCGTCGGCACCCTGGGGTCGAGCCGGCTGAACCAGTCGGCATGATGCACGTCGAGCATCTGGCCGGTGAAGATCGTCGCATGCGAGAGCACCGTCCACGGCGCTGGGGAGACGGCGCGGTCGAACGTCACCCCGGTGGTGGCGAGCTGGCTCAGCTGCGGAGTGGTGGGCCGCTCGTACCCGTACAGGCTGAGGTCGAGCGATCGCACCGTGTCGAGAATGATGAGCAGGACATTGGGCGCTCCAGCGCGCGCCGGCGCGAGCGACGCCAGGGCCCGGCGTTCGCGAACCCACCGGCCACCGAGGCTCGCCGTCGCGACGACCATGATGAGCAGACCGAAGCCGAGGGCCCAGCGATAGATGGTGCGCGACGCCGGACCGCGTTTGGCGTCCGCGATCCGTACCGCCTGCACGGTAATCCCCGCGGCGAGAGCGAACTGGGCCACGGGGTGCAGTCGGCCGACATAGAGGAGAAGGAGGCTGAGGCAGCCGGCGAACACGAAGAACCCGACGGCGAACTTGGGCCGGATCCCTCGGTGCAGTGTGACGAGGCCCAGCAGGAGTCCCAGGATCCCGAAGCCCGCCGCATACCCCAGTGGCGTCATCCAGACCACCTCGCGGCTCCGCATGATGACCCGTGACAGGCCGAAGCGCTCGACGCCGAGCAGGATCAGCTCGAGGAATCCGAAGCAGGCGCCGACGCTGAATCCGAGGGCCGCCAGGGAGAGGCCCTGGAGCGGCGCGGCCTCGCTCTGGCTGCGAGGGTCAGTCACGGAGGACGTCGGTGCGAAGGAGGGGGCGCGGCCGGCCCGCGCCCGGCGCGAGGGCCGGTCCTGCGCTGGCGGGGTTCGAAGTCAGACCGGGCACATGCATCGTTCGCTCCTGAGGGGACGGGGGCTTCCGGCCGGAATCACCGCGGGCGAGTTCTGCTGAACTCGCCCGCGGCTTGTGAATTCTGGACGACCCGTCAGCCCAGTACAACCGCCGCGTGCGGGGCCCTAGTGCCCGGAGGCGCCCGGGGCGGTGGACGCCGGGACCTGGGCCGCTGCCTGCGGCCGCGCCAGGTCGCCATGCATCGAGGCGACCCGCTTGACCTCCGGCTTCACCCCCCGCATCCCCTCGTACAGGATTCGCAGGAGGAACCGCGTTCCGTGCCGGACGACTCGGCTCTTGGCTTCACCACCCGCGCGGGCGCGCTCGTGGGAACTGATCTCGACCACGCGATAGCCCTTGCGGAGCGCGTTGGCGATGATCTCGATCTCGATCTCGAACATCCGCGACGTATACACGAAGTCCGTGAAGACATCGCGCCGGAACACCTTGAAGCCGTTCAGGGCGTCGGAGAGGTAGCGGCCGGTGCAGAGGCCCATCGTGGCGCTCAGGAAGACGTTGCCGAGCGCGCGGATGTGGGTGTACTCCTCGCTGCCGCCGACCACGCGCGAACCGATGACCAGGCCCACGCTGTCGTCCGCGAACTGCTCGAGGAATCGGGACAGCTCTTCTGCCCGGTGGGAATAGTCCGCGTCCAGCATGGCGATCAGATCGCCGGTCGCGGTCTGGAAGCCCAGCCGAAGCGCCATGCCCTTGCCGTTCTGTCCCGGATTGGACACCACGCGGGCTCCATGGGCCTCGCTGACCTCGCGCGTGCGATCGGTGGAGTGGTCGTCGATGACCAGCACCTCGAACTCGTACTGCGGGAGCTTGCGGAGCGTGGCGTGCAGGTCGTCCAGCACCATCGCCAGATTGGCTTCCTCGTTCCGGGCGGGAATGACGATACTGACCTTGGTCATCGGGGTTCCTCTGTCACGGCGGTCGGCAAGGGGGATCGCATCAGGCGGCGGGCTTCCGCCCGACGACGGTCTTGAAGGCCATCAGACTGCGGAGGCCGGCGTCCACGGTCACGGGTTCGAATCCGTTGCGCCGCAGCACCGTCCGCCCCTCCTCCGAGGACCGCAGTTTCGAGATTTCATCCGGATGGAACTTGAAACGCTCCCCTTCGCGGCGGGCGTTGATGACGACCTCGAGCGCGCGGAGCCCCTTCTGGGGCAGCGAATCGGTCGCCGGCCAGAGCAGCAGCACCGGGGCGCCCGGCTTCAGGATGCGGTGGAACTCGCGCATGATCTGGTCGATCAGGTCGTGGGTGAAATGCTCCATGACTCCCACGTTCCAGATCCCGTCGACGCTGTTGTCCGCGAACGGCATCCGGAAGATGTCCGCGCCCATCCGCACGTCCATGACCGGATCGCAATGCTGCAGCACGTGGTGCACGATGTCGGTCGCGACCAGGGTGCGCTTCCCGCCATGCTTGTTGATGCGCCAGCTGGTTTCGGACGTGCCTGAACCGGCCTCGACCAGGACACCGTCCACCGGGAAGTAGCGCTCGATGAACCACGCCACCGTCCGGGCGAAGACCGTCTTGCGGTAGAAGCTGAAGAACCGCTGGGAGAACAGCTCCTGGTTCTGGTTGGACCAGTGCGCCGTCCAGTCGGCATGCTCCGCCTTGGCCGAGGCGGAGGCCGACCGGAGATCGGCGATGCCGCCCTCCACCCGGTAGCGCGCGCCGCAGCCGCCGCACGCCAGCGCCCCTGACGAGGGCGTCAGCGCCGAGCGGCAGTCGGGACACGAGAGCCGCCCGAGCAAGCGCTCGGGCAGTCCCGCGAGCGGAGCGGCCGCCGGGGCGGTCGCCGGGGAGGGAGCGCTCATCGGCCGCTCAGGGCAAACAGGTCGGCGTGCTCGGTGAGCCAGGCGATCATCTTCCCGACCCCTTCCTTCGGCGCGACCTTCGGTCGCCATCCGAAGTCGGCCTCGGCACGCTGGATCCCGCTGATGTAGACCAGCTGGTCACCTGGACGCCAGTCATCGAACGAATACGTCGGACGCTTGCCGAAGCGCTCGGTCAGCATGTCGAGCAGCTCGAGCAGGGACATGGTGTTGGCCGGCCCGCCACCGATGTTGTACGCCTTGCCGGCGGTGCGGTCGATGTTCTTGATCGCCAGATCGTACGCCGCGGTGAGATCGTCCATGAACAGGACGTCACGTACCTGCTTCCCGTCGCCATAGATCGTGATCGGCTGCTCCTGCATGGCGCGGATCGCAAACCACGCGACCCAGCCCTGATCCTCGATGCCGAACTGGCGCGGGCCGTAGATGCACGACTGCCGCATGACGATGGTCTGCAGACCGTAGATCCGGTGATAGTCCAGGACGTACTGGTCGCCCGTCCCCTTGGAACAGCCATACGGGGAATAGAAGTCGAGCGGCTGGGTCTCGCTCACGCTCTGGGGAAGACCGACGTAGCTGTAGCGCCCGCCCCGTTCCTCGATGGGAACGTCCGCCATCTTGCCGTAGACCTTGTTCGTGGAACTGTACAGCACAATCGGCTGCCGCTTCGAGAGGCGGACCGCCTCGAGCAGGTTGAATGTGCCGAGGGCGTTGGTCTCGAAGTCGTGACGCGGATCGTTCACGGACAGCGTCACCGCGACCTGAGCCGCCAGGTGCAGGACCACGTCCGATTCTTCGATGGCGTGGCTGAGATCGGCCGCGGGACGCCGGAGGTCTCCGCGAATGATGCGGACGGCGCCGCCGTGCCGCTCCTCCAGCCAGCGCGCGTTGTCCTCGCTGCCGTGCCGCGAGAAGTTGTCGTACACCGTCACCCGGTGGCCGTTGCGCAGGTAATGGTCGGCGACGTTGGACCCGATGAATCCTGCCCCGCCGGTGATGAGATACCTCGACGTCACGGCCGCACCTCGCTTCAAGGGATCAGACTGCTGCTGGCATCATGTTATGGAGCGCCCGTTGGGAGGGACGTGCCGACACCCTCGGCGACCCCCACCCCGCCCGGCTCTCAACGACCTAATTGGATTTCGAACAGGATCTAAGCAAGCCATCGGCCACTTCGGCTGCCCCGTGGCTAGGCACAAAGCGTACCATTCCCGGTCCATGGAGATCGGATAAGTCGCGCGCCGACCAGCGCTTCTGGACCCTTCCCATTCCCGCCACCTCCAGCGGATGCCCCACCGGGGGAGGTGGGCTGTTGCGATTGCGCAACAATCCGCGAGATTTGGGAGCATCGAAGCGACACCTCTCCGCCCCGCACATGTCTCCTGGTACGAATCGGCCCCGGAGTTGCTCCTGCCGGGGAGCGCAGGGTGACATGGGTGGATCCGGGCGTGGGGACTCGAACCGTCTGAGGAGGGCAGGGGATGGCGTTGGCCGTGCCGGGCGAAGCTCCGCGCATTCTGCAGGTGTTCGTCCCCGGTGCCGCCGGTGGGCTCGAGAGCGTGGTTGTGATGCTGGCTCGCGGCCTCAAGGAGGCCGGGGTGCCAGTGGCCGTCTCCGCCGTGCTGGAGCCGGGAACCCCGGTTCCGGCCTCGGTGATCGCACTTCAGGATGCCGGTCTCGAGGTCTTCTGCCACGCCCCGCCCCACCGGGCCTATCTCCGTGAGCGTCGGCTGCACGAGGAGACCATCCAGCGCTGGCATGCCCGGATCGTGCATACGCACGGCTACCGCGCCGACCTTCTCGCGGGTTCAGCTGCGGCCCGCACGGGTCGGGCACGCATCGCGACGGTGCATGGCTTCACGGGGGGCGACTGGAAGAATCGGCTGTATGAGCGGCTGCAGCTTCGCGCCTTCCGCCGCTTCGACCGGATCATTGGCGTGTCCCGTCCGATTCGCGAACGGCTGCTTGCGGTTGGCATCGCGGACGCTCGCATCGCCGTGGTTCCCAACGCCTGGTCCTCGGCGCGCCCGCTGCTGACCCGCGCGGCCGCTCGCGCGGTCCTGGGCATCGCGCCGGAGGCACGGGTCATCGGCTGGGTGGGACGCCTGTCGCGGGAGAAGGGAGCGGACATCCTGCTCAGTGCGCTCCCGCTGCTCCGGGACCTGACGATCGCTGTGAGTGTGCTGGGGGATGGCGCCGAGCGGACCGCGCTGCAGGCGGAGGCCGAGGCGCTTGGGGTTTCGCAGCGGGTTCGCTGGCACGGCGTGGTTCCCGATGCCGGCCTCTACATGGCCGCGTTCGACTGCTTCGTGCTCAGCTCGAGGACGGAGGGAACCCCGATCGCGCTGCTGGAAGCCATGGCGGGCGGCGTGCCGGTGGTGACCACTGCCGTCGGTGGGGTGCCCGACATCGTGACCGGCGAAGAGGCACTGCTGGTCCGCGCGGAGGATCCCGGCGCGCTCGCCGGGGCGATCACCGAGGTGTTCGCCAACCCGGGCGCCGCCGCGATCCGTGCCGGCCAGGCGCGAGCGCGCCTGGCGCGGCAGTTTGCCGCCGCGCCGTGGATCGCGCGTCATCACGACATCTATCGCGAAATCCTCGCCCGTGGGCGAGGGGAGAATGCATGATCCTGACTGATCTGGAAGTCCTGGTCGCCCTGTCTCCCGGACTGCTGTTCGGGTACGCCTATTTCCTCTATCCCGGACTGCTCCGGCTCTGGGGTGTGATTCGTCCGGTGCCCCGCGAGTTCGGGGACCCGCCCGAGTGGCCGATGGTGACGATCGTGGTGCCCTCCTACAACGAGGAGAACGCGATTCGCCGGACCATCGAATCCCTGCTCGCGATCGACTACCCTGCGGAACGCCGCCAGATCCTCATCGTCTCCGATGCGTCGACGGATCGCACCGATGACATCGTGCGGGAGTATGCCGACCGGGGTGTCGAGTTGCTGCGGCTGGCGCAGCGCGCGGGAAAGACCGCGGCGGAGAATGCGGCGCTGGAGCGGCTGCGGGGCAACATCATCGTCAACACCGACGCGACCATTCGCATCATGCCCGGCTCGCTGAAGCCACTCATCCGGGTCTTCCAGGATCCGACGATCGGTGTGGCGTCGGGCCGCGATGTGAGTGTCGGTGACCTGACCGTCGAGGCGAATCAGGGAGAGTCCGGGTACGTCGGTTACGAGATGTGGGTGCGCTCGCTCGAGACGCGCGTGGGGTCCATCGTCGGCGCGAGCGGTTGCTTCTATGCGATCCGACGGCACCTCCACGAGACCCTCGTCCCCGCGGCGCTTTCGAGAGACTTCGCGTCGGCGCTGATGGCCCGCGAGCAGGGACTGCGGGCGGTGTCAGTCGATGCGGCCGTCTGCCTCGTGCCACGCACGACTTCGCTGCAGCGCGAGTTTCGCCGGAAGATCCGCACGATGGCGCGAGGACTCGAGACGCTCTGGTTCAAACGGCATCTGATGAATCCCCTGCGCCACGGCCGGTTCGCGTGGATGCTCCTCTCCCACAAGCTCGCCCGCTGGCTGGTCTTCCTCGCCGCCCCGCCGGCACTCCTGGCGCTGGTGCCGTTGAGCCTCCATTCGCGGATCGCGGCGGCGGCGCTGGCCGTGGCCGTGCTGGGCATTCTGCTGGGGACGATTGCGATGCGGACGCCGGAGGGAAAGCGGCTGCCGCGGCTGGTCTCGCTCTGCGGCTTCGTGCTGGCGTCGCACGTGGCGGGGTTCATCGCCTGGACCAAGGCACTCCGGGGTGAGCTCAACCCGATCTGGGAGCCGACCCGACGACCGGGATGATCACCAGCGCGGAAGGACCTGGAACACCGCGGGGATGAGATCGGCGGCGGCCCTCGTGGCCCACGCCGTCGCCGCCTCCTCGCTGGTGTTCGCGTTGAGATAGACGACGATCCGGACCAGTGCCTCCTCGCTCCGGCCCCGAAGCGCCGAGTCGCGCAGCAGTTCCCACTTCACCCGGTATTCGTTCGACGCCACCCGGCCGCGCCCCTGATACCAGTAGAACACCAGCGCCCGCTGCTGCTTGTTCTGCAGCAGGTAACGGTTCACCGTTTCCGGCCCCGCACTCGTCTGAACGGTCACCGTGGCCTGGTTGAGCGCCTCCCACCCTGATCCCGGCAGGCAGTTCTTGGGGGAGTGAATCGTCTTCCCCTGCGTCTGCTGATCGTAGTACCCGACATAGATCTCGAAGGGGGCCGAGTCCGCCACGAACACGCGGCGGACATAGCTGGAAACACCCGCAGCCCGTTCCTGGTCCCGGGGAATCGTGCCGGATTGCCCGGGCCGCCCCGCGAGGGCCATCGGGATGGAATCGAGCGGCTGTGCGAGCGGCATGCGTACCTGCCGGTTGATGGCGAGGGTCAGCACGCACCCCAGTGCCAGCACGCCTCCCGGGATCCACGCGGTGCGCTCAGCCATTGGCCGGTGTCCCCAGCATCCGGCGCTCCACCCGGCCGACCGCCCAGGTGAACGCGCCGAGGATGATGAAGGCGATCACGAAGAGGAGCCATCCTTCGCTGAGGTGCATGAATCCTTCGCCGAGCTTCGGGTCCACCCAGTAGACCAGGAACCCGGTCAGGAAGACTCGGAAGGCGTTGACCAGCATCGCGACGGGAATGGCCAGCGCCACGAGCAGCAGCCGACTGGCGGGATGCCGCAGCCACATGCCTCCGACGAGCACGCCGAGCGCGAGCAGGGCCGTGAGTGAGCGAAGTCCGCTGCAGGCCTCGGTGACGAACAGATCTCGTCCCGGAAGCCGGATGATGTTCCCTGAGAGTTCGACGGGAACGTGGCGGATCTGGAGCAGTGCCGCTCCCCACCGGGAGGCGGTCAGCTGCAGCGGCAGTGCGAGTGAACTCGTCAGCACGGCCGGAATCGGGACCGAGAGCACGAGGAGCGTGATGGGCAGCCACCAGGCGAGGAGCTGCCGGTAGCCGCGGAAGAACACGATCAGCCCCACCGCCGCGACGATCATCGAAAGCCGCATGGTGAAGAGCTCGGCCGCCAGGCCCGAGAGATAGCGGAGAGCCACACCACTGGTGAGTATCAGCACGCCGTGCATCCGCTGCGGCTGAACGGCAACCAGTCCCCGCTTCCAGCCGAGCCACACCGCCAGCGGCGCGAGAAGCAGTCCGTGGCCGGCGTCAGGATCGTTCCACCAGTCCGAGGCGAGCAGCACCGACGGCCTGGCGAACAGAATGGCGAATGTGATGGCAGCGAAGAGAAGCGGAGCGAGCGTCGAGAAGTCTCTGGGAAGCTCGGCCGGGGTGGATGCGGGGCTGTTCGTGACCTCCACCCCCGCTACCACCCGCCCCGCTTGAAGAGAATGACGGGGACCGTCTTCAGCATGATGCGGATGTCTTCCCAGAAGCTCTGCCGACGCAGGTATTCCAGGTCGTAGCGCAGCTTGTTGCGGACGTCGTCGAGGCACTGGTCGTACTGCTGGTTCACCTGGGCGAGTCCCGTGATCCCGGGCTTCACCCGCTGACGGGCGTCATACTGGGGAATCGTCGTCCGCAGCTGGGCGAAGATGCTTGGCCGCTCGGGCCGCGGTCCCACGACGTTCATGTCGCCGAGCAGCACATTGAACAGCTGCGGAAGCTCGTCGAGCCGGTACTGGCGCAGGAACTTGCCGACCGGAGTCACGCGCGGATCTTCCTTTGCCGCCCAGACGGCGCCGGACAGATGCTCGGCGTTGACGCACATCGTGCGGAACTTGTAGATCGTGAATACCCGTCCGCCCAGGTTGTGGGCGCGCCGCGGATCGGCCTCATCGCCGGGGTTGCGTGCCCAGCGGCGGTCGATGCCGATCCGCGTCTGCGTGTAGAAGACGGGGCCGCGACTGGTGATCTTCACGGCCACGGCGATCAGGAGCAGGGCAGGGGAGAGCAGGATGAGCGCAAACGCGGCCAGCACGAAGTTCAGCGCGCGCGAGAGCGCTTCCGATCGTGCCTTCGGCACGAGCGGTTCCGCGACGTCCTCCACCAGCCGGAGCCAATGCTCCCGCGGGGTGTGACGGGCCGTGCGGGTGCCGGTAACCTGAGCCATTGCGCCTTTCATTCCCGTGTTGCGACGAGCCACTAGAAGATCCCGAACAGTTTGCCGATGCCGTAGCTGCTGAGAATGAGGGCCGGAATGACGGCGAACGTTCGCAGCGTCGTGAACCAGTCCTTGTTCTTCTTCTGCCCGACGTCAATCACATCGCCCGCGCGGAGGTTCAGCTGGTCGAGGTTGACTCCGTCCGTGACGGCCTTCTCGAACGCCTCCCCGTCGACGATGACCTCTTCGCCCCGCGTGACTTTCGACTTCTTGAGCTCCGTGCCGTTCCCGATGCCGCCGGCATCCATCAGCGCATCGCTGAGCATCTTGTCGGCGTCCATCTGGTAGAAGCCCGGCTTGCCGACCGCTCCCATGAACGTGAGCCGGATCAGGGGGCGGGCCTTGATCTGCGGGTCCCGCACAAACCGCGATACCTGCTCGATCAGATACGGTTCGATCTCGGAACGCAGCACGCCGCGGACCGGGATGTCCGGCAGCCCCGGCAGCGTGAGGACCCGACCAGGGCCCACGACCCGCGTCCCGCTGGAACCGCTGTCGCCGGTGACCGTGATCAGGACCTGGTCGCCAACGTAGAAGTCTCCCTCCAGCAGTCGCTCCCGAATCAGGGCCGCTTCCTGTCGCTTGTCCTCCCGGAACGAGGCACTGTAGGCGTCGGAGTTGGCCAGCGCTTCGGCCTCCTCAAGCGTGTGCTGCAACTCCGCCCTCGTCGCGACCGGACGTCTCGCATCGACCGCAGGGACCTCTTGTGCGACCAGACCTGCGGCGGAGAAAAGCATCGCCGCCACGAGCAAGGCACATGCCGAGGTCCAGTGGGACGGGCGAGCGACAATTCGGGTTGGAAGATTCATAATATCCCGGAATTTCATTGCACACTGCGTGCTAGTCGTGATCGAGGCTGACCTGACAGCCATGTCTTTTCCCTGCATGCGGTTCGCCAGCCCGGACGGGCGACAAATGGGCCCGCTCGGCCGTTCTGTGGCCACAAGCCTACACTCGATGCCGCGAGTGCGCCACGGCGCGGAGCGAGGTGTGCTTCACCGCATCAACCCATTGATTGGCGGGGCACAAACGGGGTACCAGTTCGGAGGCCGCGCATCGCGCCGCACCTCGCTGCACTCGCTCGCACTTCGCCGAGTCGTATTGCCACGCAGCCATCCCAGACTTATCGTACGGCAACCAGTTCCAATTCTGTGTCTCGCCACACGCGGACGCCGAGCGCTGCTGCTTCGCTCCACCGTCGGCCGTGGCCGCGCCATCGGACGACCTCTTCCACGCCTGACTGAGGGCGTGGGTCGGCTCCCGAGTCCTCGAGGACGCATGACCGAACGAGAGCCTGCGCACCACCCTCCACTCGTGCTGATCGCGAACGACCAGGAATGGTCGGCACGATCACTGGAGAGCATCCTCGCGCCCAACGGATATGCGGTCCTGCGCGCCTACACTGGTCTTCAGGCGCTCGAGCGAGCCCGTACCGCCCGGCCAGACCTGGTCATCCTCGATGCACAGATGCCGGATATCCACGGCATCGAAGTCTGTCGGCAGCTGCGGCAGGATCCACGGTTCAGTGCCACGACGCCGATCCTGATCACCACCGCCGGTCCGTCAGGTCGGGCCCAGCGCCTCGATGCCTACAAGGCCGGTGCCTGGGAATTTCTCGGCCAGCCGCTCGATGGTGAAAGTCTGCTTCTCAAGCTCAGCACCTTCCTCGCCTCGAAAGTCGAAGCGGATCGGCTCCGCGAAGAGAGCCTGCTGGATCAGCTGACCGGGCTCTACAACATGCGCGGCCTTTCCCGCCGAGCCCGGGAAATCGGCTCCGAGGTCTTCCGTCGCAGACAGGCCCTGTCATGCCTGGTCTTTTCCCATCAGCCCTCCGCGCCAGGCGAGCCGCCGCGCGGGGATCTTGCCCGGGACATCGGCCAGATTCTGCGGGACCACGGCCGGGCTTCCGATGCGATCGGCCGCCTGGGCGAAGGGGAGTTTGCGGTCATCGCGCCGGACACGGAGTCGGTCGGCGCGGTCCGGATGTTCGAGCGCCTGGAGCGTGCCCTGCAGTCCCGCAAGGAAAACGGCGCAGGCCAGCTCCCACTGCGGGCGGGCTACTGCGCCGTCGCTGATTTTTCCGAAGCACGGGTCGACGCTGTGGAGATGCTCCTCCGGGCGACGGCGGCCCTGCGGCAGCTCCGAGAACAGGGCTCACCCGACCGCATCCGCGCGTTCGAGCCCACCATCCTCCCCGCCTCCGCCTAGAGGCGGAGAGACTAGCTGCTGCTCTCCGCGCCGGCCGTCGACTGCGCGGCCACCTGGGCGGGCTTCTCCTCATCCGAGCTGTAGCCGTAGAGGTACGAGTAGTACCGGTAGACGCCTTCCGCCTGGATCTCGTTCAGCACGGCGCCCAGCACCCGCACCGGCAGCCGATCAAGCAACCGCAGTTTCGCCTCGGCCATCTGCCGGTCCGTTTCGCCGGACCGGAAGACCATCATCATGTTCCCCGTGGTCGTGCCAAGCACGAAGGGGTCGATGCCCGCGCCAAGCGGCGGGCTGTCCACGATGATGACGTTGAACCGTACCTTCATCTCCGCCATCAGCTCAGCCATCGCCGACGACCCCAGCAGTTCGGGGCCCTGATGACGCCGCGTGCCACAGGGGATGACCGACAGGCCGCGCTGGCTCGAGGGCCGGATGATCTCCTCGAGGCCACACTCCCCGGTGAGATAGTCGAGCAGCCCGGGCCGGCGGTCGACCCCGAACATGCGGTGAATTTCGCCGCGCCGGATGTCGCCATCGATGAGCAGGGTCCGATATCCCGCCTCGGCAAACGATACCGCCAGATTCGATGAAACGAGCGACTTGCCGTCACCAGCGCCGGGACTCGAGATGGTGAGCATCACCGGGCCTGCCGCACCATAGGAGTGGGCCAGGTTGAGCCGTACCGTCCGGAACGCCTCAACCACCTGCGCAGCCTGCTCGGGCGCCAGGCCGCCACGGCGGTCTTTCTTGATCGCCGGGATCGCGCCGAGAATAGGCAGTCCGAGATCGCTGGAGACCTGCTCCGGATAGCGGAAGCGCTTGTCGAGCTGGTCCAGGAGCAGCGCCAGCGCGATGGCGAACCCGAGGCTGCCGGCGAAGGCCATCAGCATGATCTTCGGCGCGGTGTTGCTTGACGGCTTCCGCGGTGGCACCGCGTAGTCGAGAATCCGCACGTCCGGAATCGCGGACAGCTCGGACAGCTTCGCTTCTTCGAGGCGCGCGTTGAGCATCTTGAACAGGCCGTCAGCCGCCTCGAGGTCTCGCGTCAGCCGCGTCTCCGCGATGGCGACCTGCGGGATGGCACGCATCTCCTGGGCGGTCGAGCCCAGGCGCTGCGAGAGGTCCTGTTCCTGGAACTTGAGCTGATCGATCAGCGCCTGCGCGTATTGCGGGATCTGCTGCAGGCGGAGCAGGTCGATGCCGGCCTGCGCCTGCTTCGCCAGGGGATGTTCGGGCGTATAACGCTGCAGGAGCGCAGTGAGCTCGGCTTCACGAACCGTCAGGTCCGAAAGCGCCTGACGCAGCTGAGGGGCCTGGGTGACGGATGGGATGGTCTGGAACGCATCCACGGTGATGGCCCCGCCCCTGGCCCGCTCCAGCACCGCTTCGAGCTGCTCCCGGTCCCGCTTGATCCGGTCCAGCGTGACCTTCTGGGAGAAGTAGTCCGAGGTGGCCTGCCCCGTCGTCGCGGACAGACCAGGGGTCACCGCGAGAACACCGGTGCGAGGCTGGGTGATGGTCGCGATCTGGAAAGTCTTCAGGCGCGACTCGGCGTCGCGCAGGTTGCCGTAGGCAATGGAAACCTGGGAGTCGAGGGCGATGCGAAGCTCGGTCAGCTTCCGCTTCTTGAGGTCCGCGGCCTGATCGACGAACTCCTGCGAAATCGCGTTGACCACGGTCGCGACCTTCTGGCGGTCCTTGCTTTCGAGGGCGACGCGAAGGAAGGACCCCTTCTCCGGCATGTTCGCACGCAGGTCGCCCGCGATCTTGGTGATGACGACCTGCGGATCCTGCAGTTCGAACTCGATGGTCCGGTCCCGGCCGAGCTGCTGGGCGGTGGGCGCCCAGATCCATCCCAGCGCCTTCCCATTGCCGATGGAGTCGCCGACCTGTCCCTCCGAAAAGAGCGACCGGTTGCGGTAGAGCTTCCAGGTCTTGCCCGCCTTGTCGATCTCGAGCTTGAAGCTGCCGGTGCCGAACTTGGTGCTGACGTCGAACGTCCGGAAGGCGAGCGTATCGCGCGGCACGGCCGTCTCGAGGTAGAGCTTGAGGCGGTGAACCACCGGCGCATAGACCAGCGGCGTCTGCAGCAGCTGAATCCAGCCGGCGGGATCCAGGAGCTCGCCCGGGCGAATCGGGCCGTTCTTGCCCGCATCGCTCTCAACCCAGATGGTCGTGACGGCGACATAGGTAGGAGGCACGAACCGGGCGACGATGACGCCGGCGGTGCTGCCGAGCAGCACGATGAGGAGCATCAGCCAGCGATAGCGACGGAGTGCCGAGATGTACCGGCCCCAGTTCACGGCCTCTTCGCGGGCCTCGAGCGGCGCCATCGGAGCGCCGGCGCCCTGAAAGGGCGTCATCTCGACCGGCTGGTCGTGCGGGGAGCCCATGTTTTGGGACGAGACGAGTTTTCCTGCCATGGGTTCCTGGCTAAAGACTTAAGGGTTGTGAACGCCCGTTCGCTGACAGGGCCTCTGCTGCGGACCCCACTCTGCAAGGTCGGTACCGCTATCGCAATGCCCGAGACAGAATTCTACCCCGCCGGGGCGCCCAGCCTCCAGTCCGAGCACCCCATATATGGAGATTGTGTTGCGACATGGCAACAGTGTGGCAACTTTGGCGCAGTTCGCTATATTCTCCGCAACAGTATCCTGCTTCGCTTCCGCCTCGGACTGTGGTACCAAAGATGCAAGGTGAGTGCGAATCCTGGCTCCTGGGCCTCCAGTCCCGGGCTGAATGCCTTACTAGTCACGGTCTCGCAAGCCGCCGGACGGGAAACCGCCCCCGGCCAAGGAGTGCACGATGGGATCCTCGCTGACGCACACGACTCGCCGGCCTGACGGTCCGCCGCCGGATTCCGGCGGGCGCGATCCGCTTTCGATCCCCGGCGAGGTCAAGGCGAGCATCCGGATTCTGATCGTGGATGACGAGCGCACGCTGCGGGAGAGCTGCGCAAGCGTGCTCCAGATGGATGGCTACAATGTCACCCTGATCGGGCGCGGCGAGGAAGCACTCGAGACGGTGAAGCGGCGGAAGTTCGACATCATCCTGGTCGACCTGTACATGTCGCAGACCTCGGGGATGGACATCCTCCGGTCCGCACTGGAATTCAATCGCGACACCATTGTCGTGGTCATGACGGGCAATCCGAGCGTGACCAGCAGCATCGAGGCGCTGCGCGCAGGCGCCTGGGACTACCTGCCCAAGCCCTTCTCGGCGACGCACCTGCAGGTGCTGATCGGCCGCGCCTCGCACGCGGTGATGGTCGCGCGCGAGACCCGCGATCTGAAGCAGCAACTCGCGAATCAGGGCGGTCACAGCGACAAGATTTCGCTGATCGGCATTTCGCCGCTCTTCCGCAAAGCGGTCGATCTGGCCCGGAAGGTGGCGGCGACGGATGCGTCCGTCTTCATCTCCGGCGAAAGCGGCACCGGCAAGGAAGTGATCGCCCAGTTCATTCATCAGCACAGCCGGCGTACCAGCCGGGCCCTCGTGCCGATCAATTGTGCCGCGCTGCCGGAGCCCCTGCTCGAATCGGAGATGTTCGGGCACCGCAAGGGCGCGTTCACGGGCGCGGATCGCGACAAGCCCGGCCTGCTCGAGACGGCCAATGGCGGCACGCTCTTTCTCGATGAATTGACGGAGATGACGATGCCGCTGCAGGCGAAGCTGCTGCGCGTCATTCAGGACGGTGTCGTTCGACGGGTGGGGAGCGAGACGCAGGATGCGGTGGTCGACGTCCGCTACATCGCGGCGACCAACCGGGATCCGCAGGAGGCCGTCAATCAGGGCATCCTGCGAGGGGACCTCTTCTATCGACTGCGCGTGGTGCCCATCAAGTTGCCGCCGCTCCGCAAGCGGCTCGAGGACATCCCGCTGCTCGCGAATCACTTCCTGACCTACTACTGGTCGCGCCATCGCCAGATGGGAGACCGGGTCCCCAAGCTCTCGGATGCCAGCATCGCGTTCCTGCGCTCCCGCCCCTGGCGGGGCAACGTGCGCGAGCTCCAGAACGTCATCGAGCATGTGGCGGTGCTGGCCGAGCCGGACATGCTCATTCAGCCGAATGACATTCCGATCTATGAGGACGCCGCCGATTTCCCCTCGGATTCGTCGCCCGCCTCACCGGCGCTCGATGAGGCGTATCATATCTCGAAGGACCGGGTGGTCGCCCACTTCGAGAAGGAATACCTCACGCGGCTCATCGGGCGGGCCGGGGGGAACATGTCCAAGGCTGCCCGACTGGCGAACATCGACCGGACCACGCTGTATCGGCTGATGGACAAGCACAACTTCCAGCGTGACGAACTGACGGGGCCGGCGGAGTGATGAATCCGGTCGGCGCGGTGACCGGCGCCCCTGTGGCACGCTCCGATGTTCCCGCCTCGCTCTTTGCCGCCCTCGATCGCGCGACCGCAGAGGCCGAAGCGGGCTGGCAGCAAGTCGCCGAAGACAGCCCATCCCAGGACGAAGTCCGCGGGCAGCTGGTGCTGCTGCGCCGGGCCATCGAGCAGGTGGCTCGGGGGGAGCCCGCGGCGGTCGATGGTCTGCCCCGGACGGTGCTCGCCCGCCGTCTCGTGGAGCTGCTCCGCCGCGCTTTCGTGGATGCGGCGGAATCGGTGTCGCCGCTGCCTGATGGACAGGCACTCCTGACCGTCTTCTGCGCCATCGAAAAGGTGAATCGCGCGCTCGAGCCGGACTGGGCCCAGCACTTCGCGGACCGGCTCTCCGGGCCGGATGGCATGGAACTCGTCGTGGAAGTCGCGCACGATCTCCGCTCGCCATTGACGTCGATCCTCTTTCTCGCCGAAACTCTGCAGCGGGGACGGAGTGGCGCGATCAACACCGTCCAGGAGCGCCAGCTCGGCCTCATCTACTCCGCCGCCTTCGGCCTCTCCTCGCTCGCGAGCGACGTGATCGAACTTGCCCGCGGCGGCGATCGCCTGGTGGATCTCGATCCCCTGCCATTCTCCGTCGCCGATATCTTCGAGTCGGTGCGGGACATCGTCCAGCCCATCGCGGAGGAGAAGGGCCTGCAGGTCCGCCTGCACATGCCGAGCGAGGACTTCCGCGTGGGGCACCCTGTCGCGCTGTCGCGCGTTCTGCTCAACCTGACCACCAACGCACTCAAGTTCACCTCGGAAGGCCACGTCGAGGTTCGCGGCGAGCCCCGGGATGGCACGCGGATCGAGTTCTCCGTCCGGGACACCGGTCGCGGGATTCCTCCCCATGCGATGCTCACGCTGTTCGAGCCCTTTCGCCGGCGGCAGAAACAGGGCGAATACGCATTTTCCGGAGCGGGACTCGGGCTCTCCATCTGCCGCAAACTGGTCGAGGCGATGCACGCGACGCTCAAAGTGGAAACCACCGCCGAAGCCGGCACCCGCTTCTTCTTCGAGATCGACCTCCCGCTCGCTTCCGACCGGCTATGACGAGCCTGCTCCACGTGGTCGGGGCTCGCCCCAATTTCATGAAGGTGGCCCCGGTGCTGCGCGCGGGAGCCGCCATCCCCGGGATGCGTCAGTATCTCGTCCATACCGGCCAGCACTACGATGCCGCGATGAGCGACCGGTTCTTCACCGACCTGGGGCTTCCCGCACCCGATGTGAACCTCGGCGTCGGTTCCGGCACGCACGCGGTGCAGACGGCCCGGATCATGTCGGAGTTCGAGCCGGTGCTCGATCGTCTCATGCCTGACTGGGTCGTCGTCTATGGTGATGTGAACTCGACGATGGCCTGTACCCTGGTGGCGTCGAAGAAGTCCGTGCGGGTGGCGCACGTCGAGGCTGGTCTGCGGAGCCGCGACCGGGGCATGCCGGAGGAGATCAACCGGCTGGTGACCGATGTGCTGGCCGATCTGCTCCTCACCCCCAGCCGGGATGCGAACGAAAATCTCGCGGCCGAAGGGGTGCCCGCGGAGCGGGTGCACCTGGTGGGCAATGTCATGGTCGACACGCTCCTGCACCTGCGCGAGCGGGCCCGCGAGCTCAAGACGCCCGAAGCGCATGGCGTGGCCGGGAAGGCCTACGCCTTCTGCACCTTTCACCGTCCCTCGAACGTCGACCATCCCGATACCCTCGGTGCGATCCTCGGCGCCCTCGACGATCTGGCGAAGCGGATGCCGGTGATCTTTCCGATCCACCCCCGTACCCGCCAGCGGATCGGCGAATTCGGGCTGGGGCATCTTGCCGAACGGGTTACGCTCCTCGAGCCGCTCAGCTACCTGGATACCATCTCGCTGGTGGACCGCTCGAGCCTCGTGCTCACCGACTCCGGTGGACTCCAGGAGGAGACAACGGTGCTCGGCGTACCCTGTCTCACCGCCCGGCCCAACACCGAGCGGCCGGTCACCATCACCGAGGGCACCAACCGTCTCGTCCCCTCCGACCGGGCCGGCATCAATGCCGCGGTCGAGGAGGTCCTCCGGCTGCGATCCAACGGCGGGTTCCATGCCGGCCGGCCCGAAGGCTGGGATGGCCGAGCGAGCGAGCGGATCGTGGCGCTGCTCGACCGGAGCTGAGCCCTACCCGCAAGTCCTGTCCTCACTTACTTTTCTGTCGCGCGTGGCCAGTCGCCGCGCTTCCCGCCAGCCTCCCCACGCCCCGACCCGGTGGTCGAGGGGATTCCAACTCCCGCGGATGCCCGGACCAGTTCCGGGAAGTGCGGGACGAGGAAGGGAAGCCCGGTCTGGGACCACGCGCTCCTCGCGCGGAGGGCCGTTTCGCCCCCGCCTCATTGCAGCGTAGTGTCCGGCCCGACTGGACCACGTCGCGCACAACTTCCCGGCACCGGGTCCGGGCAGGTTGGCGAGACGATCCTCGGACCGTACGCGGAGAAAATTACTGATTGTGACCTCGCCCCACCTTCGTCATCTGCGTTCGGGTGAACCCCCGGCGCACGCCCCGAATGCCGCCCTGCTGATCGACTTCGACAACGTCACGCTGGGCATCCGTTCCGATCTCACCAAAGAACTGAAGCACCTCCTCAACAGCGACATCATCAAGGGGAAGGTTGCCGTCTCGCGTGCCTACGCGGACTGGCGGCGCTACCACCAGTACATCGTGCCGCTGTCGGAGTCGTCGATCGACCTGATTTTCGCGCCGGCGTTCGGCACGAACAAGAAGAACGCGACCGACATCCGCCTCGCGATCGACGCGATGGAACTGGTGTTCACCCGGCCGGAGATCGGGACGTTCATCCTCCTCTCGGGGGACAGCGACTTCTCGATGCTGGTGATCAAGCTGAAGGAGTACGGCAAGTACGTGATCGGCGTCGGCATCCGGGAGTCGGCCAGCGACCTGCTGATCCAGAATTGCGACGAGTACTTCTCCTACTCGGATCTGGCAGGGCTCACGAAGGAGAGCGAGCCGGCCTCGGCCCAGAAGGACCCCTGGCAGCTCATCGGCGAAGCGGTCGCGCTCATGACCCGCGAGGGCGACGTGATGCGCTCGGATCGACTGAAGCAGGTGATGCAGCAGATCGACCCGAACTTCGACGAGAAGAACGCCGGCTTCAGCCGGTTCAGCAAGTTCGTGCTCGAGGCGAGCCACAAGGGCCTCATCCGTCTGACCAAACTCGACAACGGTCAGTACGAAGTGGGACCCGCGGGAAGCGCCGCCTCCTCGCCCCGCTCCGAGCCGGCGCGAGTGGAGGAACCTGCCGCGCGCGAGGGCCGCGAGGGTCGTGGCCGCCGGGGCCGGGGACGGGGTCGCGGCCGCGGGCCGCGGGAAGGTCGGGAGGGCGAGCCTGCGGCGGTGGTAGAGACCGCACCGGTCGAGGCCGTTGCGGCCGAGGCGCCCAAGGCGCCGGGCCGGCACGCCCCGCAGCATCGTCGGTCGGAGGGGCTCACCCTTGCGCGGGCCTTTGATCTCATGCGGAGCGCTCTGGCGGAACTCCCGAGTCCCGCCGGCCACGAAGCCCTGCGGAACCGAATGGCGGCGCTGTTCGGACGCCAGGATGCGATGCTGGATGCGGAGCGATTCCCCCGCCTGTTGCGTCAGGCGCACGATGCCGAGATCGCGGACGTGCGCAAGGTTGGCGATGACGAGTTCGAGGTCGTGGCTCGCGGCGTCGAACCTGCGGCGCCGCAGCTCAGTCTCGCCATGCCGGGGACGTCCGACCGCGCGGTCGACGTGGATGCCGGCGGTGCTCCTGTGAGTGCGAGCGACGCATCGGCCGCCCGGGGTGGGATCCGGTTCCGTCGCGGATCGCGGTCGGCCGCGGCACCGCCGGCCATCGCGATGGTCGGGGTCGTGAGTCTGGATGAGCCGGCACCCGAGGCGCCCAAGAAGAGCAAGCCCGCCCGGAAGAAGCCCGGCACCGCGGAAGCCGAGGTGGCCCCGGAGGCGCCGGCGAAGAAGAAAGCGGCCCCACGGCCGCGGGCCAAGAAGAAGGCCGAGTAATGAGCGGAAGACGACGGGCAGCCACGCTGCCCGTTGCCTTTTTCAGGCAGGATGCCGAAACGGTCGCCCGAGGGCTGCTGGGGGCGGTCGTCGTCTCGGAGGTGCGGGGCTGTCTGACGGCCGGTCGAATCGTCGAGGTGGAAGCCTATCTCGGCGCAGAGGACCCGGCGTCCCATGCGTGGCGCCTCCGCCGTCATCCCGGGAACGAGGCGCTGTACGGCCCCGCAGGCAGCTGGTACGTCTACCGGTCCTATGGAATGCACTGGTGTACCAACCTGGTGACCGGGCCGACGGGGCAGGGTGCCGCGGTGCTTCTCCGGGCGCTCGAACCGCTTGAGGGACTCGAGGCCATGCGCCGCCGTCGTGGGATGACCGAACCCCGAGTGCTCTGTGCGGGGCCCGGCCGCCTCTGTCAGGCGCTCAGTATCACCCGGGCGCTGGACGGGATGCCGATGCGCCGGTCCGTGGTGCGGGTGGAGCAGGGCGAGGGGTTCGCCGGGGAGGATGTCGTGACGACGCCGCGGATCGGGATCAGCAGGGCGGCGGACTGGCCGCTCCGCTTCATGGTGCGCGGTTCTCCGTGGGTCTCCCGACGAGGACCAGGGCCGAAATAAGAACCGGGGCGGATCTTGAGTGATCCGCCCCGGTCTCGCTGCTACTCATGCGTCTGCCGAACGCTCAGCTCCCACCCTGGCCATTCACGCCTTCGCGGGCGTTGCCGAGGCTGAACCGGATTCCCCCGGTGAAGGTGTGCGTCGCGCCGGTCAGCAGCTTGCCGGACGGCGGCGAAGAGGTGATCTGGTACTGGCCGAAAAGCACGAAGCGATTGACGCGGAACTGCACGCCGCCCACCGCCGACCCGAAGCCATAACCGCCAAGTCGGTGCGCCGTCGCGGTGGCGTTCTCCTGCTCGGCCGCCGTGGCGAAGGGGCCGGCCGGAGTCTCGGTGCGGGTGTGGATGTACCCCAGTCCGAGACCGACGTACGGTTGCGCCGCCGACTTGAAGGGGAAGGCCAGGATCGTCGCGGAGTATTTCCGCAGGTCGGTGAAGGTGACCGCGCGTGAACCACCGAGCACCGACGCATCCGCGTAGGAACTCTTCTGGTTCTTGCCGAAAGCCTGTTCAACCGAGAGGAGGAGTCCCGTCCTCTTGGCTGTCACCAGGAAATGGCCGCCGCCGGTGAAGATCGCACCCTTGGTCTGGGTGGGAGTCTCGAAGATGGTGGCTCCGACCTGGGCCCCCAGGTACCACTTGAACAGAGAGAGTGCGTTGAGCCGCTATGGGCTTTTCCAGCTTTTGCTTGTAGCGTTGAGCTACCAAACTACTTGAAGTCGGCCGATCCCACAAGAAGGGAGGTTGCCGAAGATCGACCGAAAGGGTGACGCCCCTCACACGATGCCGAGGCGCTGGCCCACCTTCCTGATCGCGGCGAGGGCCTGCTCGAGGTCGTCCCGGGTATGCGCGGCGGAAATCTGGCAACGAATCCGCGCCTGACCCTGCGGCACGACGGGAAAGCCGAAGCCGGTGACGAAGACCCCCTCTGCCAGCAGCAGCCGACTCATCTCGATCGCCTTCGCCGTCTCGCCGAGAATGACTGGTATGATCGGCGTCTCGCCGGGCAGCGGCTTGAACCCATGTTCGAGCAGCCGTTCGCGGAAGTAGGTGGCGTTCTGGCGCAGGGTAGTCACCCGTTCGGGGTGCTGCTCGAGATACTCGATGCTGGCGAGTGCGCTCGCGGCGACGGTGGGTGGCAGCGCGTTCGAGAAGAGCTGGGGCCGGGCGCGCTGGGTGAGATAGTCGCACGCCGACTCGGTGGACGCGACGAACCCTCCCGCCGCTCCGCCCAGCGCCTTGCCCAGGGTGGAGGTGATGATGTCGACCTCGCCGATCATGCCGAAGTGCTCGGCAGTGCCGCGGCCGGTGCGGCCCAGGACACCCGTCGAGTGCGAGTCGTCCACCACCAGCACGGCATCGTGCTTCCGGCACAGCTCGGCGATATCGGGGAGTCTCGCGATGGCGCCTTCCATGGAGAAGACGCCATCGGTAACGACCATCCGGACGCGGCGGTCCTTGGCCGCCTTGAGCTTCTCCTCGAGGTCCGAGAGATCCGCGTGACGATAGACCCCGGTCTGGCACTTGGTGATCGCCTTGGCGAGCCGGATGCCGTCGATGATCGAGGCGTGATTCAACTGGTCGCTGATGACGATGTCGTCCTCGCCGAGCAGGGTCCCGGGCACGGCCTCGTTGGCGTTCCAGCAACTCACGAAGCTCAGGCTGGCGGGGGTGCCGACGAGTCTGGCGCAGGCCACCTCGAGGGCGCGATGCACCGTGAAGGTTCCGCAGATGAACCGGACCGACGCCGTCCCCGCACCGTAGCGGTCCAGCGCGGCCTTGCCGGCGTCGATCACCTCGGGAACGTTGCAGAGACCGAGGTAATTGTTGGAGGAGAGCACGATGACTTCACCGTGGCCCTCCATGCGGACCCGGGGTGCCTGGGCGCTGTCGAGGTAGAGCAGGTGCTTGTAGATCCCGTCCCTGCGGAATCCGTCCAGGTCCGCCGTCAGGCGTCGCTCGAGTGCGTCCATCATGCGCCGATCTCCAGAATGACCTTGCCGGCCTGACCATCCTTGATGACCTGGATCGCCTCCGCGATCTGCTCCAGCTTGAATCGATGCGTCACCACCGGGCGGGGGTCGAACTGGCCCGCGCGCAGCAGCCGGAACATCTGCTGCCAGGTGTCGTACATGCGCCGTCCGGTGACGCCGTAGAGCGTGAGGCCCTTGAAGATCACATCCCGGGCGAAGTTCACCTCGGTCGTCTTCGCCGGCGTGCCGAGGAAGTTGACCCGACCCCCGAGGCGGGCCGCGCTGAAGGCCGTCTGATGGCCCGCAGGGTGGCCGCTCATCTCGCAGACGAGATCCACGCCGTCGCCCCCCGTGAGATCGCGGCAGCGCGCCACGACGTCGTCCTCGGCCGGGTTCAGCGTGACATGCGCTCCCATGCGGCGGGCGATCTCCAGGCGCTTCGGATTGAGATCGCTCGCGATCACCAGGGAGGCGCCCGCCGCGCGCGCGACACCTACCGCGAAGCAGCCGATCGGTCCGCAGCCCAGCACCAGTACGGCGCTCCCCGGCACGTTGCCGCCCTCGAGGACGGTGTGGACCGCGTTGCCGGTCGGGTCCATGATCGCACCGATTTCGGTCGGGATCCCATCGAGCTTCATCACGTTCGAGGCTGGCATCGCGATGTACTCGGCGAAGGCGCCATCGCGGTCGACGCCGATGATCCGGGTGCGCCGGCAGACGTGCGCATCCCCGGTCCGGCAGGGGAGACAGTGGCCGCAGACGATGTGTCCTTCGGCCGTCACGAGGTCGCCGACGCCGAGCAGCCCCTCCGCCCGGGCCTCGGCGCCCATCTCCACGATCTCGCCGGCGAACTCATGGCCGATCACGACCGGCGGCTTGAGCCTCGCGCTGGCCCAGGCATCCCACTCCCAGATGTGCAGGTCCGTACCGCACACGCCGGCATGGTGGACCCGGATGAGCACATCGCTTGGTCCGCAGGGCGGGATAGGGACATCCCGGACTTCCATGCCGGGGCCGGGAGCGACTTTGACGAGAGCGCGCATGTGATCGGGAACGGGGAAATCGGGATCCGAATAGGGGTGACGCAGGGCGAGAATAACCTAACCCGTCCGGCGCCGCTCCTCTATCCCCTTGCCGGAGTGCATGATCATGCACTCCGGCGGGTCGGATGCCGGATCCCACCAACGACCGAGGCGCATGCCTGCCGGAGCCCGGCCGACATGCGCCCTGGGGACCGCCGCCGGCCCTCCGCTAGTGCGCCGCTGGAGGCGTGACGGCCGGTGGTGTCAGTTCACTGCGGTAGGCGGCGATCGCCTCGAGCAGGAATGGACTGAGTCCGTTCCCGGCCGCGGGGCCATCGATGTGGGCCAGGAGGGCCCGACGCATCCGCGGCTCCCAGCTTCGCCGGATGTGCATCGCGGTGCCCTTGAGGGCTTCCGCGTGGTCCGGGAAGGAGCGGTGGAAGTCCCCGATCTGATTAGCCATCTCGACGAGATGATGGATATCCATCGGTCGACCTACTGGTGCTTGCCGAGCAGCGCGAGCTGCTCTTCGGTGAACCGGCGGAATCGGCTCTGCCACTCGGAAGTGTGGAAGACGGGCGAGACCTGCACGGCTGTGACCTTGTACTCGGGGCAGTTCGTCGCCCAGTCGGAGTTCTCGGTGGTGATCACGTTCGCCCCCGACTCCGGATGGTGGAACGTGGTATAGACCACGCCTGGCTGCACCCGTTCGGTGATGAGCGCGCGCAGCGTGGTCTCACCCGCGCGGCTCACGATCCCCACCCACTCCCCGTCCTTGATCCCGCGATCCTCCGCGTCATGCGGATGGATCTCGAGCCGGTCCTCCTCGTGCCAGTCCACGTTGGCCGTCCGGCGGGTCTGGGCACCGACGTTGTACTGCGACAGAATGCGTCCCGTGGTGAGGATGAGCGGGTACTTCGCGTTCACGCGCTCCGTCGTGGCCACGTACTCGGTGACGAAGAACTTCCCCTTGCCGCGGACGAAGTGGCCGCCCAGGTGCATGGTCGGGGTGCCGGTCGGGGCTTCCGCATTGCAGGGCCACTGGATGCTGCCAAGCTCATCGAGTCGCGCGTAGCTCACGCCGGTGAACGTCGGCATCAGCCGGGCGATCTCATCCATGATTTCCGACGCGTGGGTGTAGTGCATCGGATACCCGAGCGCGTTGGAGAGCTTCACGGTCACCTCCCAGTCCTCCAGTCCACCGAGAGGCGGCATCACTTTGCGGACGCGGGAAATGCGGCGCTCGGCGTTGGTGAAGGTGCCGTTCTTCTCGAGGAAGGAGGAGCCTGGCAGGAAGACGTGGGCGAACTTCGCGGTCTCGTTCAGGAAGAGATCCTGCACCACGATGCACTCCATCGACTCGAGTGCGGCGGTGACATGCTGGGTGTTGGGATCCGACTGCGCGATGTCCTCGCCCTCGCAGTACAGCCCCTTGAAGCTGCCCTCGAGGGCTGCCTCGAACATGTTGGGGATCCGGAGGCCGGGCTCCGGCTCGAGATGCACGCCCCAGACATCCTCGAACTCCTTGCGAACCTCGTCATCGAGGACGTGGCGGTAGCCCGGGAGTTCGTGCGGGAAGGAACCCATGTCGCAGGAGCCCTGCACGTTGTTCTGCCCGCGCAGCGGGTTCACTCCAACGCCCTCCCGGCCGATGTTGCCGGTGGCCATCGCGAGATTGGCGATGCCGAGGACGGTCGTGGAGCCCTGGCTGTGCTCCGTGACGCCGAGGCCGTAGTAGATCGCGGCATTGCCGCCGGTCGCGTAGAGCCGGGCCGCGCCGCGCAGCACGTCGGCCGGGACCCCGGTGACCGGCGCCAGCGCCTCGGGCGAGTGCTCCGGCGAGGCCACGAAGGTCTTCCATTGCTCGTAGCTGTCGACCTCCGTGAATTCCCGCGCGAAGGCGTCGTTGGTGAGCCCCTCGGTCACGATCACATGGGCCAGGGAGTTCACCAGCGCCACGTTGGTACCGGGACGCAGCTTCAGGTGGTAGTCGGCCTTGACGTGTGGCGATTCGACCAGGTCGATTTTGCGCGGGTCAGCCACGATCAGCCTGGCCCCCTCGCGCAGCCGCCGCTTCATGGCGGACGCGAAGACGGGATGCCCGTCCGTCGGGTTGGCGCCGATGACGAAGATGACGTCACAGTGCTGCACGGAGTCGAAGTTCTGGGTGCCCGCCGATTCGCCCAGCGTCTGCTTGAGGCCGTAGCCGGTGGGCGAGTGACAGACCCGGGCGCAGGTGTCGATGTTGTTGTTGCCGAACGCGGCCCGCACCAGCTTCTGGACCAGGTACGTCTCCTCATTGCTGCAGCGCGAGGAGTTGATGGCGCCGACGGCCTCCCGGCCGTAGCGGGCCTGGATGCGCTTGAACTCCGCTGCGGCGTAGTTGATCGCCTCGTCCCAGGAGACCTCCTGCCACGGGTCGGTGATCTTCTTCCGGATCATCGGCTTGGTGATCCGGTCCTTGTGGGTCGCGTACCCCCAGGCGAAGCGCCCCTTCACGCAGGAGTGGCCGTGGTTGGCCTGGCCGTTCTTGTACGGCGTCATCCGCACGACCTCCGACCCCTTCATCTCCGCTTCGAAGGCGCAGCCCACGCCACAGTACGCGCAGGTCGTGATGATGCTGTGGTCCGGCACGCCTGCCTCGATCACGCTGTTCTCGATCAGCGTCGCCGTGGGGCAGGCCTGGACGCAGGCGCCACAGGAGACGCATTCCGACTCCATGAACGACTCCATCTGGCCCGGAGAGACCTTGGAATCGAAGCCGCGCCCGTCGATGGTGAGCGCGAAGGTGCCCTGGACCTCCTCGCACGCCCGGACGCACCGGGAGCAGACGATGCACTTGCTCGGATCGAAGGTGAAATAGGGATTGGAGTGATCCTTCACCGCCTTCAGGTGATTCTCCCCTTCGTAGCCGTAGCGGACTTCGCGCAGGCCGACGGCGCCGGCCATGTCCTGCAACTCGCAGTCGCCATTGGTGGCGCAGGTGAGGCAGTCGAGCGGGTGGTCGGAGATGTAGAGCTCCATCACGCCGCGGCGCAGGTCCGCCAGCTTGCTGTTCTGGGTAATCACTTTCATGCCCGCCTCGGCGGGCGTGGTGCAGGAGGCGGGGAATCCCTTGCGGCCCTCGACCTGGACGAGACAGAGACGGCAGGAGCCGAACGGCTCGAGGCTGTCCGTGGCGCAGAGCTTCGGGATGCCGATACCGGCGGTGATCGCCGCGCGCATCAGGGAAGTTCCCTCGGGCACCGACACGGCGACGCCGTCGATGCTGAGGGTGACCAGCTTCTCGGAGGCGGAGGGCGGGGTGCCGTAGTCGAGGTCGGCGATGGCGGTCATGGACGGGCTCCGGGGGTCAGCGGCCGACCGACGCGATGGCGCCGGCCGGCAGGCCGAAATCTTCGGGGAAGTGGTTGAGGGCGCTCAGGACCGGGTAGGGAGTCATGCCACCGAGGGCGCAGAGCGAACCGTTCAGCATGGTGTCACAGAGATCGCGAATGAGGTCGACCCCGGCCTCGCGATCGCGGCCGGCAATGATCCGGTCGATCACCTCGACGCCACGGGTGGAGCCGATGCGGCACGGGGTGCACTTGCCGCACGATTCGATGGCGCAGAATTCCATGGCGTAGCGCGCCATCCGGGCGAGGTCGACCGTGTCGTCGAAGGCGACGATACCGCCGTGCCCGAGCATCGCACTGATCGCCACGAAGGCCTCGTAGTCGATCGGCGTGTCGAACTGCGATTCGGGTAGATAGGCGCCAAGGGGGCCGCCAACCTGGACCGCGCGAATCGGGCGGCCGCTCCGGCTGCCGCCGCCGAAATCGTAGAGGAGTTCGCGCAGCGTCACGCCGAAGGCCTTCTCCACCAGGCCGCCGTGCCTGATGTTGCCGGCGAGCTGGATGGGCAGCGTCCCCCGGGAGCGGCCGAGACCGTAGTCGCGATAGTAGTCGCCGCCCTTGTCGAGGATGATCGGTACGGAGGCGAGCGAGATGACGTTGTTGATGACCGTCGGCTTGCCGAACAGCCCTTCGATCGCCGGGAGCGGTGGCTTGAAGCGCACCATCCCGCGCTTCCCTTCGAGGCTCTCGAGCAGCGCGGTCTCTTCGCCGCAGATGTAGGCGCCCGCGCCGAGCCGGGCCTCGAGATCGAATCGCTTGCCGCTGCCCAGGATGTTCGCGCCGAGGTAACCGGCCGCGTAGGCCGCGGCGATGGCCTCGTTCATCGCCTGGAAGGCGTGGGGGTATTCCGAGCGGATGTAGATGTAGCCCATCGTCGCGCCGACGGCGACGCCGGCGATGGTCATCCCCTCCACCAGGACCAGGGGATCGCCCTCCATGATCATCCGGTCGGAGAAGGTACCGGAGTCGCCCTCGTCCGCATTACAGACGACGTACTTCTGCTCGGCCGTGGTCCCGAGCACGGTCTTCCACTTGATGCCGGTGGGGAAGGCGGCACCACCGCGACCGCGCAAGCCGGACTGCGTGACGACGTCGACGATCGCGGCCCCGGTCATCGCGAGCGCGTTCCGCAGCCCGCGATAGCCATCGTGCGCGACGTAGTCCTGGACCGACACCGGATCGGTGATGCCGACCCGCGCGAAGGTGAGCCGCTCCTGCTTCTTGAGCCAGGCGATCTCCTCGGTGAGCCCCAGCGCGAGCGCATGCGGCTTCCCCTGCAGGAATCCGGCGTCGAAGAGGCCGGGCACATCGGCGGGCGTCACCGGCCCGTAGGCGACGCGACCGGCCGGCGTCGCGACCTCGACCATCGGTTCCAGCCAGTACAGTCCGCGCGAGCCGTTGCGCACGAGCGTGACCGCCACGCCGCGCATCGCCGCCTCTGCCGCGATGGCGCGGGCGACTGCTTCGGCTCCGACCGAGAGCGCGCTCGAGTCGCGCGGGACAAAGACCCGGATGCTCATGCTTCCTCCCGGATCGTGCGGACGAGGGCGTCGAACTGCTCCGGTGTCACCCGTCCATGAATCGCGTGACCATCCAGCAGCGCCGGCGAGAGGGCGCAGTTCCCGAGACAGTAGACCGGTTCCAGGGTGATCTTCCCGTCGGCGGTGGTCTCGTGAAATCCGATCCCGAGCTGCCGCTTGGCATGTGCGATCAGGGTTTCGGCGCCGACCGCCTGACAGGACTCGGCCCGGCAGATCTGGATCGTGTGCCGTCCCGGTGGGTTATCGCGGAAATGATGGTAGAAGGACACGACGCCGTGCACTTCGGCTCTCGAGAGGTTGAGGGCCTGCGCGATCGTCGGCACGGCCTCGGGCGGCACGTAGCCGAGCGCGTCCTGGATCCCGTGCAGGATCGGGAGCAGTGCACCCGGCCGGTCCTGATGCTCGGAGAGCACGCTCGCGACGGTATCGGTCCAGGCGGTGCGGGTTTCCATGGTCTCGTCAGGCGGTATGAGAGTAGGCGACCGGCGAGGCGAGGCGCGGCAGGCGCTCGACGATGAACTCCGCGACCGTCGCGGGGTCGTTGAGGTCGAGCACCGGCACCATCACCGGGCCGGGAAGCGGACCATCCGTGGCCAGCGCGATGAGGTGCGGATCGTGTGGCCAGCACTTCGGCGGCTCGCCGCGTTCGGCGCGATAGACCTCGAGCTTCGGGTACGCCTCGGTCGAGAAGCCTTCCGCAAGCACCAGGTCCACCTGGCGGCGATCGAAACGGCCGAGCAGTTCGGCGAAGGGTGGCTCGGCCAATTCGCGACCGGTCTCCTCGACCATGAGCACCCAGCGATCGCGCGAGGCCACCAGCACCTGAACCGCCCCCGCCTCACGAACCCGGTAGCTGTCTTTCCCCGGGCGATCCATGTCGAAGCCGTGATGCGCGTGCTTGAGCACCGCGACCCGAAGGCCCCGCTCCCGGAGCAGCGGAATGAGGGCCGAGATCAGGGTGGTCTTGCCACTCCCGCTCCATCCCACAAGGCCGATGATGGGCAGGGGCAGCGGGGTCGTATGGGCTAGCTCGCTCATCGCGCCACGTTCGCTCGGGATTCTTTTCCGGCCGGCTGGATCCAGAGAGCCGGTCGCCCGACCGATTGTCCGGCTATCGGCCGATGCTGCAATCTCTTGAGAGCACCACGTTCCACGCAAATCGACCCGTCCAATGGGACGATCGGCCACCCCGATTGGGGGAGTCGGTTAGCGGGTCGGGGCGGGGAAAGCCCTGTCGGAAAGCTGGGAGGCGAGATCGAGTTCGGCGGCCAGCCGACTGAGTTCCCGGGCCGATGGGGTCAGTGGCTCGCGGTCCGGGACGACCAGGCCGATCATGTGCCCTTCCGCCGGGCCGTCCATCGGAATCGCCTCGAGGCCCTTGGGAACGCCGAAGAGGTGCAGAAAGGTCTGCGGCAGGACACTGGAGCAGCCTCCGCCGGCCAGATGGCCCCAGAGTGCGAGCACGGAGTTGCTCTCGATTTCCGGTCGCACCTGGGCCCCCGCCTCCTGGAAGTAGCCGTTGACGATGCGGCGGTTCTGCATGTCGGGGGTGAGGAGGATCAGCGGGAGGCTGGCGACCTCCTTCCAGCCAACAGACTTTCGCCCGGTGAAGGGGCCGCCGAGCTGCGTGAAGAGGTAGTAGCGCTCGCGGTACAGGGGGACCGTGGCGACGTGCGCGAGCGGTTCGTTGTCGAGATAGGTGATGCCGGCGTCGAGGCTGAAGCCGTCGAGGCCGCGCTGAATCTCGGCCGAGGTGTGGGTCAGCACCGTGACGTTGACCTGCGGGTGCCGGGCGATGAAGGGAGCGGTGAGCAGCGACGCCATCGGAAGCGCGACCGGAATGACGCCGATGCGCAGCCGCCCCACGAGTCCCGCGCGCAGTTCGCTCGCCTCCTGCTCAAGGCTTTCGCAGTCGGCGAGGATCCGCGTCGCCCACATCAGCACCCGCTCCCCGTCCGGCGTGAGGCCCTCGAAGCGGTGCCCGCGCTGCACGATCAGGAGTCCCAGTTCCTCTTCCAGCTGCTTGATGCCCGCCGACAGGGTCGGCTGCGTCACATGGCACGACGCGGCTGCCCGGGCGAAGTGACGTTCCTGGGCGAGGGCAAAGAGGTACTGGAGGTTTCTGAGGATCATGTCCCTGCATCGGCGGAGAGTGGACTGGCAGGGAAGCATAACCGGCGGCTGGCGCGGCGTCAGGGTTGAACGGGGACGGCGGCGGGGACGCTTCACGATTCCTTCCCGTCGGCTTCATTGGTTTGTCTATATAGTCATAGACAACCTCGATTGGAGCCCGTCATGGCCGACCTCGCGACCCCTGTCCGCACCCCCTCGGTCTGTCCCCACTGTGGTGTGGGCTGCGCCGTGCTGCTCGAAACCGTGGGCGGCAAGCTGGTGCGCACCATTCCCGCCCCCGCTGGCAATGGTGGTGGGAGCGGTCAGATCTGCGTGAAGGGTCGCTCCGGGATGGCCTTCATTCACCACGAGGACCGGCTTACCACTCCCCTGATTCGCAAGGAGTGGCGGCGGGCGTCGGGCGAGGGGCGGTGGGAGTGGAGTGGGCCCGCGCGCGGCGTAACGCTCGACCCCGAGGCCGCCCCGGAGGAGTGGCAGCTCCCCTTCCGCCGCGCGACCTGGGAGGAGGCGCTCAGTCTCGCGGCCCAGGAGCTCGGTCGCATTCGCGACGCCTTCGGCGGCGAGGCGCTGGCCGGACTCGGTTCCGCCAAGTGCACCAACGAAGAGACCTATGCGCAGGTCCGCCTGCTGCGCGGCGCACTGGGCAGCGGCAACGTCGACAACTGCGCCCGGCTCTGTCATGCCGGCTCCGTCGCAGCGATCCGGCGTCAGCTCGGCACTGCCGCTGCCTCAGGGTCCTACGGGGATCTCGAGGCAGCGAACGTGATTCTGGTGGCGGGTGTGAATCCGACGGAATCGTACCCAGTGCTGGGGACTCGGCTTCTCAAGGCGGTGAAGGGGGGGACCAAGCTGATCGTGGTCGACCTGCGCCGCACCGAACTGGTCGAGAAGGCGCATCTCTATCTGCGGCCCAGGCCCGGCACCGACGCGATGCTGTACCTCGCCATGCTGCATCATGTGATGAACCTCGGCCTGGTGAACACCGGCTTCGTGGCGGAACGCACCGAGGGATTCGAGGAAATCGCCCAGGCGGCCCTCGCCATCACGCTGGAGGAGGCGAGCAGTGTCACCGGCGTGCCGCTGGCCCAGATCACCGAGGCGGCCGAACTCTTCGCGCGCGGTCCGGCGAGCACGGTCATGTGGGGCATGGGACTCACCCAGCATCTGCGCGGCACCGATGCGATCGCGAGCCTGGTGAACCTCGCCCTCGCCTGCGGCATGGTGGGGCGACCCGGCGCGGCGATCATGCCGATCCGGGGGCAGAACAACGTGCAGGGTGCCTGTGACATGGGTGCGCTGCCTGACGTCTTCCCCGACCACCAGCCCGTGATCGACGCCGAAGTGCGTCGGAAGTTCGCGCGGGTGTGGGGCGTTCCGGAATCGCGGCTCGCGTCCCTGCCGGGTCGCCGCTCCACCGCGATGAGCCACGCCGACTCGCCAGTCCGGGGCCTGTACGTGATGGGAGAGAACCCGGCGCTCTCCGGGCCGGCGACCGGCGAGATCGAGCACTGGCTTCGCGCCGTGGAGTTCCTGGTCGTGCACGACATCTTCCTCACCGAGACGGCACGCTTCGCCGATGTGATCCTGCCTGGTGCCGCGTTTGCCGAGAAGCAGGGGACGTACACCAATGCGGAGCGGCGCATCCAGCTCGCCGAGCCCGCTGTGGCGCCTCCGGGTGAAGCGCGCCACGAACTCGAGGTGCTCGTGGAACTGACCGAGCGGCTCGGGTTGCCGGTTCGCGCCCGCACCGCCGCGGAGACGATGGACGAGATCGCCTCGGTCTGTCCCGACTGGGCGGGCGTCTCATACGACGCACTCCGGGCGGCGGGCAGCCTGCAGCATCCGGTCACGGCGGAGGAGCCGGCGGGGACCGCGATGATGTATCAGACACGCTTCATGACGCCGTCGGGCCGGGCGCAGTTCCTCGCGATCGCGACCCAGGCGCCGACGCTCGAGCCGAATCCGGAGTTCCCGTTCGTCGCGCTCACGGGCCGGACCCGGTTTCACTGGCAGACGGCGACCACGACGCGCCGCTGTCCCGATCTGAACGACCGCGACCCCCACGCACTGGCCGCGCTGCATCCCGACGATCTCGCCCGGCTCGGGCTCGCGGAGGGAGAGTGGGTGACGATCTCCTCCCCGAACGGCCAGATCACGCTGCGGGTCGAGGCGAGCAAGCGGGTGCACGCCGGACAGATCTTCCTGCCGATGCACTTCCGCGAGGCGGCTGTGAATCGTCTCGTCGACAAGACGGTCGACCCACGGTCGGGGACCCCCGGGTTCAAGCACCTCATCGCGCGGATCGAACGCGCCGACCTGGCCTCGGTCGCGGGCGCCTGACCCGGGTCCGGCACCGCCGCAGCGCCCCGGTGCCCGCGCGCCGGGGCGCTGCTCGTATATTGATGCCAGAACCTCATCCGCTGATGGAGCGCGCATGTCCGACACCGGTCCTTCCCCCGAACTCAAGCAGATCCAGGATCCGCTCGGGCTGTTCCGGCTTGGCTATGCCGGGACGCTGCTCGAGAAGGAGGCGGTCCGCTGGGGGCCCGAGGGACCTCGTGCCGGCGTGGAATCGATCGCGGAGGAGACCCCGGTCGCGATCGCGTACAACGGGCAGGCCCACGTGGTGATGATGGCGACCCCGCAGAACCTCGAGGAGTTCGCGCTCGGCTTCAGCCTCACCGAAGAGCTGATCCGCTCGCCGGGCGATTTCCTGGGCGTCGAGGTGGTGCGCTACGGGCAGGGCATCGAACTCCAGGTATCGGTGGCGCCCGAGTGTCAGGCGGTGATCGCCGCGAGGGGCCGGCGGCTCAGCGGCCGGACGGGGTGCGGCATCTGCGGAGCCGAGAGCTTCGCGGCGGTGATGAAGCAGGTGCATCCGGTTGCCGCGGGCCCCGAGATCGCCTCGGGCGCGATTCACCGCGCGGTGGCGGCGCTCCCGGCGCACCAGGCGCTGAATGCCGCGGCGGGCGCGGTGCATGCCGCCGCCTGGGCCACGCTCGATGGCGAGGTCACGCTGGTGCGGGAGGACGTGGGGCGACACAATGCGCTGGACAAGCTCATTGGCGCGCTGACCCGGTCAGGGACCGTGCCGCGCTCCGGCTTCGTCGTCGTGACCAGCCGGGCGAGCTTCGAGATGGTGCAGAAGACCACGGTGCTCGGCGCCCCGCTCATGGCGGCGATCTCGGGGCCGACGGGGCTCGCCGTCAGGCTGGCACAGCAGAGCGGACTCACCCTGGTCGGCTTCTGCCGACCGGAACGATTCACGGTGTACACCCATCCCGAACGACTGGCGACCTAGTCCTCCGCTCACTCGCCGCAGTCCCGGCAGAATCGAACGGCCGCACCCTGAGCGTCTCGGGAGGAGGCCGTTTCAGCCTTCTGGCTGTCTTGTCAGGCGGGAACGTCGCGGGAGCGGATCGCCGGGGTCTCGGTCGTGGCGACGTCGGGCGGCTTCCCGAACGTCACGCCAAAGGAGCGGGCCGGCTTCTTCTTTTCCGGTGCCGGGTCCTCGCGGGCCCACTCGGTGTAGAGGCCGAGGTAGGCCTCGGGGGCGAGCGCGTGTTCGCTGGGAAGTATCAGGTGAACGCCGCAGGGATGGGTGCGGGCCATCAACCGGTCGATGATCGTCCGCCTCTCGCCGGCGCGATGGGTCTCCAGCGTCCCGGTATCGATCGCGACGAGGTGCACCCTCTCGGGGATGCCGCAGCCGAACTGCCCCGCGGGCGCCACGTAAGTCGTGCAGTAGTGCCCCAGCGCCTCTTCGGAGACCCGCGATTCGACCTGGTCCACGAAGGTCATGTCACTGCCGGTGAACACCACCTCGACATCGTGCGCGGCGAGCAGGAACGCCACGGGGGCGGCATCGTTGCCGATGACCAGTGCCGAGTCACCCGGCTCGAGGCGATCGAGCACCCGCACGATCGGGCTCCGTCGGTCGATGCCCCAGTGGGTGGGCTCACGCTGCGCGGCGCGGAGCGCCTTGAAATGCTTGGCCCAGCGGCTGTAGGGCTGCAGACTCAGCCGCTTGTGGATCAGCCGGTCCACCCAGTCGGTGAGCAGCACCTCGGTGAGCAGGAACTGATCGCCCTGCGCCGTTTCCATCTCGGCGACGGCCTCGTTGCCCAGTTCCAGCAGCTCCCGGCGCGAGAGACTGTTCTTGTGACTCTCGATGCGCTGGAGGATGTACTCATGGTACTGCTGCTTCAGCGACGGGAGGGCCCGGCGTCGGCGCTGCTGCTGGAGCTGGAGGGCGGTCAGCATGAATGGATCAAGCCCAAGTCCGCCTTGCGGGATTCACGTGGGGGAAACCTGCTCCTACAAAGTCGTACGTTGGGGTAGAGGGTGTCAACTCTTTGCCGCTACTCAGCTTGGAGGACCGCACCCTTCAAGTAGCCGGTTTCGGGAATGGTGATGACCTCGGGGTGGTCCTCGCCCTGTCCGAGGAGATGGGTCAGGGTGAGTCGCCGTCCACTGTCCGCCGCGGCATCCTCCAGCATCTGCATGAAGGCGTCGCGGCGGAGGTGAAAGGAGCAGGACGCAGTCAGCAGCCTCCCGCCCGGTGCGAGGAGACGCATCGCCCGGAGGTTCACCTCCTTGTAACCGCGCACCGCCTGGCCCACACTGCTCTTCGTCTTGGCGAAGGCGGGGGGATCCACGACCACGGTGTCGAACCGCCGTCGCTCCCGCTCGAAGCGGCGGAGCACCTCGAAGCAGTCGCCTTCCATCCATTCGAGATTCGTGAGACCATTGAGCGCGGCATTCGCCCGGCCGCGCGCGAGCGCGTCGGCACTGACATCCAGGGCGGTCACATGGCCGGCGCGCGTCGCCAGGTGCAGCGCGAAGCTGCCGTGATAGGTGAAGCAGTCGAGGGCGGTTCCGCCGGCCCGTGCGAGGCTCGCGGCGAGCATCCGGTTCGGTCGCTGATCGAGAAAGGCCCCGGTCTTCTGGCCGCTCCAGGGCGCCGCCAGGTAGCGCACGGCGCCTTCGCGGACTTCGATCTGCTCCGGCACGGTGCCATGCGCCAGCACGACCTCCTCCTTCAAGCCTTCGTGCTTCCGCACGCCGACATCGTTCCGCAGCAGAATACCCTCCGGCGCACAGGTGTCGATGAGCGCGGTGAGAATGTCGGCGCGCATCGTTTCGAGCCCGGCGGAGAGGAGCTGCACCACGAGCCAGCGGTCATACCGGTCCACCACCAGCGAGGGCAGGCCGTCGCCCTCGCCATGCACGAGGCGCATGGCGGAGGCATCAATGCCGGCGCGGCCGGCGATGCATCGGGCGATCCGCTCGCGCCACCAGTCGGCCTCGATGGGCCGTTCTTCGGTCGCGAGCAGGCGAAGCCGGATCTCCGAGCGCGGGGAATACAGTGCCGTGCCGAGGTACTTTCCGCGGCGGTCGAGCACGCGGCAGCAGCCGGCGGCGTCGGGCTCGGCCATCACATCGCTGCGATAGATCCAGGGATGCCCCCGGATCCAGCGCGCGGCGCCCTTGTCGGAGACCCTGGCGGTGGGAAGTGTCATGGAAGGGGTCGGTCGCGCGGGCTCAGCGCCGGGCAGCCGTGCGGCGGGGATCCCTAGACCTTGGCGCGGTCAGGGCGGAGCACCGTCGCGCCGCGCAGGTAGACGTGGCGGATCTCTTCGCGGGTGCGCCGGGTGTAGGCGTGCACCAGGAGCCGGATGCACCGCGGGAGCGAGCCGGGCACCGGCACCTCGGTCGAATGCAGCAGCGCCACGATATTCCAGCCGTAGACTTCCGCCGCCCGTGCGGGGAAGGCGGCATTGAGGTCGCTGGTCATCGTGAAGAGGCCGCTCACCACGTCATCGGGGGTGAGGTCGTTGGCCGCGATGAGATTGCGCAGGAGTTCGTCGGTCGCTTCAAGGATCTGCTGCGCGTCGTTTGATTCCACGGTGGTCGCGCCGCGGATGCCCTGCAACCGGATGGGGTGCTGGTCGCTCATGGACACTAATCTAGCGCAACAGCTTCGCCTCATGCTCGTCACCGACGACCGGCTCGTGGCCGGCCGGGACCTGGTGGACCTCGCCCGGCAGGCCGTGCGGGGCGGGGTGACCTGCATCCAGCTCCGCCTGAAGACCGTCGATGCGCGAACGCTGCTCGGCCTGGCGGTGGCGCTCCGTGAGGCGCTCGCCGTTCCGGTCCTCGTCAACGACCGGCCCGACGTTGCCGCGGCCGCGGGGT
This sequence comes from Gemmatimonadales bacterium, assembly GCA_044229245.1. Lineage (GTDB taxonomy): Bacteria > Gemmatimonadota > Gemmatimonadetes > Gemmatimonadales > GWC2-71-9 > JADJOM01. The sequence continues at coordinate 6,601 of JBGATI010000021.1, read as the reverse complement.
GCGGGGTGCATCTCGGTCCCGATGACCTGCTGCCTTCGCTGGCCCGTCGAATCCTGCCGCCCGAGACCATCATCGGAGCGTCCGTGGGCACTCCGGCGGAAGCCGCTCGCCTCGGCGCTGCGCTGGCGGCCACGAGCTACTGGGGTGTCGGTCCGTGGCGGGTGACGAGCACCAAAGCCGATGCGGGTGAGCCGATCGGTCCTGATGGATTCCGCCGCGTGGTGGCGCTCGCCGGCGGGCGCCCCTGTGTGGCGATCGGCGCGGTCCGGCCGGAGGATGTGCCGCTGGTGCTGGAGGCGGGCGGGGCCGGGGTCGCGGTCGTGTCGGGGATCCTGGGGGAGGCGGATGTCGAGCGAGCGGCGCGGGCCTACGCTCGGGGGTTCGAGGAGTGGCGGAGGTAGCGGCAGCCCCCAGGGCGCGATTACCGCGCGTTCCGCTGGGCGCGTCGCACCGAATCGATGGCGTGGTTGTGGTCCGTGAGGCTCCGGCTGAAGACGTGGTGGCCATCGGGGCCGGCCACGAAGTAGAGCCATGGGACGGACGCCGGATAGAGGGCGGCTTTGATGCTGCTGACGCCGGGCGAATTGACCGGTCCCGGAGGCAGTCCGTTGTGCAGGTAGGTGTTGTAGGGGGACTGGATCTCGAGGTCTTTGAACAGCAGGCGTTGCTTCCGTTCCCCGGTGGCGAGTTCGATGGCGTACTGGACCGTTGGGTCGGCCTGCAGCGGCATGCCGAGCCGCAGACGATTGCTGTACACCCCGGCAATCACCGGGCGCTCCTCGGCGTGCCGGGCCTCTCCCTCGACGATGGCCGCCAGGGCGAGCAGCTGGTTGCGGGTCATCCGGAGGGAGTCGAGCCTCCGGTCCCACTCCGGGCGCCATTGCCGCTCGAACTCCGCGACCATCGCATGTACCAGCGCCTCCGCCGTGACGGGGAGGGGCAGGTTATAGGTCTCCGGGAGCAGGTAGCCCTCGAGCGTACGACCTTCCACGTGGAGGGAAGCGCGCAGGGCGGAATCGCGTGCGGCCGACAGGAACTGATCCGGCGGGATGTCGAGCCGGTCGCGGACCAGGTCGGCGAGGTCGAGGAGGGTGAGCCCCTCGGGCGCGGTGAAGCGCGCCATGGCGACCCGCCCCGATTCGAGCGCGGAGAGCAGCGGCCAGGCGCCCGCTCCGTCCGGCAGGTCGTAGATGCCCGCCTTCACCGTGCGATCGATCCCGCGCACCCGCGCGAGCACGCGGAACCAGAGCCGCGATCCGAGCAGGCCGTGTGCGGCGAGCGAGTCGGTGACAGCGCGGAAGGAGGCGCCTGCGGGGATGGTGATCCGGACCGGGGGCGTTCCCGGAGGCGGGGCGCCACACGCGGCAACCAGCGCCAGGGCGAGCGGGGCGAGCCGTCTCACGTCGCGCCTCCGCGCCGCATATCGAGGTATCCCTGCAGGAGCACGCTCGCCGCGAGGGCGTCGACTTCTTCCTTCCGTCCGCGCATCGATCCCCCCTGGGCGTGAATCTCCCGGTGGGCGCGGGCCGTGGTCATTCGTTCATCGACCAGCACGACGGGAAGCCCGGTGCGGCTGGCGACGAGTTCCGATAGCTCGCGGGCAGCGAGGGCACTGGTGCCTTCGTCGCCTTCGAGCGTGAGCGGCAGGCCGACGATGATCCCGACGGGGTGGTGGCGTTCGATGTGCGCGAGGAACGGGGGCATCGGGAAGCGTTTGCCGGGCCGCCGGCTCAGCGTATCGAGCGGCGAGGCGAGGATCTGGAGCTCATCGGAAAGGGCGAGGCCCAAGCGGACCTCGCCCCAATCGAGTGCCATGATGCGGCCGGCGTGCGGGATCATAGTGGTTGCGGGCGCCGCGCTGCATCGCGGGGCACGACGGCGCAGCAGGCGCGCACCGCCGTGCGCGCCTACTGCGCCATCGTGGCGAAGAATTCCTTGTTGCTCTTGGTGCGCTTCATGCGCTCGAGCAGGAACTCGAGCGCTTCCACTGGCGGCATGTCGGCCAGGAAGTTCCGCAGCAGGTAGACCCGGTTGAGCTCGTCCTTGTCCATGAGGAGCTCTTCCTTGCGGGTGCTCGTCCGCTGGATGTCGATGGCCGGGTAGATCCGGCGATCGGCGAGGCGACGGTCGAGGACGAGTTCCATGTTGCCGGTGCCCTTGAACTCCTCGAAGATCACCTCGTCCATGCGGCTGCCGGTGTCGATCAGCGCCGTCGCGATGATCGTCAGTGAGCCACCGCCCTCGATGTTGCGGGCGGCGCCGAAGAACCGCTTCGGCTTCTGCAGCGCGTTGGCGTCGACACCACCCGAGAGAATCTTGCCCGAGTGCGGCACGACCACGTTGTGGGCACGCGCCAGTCGGGTGATGGAGTCGAGCAGGATCACGACGTCGCGGCCGTGCTCGACGAGGCGCTTGGCCTTCTCGATCACCATGTCCGCGACCTGCACGTGCCGGTCCGCCGGCTCGTCGAAGGTGGAGGAGATGACTTCCGCCTTCACATTCTCCTGCATGTCCGTGACTTCTTCCGGCCGCTCATCGATGAGCAGCACGATCAGCACGCACTCCGGGTGGTTCTCGCTGATCGCGTTGGCCAGCTTCTGCATCAGGATCGTCTTGCCCGCCTTCGGCGGGGCCACGATGAGGCCGCGCTGGCCCTTGCCGATCGGCGAGAGCAGGTCGACGACCCGCATCGAGAGATCGCCCGTCGTCCGCTCCAGCCGGATCCGCTGATCGGGATACCGCGGCTTGAGGTTGTCGAAGGCGATCCGGTGCTTGGTCTTCTCCGGCTCCTCGTAGTTGACGCTCTCGACCTTGAGCAGCGCCAGGTAGCGCTCGCCCTCCTTGGGCGGGCGGACCTGCCCCATGACCGTGTCGCCGGTCCGCAGATCGAAGCGCTTGATCTGGCTCGGCGAGACGTAGATGTCGTCAGGCCCGTAGAGGTAGTTCCAGTCCTGGCTGCGCAGGAAGCCGTAGCCTTCCGGCAGGATCTCGAGGACGCCCTCGCCGCGAATGACCGTGTCCTGGTCGAGCAGGGTCTGCTCGATCCGGAAGATCAGGTCCTGCTTGCGGAGGCCTGAGTAGTTGGTGATGTTGAGCTGCTCGGCAAGCGCGTGCAGCTCAGCCACCGATTTCTGTTTGAGCTCGGCGATATCCACAGGTGTGGTACTCCGCTCAGTCGTACTCCGCTCGGGAGTGGGGCGCCGGTCAACCGGCGGGCGGGCCTTAGGGGCGGGCAATTGTGATCGGGGTCAGAATTGAAAACTCAGCCGGGAACTTCCGGCGCGCGATGACTTGTCGTGGTGATGGGACTGCCGGGAGAGATCGCGAACCTACAGGGAGCGCCTCAGTATAGGAATCAGGCCTCCCAGCGTCAAGGGCATCCGTGGACGCACTGACTGACTGCTTCGACGCCTGGCGCGTCATTCACGCCGGCCCGCGCGAAGTCGTGGAAGGGCTCGTCGCCCGGGAGCACCGCGGACCCTCCCCCGCGCTCCGGGACGCCCTGCGCGCGTGGCCGCACACCCACTACTGGGCCGGGCCGGACCACGCCGAGCTGATTCTGGTCCGTCCCCTCGTCGCCGCGCGGCGGGAGCAGTGGCTGCTGCACATCGCCCTCTTCACGGTAACGGCGATCTGCGCCCTCGCGGCCGGAGCGACCCTGGCCAGCCGGTACGAGCCCCCCGAGAGCACCGGTCTGATCGGCTTCCTGATCGCGAGCCTCCGTTTCTTTCCCGATTTCCTGACCCAGCCGCCGGCCATCATCCTCAGTGGCTGGACCTTCGCCGTGCCGCTGCTCGGCATTCTCCTCGTGCACGAGCTGGGGCACTATTTTGCCGCACGGCGGTATGCCATCGATGCGTCGCCGCCCTACTTTCTCCCGATTCCCCCGATCGTCTCACCCATCGGCAGCCTCGGCGCCTTCCTCAAGCTGCGCTCGCCGGTCGTCGATCGCCGCCAGCTCCTCGACGTCGGCGCCGCCGGCCCGATCGCCGGATTCGTGGTCGTCCTCGCGGTCCTTGCCTGGGGCTACGCCGTCTCCCAGCCCTCCCCACCGGGCTACCACAACGCCCCCTCCTTCATCTACTTCGGCACCAGGGTCGCGCCGCTAGGCGACTCGCTGCTGACGTCCGCCTTTCGTGAGCACTTCCTGCCCGGGGTGGCGTCGGTGCACCTGAGCCTCCCCGCCTTTGCAGGCTGGGCGGGGGCGCTGATCACCGGACTCAACCTCCTTCCGCTGAGTCAGCTCGACGGGGGCCACGTCGCCTATGGCCTGCTCGGCCGTCGCCAGACGCCGCTTGGGCTTGCCGCCCTGCTCGGGCTCATCTACCTCTCCCAGCACTGGACGCCCTGGCTGGTCTGGGTCGTGCTCACCCTGGTCGTGGGCGGCTGGCGATGGACGCATCCCTCGGTGATGTGCCCCGAGCGCCCGGTGCCGCCCGGACGGGCGCTGCTCGGCTGGCTGTGCGTGGTGGTGCTGGTGGTGACGTTCGTCCCGGTGCCGTTCGGCCCGTAGAACGATCGGTCCTCCGTCGTCTCCGGCCCCGGATTGAGCGACGATTGCTGGCGGGATTCTGGGCCCGGGTCAGGCGGGAATGCACCGTGGGAAGGGCCAGGCTCGGAGGGATGATGGGGAGCACGGATCTGGCCGATCGGCCTTCCGGGCTGGAGAGGGAGGCCTCCTCTGTTTGCCATCGAACCTTATATTCATAGAGACCGTCGCTGGGCCGGCCCTCCCCCTACTGTCAGGTACGCCGCTGTGACGACCGAAACCGACCGCTTTCACAAGCTGCGCCACGATCTGTCCAATCCGCTCTCCGCGCTCCTGGCGGAGACCCAATTGCTCCTGCTGAACGAATCGAAGATCGACCCGGAGACGCTGCAGAGCCTCCGGGAAATCGAGGCGCTTGCGGTCCGGATGCGGGGGATTCTGCGGGAGACCTGACCGGAATCGTCAGCGGGCAGGCGAGGGAGTACCCTCGCCCAGCGCCGACCCGGCAGGCGTCGTCCTCAGGTAGAGCCAGCCGTTGGCCAGATAGAGCACCAGGAACAGCAGGCTCCCCCCGCTGACCATGAGGCGATAGGCCAGCGACTCCGTACTCGCCGAGACGAAGCCCTCGATCAACCCCGCCAGCACCAGCAGCAGGATGACCGCCCCCACCATTCGTGCCGCCAGCCGGCCGGCGATGACCAGCGCCTCGCCGCGGGTCAGGTCGCCGGGGGCGATGAGTGCCCGGCCCAGCAGGAAGCCCGCCGCGCCCGCCACCCAGATGGCGAACAGCTCCAGCACGCCATGTCCAATGACGAAGGTCCAGAGGTATCCCAGCAGCCCGCGATTGGCGAAGTGACCCGAGATCGCACCCATCGCGAGGCCGTTGTACCCCAGCAGGACCATCGAGCCCACGCCGGCGAAGATCCCGCTCGCGAAACAGCTGAACGCCACCCGGATGTTGTTGGTCATGATGGACGAGGCCATCAGCGGACGGACTCCTTCCGCGGCCTCGTAGTACCCCTGGCCGGCGCGCTGCCGCTCGGTGCCCGCCTCCGCCCGCTCGAGCACTACCTGCGGCAGGATCTCGTCGGCGAGCGCCGGGCGTTCACGGAGCAGGAGGAAGCCCGCGATGCCCGGAAGCACGAAGATCAGGAAGCCGACGAAGACCGTGCGTCGGGCCTCGAGGATGGCGGCGGGACATTCCTGGAAGATGAACCGGAAGACCTGTCCCGCACTGCGGCGCTCGTCCCGATAGAGGGCGTTGTGTCCGGCGGCCACGAGCCGTTCCAGCCGGGCGAGCACCGCCGGCTCGGCGCGATAAGTCCGCATGCGAGCCAGGTCGGCGGCGATCTCGCGATAGCGTGCCGCGAAGTCGGGGAGTTCCGCCGCGGCGAAGCTGTCGAGTCCCTCCGTCGCGGCCCGCTCGGCCAGGATCCGGAACTCGTCCCAGCGGGCCGACTTCCTGGCGACGAGGCGTTCCGCGACGCCGCTCCCCGCCTCCGGGCGTCGCTCCCCGCCGCCCCGCGCCGCGAACTGTCCGCGTCGGCGCGCCAGCTCGTCCCGGTAGAGTGTCGCGAGGAAGCGGACCGGGTCGCTCTCGCGGGTCGGGAACCGTTGGGCGAGATGTTCCGTCAGGCGCCCGGCCAGGCGGGACCGCACCTCGGGCGGCAGGCTCTCCGCGCGCTCCGCGTATTCGCGCAGGAAGCGGAACTCCTCGTCCGAGAGCTCCGGGACGCCGACGGGCTCCTCGTGGGCCGTGGCGGGGCGCCCCGCGGCACTGGCGGTGGCCTCCGCCGGGCGGTCCCGGACGACGACGGTGCCCGCGACAAGATCCCCGAGCCGCTTGCCCCGCGGATGCAGCCCCACGAAGAGCGCACCGAGGAGATAGGGCGGGGGAAGGAAGTCGGCGACACGAAGGAGATTTCGGAGCGCGGCCGCGCTGAAGCTCACGGCGTGGCCGGTGTCCTGCACCACCCGGATGCCGAGGCGCCGTTTGCCGGGCGTCTGCCCCCGCCGCAATCCCTCGAAGAAGGTGAAGTAGCCCCAGATCGAGGCGAAACTCACCAGCGTCATCACCGCGCCGAGCCAGGTGCCGACATTCAGCTGGGTCGT
>JBGATI010000020.1:0-104619 GCA_044229245.1 Gemmatimonadales bacterium | reverse complement strand
CAGACGGGGCGGGTCACCCTCCGCTACACCTGGGGCCGGGCCACCGACGACCTGCTGGCGATCCGGGACTCGCTGGGCAATCATGTCTACGTGGTGCAGGACCGGCTGCGGAGCATCCGGGCGGCGTTCACGCGGGCGGGGACGTGGCAGCTGAACCTCGGCTACGGGACCTACGGGGCGCGGAACGACAGCACCGGGACGCTGCCCTTCGAGCTGCGCTACCGCTGGACGGGGCGGGAGTACGACGCGGAGACGGGGCTGTATTACTTCCGGGCCCGCTACTACGACCCGGGGGCGCGGCGGTTCACCCAGGAGGACCCGGCGGGGTACGGGGGGAGTGCCAACCTCTACCGGTATGTGGACGGCGATCCGCTGGAGGCCCGGGATCCCTCGGGGCTCAACAAGGACTACGAGTACTTCGGCGGCAATCCGGCCGACTGGTCCAACGTGCCGGGGTTCAACTCGGATGGGTCACGGCAAGCCACCGGCGGCAGCGGGATTCAGAGCGTGAATCACAGCGAGTACATCGCGGATGACAGTTATCAAGATGACCTGATGGATGCGCTGCATTCTGCTGCGCTCGGACATTCCAAGTGCTACGGACAGGTTTGCGGCGTCAACATGGAGGAGTATCAAACCTATGTGGACAATTCCCTGAAGGCACTCTCCGAGGGCCTCACAACCTATCCGGACGGCTCCAGGGAATCGAATTCGCTTAAGACGTTCGCGATCATGAAGCCAGAGCAGTTTGCAATGATCAATGGAGGCGGACCTTACACTCCCCTCTCGTTCAAGAATGCCGAGGTTGGCTTCATAGTCCAGAATCTCCTCCAACGAGGGAGGATCGGTGTAGGTCCTCTGAGGGGCGGTGCGGAGGGATGGTCAATCCGCAACGCGCTGTGGAACACGTTCATCATGATCAACGAGAAGGTTTTCACCGACCGGGAGAGACAGGCAGGATTTGTCGAAGCGTGCCTTGTGCACGAAGTTTCGCACGCCTTCTATGGAACGTCGGACAGTGGACCGGGCAACGCTTACAGGTACGCGTATGCAAACTCGTATGTACACCAAACCGGTCCGTGCGCAGGTCCGACTCCATAGTCAACCTTACTTCGGAGAGCATACGAAATGCGCCGAATGCTGAGTTTCTCGACGGTCATCGTCTTGCTCGTTCATGGACCAAGCGGAGCAGGTGCCCAATTGCCCGCGCTGTGCAGCGAGTCCGCGCGCAGCATAACGTGGAAAGAGGTTCAGGCTCGTGATGTTCCGTCGCGCCGCCCAAGCGAGGATTCGGTCAGGGCGATTGTACGCGCCCTCGCTTCGAACCATCCGTCGCTTCCGCGAGAGCGCACCCTCCTTCGCGTACGGAAACTGTGGCAGGCTGACCCGGATGGGGTGGAACGAGAACTTGGCACTACCGCCCTCGCGATGAGCACTACTCGGGCAGTCGGAGCTTACGAGGCCGGCTGGCTATATAAGCACATTCCTGCGCGAGCCACCACTATTTTGGACCTACTGGCGCAGACCGATTGGCAACGCGCGGGCGATGCCTTCGATGCTGTGGCGTGGCCTGTCGACAGCACATCACAACGCAGGATCTTCGTGCTTGCCTGCGACGCGGCCTGGCGGATCTTCCAGTGGTCGGGCGACTCCGTGTATGGACGCGCCCACGACCGGATCGCCGACGTGAAGGATGGATCGGTCGTTATCAGCCGCGCCTCGGAGCTCCTCTCCGGCCAATACCTCGCGGCGCTGGAGTCGATCATCTCGCAAGCCTACGACAGGTATGGCCTGATCATCGACCGGTGGTCGGGAACGCACGTCCCGCCAGACTAGCCGCCATGAGCCGAGCGGCGACTCTCCCTCTCCCGGTGCCTCAAATGCCGGTCAACGAGGTCCAAGGAGGGGGCTGCGCCTCCCGCAAGCCCTCCTCTCAAGCAAACAGGTGAGGAGAAGTCGCGGAGGCCATCGGGGCGACTACCTGCCCCGTCACCCCAGTATCTGCTCAATCAGCGCCAGCTCCTCCGCGCTGAACCCCAGGTTCCGCACCGCGCCGACGCAGTCGTCCACCTGGCTCACCCGGCTCGCGCCGATGAGCGCGCTGGTCACTACCGGATGCCGCAGCACCCAGGCGAGGGCCATCTGCGCCAGCGTCTGCCCGCGTGAGGCGGCCAGATCGTTGAGCCGGCGGGTCTTCCCGAGCACCTGATCGGTGATGTGCTCGGGCCGGAGGAACCGGGGATCCTTGCTCGCCCGCGCATCCGCGGGGATCCCCGCGAGGTAGCGATCGGTGAGCAGCCCCTTGGCCAGCGGCGAGTAGACCGCGCAACCGACCTCCGCCTCCCTGAGCGTTGCAAGCAGCTCCGGCTCGATGACGCGATCAAACATGCTGTAGCGCGGCTGGTGAATCAGGCAGGGGGTCCCCATCTCCTTCAGCAGCCGGATCGCCTGCACCGTCGCCGCCGGCCCGTAGTTCGAGAGCCCCGCATACAGCGCCCGCCCGCTCCGCACCGCCTCCGCAAGCGCCCCCATCGTCTCCTCGAGCGGGGTGTCGGGATCGGGCCGGTGCGAGTAGAAGATGTCGACGTACGGGAGCCCCATCCGCTTGAGCGACTGGTCCAGCGACGCCAGCAGATACTTCCGCGAGCCCCACTCCCCGTACGGCCCCGGCCACATGTAGTAGCCGGCCTTGGTGGTGATGATCAGTTCGTCGCGCCAGGGGCCGAGTTCCTCGCGCATGATGCGGCCGAAGGTCTCCTCGGCCGATCCATCCGGCGGGCCGTAGTTGTTGGCGAGATCGAAATGAGTGATGCCGAGGTCGAAGGCGCGGCAGGCGATGGCGCGGGCATTCTCGTAGGAATCGCGGCCGCCGAAGTTGTGCCAGAGACCGAGCGAGATGAGCGGCAGCCGGATGCCGGAGCGGCCGGCCCGGCGATAGAAGTCGGGCGAATCGTAGCGCGTGGCCGACGGGGCGTAGGACATGGCGGCACTGGTGAGGGGTGAGACCTGCCGTCCACAATGTAAAACGAGGGCGGACATCGCGTCCGCCCTCCTGTGTTACTTGACCCGAATCGTCGGCGGGAAGTTCTGCCCGCCCCTGGTGGGCGGCGCCGGCGGCGACGGAGGTGCGGGTGGCGGAGGCGGCGGTGAAGGCGGAGCCGGGGGCGCGGGGGGCGGCGGCGGATCCATCTGATCCGGCGCGCTGCTCCCGATGTTGTCGAGCGCGCCGCCGCGGCCGAGGAGCTGGGCGGCGATCACCGTCTGGATGACGCTCATCATGTTGCCGGTCGTGGTCTCCGCCGCGCCCCGCCCGTCGCTCGCGATCGTGACCAGCTTCGCCTTGGCGAGCGCCTTGGCCAGCGACGGCGCTATATCAGGCAGCATCTCGATCTGGCGATAGCGGAAGTAGCTCTCGCCGCCGGCCTGGATCGCCTCGTTCACCTTCCGGATGCTCTCGGCCGTCGCGTCGGCAATCGTCCGAATGCGCACCGCCTCGGCGTCGGCCGCGGCGATGGCGGTGATCTTCACCCGCTCCGCATCGGCACGCGCCTGCGCGATCTGCGTGGCATCGAGCTCGGCGCTCCGCTGCACCGCGAGGGCGTCCTGTTTCTTCGCTTCCGCCGCCGCGATCAGCGCGGCGTTCGAGGCCTTGGTCTGCTCCAGCTCCCGCTGCTTGTCGGAGATGGTCCGCTCCGCCTCGAGCTGCGCCTCCTTGGCGCGGCGCGACTGCTGCGCCGAGACGATGTCGGCATTCGCCTGCGCCTCCGCCGCCGACTGGCGACGCCGCGCCTCGGCGACCTCCGACTGCACCACCTTGATGTTGAGCGAGCTGAAGATGAGGCCGAGATCGGTGAGCTCGCGCGAGCAGGCGCGGCGAATGATCACGGCGAGCGGATCGTCGTCATCCTCGGCCGCCTGCATCACCAGTGCCGTGGGGGTCGGCAGCGTCACCGCCGTCCCGGTGCCGCCGGCGGGGAGTGCCCGCATCGGAGCGGTCTTGGCGGAGAAGAGCTGGTCGTGGGTGAGCAGGTTGATCGCGCGGCGGCCGGAGCTCGAGAGCAGATCGGTCAGGGTGCTCATCTGATCCGACTCGGGCTTGGCGAAGAAGCGGTTCGCGGCGGTCTTGATCAGCTCGTCGCTGTCGCCGATCGAGACGATGGCGCTCGCGAGGACGCGGACCTTGATGGGCCGAGGAACGCCGTTGTCATCGAGGTCGGCGGTCTGGTCGGTGATGTCGAGGTCGACGTTGATGACCTTGCTGCTGATGGTGGTGCCCTTGGTGAAGAGCGGCACCTCCTTCGACTTGCCGGGACCGCGGTAGATGACGCTCCCGCCGGTCAGCCAGCTCACCAGCCGGATGGTGCCCGCGTCCACATCGCGCAGGAACTTCGCGATGATGAGCGGGATGCCCACGAAGACCGCGGCCACGATGCCGGCTATCACCATCCAGTCGTCCATACATCACTCCACAGCGAAGGAGAGCTACGACCCGAGCACGGAAACAGTACAGCGGTTTCTGGCGGCGTCCACTTCCTGCACGATCAGGCGGTCCCCGGTGCGCACCTTCACCCCGGCCGCGCGATCCTGGGCCGAGAGCGTCGCGAGGAGCTGCACCCGCTGGCCATCGAGTTCGAGGGCGACCATCCCCTGGCCGTTGGCGTCGAAGCCGGAGACGGCGTGGACCTCATCCTCGAGGGCCGACTCGAGAGTCTGCGCCGGCTTGGACGCAAAGCGGAAGAAGAAGTTGGAGACCGGGCCGGCGGCGAGCAGCTCGAAGGCGGCGCCGCCGACCAGTGCCAGCGCGAAGAGCAGCGGGCCTGACAGGAGGTGGCGGCCCAGGAAGCCGGTCGCGCCGAAGCCGAGCAGCAGGCTGAAGATGAGCCGGGGAGAGAGCAGCGCGCCGAGCGACCAGCGGCTGTCGCCGCCGCCTTTGACGTGGGGACCGTGATGGCTTGCGTGGGAGTGCCCGGCGTGGACGTCGCCGGCATGCGCGTGGCCGGCATGGCTGTGCCCTGCATGCCCAGACCCAAGATGGGCGTGACCCGCGTGTCCAGCGTGCCCGTGGCCCGCCGCATGGCCGCCGCCCTGGTGGCGGCTGCCCAGGCCACTGAGCGCCATCACACCGAGGCCGGCGGCCCCGAGCGCGAGGGAGAAGCTGTAGAGGTCCATCAAGGGGTCGCGGTCGTGAATACCTGCATCGTGTTGCCGGCGGCGACGGCCACATACTCGCGGCGGCCGATCGCAAAGGCGACCGGATTGGCGTTGAGCTGCCCGCCCGTCTGGAAGTGCCAGAGCGGGTGCCCCGTCACTGCGTCCAGGGAGAAGAATACCCCCTCGTTGGTTCCGCCGAAGACCAGCCCGCCGCCGGTTGACAGCAGCCCCGCCCAGGGCGGCGAGTGGAGCGGAAAGCTCCAGCGCACCTTGCCGGTGGTGGGCTCCAGCGCCCGAATCATCCCCTGCGCCGAGTCGCCACCGAACTCCGCCTCACCGCCGCCGAGGAAGTAGCGGCCGGGGGTGAAGGTGACGGGATACTTGTAGTAGCGGCTTCCCATCTGCCGCGCGGCGACGTAGAAGAGTCCGGCGCTCGGGCTGTACGTGGGGCTGTACCAGTTGGTGCCGCCATGCAGGTTCGGCGTGAGTGGCGTCCCCGCTTCGGTCGGTTCGGTGTTCGGCTTCACGATCGGCCGGCCCTTCGCATCGAGTCCCTCGGCCCAGCCCTGATCCATGTACGGCGTGCCTGACAGGAACTCCCCCGTCTTCCGGTCCAGAACGTAGTAGAACCCGTTCCGGTTGGCCATGACGACCAGTTTCCGTGCGGCGCCCTTCACCCGGCCCTCGAGCAGGACCGGGATCTCGGTGGCGTCCCAGTCGTGGGTGTCGTGCGGGGTGAACTGGAAGTGCCAGCGAAGGGTGCCGGTCTTCGCGTCGAGGGCGACGAGGGAGCAGGTGTAGAGATTGTCGCCGGGGCGGCTGTCGCCGTTCCAGAGCGGACCGGGGTTGCCGACGCCCCAGTAGATGAGCCCGAGATCGGGATCGTAGCTGCCGGTGACCCAGGTGGAGCCGCCGCCGGTCTTATACGACTCGCCGCCCCAGGTCTCGACGCCGGGTTCACCGGCGGCGGGGATGGTGTAGAAGCGCCAGCGGCGGGCACCGGTCTTCGCGTCGTAGGCGTCGAGGTAGCCGCGGATGCCCGCCTCGGCGCCGCTCACGCCGACGACGACCAGGTCGCCTAACGCGAGCGGGGCGCCGGTGATGGCGTAGCCCAGGGTGTTGTCACCGACGGTGGCGGTCCAGCGGAGCGCACCGGAGCGGGCATCGAGGGCGACGAGCCGGGCGTCGGGCGTGCCGACGAAGACGGTCGAGTCGAGCACCGCGACGCCGCGGTTGGTCGGCCCGAAGCCGAGGGTGAGGAGCTGCGCCGGCAGCGTCCCCTGGTAGCGCCAGAGCACTCGGCCCGATGCGGCGTCGAGTGCCACGACGTGACCGCGGAACTCGGTCAGGTACATCACGCCGTCCACGACGACGGGACTGGTCTGGAGGATTCCGGGTTCCGATGCCTGGTAGACCCACGCCGGCCGGAGCGAGCCGACGTTGGCCGCGGTGATCTGGCGGAGCGGGGAGTAGCGCTGGGCGCCGAAGTCGCCGGAATAAGTGAGCCAGTTGGCGGGCTCGCGCCGCGCGGCGCGGAGCCGGGCGTCGCTGACCTGCGCCTGCAGCGTGGTGCCGAGTGCCGCGAGCGTGAGCCCCGCGAGGAGGAGCGCTTTCATGGTTCCCCCCGCTCTGCGGCGAGATAGGCGACGACGTCGTCGAGCTGCGCCGGCGTGAAGGTCTCGCGGAAGGACGGCATGGGGCTCTGGCCCGGGAGCTTCTGCAGCCGGCGGAGCTTGGTCTTGTCGAGCGAGCGGAGCCGCCCGCTGATCTGCCGGACGACGATGGTGAAGTCGTCCTCGGTGACGCGGGTGCCGTGGATCACTTCTCCGGCGGCGGTCGTCGCCTCGATCATCAGATAGGCGGGATACGGACCGTGGACCGACGGCAGCGGCGAGATCGGCTGCGCGGCGCCGGGATCGGTGAGCGACTCGCGGAGCTGGGCGGCGCTCAGCCGGAGGCCGGCATCGCTCAGGTCGGGCGCCCATCCTGCGCCCTGGCCGTTCAGGATGTGGCAGCTCCCGCACTTGCCGGGGCCCTCGTAGAGCCGGCGGCCCGAGGCGACGTCGCCGGGGAGCACCTCCGGCGGCCGCCGACCGAGCGAACGGATGTACGCGGCGACCTGGGTCGCCTCGTCGGCGGAGAGATTCCAGAAGCCGATCATCGCGGTGCCGGGGACGCCGCCGAGAATCACCTGGACCAGGGTCTCGTCGTTCGGCGCGCGGCGGAGCTTCGGGTGATTGAGCGCGGGGCCGACGCCGCCGGTGCCGCCGACGCCGTGGCAGCGGGTGCACTGGCTCTCGAAGAGCCTGGCGCCCGCGGCGAGCGCCGAGTCAGGCGCCGACTGCGCGGCGAGGGGCGCGGCGCACGCGAGGAGCAGCGCCGCGGGGAAGAATGGGGGTCGCATCGGGGTCCGGTGAAATATGGATGGTATCGGGCGGTCGCGCCGTGGCCCCGCCGAACGATGTAGGGGCGACCGATCCGGCCCGGCATGGCACCCATGCGGCGATGATTGGCGACCGTCGTAGGGGCGATGGGTGTTGGGGCGACCGGGCGATTGCCGCCGACGCCGTTCGGATCCGCCGGCGCATCACCCACCCGGTGGTGTTGGGGCAACCGATGTAGGGGCGACCGGCCGGTCGCCCCAACAAAAACCGCCCGGACCACCGTCGCGATGATCGGCCGCGGGATCGCAACGGCCATGAACGACGCCGGGATCGCAACGATGATCCGACGATGGGCGACCGCATGATCGCCCCGAATGCCGTTCGGATCCCCACCGGCGATGCATCGCCCACCGGACGGTGTAGGGGCGACCGGCCGGTCGCCCCTACAAAAACCCCTCGGCAATGGGCATGGGCGACCAACAACCACCGCGCCGGGCGATGCAACCATCCGGCGACGATTGGCGACCGTTGTGGGGGCGACCGTCGGGGCGACCGTCGTTAGGGCGACCCATGGGTCGCCCCTACAAAAACGGTCCGCGCGGATTACACCGCGATCGGCAGCTTCCGCACCCGCTTGCCGGTCAGCTTCGAGACCGCGTTCGCCACCGCCGGCGCGATCGGCGGCACGCCCGGCTCGCCGACGCCGCGGGGGCTGTCGCCGCTCGCAATCAGGTGGATGTCGATGACCGGCGCCTCGTTCATCCGCACGACCTTGTAGTCGTGGAAGTTGCTCTGCTGGATGCGGCCGCCGTCGACGGTGATCGCGCCGTGGAGCGCGGCACTCAGCCCGAAGGTGACACCGCCCTCGATCTGCGCCTTCACCCCGTCGGGATTCACCGGCAGGCCGCAGTCGACAGCGCAGGTAACGCGATGCACCCGCACCTTCCCCGCCTCGATGGAGACCTCGGCCACCTCGGCCACGATGGTGTCGGTCCAGAAGCGGTTGATCGCGATGCCGCGGGCGCGCCCGGCGGGGAGCGGCGTGCCCCAGCCCGACTCCTTCGCGACGCGATCGAGCACGGCGAGATGGCGGGGTGCGTTCTTGAGCAGTGCGCGGCGGTAGACCACCGGGTCCTTGCCGGCGAGCTGCGCCAGCTCGTCGATGAAGCACTCGCTCGCGAAGACGGTCTGGGTGGTGTAGACCGCGCGCCACCAGCTCGCGGGGACGGGAGTCTGCAGCATCCCGTACTCCACCCGCAGGTTGGGGATCGCGTAGGTCATGTCGCGCGCGCCCTCGACGGTGTCGTTGTCGAGGCCGTTCTGCACCGAGCCGGGCCAGCGCTGCTCGTTGATCGACGGGGCGATCACCCGGTGCATCAGCGCGACCGGACGGCCGAGCTTGTCGATGCCGCCCTGCATGCGGTGGACGCTCGCGGGACGGTACCAGCCGTGCTGCATGTCGTCCTCGCGGCTCCAGAGGAGCTGCACCGGGGTGCCCGGCACCGCCTTGGCGACGTGCGCCGCCTCGGCGACATAGTCAGGCAGCAGCCGGCGGCCGAAGCCGCCCCCCATCATCGTGACATGGAGCGTCACCTTCTCGGCCGGCATGCCGACCACGGCGGCGACCTCGTCGCGCGCCCAGCCCGGCCACTGGCTCGGCGCCCAGACCTCGCAGCCGTCGCCGGTGACGAGCGCGGTGCAGTTCATCGGCTCCATCGGCGCGTGCGCCAGGAAGGGCACTTCGTAGGAGACGTCGAGCGTCTTTGCCGCACCGGCGTAGGCGGCGGGGAAGTCGCCGTCGTTCCGGGCCAGCGCGCCGGCGAGGAGGGCGCGATCGTGCAGCATCCGCGAGATGCCGGGGGAGTTGAGCCGGGTCTGCGCTCCGTCGTCCCAACTGCACTGGAGCGCCTTCCGCCCCTGCATCGCTGCCCAGGTGTTGTCGGCGATGATCGCGACGCCATTCGGGACTTCAACCACCTCGCGCACCCCGGCGACGGCTTTCGCCGGCGCGGGGTCGTAGCCCTTCATCGAGCCGCCGATCACCGGGCAGCGCGCGATCGTCGCGAAGCGCATCCCCGGGATCCGGGTGTCGATGCCGTACATCGTGCGGCCGGTGACCCGGCCCGGCGTGTCGAGGTTCGGAACCGAGGTGCCGATCAGCTTGTACTCCGACTGCGGCTTCATCCGCGGTGTGTCAGGCACGGTCCGCTTCGCCGCGTCGCTCGCGAGATCGCCGTAGCTCGCCCGGCGGTTGCTCGCGGCGTGCACGACCGCGCCCCGGTCGGTGCGGCACTCGGAGGCGGGGACGCTCCAGCGCTCCGCCGCGGCGCCGACGAGCATCTCGCGCGCCTGCGCGCCCGCCTTCCGGAGCGGCGCCCACATGTCGCTCACGGTCATGCTGCCGCCGGTGGTCTGGTCGCCGTACTTCGGGTCGGCGTCGCCCTGGCGGACCTGGATCTTCGACCAGTCGGCGTCGAGTTCCTCGGCGAGAATCATCGCGAGCGAGGTGCGCACCCCCTGTCCCACCTCGGACTTGCTGATCCAGACGGTGGTGACGCCGTCGCCCGCGATCTCGACCCAGACGTTGGGAGCGAGTGCGCCTTCGGCTGAACGGGAGGGCGGAAGGGCGGAACGGCGGGAAGTGAAACCGGGCAGATCGACTGCCAGCATCAGGCTGCCGGCGGCGGCGCCCTGCGCGAGGAATTCGCGGCGGGAAAGAGAGGTCGTCATCTCAGCCCTCCTTCGCGGCGCGGTGGATCGCCGAGCGGATGCGCTGGTAGGTGCCGCAGCGACAGATGTTGCCGGACATCGCGGTATCGATCTGAGCATCGGTGGGCGCCGGGGTGCCGGCGAGGAGCGCCGCGGCGTTCATGATCTGGCCCGACTGGCAGTAGCCGCACTGGGGCACCTGCTCCTCGACCCAGGCCTTCTGCAGCGGATGGCTGCCGTCGGCGGAGAGTCCCTCGATGGTGGTGACCTTCTTGCCGTCCACCGTGCCGATCGGTGTGGAGCAGCTCCGCACCGCCTCCCCCTCGAGATGCACCGTGCAGGCGCCGCACTGCCCCATACCGCAGCCGTACTTGGTGCCGGTGAGCCCCACGACGTCCCGGACCACCCAGAGCAGCGGCATGTCGGGCGGGACATCCACGGACTGGGGCTTGCCGTTGAGGGTGAATCTGATGGCCATGGGCGACTCCAGGGGAGAACGGGGAACGGCTGATCGTGGGGTGAGGGGCGACGAGCGCAATCTACGGCGTGCGCCGCTTCTTCTCCACTTCGAGCACCGGGCGGCCGAGCACCTTCATCTTCGGCTTGACGCCGAGCCCGGGCGCCCTGGAGGCGGCGAGCCGCCCCTTCTGACGGATCGGGGCGCCGTCGGCGAAGGCGACGGTGACGTACGAGTTGAAATCGGTGGACGAGAAGAGGAACCGCTCCGGCGTGCTGTGCGCCAGGTGAGCGATCGCGGCGGTGGTGATGTCCCCGCCCCAGGTGTCCTCGATCGTCATCGCGATGCCGAGCGAGACGCAGAGATCACGGATCTGCCGCGCCTTCGTGAGCCCGCCGACCTTGGAGATCTTGAGGTTGATGACGTCCATCGCCTGGTCGGCGATGCCCTGCACCACCATGTCGATGCCGTCCACCACTTCATCCAGCACGAAGGGGCGGTCGGTGTGCCGCCGCACCGCGAGGCACTGCTCATAGGTCATGCAGGGCTGCTCGATGTAGACGTCGACATCGCGCACCGCATCGGCCACCCGGATCGCCTGGTGCTGGGTCCACCCCGTGTTCGCATCGGCGATCAGCACATCGCCTCGGCTCAGCACGTCGGCGGCGGCGCGGATCCGGTCGATATCGACGTCGGGATCGCCACCGACCTTGAGCTGGAACTTGTGGTAGCCCTCCTTGCGGTACTGCCCGATCCGCTTCGCCATCTGCGCCGGCGACTCCTGGGAGATCGCGCGGTACAGCGCGAAGTCGGCGCCGACGTGGCCGCCCATCAGCGTCGCCACCGGCAGCCCGCACGCCTTGCCGAGCAGGTCCCAGCAGGCCATGTCGATCGCGGACTTCACGTAGGGGTGGCCGCGCATCGCGCTGTCCATCAGCTCGTTGAGCTGACCGAGCGCCAGCGGATCGGCACCGAGCAGCTTGGGCGCGAGCTCCGCGATGCCGGCCCGCGCTCCCGCGGCGTAGGCCGGGAGATAGGCCGGCCCGAGGGGACAGATCTCGCCCCAGCCGGTGAGGCCGTCATCGGTCTCGACCGCGACCACGGTCGAGTCGAACACCGAGACCGAGTTCCCGCCCGACCACTTGTAGCTCCCCTCGTGCAGCGGGAGATCGATCTGGTAGGCGCGGATCGCCGTGATCTTCATGAGGTCACCGGGTGCATCGCGGCGGCCCGCGCCTCGTTGCGGGCGGAGAGCCACATCATCGTCGAGGTATAAAGCAGCACCGCGACCACCAGCCAGCGCACGGCATCGAGCGGCAGCGACTTCACGATGAAGGCGGCGACCAGCACGCCGGGGATGCCGCCGATCGTCATCGCGAGCGCGGTCGGCCGGTCGTAGCGCCCCGACTTCACGAAGCGGATCGCCGCCGCCGGGAGAATCAGCGCGGCGGAGCCCATCATGATCGGAAAAGCCGTGGTCGGGTTCATGCCGAGGATGCTGACGACCGCCATCGACGGGGCGTAGTTGCCGATGCCGAGCGAGGCGAGCGAACCGATGATCAGGTTGGCCACGATCCCGGCGAGGAGGGCGCCGCCGGTGAGGCCGAGGGCATCGCCGCCGGGCGGGAAGAAGTGGAGCTGGCGGAGCGTGATGAAGAGCGCGGTGACCAGCAGCGCCACCGCCATGCCGAGCTGGATCTTCCGTCTTGGCAGCGCGCAGACGATGCCGGCGCCGAACCAGGCCCCGATCGCACCGGCGGCGATGATCGAGACCAGGGTGACGATCTCGACCTGGATGACGGTGATGTAGAGGATCGCCTCGACGATGGTCGGCAGCGAGTGTCCGACGTTCAGGGTGCCGGGGATGTTCTCGTCATCGACCAGCTTGCCGAGCTTGAGCGCGGTCGTCGTGGTGGCGAACGAGCCGACGCCGAGCGTGTCGAGGAAGTCGATGCCGAAGCCGAGCGCGATGAGGAGCGGCCAGCGAGGGGGGCGGGCCGGATCTTGAGGTGAAGCGAGGGCCATTGCGTTCCGTCTGAGGGTGGATCGGGAGAAGGTACGGCCGGAATTCTCCTCCCGACAGCCCCTCAGCCGAGAAGCGGCAGTTCGGTCCCGATCCCCAGCCGCCGCGCGCCCCGGACCACGTGCCACGCCGCCACGACATCCTCGATGCCGAGGCCGAGCGACTTGAAGAGGGTGATCTCCTTCGGGGAGCGGCGGCCGGGGCGGCTGCCGATCAGGACCTCGCCCAGCTCCGAGCGGCTCTCGGTCGCCTTGAGCTTCCCTTCGCTCACGGGGATGAGCAGGTCGCCGGCCTCGAGCACCGCCGACTCACGGGCATCCACGAAGATCCGCGATCGGGTGACCGCGGTGGTATCGAGCTCGCGGGTATCGGGGGTGTGGGCGCCGACCGCGTTGATGTGGGTCCCGGCGGCGAGCCACTCCCCCATGAGCACCGGCGTCGGAGAGCCGGTCACCGTGCAGATGATGCTCGCGTCCCGCACCGCCTCGGCTGCCGTCGGCATCACTTCGATGTGGACCCCCGAGGGAACCGGTGCCGTCGCGGCGAGCTGTTCGGCGTGATCGCGGGAGCGATTCCAGATCCGGATCCGGCGGAGCTGGCGGACGGTGGAGATCGCCTCGAGGTGGGCCCGCGCCTGCACGCCGGCGCCGAGGATCGCGAGGTCGTCGGCGTCCTTCTTCGAGAGGAGCCGGGTGGCGACGGCGGAGACCGCGGCGGTGCGGATCGCGGTGATCGCGCCGGCCTCGAGCAGGGCGAGGATCTCGCCACTCTCCGGATCGATGGCGAGCACGGCACCCTGATGGCTGTCGCGGCCGCGCTCGGGATTGCGGGGAAAGACCGAGATCACCTTCACGCCGAGCGCCGCCGGCATCGCGACGAAGGCGGGCATGGTGAGGGTGGTGGCCCCGCCGGCGAAGCGCATCGCCGTGCGGGGTGGCTGCTGGGTATCCCCCGCGGCCTGGGCGGAGAGCGCCGCCTCCATGAGGCGGATGCACTCCGACATCGGGAGGAGATGTTCCACCTCCGTGCGGTTGAGGACGAGCACCACTGCCTCCGGAAATTGTGGAGCCGGGCGGCGCTGCGCGTCCCCCGGCAGGTTGTGAAAGAGCTAGGGCTTCTTCTTGCTGTCGGGGAGCGCCTTGCTGAGCCCGACGGCGAGACTCTGCATTTCGATGCCGGTGATCGCGTCGAACAAGGTATCGACCTGCGTCGTGCCCTTGTGGGTCAGCAGGACGAGGGCCTGCTTCCCCCGCCGGGTCAGGCCGATGTCGAAATCGCTGGCCCGCGCAAAGCGGCGCGTCGTGCCGCGGCGGGCGATGACCAGATCACCTGTCGTGATGAGTAGCGCATCCCGGACGCCGTCGCCGTGACGGATGAACACATAGGTCGCGGTATCACCGGGCTCGAGAATCCCGAGTCCCCGGGCCGAGTCGATGATGGCCGGCGGGATCATGGGTGCCTGGGCATCGAGGGCGGGCGGTTCACCCGAGAACATCGCGCGCAGGGTGACCACCACGAAGTAGATGATGATGCCGATGCCGACCACCAGGCCGCCGAGGACCATGCCGAGCCGGCCATACCAGCGGCGCCGGGTGCGCCTGCTCGCCGCCTTCGGCGTGAGGAGCTGATCGGCGGCGCTCGCGGCGCGGAGCGCGTCGGCCATCTCCTTTGCGCTGACCCAGCGCGCCGCCGGGTCCTTGGCAAGGGCGCGGGTGATCACCTTGGCGAGTGGCGTCGGCAGGTCGGGGGCAACGCTCGCGAGCGGCGCCGGCTCCTGGCGGATCTGGTTCGCCATGACGTTGGCCGACGAATCGCCGCCGACGGGGAGGATTCCCGTCGCGAGTTCGTAGAGCACCACCCCGAGCGAGTAGACGTCGGAGCGGCCGTCGAGCTTGTCGCCGGCGACCTGCTCGGGACTCATGTAATGCGGCGTCCCGCTGATCACGCCGTCGGTGGCCGCCTCCGACGTGGCGATGGCCTGCGCGATGCCGAAGTCGTTGACCAGGGCGTGGCCGTGCGGGTCGAGCAGGATGTTGTCGGGCTTGATGTCGAGGTGGACGACGCCGCGGCCATGCGCGGCGGCCAGCGCGTCGGCGACCTCGGTCCCGATCCGGGCGACATCGGCGGCGGGGAGCGGGCCGCTCCGCTTGAGCCGGTCGCCGACCGCGCCGTCGGGGAGGCAGCGCATGACGAGGTAGACGAGCCCCTGCTCGATGCCAGCCTCGTAGAGCGGCACGATGTGGGGATGCTCGAGCGAGGCGACCAGCCGCGCCTCGGTGAGCAGCCGGTCGGCGGCGGCTTCACTCAGCGAGAGCGCCGGGTCGAACACCTTGATGGCGACGTCGCGGCCGAGGACCGGGTCCCGCGCACGGAAGACGGCGGCGAATCCGCCGGCCCCGAGCAATGCTCCGATTTCGAACTGGCCACCGAGGGCCTCCCGCAGACGAGCGTGCAATCCGCGGATCAGCGCATCATCCATCGGTGCATGTTAGCCAGCCTCGTCAGGCCCCGCCAGCAGTTCGGTGAGGCGGCGCTCGATGAAACGCCGCTCCGGCTCCTGGCGGGCGAGTTCCAGAGCGCGCCGGTAGGAATTGCGGGCCTCGGCGACGTCGCCGAGACGCCTGCAGAGATCGGCCCGCGCCGAGTGGGCGAGGTGATAGTCGCGGAGTTCGCCGCGGGCGAGGAGGGCGTCGACGAGAGCCAGCGCCTCCGCGGGCCCGTCGCGCATCGCGATCGCGGCGGCGCGGTTGAGTTCCACCACGGGCGACGGGTCGGCCACCAGCAGCAGATCGTACAGCGCGCCGATCTGCACCCAGTCGGTGGCCTCCGCTGACGCCGCCTCGGCGTGCACCGCCGCGATCGCGGCCTGCAGGGTGTAGCTCCCGAAGTTCCGCATCCCGAGCGCGCGCTCAATCAGGGCGACGCCCTCGGCGATCTGTTCCCGGTTCCAGCGCGAGCGGTCCTGCTCGGTGAGGAGCACGAGATCGCCCTGCTCCGAGGTGCGGGCGGCGCGGCGCGACTCGTGGAGCAGCATCAGCGCGAGGAGGCCGAGCGCCTCAGGCTCGGGCAGGAGTTCCACCAGCAGCCGGCCCAGACGGATCGCCTCGCCTGACAAGTCGTGCCGGGTGAGGGTGGCGCCCGAGGAGGCGGAATAGCCCTCGTTGAAGACCAGGTAGACCACCCGGAGCACGCTCTCGAGTCGCGCGGGGAGGTCGGAGCGGGCGGGGACCTGATACGGAATCCGCGCGACCCGGATCTTGTTCTTGGCGCGGACGATCCGCTGCGCGATCGCCGGGGGCGCGGCGAGGAAGGCGTGGGCGATCGCCTCGGTGGTGAGGCCGCACACTTCGCGGAGCGTCAGCGCGAGCTGGCCGTCCTGCGGGAGCGCGGGGTGACAGCAGGTGAAGATGAGCCGGAGGCGGTCGTCGGCGACGCCGTCGTCGTCCAGCCCGTCCGGCTCCGCACTGTCCCGCTCCAGCCGCTCGGCGATCGCCGCGAACGAGGCATCGAAACGGGCCCGCCGCCGCATCCCGTCGATCGCCTTGAAGCGGCCGGTGGAGACGAGCCAGGCCCGCGGACTCGCGGGCACGCCGTCCCGCGGCCAGCGCTCCAGCGCGGCGACGAAGGCGTCGTGCAGCGCCTCTTCGGCCAGGTCGAAGTCGCCGAGCAGCCGGATCAGGGTGGCGAGTACCCGGCGCGAATCGGAGCGGTAGATGGCGTCGACCACCTCGCGCATCGATTCGGCCGGGTTGTCTGACATCGCAGGTCCGGGGATCAGCCCTGGCTCAGGTCCCAGATCGGGCGGACCTCGATGGAGCCGGTCTTCGCCGAGGGGATGCGTGAGGCGACCTGGATGGCGTCGTTGAGGTCGCGCGCCTCGATCAGGTAGAAGCCGCCGAGCTGTTCCTTGGTTTCGGCGAAGGGTCCGTCGGTGGTGGACACCTTGCCGGCACGGATGCGGATGGTGGTGGCGGTATGCACTGGCTGGAGCGCCTCGCCGGCGACGTAGTGCCCGCTCTTCATGATGTCCTGGGTGAAGAGGTGGTACTCCGCCATCATCGCGTCGGCGTCGGCCTTGGAGCTGGCGCCCATCAGCTTCTCGTCGTCATAGATCAGGCACAGGTACTTCATGGTTCCCCCCGGTGTCGTGGTCGAACTGCGTGGACACCCTATGGTCGATCGGCGGCTCCCGGTTTCGACACCGGCGCCTCGCCGGCGGCGGCGGGCGCCCGGCGGACCCGCCAGACCCCCCAGCCCAGGGCGACCAGGAGGAGCAGCAGCCCGGCGTTGGTCAGGGTGAGGATCAGGATTCCCTCCGGGCTCATCCGGATGTGGCCCCCGACGATGCGGGGACCGAGCACCAGGCCGTTGTGGAAGCCGCAGCAGTAGCCGGTGAGGGTCAGGACCAGGATCGCCGGCAGATGGAGGATCGCGACCGGCACTTCCCAGAGCGGCGCATTGGAGACGAGATCGGAGCCGAAGTAGGGGAACCCGCGGAGCGTGAAGAGCAGGACCGAAAGCAGCTCGGCGCCGAGGACGCCGAGGAGCGCGACACGAAGGATCCTCGTCATGACGCGCTCCCCCTCACGCGGCTACAGCCCGGCGCAGGGGTCCTCGCGCGGGGCGGGCGGGGTGACGACGACGAGCTGGTAGCGCTGCCGCTCGACCGCATCGGGCAGCGCGCCGGTGGAGTCGCGCTCGAGGAAGCCCACGGCGAGCACGGTCTTCTTCGGGGCGACGGTGCGGAGGAGCCGGGGCACCCCCATGTCGCTCCGCACGTGGCCGTTGCCGGCGATGAGCCAGGCGGGCCCGTTGGCACCGGCGGCGAGCAGCGCCGCGGTCATCGAGGCGTCGCGCACCTCCTGCGCGGCGCGCATCCCGGCCATCATGCTCGCGGGGAGCTTGCCGCAGTGATCCACGAAGAGCTCGCGGTCGATCGCGGCCTGTGCCGCGGAGTCGAGCGGGACCTGGTTCATGATGGCGAGCAGCGGCGCCGGCGCGGCGGTCCGGCCGCCGCGCACCACGATGCGGAGGGTGTCGCGGGCGAGGCCGCTGCCCCAGATCGCACTCCGGCTGGCGACGGCCGCCTCGACGACGGGGCGGTGCATCGGCCACTGCCACCCCTTCCGGTCGAAGCCGTGCTGATCGAGCCAGCTCTCGAGCGAATCCCCGGCCGCCCCCGGGAGCGGGATCGGGGCGCTGGTGCGGGCGAACTGCTCGAAGACGATGCCCGGGTGCCGGGTACCGGCCACCTGGATGAGCGAGCCGCGCGCCCGATGGTCCCGGGTGTTGTCGTGGTACTCGCCGAGCAGCACGAAGTCCGCCGCACCGATGCGCCGGAGCAGCTCCGCGCTGGTGACCGGCGCGCCGGTCGCACCATCGAGCACGATGGTCGAGTCGGGAAGCGCAAAGGCGACGGGGGAGGAGGCGGTGGCGGCGGCGTGGCCGCCGCAGCCCGCGAGGACCAGCACCGGGAGCAATCGAAGAGAAGTTCGCATCTGCGAAAGTAAGGGGCGACGCGTCGCGCTGCCAAGCGGAGGCACGATCGAGCGGGATATGAGCGCAAGAAGCGGATAGCCGGCGCGGCGGGATTCTCCAAGATTGGGCGGCGTGAGCGCTGGTTGGCCTTTCAACCCGGAAATCGCCCCATGCACGTGACCATCGACCCCGCGATCCTCTACTTCGGCACCCCGGTCGTCCTGGTGAGTTCACTCAACGAGGACGGCTCGGCGAACCTCGCCCCGATGTCCTCCGCCTGGTGGCTGGGCCGGAGCTGCCTGCTCGGCTTCGGCGCCCGGTCGCACACCCCGGCAAACATCCTGCGGAGTCGGGAGTGCGTGCTCAACCTGCCGTCGGTGGATCAGGTCGCGGCGGTGAACCGGCTGGCGAAGACCACCGGATCGTCACCGGTGCCGCCTCACAAGCAGGCGATGGGCTACCGGCACGAGAAGGAGAAGTTCGGTGTGGCGGGACTCACCGCGGTGGAGTCGGAGCTGGTCGCGGCACCGCGGGTGGCGGAGTGTCCGGTGCAGCTCGAGGCGGTACTGGAGACGTCGCTGCCGCTGGCGGAGAGCGATCCCGACCGCCGGGGGAAGCTGGTGGCGCTCGAAGTGCGGGTGCTCAGGGTGCATGTGGACGAGCGGATCCGGATGCCGGGCCACACCGACCGGATTGATCCGACCCGCTGGCGGCCACTCATCATGAACTTCTGCCAGTTCTTCGGGCTCGGTGACATGATCCACCACTCGACACTCGCGGAGATCCCGGAGTCGGCGTACCGGCCGGCGCCAAGCGTCGCGCGGGCTGTGGCGGTCTAATCGACCTCGATGGTGCCTTCGCTCACCAGCACCGAGCCGCCGCCGATGCGGGCCGCGGTGACCTGCCCGCCCCGCTTCTCGGTGCGCGCCTCGAGCACGCTGGGCCGGCCCATCTCGACCCCCTGCGCGATGCGCCAGCGGAAGTCGCCCTCCTGCTCCGGCTTGCAGTGGGTGAGGAGCGCGGCGAGGGCGGCGTTGGCGCTGCCGGTCGCGGGATCTTCGGGTACGCCATCGAGCGGCGCGAACATCCGGGCGCGGATGGTGAAGTCGTCGTGGCTCTGGACGTAGAGGTGGATGTCGGGCACGACGCCCTGGGCGGCGATGGCGTCGACACCGGGCATGAAGCAGCGGGCCCGCTCGAGCGCGGCGCGATCGCGGAGTTCGGCCACGATGAACGGCAACCCGACCGACGCGACGAGGGGGAGATGGGTCGCGGTCACGACATCATCCGCGTTGAGCGACACCGCGGCCGCGAGCATCTCGGCCGAGAATTTCTTGCCGATCGACAGCTTCTCCGGGGCGGAGAGTTCGCACCACAACTTCCCGTCGGCGCGCCGCTCGATCGCGACGGGGACGAGTCCCGCGATCTCCTCGAACGTCACGGTCATCGAGCCGTCGATCGTGCCGAACTCGCCGATCGACGCTAGAGTGAACGCGGTACCGACATTCGGATGCCCGGCGAACGGCACCTCCTTGGTCGGCGTGAAGATCCGCACCCGGCGAGTCTGACCGCGCTCCGGCGGCAGCACGAAGGTGCTCTCCGCGAAGTTGAACTCCCGCGCGATCTGCTGCATCTGCCGGTCGGTGAGTCCCCGCGCGTCGGGCAGCACCCCGAGCTGATTGCCGCCGAAGCGGCGGTCGGTGAAGACGTCGCAGATGAAGTAGCGGTAACCCATCAGGGGTCCACTCCCACCGCGCTGTAGTAGCCCACCACCCGGTCGCGCGCGCCCGCCCGGGTGTAGAGATCCGGCTTCGGCGTCTCGATCACCCCGGCGATCACCTCGGCTACCTCCTCCGCGCTCTGGCTGTCGGGATTCTTCCGCGAGTCGGGCCCGCCATGCAGCGCGTTGACGCCGAACTCGGTCCGCACGACCCCGGGCGAGACGAGGGTGAACTGGATCGCCGGATGGGTCTGCTGCACCTCTTCGCGGAAGTTGGCGGTGAGCGAATTCAGCGCATGACGGTATCGAGGTCGTCGTCGGTGAGCTGGGACGGGACCCTGGTGATGCCCTGGCCGACGTTGTTGACCCAGACGTCGATGTGCCCGAACCGCGCAATCGACTCCGCGACGACCCGCTCGACATCGGCGCGTCTGGTCATGTCGGCGACGATGGGGTGGGCCCGCCCGCCGCAGCGCGAGGCGACGTCGTCGAGAAGCTCGCGTCGGCGCGCGACGAGGACGACGGAATCGCCCCTCGCGGCGAGCAGCTCACCGAGCGCGGCGCCGATGCCGCTGCTGGCGCCGGTGATGACGATGATGCGGTCGGTCATGGTTCATTCCTTTCAACTGCAACGGGCCTAACCGCGGGGCCCTCTTGGTGCTCCAGTTCGTTCTCAGGGGCCGAGCCGAGGGGCCCGCCTGGTACTCAAGTTCGTTTTCAGGGGCTCAGCCGCGGGGCCATCCTGGTACTCAAGTTCGTTCTCAGGGGCTCAGCCGCGGAGCCCTCTCGGTGCTCAAGTTCGTGCTCAGGGGCTCAGCCGCGGTGTCCCTCCGGGCGCTCGGCTTTGCGTCCGGGAGAGTAGCGGTGTTGAGCCAGCTACGCACGCGCCCTCCAGGACGCCCGCGGCATCGCCCTTCGCCAGCGTTCATCGTTCGCCGTTGAGCGCGCGTGCATGCCCTCGGCTCAACCACAGATAGACTGGTACGCCCGTCGTCGCGAGCGCGGTGCCGATCAGGGTGTCGAGCGGGCGGGCGACGATTGCGCTCACCAGCAGCCCCGCCATGACGACGATATAGACCAGCGGCGTGAGGGGGTAGCCGGGCGTGCGGTAGCCGTCGCCGGGTTTCGCTCTGGGACGCAGCCGGAAGATGGCCGCGACCATCAGGATGTTCATCAGCTGGAACGGCACGACGAAGAAGTTCACCAGTCTCGAGAACGAGCCGAAGAAGGCGAGTGCGGCGATCGCGGTGGCTGCCGTGAACAGAATGGCGCCATTGGGCGTGGCGGTCTTCGGGGAGACGCGCCCCAGTCGCGCGAAGAACCAGCGCAGCGGTCCCCTGGCCTCGTCGACGTGCGCCGCGGCGAGGGTGTAGAAGAGTCGGGGCAGCGTCATGACCAGTCCGCCGAGCGCGCCGAAGATGGAGAGCAGCATGAGGATGTTGAGCAGCGATCCGCCGACCGGCCCGTAGGCGGCGGTGGCGACGGTGCTCGCGATCGTGGTGGGCGCGGCGCGCATCGCGGCGAGCGGCACGACCCGGAGATAGGCAACGTTGACCACGAGATAGAGCAGGGTCAGCAGCGTGACGCCGAGTGTGAGGCCGAGCGGGAGGTCGCGCTCGGGGCGGCGGACTTCGCCTGCGACATGCGAGACGTCGATCCAGCCGTCGTAGGTGAAGAGCACCGCGGCGACGCCGAGTCCGGCGAAGCGGAAGAAGGCGAGCAAGCCTCCGCTGTCGGCGGCCTGAGCACCGTAGCCCACGGCCTCTGGGCCGCCGTAGCCCATGGCCTCTGTGCCGTGGGCAAGCAGAAACGCACCACCGATCAGCGCGACGAGCCCCGCGATCTTCACCGTCGTCACCAGCACCTGCACCCAGCCGCCCCAGGTGACGCCGGCCAGGTTGATCAGCGCGAAGAAGGTGATCGCCGCGATGCCCCACCACACCGGCGAGATCAGCGCCTCTGCGCCGAGCGCCCGGTGCATGAACTCGCCGAAGACGATCGCGACACCAGCCACCGATCCCGGTCCACTGATCCAGAGCTCCATCCACACCAGGAGGAATCCCCAGAGCGGGCCGAAGCCTTCTCGCAGGATGTGATAGCTGGCGCCGGCGTGGGGCAGCAGTCGGCAGAGTTCGGCGAGGGTGAGCGCGCCGCACAGCGTAATCAGGCCGCAGAGCGCCCAGATGAAGTGCACCTGCCAGGGGTGCTGGGCCACCGCGGCGAGTTCACCCGGGGTGAAGAAGACCCCGGAGCCGAGCATGTTGCCCGCGACCAGCGCCACGACCGCGGCGAGGCCGAGCTGTCGCTTGAGCGATGGCGCGCCGGTCACGCCGAGCGCACCGCCTGCACCAGCCGGGTGACCTGGTCGGTCACGACGCGATCGGTCGCGGTGCGGCCGCTCCGGAGCGATGTGCCTACGATGGCGCCGTCGGCGAGGGGGATGAGCTCCGTGGCGTTCTCCGGGGTGAGGCCGCTGCCGATCAGGATCGGTAGCGAGCCGGCGCGTGCGGCGCGGAGATCGGCGGGATCGGGCCCGATGCCGGTCTCGTGGCTGGTCACGATCACCGCGTCGGCGCCGGCGGCCTCCGCCTCGCGCGCCGACTGCTCGAGCGGCTTGGGCCCGCCGATCACCGTGGTGTACTTCACCTGCAGATCGGCGTAGAGCTGTACCGACTCGGCCCGGATCGCCTTGCGGTAGGCGAGCACCGCCTCGGGCTCCGGCTCGAACGGCCCGCACTTGGTCAGCACCCGGTCCACGAAGAAATCCATCCGGATGAACCGGGCGCCGGTGGTCATCGCGATCGCGAGCGAGGCGCGCCAGTCGTTGAGCAGCACCTCCACGCCGATCGGCACCCTGGCGCGCGCGACGACTTCACGGGTCACCCGGGTCATCGCCGCGTGGATCTCCGCGCCACCCACCATGGTGTGCGGCTGGTCGAAGTCGTTCTCGATCAGGGCGCCGTCCACCCCGCCCCGCTCGAGCTTCTCGAGGTCGGCGAGCGCGACCTCCACCAGCGCGTCGATGCTGGTGAAGGCGGGATAGCCCGGCATCGGCGGCAACGCGATCATGCCGATGACCGGCCGAGGCTTCGGAAAGAGCGAGCGGAACCGGCTCACGAGTCAGCTCTCCTCGGAAGAGGTCGCGCCGAGATGCCGAATGATGCGGGAGGCGCGGAGTGCCCCGGCCTTGAGCGCCGCGGGAATATCGCGGCGACGGTAGTACTCCACCACGAAGGCCGCCTGGAAGGCATCGCCGCAGCCGGTGGTATCGACTCGTTCTTCGATCGGCACCAGCACCGCCGGCTCGGCGTGACGGTGTCCGTTGAGGAGTGCGGTGCTCCCCTCCGCGCCATGGGTGATCACCAGCAGCGTGCCGCTCCGTTCGGAGCGGGGCAGGAGCCGATCGGCCGTGGCGAGATCGCCGCTCAGGAAGAGAATGTCGTAGGCGCCGAGGAGCGCATCGATGCCGCGGAGATCGCGACCGAGTTCGGAGCCGTCGAGCAGGTCGCCGACGAGGAGGCCGCGACGGCCGGGGTCGTGCACGACGGCCTCGATCAGGGGAGCAAGCTCGCGGAAGAGCGGCACCGCCACGACGTCGGCCTCACGGATGCACTCGAGATCGCCCTCGTCGAGGCGGAAGTCGGCGAGGACGCCGGCATCGTACCCGCCAGGCGGGAAGACCCGCTCCCCGCCGGCCGCGATCTGGATCAGTTGTGAAGCGGTCTTCCCCACGAGCTGGTGCAGGCGCCGGGTGGAGATCCCGGCCCGGGTGAGCCAGGCCCGGATCGCCTCGTCGCCGGCATCGGTGCCGGCACAGCTCACCAGGGCGACATCGTCCGCCCCCGAGCGCCGGGCGTTCACCGCAAAGTTGAGCGAGATCCCGCCGACCCGCTCCACCCCCGCTTCCAGATAGCGATCGAGGGTGCATTCCCCCACCGCGACGACTCTCATCGCGGCTCCGGCTCGCGGCGGAGGGCCCGTATCAGGATCCAGACCACGATCAGGTTCACCAGGATCACGAGGGCCTTGATGACGCCCGGACGGTGGACCACTTCGTAGATCTCGATCGGCACCAGAGACGAGGTCGCGATCACGGTGAGCCACTCCGCCCAGCGCTTGCCACGCCAGAGACCGACCGCCTCCACCGCGAAGAGGAGCGCGTACATCATCGCGCCGACGGCAATCGTCTCGGCGTGACCGCGGTGCAGGTTGAGCATCCAGGTCACCGCGCGGCGCGCCAGGTCCTGCTGGGTGTCGAGCGGCATGTCGCCGACCCATTCCTGCAGGTCGGCGGCGACTTCGGGGCGGAGCAGGTTGAGGGTCGCGAGCGCGAGCCCGGTCAGCAGCAGCGACTGCAGCGCCTTGAAGGCGGCGATCAGGCGAAGCGAGCGAGCCGCACGGGGACGCGGCGGCCGGCTGGTGAGGGAGGGGTCGCCGGTGGAGCCGGGCATAGCGCTCGAGCAGGATCCTGAGGGGCGGTTGGGCGACGGCGTTTCGGCGACGGCGCGAAAGCTGGGGGTCGCGGGTCGTCTTCGCCAGTCCGGGACCAGCCGGAATCGCATCGTTGGACGGGGCGGGGCCGAGTTCGTACTATTCCGGCCGCGATGGCGGCCGCACCCTCGGGCGGATCCGCGGCATCGCGCAGCATGATGGAGCAAACCCGGTGACCCAGCGCAGGGCGTGGCTCGGCTTCTGGATACTGGCCTTCGTCTGGGGCTCTTCCTTCCTGTTCATCCGCATCGGGGTCGAACAGCTCTCGACCTTCCAGGTGGTCTTCGTCCGGACCGGGATCGCCGCGCTGGGGCTCAACCTCATCGTGCTCCTCCGCGGCAAGCGCCTTCCCACCGACCGCGCCGGCATCCGCGACCTCCTCTTCGTCGGCATCGTCAACACCGTGCTCCCCTTCGCGCTGATCACCTGGGGGGAGAAGACGGTCGAGAGCGGACTCGCCGCGGTGCTGCAGGGGACCGCCGCGCTGTTCACGATGGTCGTGGCCCACTACGTCTTTCACGACGAGCGGATCACGCCCCGCAAGGTGAGCGGCCTGGTAGTGGGATTCCTCGGACTGCTGGTGCTCGCCAGCCGGAGTGCCGCGGGCGACATCGCTGGCGCCGATCCGGCCAGCCACCTGCTCGGACAGCTCGCGATCGTCCTCGCCTGTTTCTGCTACGCCCTCGGCGCCAACTACAGCCGGAAGGCGATCCAGAGCCGGCTCGAGCCGATCGTGCTCTCCGCCGGCGCGATGGCCGTCACCGCGATCATCAGCGGCATCATCTGCTACGCCTTGCCGCTCGTCGGCGGACCGGCGCCGGCGCCGTGGACGAGTCTCACGCCGCGCGTGGCCGGCGCGATGCTCGCCCTCGGCCTGGTCAACACCTTCGTGGCCTACCTGATCTTCTACTCGATCGTCGGCACCCTCGGTGCGGGACGCGCCTCGATGGTGACCTACGTGATACCGGCCGTTGGCCTCGCGCTCGGCGCGCTCTTCCTCGGCGAACAGGTCGACCTGCGGCTCCTCATCGGCGCCAGCATGATCGTCGGGAGCATCGGGATCGTGAACCTCGACCTCGGCGGGCTCCTGCGGCGGCTGGTACCCCGCACCTAGCCCGCGGCGCCGCTGCCCTTGAGGTCCTCGAAGCGGGTGTTCCCGATCGGATAGACCTTCCAGTCCTTGTAGTCGAAGTGCCACCACTCATGTTCGTAGACGGTGAACCCCTCCGCCTCCATCGATCTGCGGAGGAAGTCCCGCATCCTGCGCTGTTCCGCCGAGCCGCCGGTGTAGTCGGGGTTGGCGCGCGGGGAGAACTCGTCGTAGAGACTCGGCATCGGCACCGGCTTGCCGGTGCGCAGATCGAACAGCGTGAGATCGACGGCGCAGCCGCGATTGTGCCGGGAGCCGTGCGCCGGGTCGGCGACGAAGTCGTGCTGGCTCGGCGGCGTCGCATCCCAGAAGAGCTTGGTGATGTACCAGGGCCGGTAGGCGTCGTGGATCAGGAGCCCGTAGCCCTGGGCGCGGAGTGCATGATTGACCCGCACCACCGCTTCGGCCGCGGGGCGCTGCAGAAAAGCGCGGGCCTGGCTGTAGAGCGGAGTGCTGAGAAAGTTGCGCGTCGTCGCGTAGCGGATGTCGAGCCGGATCGTCGTGTCGAGGGTGACGACCTCGACCAGCTCCGAGGGGCGGAAGGGACCGGCCTCGACGGGCGGTGTGGCGCGTAGCGCTTCTTCCCGCAGCTCCGCCACCGGCCGGACCGGGGTGACGTGAAAGACCGGCGCAGAGTGGCAGGCGGCAAGCCCGGCCAGCAACATCAGTGTGGAGCGACGCATCGGCAGGCCTGAAGCGGGAAACGGAGTTTACGTCGGGGACTGACCCGGGGGAACCATGAACCCGCCGAGCCACTGCTCGGCCGAGGCGCGATCCCGGAAGGGATGAATGTGACAGAAGGGTTCGACGAGGATGCCCAGCATCCGGACCATTCCGAAGCCGACATCGGTCGTCACGACGATCGCCGTGGGACCGAGGGAGCGGGTCTCGGAAGCGGCCTTGAGGATCGTCACCAGCCGGCGCACCTCATCCGCCGTGAAGTCCACGATCGCGTCCGTCGCATCCACCAGCTCGGGATAACCCGCACCGCCTTCGGCGAGTTCGGCCTCCCAATGAGCCTGCAGATCGGCCCAGGTCACCGGGCCGGTGACGACGGTCTCCACGTAACCGCGCTGGTGATCGATCAGATGCTTGAACGGCATGAACACCCCCGGGCCGCCTCGACACGCCTATCAAGGCTTCCCCAAGGTCATATCCGGGCGATCAAATGCAAGAGGGGTCGGGGAGGGGTAATGTCGGTGGCCGCGAACGGGATTGTCAGGGCCAGGTCGTCAGCCCCGACCCGCCGTCGGTCCGGCTGCCCTGTCTTCCGGCGAGCAGTGGCTTCGAGGTGAGTATCGAGAAGCCATCGAAGCGGAACTCGATCTGGTTGTTGCCGCGGTCGATGCCGCGAACCGAACCGGCCCGCACCTTGGCGATCGCCTGCGCCGCGGCGAGCAGCCGCGAGGGCGATGCAACCACCTGGTTGTGCGCGGAGAGCAGCTTTCGGAGTGAAGGCACCAGCGGGGCGAGCCGGGCCAGCGACCGCTGGTATCCGTCGAGATCGGTCTCCGGCACGTACAGCCAGATCGGTCCCTCGTAGTAGGTGTCTCCGGTCCAGAGCAGTGATGACCTCGAGCGAGCGTCCGCCGAGTTCGATCCGGTCGCCATCCCGGATCCAGGTCGTTGGGGTCCACGCCCTGGTATGAAACGACGCCGAATCGAACCCGCTCGGCAGCGCGCGGCAGAGGGCGTCCGGGGACACCTCGCCCGCGAGCACCTCGTGCGGGAATCCCTGGGTGTTCTTCCGGGTGTAGGGCGTGTCGAGCGCGAGGATCTGCGCGAACTCGGCGTTCCCTCCGACGTGGTCGTAGTGGGTGTGCGAGTTGAGCACCATCACCGGAAGCGGGGTGAGCTCGGCGACCACCTCGCTGATCTTCCCGATGCCGAGTCCGGTGTCGAACAGCAGCGCGCGGTCGCGGCCGAGGATGAGGTAGGAGATCACCTCCTGGAACTGGAGCGGCTCGTAGATCGCGAAGACGCCGGGATCGACCCGGTAGACCTCGAACCAGTCGTTCCGGACGCTGACGCGCTCGAGCGCCGTGAAGCTCGGGCGCGGCAGCAGGTCGCACCAGCGCGCCGATGGCGCCGCGGCGATTGCGTGAAGCTCGGGCGCGGCAGCAGGTCGCACCAGCGCGCCGATGGCGCCGCGGCGATTGTGGGACGGGATGCGCTGCATCCGGCGAGTCCGAG
Source organism: Gemmatimonadales bacterium (assembly GCA_044229245.1). GTDB lineage: Bacteria > Gemmatimonadota > Gemmatimonadetes > Gemmatimonadales > GWC2-71-9 > JADJOM01. Next base: position 76,863 of record JBGATI010000020.1, on the reverse strand, counting down.
GGCGCTCAGCGCGACGAGTGCGTGCGTGCGGAGATGCATCGGGCGGGCTCCAGCCGCTTCAGACCCGGAGATTGTCCGGCCGCCACTCCTTGATCAGCTCCTTGATCGTCTGGCGGGAGGTGAGCTGCTCGGTGAGGACCTTGCGCACCAGCACCGGGATCTCCGCGTCCGACGCGAACCGGAGCGCCGCCAGCTGGCCCGCGCTCAGCGATTCGATCTGGGCCTGGAGATCGGCGGGAAGGAGCCGCGCGAGGCGGAGCCGCTCTTCCAGACGGATCACCCGGTCCTGCACCGTCAGCGGGAAGATCCGGATGTACCAGACCAGCACGATGAAGATGAGGGCGATGAGCAGGCCGCCGAAGGTGCCGAGCCCGGGCGCACGCACCAGCTGCATGATTGCGATCACGAGGTAGCCGAGGACGAGCCCGAACCCGAGCTGGTGAAAGCCGGGGACGATGCGCTTGTGGTTGGCCAGCGACTGCGGTTCGGCGGAAGCCATGAGTTGCCTGTGGAGAGGGGAGTGGTGCTCAGGACCCTGGGGCGAGGGTGTACTCGAAATCGTAGGAGTGCTTCCCCGCCTCGACCAGAATCGACATCTGCCCCGTGAGTCCGGCGAGTTCTCCGGTGCCGGAGTCCGGCACGACCGTGATGCTGAGCGAGGGCACGCCGCGGTTCATGGTGCCGCTGTGCTGCAGCACGAAGGTCCCGGACTTCCCTTCCAGCGTCCCCGACACCCGTTCCAGCGCGACGTACCCCGCCGAGGTCTTGATGCCGGTGCCGGCCGCGAGCATCTGCCCGTGACTGGTGGCCTCGAGGTCGCCATGGAACTGCTTGTCGAGGATCATCCGGCCGATGGCGGCCCCTGCGGGATGCTCCTCGGGGGCCTGCGGGATGAGCTTCACCTCGAACGGACCGGTGGCGCGGCTGGACATGGGGCCTCCTCGAGCTGGAACAGAGTGGGGCGACTCCGGGGAGGGGTCGCCCCCGAAGTATAGCGGCGGCGGGCCGGGGGCCCCGGCCGGGGGCGGGGGCGCGATCGCGGCAGGGGGGAGCCGGTCCCGCGGGGGGGAGAGCCGAGTTAGGCGTTGGCGGGGAGCATGTACAAGGATGCCTATCGTTCGTCATGAAGATATCTGCAAACTTCAAAACTGTATTGACTTCCACCTCGCGGTTGCGAACCTTAGAGCGCCTCACAATCCCGGTGAGCAATTCACATGGAATTGTGTGGAAATGGGAGGCGACGAACCCCCTTCGTCGCCTCCGCGGGAGAATCCTCTGCTGATTCGGCACAACTGCTCCTCCCGATGCGCGACCGCGCCTCTGTCCGAGGCGACGCGACTGCGGTGTCTGACCGCGAGTCACGCCCATCGGGGAGTCTTCGCTTCCCGGTTCCGCCCCGCCCCCGCCTGCCGCGGGGGCTTTGTCGTGCATTGGCGGAACGCCGGGGCCTCCGCGTGACTCCCATGCGCACCCTGGGCCTGGAGATCGATCGGACCCGCCTGCTGACGGCGGTGGTCGAATCCTCGGGCGATGCGATCTACACGCTGAGTCACGACGGGCACATCGCGAGCTGGAATCCGGCTGCCGAATCGCTCTACGGGTACCGCGAGGCGGAGATGATCGGGGGGACGATCGATGCGATCATGGCCCCCGAGGAGGCCGCCCGGCTGCGGCGGTGGCTGCTCCAGTTGCGCGAACCGTCGCCGGTGCTGCGCCAGGAGGTGGTGCACCGGGCGCGGGATGGGCACCCCATCGATATCGGGCTCTCGCTCTCGCCGGTGCGCACCGAGGGCGACGAGCCGATCGCCGTCGCCGTGATCGCCCGCGACATCACGGCCCGCAAGATCGAGGAAGAGCAGCTGCGGATGGCGCTGGAGTCCAATCCGCTGGGGCTGATCATCTCCGATCGCGATGGCTTCATCCACAAGGTCAACGGCACCACCGAGCGGATATTCGGCTACACCCGGGAGGAGCTCATCGGCCAGCCGGTGGAGCTGCTGATGCCCGCCGGGAAGCGGGAGGAGCACCGGGCATCGCGGGCCGAATACGCCGCGCATCCGCGGCAGCGGCGGATGGACCAGTGCCCGAACATCGTGGGGCGGCGGAAGGACGGCACCGAATTCCCCGCGGAGATCGCCCTGACGCCGCTCACCGGGCGGCGCGGCCCGCTGGTCATGGCGAGCGTGGCCGATGTCACCGATCGCGAGGCCGCCGCCGCCCTCGAGCTGCGCCAGCGCCGCGAGCTGCAGCGCTCCAACCAGGAGCTCGCCCAGTTCGCCTACGTGGCCTCGCACGACCTGCAGGAACCGCTGCGCATGGTGGCGAGCTACACCCAGCTCCTGGCCGAGCGTTACGACGGGAAGCTGGACGAGCGGGCCGACAAGTACATCCGCTATGCAGTGGAGGGGGCCACGCGGATGCAGCGGCTGGTGAGCGACCTGCTGGCGATTTCCCGGGTCGACTCCCAGGCCCGGACACCCCGGCCGGTGGATGCGAGCGGGGTGCTGCGTCGGGTGCTCACCGACATGGCGGCCGCGGTCACCGCCTCGGGCGCGGAGATCGTCTGCGAGGGGCTGCCGGTGGTCCTGGCCGACGAGGGCCAGTTGGGACAGGTGCTGCAGAACCTGATCGGCAACGCCCTCAAGTTCGTCGCCGACCGTCCCCCGCTGATCCGCATCTCCGCCGTCCCCGTCGAGAGCATGTGGCGCTTCGCGGTGGAGGACAACGGGATCGGCATCGAACCGGAGTACGCCAGCCGGGTGTTCGAGATGTTCCAGCGGCTGCATCCGCGGGGCCAGTACGAGGGGAACGGGATCGGGCTCGCGCTCGCGCGGAAGATCATTGAACGGCACCAGGGCCGGATCTGGCTCGAGTCCACGCCGGGCGCGGGGACGACCTTCTACTTCACCCTTCCCGCGCCGGCCGCCGCATGAGTCTCGCCCCGCTCCGCCGCATCCTCTTCGTCGATGACGACAAGAGCGTCGGGCGCGCCTTCGTGCTGGCGGTCCGGCCGCTCGGCTACGAGGCGGAGATGGCGACCTCGGGGCCGGAGGCGATCCGGCTCGCCCGCACCCGGTTCTATCCGATCATCGTCACCGACATGCGGATGCCGGGGATGGACGGGCTCGCGCTGATCGAACGGCTGCGGCCACTCTGCCCCGCGACGGCCTTCGTCATTCTCACCGGCTATTCCGAACTCGACCTCCGGTCGAACACCACGGTGGACGGTGCGATCTCCTCGGTGGTGCGGAAGCCGTGGATCGAGGAGGAGCTCGCGGTCACGCTGGAGCGCGCCTATGAACTGCACCAGCGGCGGGCGCGCCGCATGCGGGACGATCCCGGGGGCGAAACCACGAAGCCCACGATCCTCCTCGTCGAGGACAACCCCGCCGACGCCGACCTGGCGATCGACCAGCTGCGCGAGGAGTACGGCGAGGATCAGGTAGTGCACCTGAGCCGGCTCGAGGCGGCGATCGAATGGGTGCATAACACCCCGGTCAACGCGATCCTGACCGACCTGTCGCTCCCCGATGCGCGCGGCTTCGACGCGGTCACCCGGCTCTGCGCGGCGGCCCCGGGGATTCCGGTCCTCGTGCTGAGCGGCCTCGAGGATGAGGACCTGGGGCAGCTGGTCATCCAGCTCGGGGCGCAGGACTACCTGGTGAAGGGCAACGTCGGCGGGCAGCACCTGCTCCGCGCGCTCCGCCACGCGATGGAGCGGAAGCGGGGCGAACAGCGGCTGCTGCAGCTCGCCCAGCACGACCCGCTCACCGGGCTGGTGAACCGGGCCGCGTTCCACGACCGGGTGACGGTCGCCTGCAACCGCGCCCGCCGGGGCGAGCACCGCTTCGGGGTCATGTACATCGATCTCGACCGCTTCAAGGAAGTGAACGACACCCTCGGCCACGAGGCCGGGGATGCGCTGCTGCAGGAGGTCGGTCACCGGGTCGAGGCCGCGGTGCGCGAGTACGACACCGCCGCGCGCCTGGGAGGCGACGAGTTCGCGGTGCTGGTGGAGGAGGTGGAATCCGAGGCGCGGGTGGCGGAGCTGGGGCGCCGGATCCTCGATGCCTTCGCGCACCCGTTCCGGCACGAGGGACGCGACATCGCGATCACCGGCAGCATCGGCATCGCGAGCTACCCCGAGGCCGGCCGTTCCGCCGCCGTCCTGCTGCGCGCCGCGGACGAGGCGATGTACCTGGCCAAGCAGTCGGGCCGGAACCGGCTGCAGTGCTACACCCGGCTCCGCACGCCGACGAACGGCAACGGCCAGGGCGAGGACGACGTCCGCCTCGCGGTCGCCCGCGGCGATTTCGTCCTTCACTTCCAGCCCCAGGTGGCGCTGCCGGACGGTCCGGTCGTCGGCGTGGAGGCGCTGCTCCGGTGGCGGCGAAACGGCGCGCTGCTCGCCCCCGGGCACTTTCTCGCCGAACTCGAGGAGAGTGGCCGCATCGAGGAGGTCGGCGTCTGGGTGATGGATCAGGCCTGTGCCCAGCTCGCCCAGTGGCGCGCCGAACGTGCCCCGGGGCTCCGGCTGGCGGTGAATCTCTCGGCGGGTCAGCTGCTGGCGCCGGGCTTCATGCCGGCACTGCAGCAGTGCCTCGCCAGCAACGCCCTGCCCGCATCCGCGATCGACATCGAGCTGGCCGAGCGCACGCTCATGACGCTCCCGGCGGATGCGGTGCACCGGCTGGACGCGCTGCGCGACCTGGGGGTGCGCCTCACCGTGGACGGCTTCGGGGCCGGCTACTTCTCGCCGGCCCACCTGCTCCGTCACGGCATCTCCTCGCTCAAGATCGCCCGGTCGTTCGTCGCCTCGGCGCCGACGGACGACGCCGCCGCGCGGATGGTGCGCGCGATCATCGGCCTGGGGCGGTCGCTCGACTTCGACGTGCTGGCGGACGGGATCGAGACGCCGGCGCAGCAGGCCTTCGCCCTGGCGGCAGGATGCACCCATGGCCAGGGATTTCTCTTCGGCGCTCCCCGCGCCGAATGGTGCCCACCGATGTAAAGGAGCGTACATCATGCCACCGTCCAACGCCCGCTTCCAGGCCCAGCCGCTGCAGGTCCTTCTCGTGGAGGACAACCCCGGCGATTCGGACATGGTGCGCGACCGGCTCGAGTCGAGCCGCCTCTGGCTGGAGTTCCACGTCGTGGAGGACGGTGTGCAGGCGGGGCAGTACCTGGCGCGGAGCGCGCCTTACGAGCACGCGCCGAGACCGGACCTCATCCTCCTCGACCTGAATCTCCCGCGGCGCAACGGCTGGGAGGTGCTCGCCGACATCAAGCAGAGCGAGCACCTGCGGCACATCCCCGTCGTGGTCCTCACCTCCTCCGACGTCGAACGCGACATCGCGCTCAGCTACGAGCACGGCGCCAACGCGTACATCACCAAGCCGGTGGATTTCGACGGGTTCGTGCGGGTGGTGAATGCGGTGGAGCACTTCTGGTTCACGATCGTGCGGCTGCCGCCGCACAAGGAGCAGCCGGAGACCGTCGCGGGCGTCTGACGCGCTACGGCGCGGGCACCGAGAAGCGGGCACGCACGCCGTCGTCGACCTGCGTCGGCTTCCCGGTGACCCGCGAGATGGGGCACCAGAGCGTGCGGGCACGCGCCAGCAGGCGGCCATCCGCGGGGCGGATGATTTCGCTGTGCCGCTCGAAGCTCCGGCCATCCGCCACCCCCACCCAGGTCCGTCCCAGCAGCACATCCCCGGGCATCGCCGGCCGCTTGTAGTCGATCTCGTGCCGGACGGCGACCCACGCCAGCCGCGCCTGCTGCTCGGCGGTGGCCGCGGCCTGCCAGTGGGCCACGGCCAGGTCCTGCACCCAGCGCAGGTAGACCACGTTGTTCACATGCCCCAGCTCGTCGATATCCTCGGGCCGCACCGTGATGGGAAGCTCGTAGCGCTCGGTCGCGGGATCGGGGGGCATGGGAGGTCTCGGCGGGACGCAAGTTGTCAGGCGCCGTAGCGCAGCAGGCTGGTGATCGTGGCCAGATGGTGGTCATCGTGCTCGGCCACGAAGAAGGCGTGATCGAGCAGCCGCATGGGGGTCTGCAGCCGAGGATGGATCGCGCTCCGCTCCCAGTCGGCCTCATCGGCGGCCTCGAGCTGGGCCACCAGGTCCTCCCGCGCATCGCGGAAGCGCGCCAGCAGCGCGGCGAGCGCCGCCTGGTTGTGGTTCGCGTTGTGGGTCTGCCGGTTCTCGAGGTCGGCCTCATGCAGCGTGGCACGGCCCACGGCGAGATCCTCCGCGCGGGACATCCAGAGCGGCTCGAGATCGCCGAGATGCCCGGCGTTCTCCTGGATGGACCAGTGATCGCCGGGCCGGGCGATGAGCTGCTGAGTGGTGAGCCCGCGGAGGCGGTGCTCGAGACGGACGGGCGTGCCGCGCAGCCGCTCGATGATGCCGGGTGCGGCACTGATGGGCAGATCGAAGTTGAACCGGCGCTCGAACCAGGGCTTGCGGGGAATCATGTTCAACCCGGGGTGAGGGGAGAGCGTGGGGTGCGCTGCACGATACCCACCCCGCGGGCTCCCCCGCCACCGCGCTGCGATCAGCCCGAGGGCGCTGCCGGATCGGCGAGTGTGGCGACGTCCGCGCGGTCCACGAAGACGAGCGATGCGCCGTTCACGCAGAAGCGCAGCCGGGTCGGACGGGGCCCGTCCTCGAAGACGTGGCCGAGGTGACCGTCACACCGTGCGCAGAGGATCTCGGTCCGCACCATGCCGAAGCTCCGATCGGCGTGTGTCGTCACGTTCTCCGCCGCAACGGCCTGGAAGAAGCTGGGCCAGCCGGTGCCGGAATCGAACTTGGCGCCGGAGGAGAAGAGCGGGAGACGGCAGCAGACGCAGGCGTAGATCCCGTCGCGCTTGTTGTCGAGCAGCGTGCCGCAGAAGGCGCGCTCGGTGCCCTTCCCCCTCGCGATCTCGAACTGCTCCGGGGTGAGCTGGGCCCGCCACTCCGCGTCGCTCTTCACGACGCGGGGGACCTCCACCGGTCCGACCAGCCGGCCTTCGCGATTGATGAGCTTGACGAGCATGGGCGCGGTCTCGCTGTGGCCGGAGCGGTTCAGGACGGGGACGTCGAGTCGGGGGTCTGCACCCGCCAGCCTCGGTGTGAGGCCCTGACAGGTGTGACTCGCTGGACGGGGTGCGCCAGCGACAGGCTGACAGGAAGGTGCGGTACGACGGGGAGAGAATCAACCGGCGGCGGCCGGGGGTGACCGCTGGTACGACCGGGAATGCTCCCGGGAGTCCGGGAGGGTATGGCCCCTGAGGTCGAGTGAAGCCGCTAGACCGGCTGGCCGACTTCCGTCCGCCACCGCTTGAGATGCGGCAGCACTTCGGACATCACCACGCGTGCGTGGAACTCGGGAATGATCCCCTGGTCGGCGAGTTTCTCGGTGCAGCGATTGAGCATCGCCTGGAAGGACATCCCCGGCTCGGTGAAGACCCCGTTCGTGTAACAGAAGTGGCAGTAGTCGTTCGAATGAATGCCGTTCGACTCCGTCCCGAAATCCTCCGGCTTCTCCATCGGCATGCTGCAGCTCTGGCAGAAGGGCCCCTTGGAGTGACGGTCGTGCATTGCGGCCTCCTGACTTCACTTGCTGGGCGGGCTGATTGCCTGCCCGACGCAGTATCAGGTGGATCTCATTAAACGGCAGTGAAGGGGGCGTGAGAGGTTGTGCGCATCAGCCGTGAGTGGGCGGTGAATCGGCGATCGCGCGACGCTCCTGCACCGCCGCGCCCACCTCGGGCAGGTACATCCGAAAGCTGGTGCCGATGCCCGGAGTGCTCTCGGCCTTGATCGCGCCGCCGCTCTGGCGGACGGTCCCGTAGACTGCGGGGAGGCCGAGTCCGGTTCCCCCAGCCTTCGTGGTGTAGAACGGTTCGAACAGCCGCGCGAGGGTGGCGGCATCCATGCCGGCCCCGGTGTCCGACACTTCGAGCGTGACATAGCGGCCGGCCCCCGGGAGCACCAGGCGTTCGGCGAGCGCCGCGTCGATCTCCGTGAGGCCGGCACGCAGCGTCACCCGTCCACCTGTCGGCATCGCGTCCCTGGCGTTGAGCAGCAGGTTGAGCAGCGCCTGCTGCAGCGCCGTCGGATCGGCGCGCACCAGCTTCGGGGTCCCGGTCCCGGCAACCTCGATCCGGATGTTGCGGCCGAGCACGGGCGCCAGCGCGTTCGCACTCCGGACCACCACCTCATCGAGATCGAGCACCACCGGCTGCAGCGCCTGCCGCCGCCCGAAGGCCAGCAGCTCCCGGGTCAGCGCCGATCCGCGCGAGGCGGCGGCGCGGATCGCCTCGAGCGCCGTGCGCTGCGGCCCATCCTTCGGGGCGTCCATCAGCGCGAGCTCCGCATTGCCGAGAATGACCGTCAGCTCGTTCCGGAATTCGTGGGCGACGCCGCCGGTGAGCTGACCGAGCGCCTCGAGCTGCTGGGCATGCCGGAGATCTTCCTCGAGCTGCTGGCGCGCGGTGATATCGCGGATGACGGCGGTGAAGCGCCGCTCGCCGTCGACCGTCCACTCGCCAAAGGCGATCTCGACCGGAATCGTGCGCCCGTCGCGGTGCAGCACCTCGGCCTGGCTGCCGGGCCCGGGCACCCGGAGCTCGCCGGCCAGCAAGCGATGGAAGGCGGCGGTGAGCCGGGCACGTTCGGCTCCCGGCAGCAGCTCGAGGACGGCCCGGCCCGTCAGCGTCTCCGCTTCGTATCCGAAGAGCTGCTGGGCCGCGGGATTCGAGAAGCGGATCCGGCCGGCGGCATCGATGGTGACGATCGCGTCCTGCGCGGTCTCGACCAGGGCGCGATAGCGCGCCTCGCTCGCCCGCATCCGGTCGGCGGCCTCCCGCCGCTCGGCGATCGCGGCTGCCGGCACCAGGACCGACAGGGAGGCCATCGCGAGAAAGGCGTACATGTCGATGGCCTGATCGATCGGCCGCTGCTGCAGATCGACGATGGGACCGCGGCCGAGCGCGGTGAACCAGAGTGCCACGCCGGCGAGGAGGGCGACGGCTCCGGCGGGCAGCGCGGGGCCGAGACGCAGCGCCATCCAGATCAGCACGGCGAAGATCAGGTAGGTGCTGGCCAGCAGCGGGCTCGCGCCCGCCGGCCGGTCGAAGACCGTGATCGCGAGCGCGAGCACGATGCCGAGCAGGAGGCCTCCCTCGAAGAACTTCGGCCATCGCGGCGGCACCCGCCGGAGGCGCCGGACTCCGTGCGTGATGCCGAGCATTGCCGGCGTGACCACGATCATTCCCAGCCCGTCCCCGACGAACCAGTTGAGCCACCCCGCACCAAACGACATCCCGTACCAGAAGTGGAGGAAGCCGCCTCCGATGATCGCCGTGAGGCCGTTGCTGATCACCGCGGCGCCGAGGACCAGCGCCTCGATGCCATGCAGGGTGACGAGCAGGTGCTGGCGGCCGAGGATGCGGCGGAGGAGCAGTGCCGCCACCAGCGCCTCGATGGCGTTGGCGGCGGGACCGAGCACGCTGACCGCCGTCAGTCCGACCCGAAAGGCATCGATCGCCACATTGCCGAGGCAGGCGCCCGCGAGCGCCGCGGGCCAATCGTCGGTGTCCAGCGAGATGAGCAGCCCGAGCAGCACGCCACTCGGAATCCAGACGATGACGACGCCGCGGACGGTGAGGGAGTAGGCGAGTGCCGCGGCGAGCAGGTAGGAGAGGCCGGCAAGCAGCACGATTGCCGGGACGCGCGCTGCGCCGGGACGCAGCCAGGAGGGCATCGGCGGCGGCGGGGATTCGGATCGATCGAGGGAATCGGGTCCGGGCGTCATGGCGCTGAGAGGGAAGGTGCACCCTCATGGGCCACGCCGCCATATCGGCGCGGGTGTCCGTTACCCGGTCAGCGAGGGCGCTCGCTCGCGGGCGCCGTCAGCCGCGCGACATCGAGATTGTAGCGCCGCAGAATGGCGGCGAAGCGAGGGCTCTGGCGCACCGGATCGTAGAGTGTCGTGGTGGGGAGCTGGGAGAAGAGGACCTCACCATCACCCGCGGCGGCGCGCTCCATCGCCGTCAGCGCGCGGGCAGTGTCGCCGAGGCCCAGATATCCGTAGGCCAGGCCGCCGCTGAGCCCCCAGGTCGCTGGCGGGAGTGCCTGCAGTCTCCGGATGATGGCCTCCGCGTCGGCCGTGGCCCCGGCTCGTCCGAGCACCGCGGCGAAGAAACCCAGGCGTCGCGGATTGGTCGTCAGCGCCGCCGCGCGCCGCGCAAAGTCCCCGGCCTCCTGCAGGCGCCCCGCATCCATGTAGGTCGCCGCGACGATGTTGCGGACGGCCTCGTTGGTGGAATCGATCTCGAGTGCCCGGCGCCCCACCACGACGCCTTCGTCCGCGCGCCCGTCGAGCACCAGCGCCCAGGCGAGGTAGACAAGCGGGATCGGATAGTACGGATCGACGGTCGTGGCCTGCTCGAGTGGAGTGACGGCCTCATGGACCCGCCCCACGGCGAGCAGCATGAAGCCAAGGCGATACAGCATCTCGGCGCGATTGGGGTCGAGCGCGACCGCACGGCGGAGCTCGGCCTCCGCCTCGGTCCACTGGAAGGACTCGCAGAGCAGGTGACCCATGGCCAGGTGCGCGTCGGCGAGGCCATCGTCGAGCGCGATGGCCCGCTCCGCCGCGGTGCGGGCCAGCGGAAGCACCTCATGGACCGGCCGGCCGAGGAAGTAGGGTTCGACGATCAGGACCAGGGCCAGCGTGGCGTAGGCGCGCGCGAAGGTCGAGTCCCGGGCGATCGCCTGCTGGAGATACTGCTCCGCCTGCGCCATCCCCGGGCCGCGCTTGCGGTAGAGCTGCAGGCCGCGCAGATAGAGATCGTAGGCCACGACGTCCTTCGTGCCTTCCTGTGTGCCGGCCCCCGGCTCCTGGTCGGCGCCGAGCCGCACCTGCAGCGCGGTGACGATGGCGCGGGTGATGTCGTCCTGCACCGCGAAGACGTCGCGCAGTTCGCGCTCGTAGGTCTCGGTCCAGAGCACCCGGCCATCTTCGGCGCTCGAGAGTTCGGCGGAGACGCGGATCCGGTCGCCGGCGCGGCGCACCGTGCCGTCGAGCACGGCGCCGACATGCAGCGCGGCCCCGACCTCCTGGGCATTGGAGCCCTTCCCCGCAAAGCGCGCCGCCGACGACCGGCCCGCGAGCCGGAGTCCGGGGAGCCGGGCGAACGCGGTAGTCAGTTCGTCGGCGATCCCTTCGGCGAAGTAGGCGTTCGCCGTGTCCCCACCCACCGATTCGAACGGCAGCACCGCGAGCGACTTGTCGAAGACTCTCGACTCCGAGACTTCCTTCGCATGGCGCATGATGGGCCGCGCGATCAGGATCGTCGCGATGACGAACACCGCCGCGCCGATCAGGAAGGCCCGCTGCCGGGACCTGGAGATGGGCGGCGTCTCGTTCGAGCCCGGCGTGCCGACGGCATCCAGTTGCTCGAGCACCACGCTCGCCGACGGCGGCCGCCTGGCGGGATCCTTCTCGAGACAGCGCATCACCAGCGCCGTCAGCATCGCCGGGAGTTCGGGGCGCTTCGTCGCCAGACTGACGGGCACCTCGGTGAGGTGCGCGGCGATGAGCTGCTGTGCGCTCGCCTTCCCCGCAAAGGGATGCGCGCCCGCCAGCAGTTCGTAGGCGACCACACCCCACGCATAGAGATCGGCACGCTGATCGATGCTGTCGCCCGCGGCCTGCTCGGGCGGCATGTACGCCGGGGTGCCGATCGAGCTGCCGGTCTGGGTGAGCACCGCACCGGCCTCCGCGCCTGGGCCGTCCAGCGTCCGCGAGGCGCTGATCGCCTTTGCGATGCCGAAGTCCGTCACCACCGCGGCCCCGCCCGAGAGCAGGATGTTCTCCGGCTTGATGTCGCGATGCACGACGCCCTCGGCGTGCGCATAGGCGAGGGCCCGCGCCACATCGCGCAGCACGCTGATCGCCTCGGAGGAGGGCAGCGGGCCCTGCGCGAGTCGCGCGCGGAGCGACTCCCCCTTCACGAACGGCATGGTGTAGTAGGGAAGCCCGCCCGCGTCGCCGGCGGTGAGCACCGGGACGATGTTCGCCTGCTGCAGCCGCGCCGCCAGCTTCACCTCCCGCGCGAATCGCTCGGCGCTCAGTCCCTCGGCCAGCTCGGGGGCGACGACTTTCACCACCACCTGACGCCCCAGCGCGGTCTCCTGGGCGAGGTAGACCCGCGACATGCCACCGCCGCCGAGCTCGCGCTCGAGGGTGTAGGCGGTACCGAGGGTGGTCTGGAGCTGGTCGCGCGGATCAGTCATGCCGATGGCGGTGCGAGGAGACGGGCAGGGCGGCCGACAGGCGCGGGACCGCGTCCATCAGGCACGCATCTCAACTCGGTGTCAGTGGGAATCGAACGTGCGACAACATACGCCGCGCCGGCCGAGGTGGCCAGACGGCGCGGCGCTCAGTCCTGGCCGAGGAGGCACTCTTCGCCCAGGAGCAGCGCGGCGATACTGGCGACGGCGCGCTGGGCCCAGCGGGCGGTTTCGTCGCTGAGCCGCTCGCCGAAGCGGAAGTCGGTCGCCGGGATCGCGACCTGCAGCGCCCGCTCGGGCCGGCACTGATAGATCTGCTCGGCGAGCTGGAGCAGTCCGCCCGGCGTCGTCTCATGACTCCCGCCGACAGTGCCCGAGGGCTCGATCGGCGTGATGGTCAGCTCCGTCGCCGCGACCGAGGCATCGATGAACAGCACCAGACGCGCCTCGGCGATGTCCTCGACGAGGTCGGGCGTGAGCTGGTGGACGATCCGGTAGCAGGCCGACGGCGCGACGACCTCAAGAACCTCCGCGATCTGCGGCCCCACCCCATCATCGGAGCGGGTGGAGTTGCCGACGGCGATGACCAGCGGCGGCATCAGCGCCGGCGCTCCGAGAGCACCGCCCCGTCGGGGCCGAGCACCTGCAGGTGCATCGGCATCTGACCGAGCGCATGGGTCGAGCAGGAGAGGCAGGGATCATAGGCGCGGATCCCCGCCTCCAGCCGATTGAGCAGTCCCTCGGTGATCGTCACACCCTCGAGATAGTGCTTCGCCATGCCCAGCACCGTGGCGTTCATGGCGAGGTTGTTCTGGGCCGTGGCGATGAGCATGTTGACCGCCTTCAGCACCCCGTTGTCGTCCACCGTGTAGTGGTGGAACAGCACGCCCCGCGGCGCCTCGCAGCAGCCGACCCCTTCGTTGGCGTTCACCATCGCCTGCGCCCGCACGTGGTGACCGAGCAGCGCGGGATCCTTGAGCAGCAGATCGATCTGCTCGATGGCGAACAGGATCTCGATCAGCCGGGCGTAGTGGTAGTAGAAGGGGTTGTTGACCACCTTGCCGCCCGCGAGCGCGCGGAACCGCACCCGCTCCTTCTCGGCCCGCGGCGTCGCGATGTAGTCGCAGATGTTGAGCCGGGCGAGCGGCCCGACGCGATAGGCGCCCGCCGCTTCGCCGAGTGCCCGGTAGTAGGGGAACTTGAGGTAGGTCCAGGTCTCGGTGACCTCCGCGAGATGCTTGCGGTAGTCCCGGGGCGGGATCTGGTCGGCGACGTTGACGCCCGCCGCATCGCGGATCCGCAGGTTGCCCCCGTAGTACTCGAGGCCGCCGTCGGGGGAGACGAGTCCCATGTACATCGTCGGCTGGCTGCCGAAGTTGGGAATCTCGGCCTGGTGCTTTTCCTCCAGGGACCGCAGCGCCTCGAGCGCGATCTCGACCGTCTCGAGCGCCTCGGGGATCCACGCCTGCAGGCGATCGCGGCGCCCGGCATCCAGCGGCTCGCGCACGCCGCCGGCCACCGCCCACGGGGTGTGGATCTTCCGCCCCCCGAGCAGCTCGATCACTTCCTGGCCGAACTTGCGGAGCCGGATGCCGCGCCGGGCAAACTCCGGATCGGCGGCCATCACGCCGAGGATGTTGCGGGTCGCGGGATCGCTGTCGAAGCCGAGCAGCAGGTCGGGCGAGGAGAGATGGAAGAAGCTGAGCGAGTGCGACTGCACCCACTGTCCCAGGGTGATGAGCCGGCGCAGCTTTTCGGCGGTCTCCGGGATGGTCACCTGGAGGATCGCATCCCCCGCCTTGGCGGAGGAGATGAGGTGACTCGCCGGGCAGATGCCGCAGATGCGGCTGGTGAGCCCCGGCATCTCCCACATCAGGCGGCCCTCGCAGAACTTCTCGAAGCCGCGGAATTCGTTCACGTGGAAGCGCGCGCCGGCGACCTTGCCCGCCTCGTCGAGCTGCACGGTGATCTTCGAGTGCCCCTCGATCCGGGTCACCGGATCGATCGTAATCGTGCGGATCATCTCAGCCGTACCTCCGGAAGATGCTCGGCAGCTCTGGCTTCTTGCCCTCGAGGAGCGCGGAGACGGCCAGCCAGATCTCCTCGGCGCTCGGTGGACAGCCGTGCAGGAAGGCATCCACGGGAATCACTTCGTGCAGCGGCTGGGCTCGCGGGCGCAGCTTGGCAATGGTGGTGAACTCGGAAGGCACCGTGGGATCCCCCTCCGCCAGTTCGACGTAGGCGCGATGGATGATCTCGTCGGGGCTGTAGCGGTTGCGCATGGCCGTCACGTTGCCGGTGGTGGCGCAGTCCCCGAAGGAGACCACCACCTTCGAATTCTTCCGGATGAGACGGGCCATCTCCTCGTTCTCGTTGTTGGCCACGGCGCCTTCGACCAGCGCCACGTCCACGTTCTCCGGGAAGGTCTTCACGTCGGCGATCGGCGAATAGACCAGCTCCATCCGGTCGGCGAGCTCGAAGAGGCGCTCATCCAGATCGAGGAACGACATGTGGCAGCCGGAGCAGCCGCCGAGCCAGACTGTCGCCACGCGGGGCTTCATGGCTTACTCCTTGGCCAGAAATGCATGATTCCATTCGCGCCGCTGGCGCGCCGTGACGATGTAGTTGAGGAACTCGGTCCGCTTGGCGACCTCGGACACCGAGGCGCCCTTCGGCGTCAGTGCCCCGACGGGGCAGATCGCGACGCACTTGCCGCAGGTGGTGCAGGTGTCGACGTCGCCCCACGGCTGGTTGAGTCCGGAGACGATGGTGCAGTTGATGCCGCGGCCGGCGATGTCCCAGGTGTGGGCCCCTTCGACCTCGTCGCAGACCCGGACGCAGCGGGTGCAGAGCACGCAGCGGTTGTGGTCCATCACGAAGTCGGGGTGGGAGGCGTCCACGTCCTTGGCCGGGAAGAGGTACGGCACCCGCACGTAGTCGAGCCCCACGCGGAGCGCGAGGTCCTGCAGCTCGCAGTGGCCGTTGGAGACGCACACCGCGCACTGGTGATTCCCCTCGGAGGCGAGGAACTCGATGATCGTGCGGCGATAGCGCTCGAGCCTCGGGCTGGTGGTGCGGACCACCATCCCTTCCTGCGGCCGGGCGGTGCAGGCGGCCTGCAGGCGGTTCGAGCCTTCGATCTCCACCAGGCAGAGCCGGCAGGCCGCGACGTCGCCGATCCCCTCGATGTGGCAGAGCGTCGGGATGTCGATCCCGTGCTCCCGCGCCACTTCCAGCAGGGTGTTGTCGTCCCGGGCGCTGATCGCCTGCCCGTCCATGGTGAGTGTGATGATGGCCATGGCTTACTCCTTCCCGGTCGGTACGAGGACCGAGAGATACTCGTCCCGGAAGAAGCGCAGCGTCGACAGCACCGGATTGGGCGCCGCCTGTCCCAGGCCGCAGAGACTGGTCTCCTTCACCATCACGCAGAGTTCCTCGAGCAGCGCCAGATCGGTGGCGGTGCCCTCACCGCGCGCCAGCTTGCTGAGCAGGCCATGCAGCTGCACCGTGCCCACGCGGCAGGGGATGCACTTGCCGCACGACTCGTCCATGCAGAATTCCATGAAGAAGCGCGCGACGTCCACCATGCTCGCGGTGGAGTCCATCACGATGAGCCCGCCGCTGCCCATGATCGAGCCGACGGCCTGCAGCGATTCGTAGTCGACCGGCAGGTCGAGATGCTCGGCGGGGATGCACCCGCCCGAGGGGCCGCCGGTCTGCGCCGCCTTGAAGGTGGTCCCCTCCGGCGTGCCGCCACCGATCTCGAACACGATGGTCCGGAGCGGGATGCCCATCGGCACTTCAATCAGGCCCGTATTGCGGATGCCGCCCGCGAGCGCGAAGACCTTGGTCCCGCTGCTCTTCGCGGTGCCGATGCCGGCGAACCAGGCGCCGCCGTTGCGGATGATCGGGGCGATGTTCGCGAAAGTCTCCACGTTGTTGATCACCGTGGGCATGCCGAACAGGCCCTCTTCCGAGGGATAGGGGGGCCGCGGGTGCGGCCGCCCGCGGCGGCCTTCGATCGAGCGGAGCAGCGCGGTCTCCTCACCGCAGACGAAGGCGCCGGCGCCCACCCGGATATCGATCCGGAAGCTGAAGCTCGACTCCATGATGCGGTTGCCGAGCACGCCCAGGCGTTCCGCCTGACGAATCGCGGCCTTCAGCCGTTCGATCGCGAGCGGATACTCCGCCCGGACGTAGATGTATCCCTGGCTGGCGCCGACGGCGTAGCCGGCGATGGCCATCCCCTCCAGCACCCGGTGGGGATCGGACTCGAGCACGCTCCGGTCCATGAACGCCCCGGGGTCGCCCTCGTCGGCGTTGCAGACGATGTACTTCTGCTCCTTCTCGATCTTCCGGGTGATCGCCCACTTGAGCCCCGTCGGATAGCCGCCGCCGCCCCGACCCCGGAGTCCGCTCGCCCGGACTTCCTCGATCACCCCGCCCGGCTGCATCTCGCCGAGCACCTTGGCCAGCGCCTCGTAGCCGCCCGCGGCGAGGTAGCCCTCGATCCGCGTCGCGTCGATGATGCCGCTGTTCTCGTTGACGATCTTCACCTGCGAGGTGAAGAACGGCACCGAGGTGTCTGTCCGGGCGGATTCCACCGGCTGGTTCCCGATCAGGTGCTCGGTGACGATCGTCTCCGCCAGCGCCGGGGTGACATCCTGATACAGGACCTCACCCGGTTCGACCGTCACCAGCGGTCCGCGGCCACAGAGTCCCATGCAGCCGGTCGGCACCACCTCGGTGGTGGCACCGAGATCGTGCTGCTTGACCGAGGCCTTGAACGCCTCGAAGGTCTCCGTGCCGCCCGAGGCCACGCATCCGCTTGCGGTACAGCAGCGCACCCGGCGGGGGAACCCCGCCTGCCGGGCCCGCTCCGCTTCCGCCAGTTCCCGCAGTTCGTCGAGGGTCATTTGGCCGGCTCCCCGTCGCCTAACCAGCGATCGAGATGGGCGATGGCGCCCGTCTCGGTCAGCTTGGGCGCCACCACTTCATCGAGCACCGCCAGCGGCGCGACACCGCAGGACCCGATGCAGCGCGCGGTGAGCAGGGACACCTTGCCGTCCTTCGTCGTCTGCCCGAACCGGGCGCCGCAGCGACGCTCGATCGCATGCTGCAGCGCCGGCGCGCCCTTCACGTAGCAGGCGGTGCCGAGACAGAGGACGAAGGTGTGCTCGCCGGGTGGCTTGAGGCGGAAGTAGTGATAGAAGGTCGCGACGCCGTAGACCTGGCTCAGCGGTCGCTTGAGCGCGCGCGCGACGTAGAGGAGGATGTCATCCTCCAGGTAGCCGAAGACGTTTTGTGCGGTGTGGAGGACCTCGATGAGCGCGTTGCCGTTGCCCTGGTGCAGGTTGATCGCGCGGTCGAGAAGTTTGAAGCGCTTGTCGCCACTCGGATGGGCGGCGTCACTGGTGGGAGGCCTGGTGGCAGTCATCGATCACGATCCCATGGTCAGCGTGCCGCGACACCCGGGACGGGGGCCAGGCGGCCACGGTGGCATACTACCCGGCGCACAATGAAGGGATCGTGAATGGACGGAGAGAGCTTCCGGAGGGGGCGCTACACAAACAGCAGTGTCTGGCGGTGCTTCCCGATGAAGCAATGGGATTCCCCGCGCTTCATGTCAGGCATGAAGCCGATCGTGAAGGACCGGCCATGCCGGCCGGCTATTCGGGCGGGAGTGAATCGAGCAGGCGGCGGTCGACCCAGCCAGGCTGATCGGCGTTGGAGACCACCCGATACCAGCCCTGCGAGAGCGAATCCACCCGGACGACCTCCCCGGGCTTGAGGACCCGCAGCACCGGCGCCGAGTTCCGGCGTTCGGCGCGAAGATTCAGCCAGGTGCTCGAGTAAAGGGTCTTCGCTCCCCGGGCCGTGGCCAGCGTGGCAACGGTGGCGATCTGGACCGGCGTCGTGGCGGCCGGCACCGGACTGCCCGTCACAGGCGCAGGCGCATGCGCGACCGCCGGCGGCGGGACCGGCGGATTCGACGCACGTGGCGCGGGTGCCGGCGCGGTGACGACTGTTTCCCGGTGGGCAGCCAGCGTCTCGGGCCGGGGCGCGGCCTGAGCGAGCGTGGGGGCGGGAGCGGGGGCGGGTGCCGGCGCGGGGGCGGGAGCCGGCTTCCTGACGATGGGCGTGGTTGCGGGAGCCGCGCCGAACTTCTGCCACAGCGCGTTCCCCGCCAGGATCGCGAGGACGGCGCCGGCCAGAATCAGGCCGACCGGTGCCCGCTTCGGCGGGGGTGGGGCATGACGGATGAACTGCGATTCGAAGGCGACGCCGCACTTGGGGCAGCGGGTGGCCACTGGGAGCGCATTCTGACCGCAGTTGGGACAAACCGTGTAAGACATCGAGAGGTGCGATTCCGCTGTCGTGCTTCCGTTGTTGGGCGACCCCTCCACCGCGCCGACGCCGGCGCCGGGGTGCCGCCGATCAGGGCGCAGTGCGATTGCGACGGGCCCGCGCGACGATCACCGTGATGTTATCGCTGCCGCCGGCGTCCATCGCCATGTTGAGCAGCGTCTGGCAGAGCTGCTCCGACGAGGTCATCCGGCCGATCTCCGTGGCGATCTGCTCGTCGCTGACATGCTTGATCAGGCCGTCGCTGCAGAGCAGCAGCACCAGGCCCGGATGATCGAGGCTGATCCGGGTGATCTCCGGCTTCGCCTCTTCCCCGCCGATGGCGCTGACCAGCACGTGGGTGAACGGCGAACTCGCCAGCCGCTCCGGCGGCAGCGCCCCCCGATCCACCAGGTCCTGGGCCATCGTCTGGTCCTTGGTGACCTGACGGAGGCCTTCCTCAGTATAGACGTAGCAGCGGCTGTCACCCACCTGCACCGCGTAGGCCCAGGGCCAGACCGACATCACCAGGGTGAGGGTCGTGGCCATCTTCCGGATTTCGGGATGCGCCGCCCCCTCGGACCGCACCGCGTGGTGGGCCTCGATCGCCGCCGCCTTGAGGGCATCGAGGAAGACCTGCTCCTCGCCGCTCCCCGCGGCATGATAGCAGTTGAGCGTCGAAGAGACATAGCCCGTCACCGCCTCGGCCGCGACCCGGCTCGCCTCTCCGCCGCCCCCGCCGCTGCTGACCCCGTCCGCCACCAGCATGATGGTCGCCAGCCGCTGACCGCGAAGCGGAAGATGCTCCGGATCGGGGAGACTGGTGCCGTGGATGACCACCGTCGGGTGCACGGTGCAGAGGAGGAAGTGGTCCTCGTTCTTCTTCTTGACCTTGCCGCGGTGGGTGAGGCCGAAGAGATCGAGTTCGTCGTCGCGTGGCTTGTCGCCCGGCAGTGCCGGAACGCTGGCCGTGCGGTACTCGGCCGTCGCCAGCGGGGCGTCCGGCGCGGCGTGCGTGTCGCCACTCCCCGCCGGAACAGCCTCGTGTTTCCGCCACCATGGGCTCATGCCTTGGTTCCTCCCTCGCTGCTGCGTCGGTCCACTGTGCGGCTGGCCGTGCGGTCGCCGGGTGTCGTTAGACAGGCGGCCCCGGATGCTGCCCGGCGGCGACGTCGAATGATGATACGGGTCGCGGCGCTCCCCGGCTAGCACCGGTTCGGGTTCGAGGAGAACCGGAGGGGGAAGACACGAACCGGGCGCCCGCGACTGGCGGGCGCCCGGCTCCTGAGTTCCTTCCGAAATCCCGCCGCTTACATCGCGGTGGCGAGGCCGGTCACGACCGTCGCCAGCTTCCGCACCTTGGCGCCATCGGCAGCGCCGGAAGCATCGCCGTTGAGCTTGGTGGCCAGCGTGGTGAGGATGAGCTTCCGGGCCGGGCCGGTCACCTTCTCCGCGTCGGCCAGCGAGGCCCGGGCGGCCGTCACCTTGGCGGCGGCGAGGCCGTTCGACCGCTCCAGCTGATCGAGGTAGGCGCGCGCCACCGGGAAGGCGGCGGGCCACTCGAAGTGGGGCTGGCCCTGCACGTTCAGGTAATCGAGGTGCACCAGCTTGGCGGCATCGATCTCGTTCTGCGAGATGTAGTTGCTCGGCGTCAGTTCGAAGACGTCGAGGCCGCGGCCGATCTCCGAGCTCACCATCACGCCGTTGTACCAGTAGACCGACCAGGAGCCGCCGTTGCCCATCTGGGTGGAGTCGACCGGGCCACGGTCGAAGAAGGCGATCTCCTTCGGGTGCGCCGCATCGGTCCAGTCGAACACCGAGACGCCGCCCTGGTACCACGACTGGATCATCACGTCGCGGCCGGGGATCGGGATCAGCGAGCCGTTATGGGCCACGCAGTTCTCGTTGACCGTCTGGGCCGCGGGCATCTTGTAGTAGCTCTGGAACTTCATCTTGCCGTCGACCAGCGTGAAGATCGCGTCGGCGCCCCACTCGTACTTGTCGGTCACGCGGCACTTCGGCTGGCCACCACCGCCCCATTCATCCGAGAACAGGATCTTGGTGCCGTCGTTGTTGAAGGTCGCCGAGTGCCAGTAGGAGAAGTTCGAGTCGGAGACCGCGCCGATCCGCTTCGGGTTGGCCGGATCGCGGATGTCGAGCAGCAGGCCGTAGCCGCCGCAGGCGCCGCCCGCCAGGCCGATGTACGGATAGACGGTGATGTCGTGGCACTGCGTCGGCCCGGGGCGGACGGCGCCGGGGGTCGGCGGCGGGCCAAACATCCTGGCGAGGATGCCGGGGAGCGCGGCCCGGAGGGCCGCGCTGTCGGCGCTGGTCGGGGCGCCGGAGCCGCCCCGCGCCTTCACCACGCTGTCCAGCATCGGAGCGACGAAGCGCCCCGGGATCACGATCTCGCCCTGCCCCGGGATCTCGGCGGTGAACCCGCCCTTCGCCTTGGCGGCGGCAACGGCGGCCTTCTGGGCCTCGATGTCCTCCTTGGCCTCGCCATGCTCCGGCGGAGCGACGAGGTCATTGAAGATGCGGGGCGAGTTGACGATCGCCGCCGTCTCCGGGTGCGCGAGCGGCACCTTGATCACTTCGATCCGGAACAGGGCCGAGTTCGGGTCCTTGTCCGGCGCGAGGCGGCTGCAGCCCGGCAGCTCATTCGGCGAGCGGACACCGGCGGAACCGGAGATGTAGACGTAGACGTTGTCCGGGTCCTTCGGATCGGCCAGCACGGTGTGGGTGTGCGAGCCGCGGCAGGTCTGCACGTTGCCGATGTACTTGGGGCTGGTGATGTCGCTGATGTCGAAGATCCGGAGGCCGCGGAGCCGGTCGGTGCTGACCGTGTCGTGGACGCCCTGGGTGCCGCAGTCGAGCCGGCCGCCATTCCCCTCACCCGAGACGAACAGCAGGTTCTTGTAGACCGACACGTCGCTCTGCGAGGCCGGGCAGAGGTAGGCGACCTTCAGCGACGGCTTGACCGGGTTGGTGATGTCCCAGACCTGGAAGCCGTTGTAGTTGCCCTGGATCGCATAGGGACCGGAGAAGGACAGGTCCGAGTTGGTGACGCCGGCGAACTTCTCCGACGGCCGGGTGTTGGACAGCAGCCGCATGTTCCACGCGGCCTCGGCCGCGTCCCACATACCGGCCTTGAGTCCCACCCGCGGATCCGCCGACTTGGGCGCGACCATCGACTTGGCACTCACGGCGGTGGACGACGAGGAGGCGCAGGCCATCGCGGACACCAGTCCGAGCGCAGCCGAGAGGTGCAGGAGCGTACCGGCAGCCGAACGAGTGCGCGGACGTCCTGACGAGCGTTCAGTGTTCACAGGGGACTCCATTAGAGGGATCGGAGGTGCGGCAGCGGGAGATGCTCGGTCACGGACTCTTCTCACCGGAAGGGAGCGCGGCAAGCATGCGGTTCATTCGGTCGATTTCCGTGGACTGGTCGGCGTAGATATCGGACGCGAGCCGGAAGGTCGTCTCTTCCTCGCCGGCACCCTTGGTGCCGAAGAGCTGATCCACCATCGTCAGCGCACCCTTGTGGTGCTGGATCATGAAGGTGAGGAAGAGCCGGTCGAACTCCGGCCCCCGCGCCGCGTCGAGCTGGGCCAGCTGCTCGCGGGTCAGCATGCCGGGCATCATCGGCATCTGCCCCATGTCCATCCCGGGCATGTCGTGTGACGCATGATCCTCGGGGATGGTTTCATGTCTGACACTCAGCCAGTGTTTCATCAGGCGGATCTCGTCATTCTGGCCCACGACGATCCGCTCGCACAGGGCCCGCATCGAGGCGCTCGCGCCGTGCGTGGGCGCCCAGCCGGCGATGAGCACCGCCTGCGCGTGGTGACCGATCATCCCCGTCATGAACTGGACGTCCCCCGCGGTGTATCCGGAGCGGACCGGCTCGGCGGGAGCGGAGGGCGAGGGCTGCTGGGCAGCGACCTGCGGAGCGAAGGCGAGCAATCCAGTCAGTCCGGCGGCTATAAAGGAAGAGGATCTGAGCATACTTCGTGGCTCCAGGCGGTATTTCGAGGTCTACGATACTACCGCGTGAGTGCGATGGCGGCTAGTCGGCGGATTCCGGGCCCATGCTCCCGCGCGCGACAAAGTGGCGTCCGTCGCCTTTCAACGCGGCGCCCGCCGCGCCTTGACCAGGGTCTTCGGCGCGACGAACTCCCACGCGTCGGACAGGAGCGCCGCAAGCCGGGTGGGAGAGACCTGGGCCAGCCGCACCAGCACCGCCGCGTAGTCGCGATAGTGGTCGGTCAGGTGGAAGATCTTCGGCTGGGCGTGCAGGAGGGCGTCGCGGCTGTCGAAATCGGTGCGGACGACGAGCGTGGCGCCGTCCTCCCAGATCCGGGCGAAGAGCTTGCCGCGCACGAAGAGCGCCGGGGTCCCGTACGAGGTGCGCTCCTCCACCTCGGGCAGTCCCCGGGCGGCCTTCCGGACCGGCGCAAAGGCGGCGTGCAGTGCCCCGGCGTCGAGCTTGGCGGTGGCGGGGCGCTTCGTTGCCATGCGGACCTCCCATCTCATCCCGAAGGGGGAGAGAAGTCTAACCCCACTCCTTCGATGTAGTCCCCGCGGTCATCCTTGCGTTCGTCCGGACGCAGGGCGAAGTATCGTCGCGGTCAATACCAGTGATTCCGTGGAGGGTGAGCGGAATCGCCTCCGGTCGAGGAGCGACGGCCTCGAGCGAGCGGGCGCAACGGCTGAGGCCGCTTGCGCCCGCTTTTTCGGTTGCGGGGAACCGCCCCGATCGCCCGGCGCGGACCGCAGCGTTGTCAGGCATCGTCTGCCGTACCTGTTCGAGAGGATTTCGTCATCGCCGTCTCCCTGTGGCAGCGCCTGCGCCATCCGCGCCGGGCCCGTCCGATCGATCCGCCTCTGCGCGCCGAACTGCTCAGCAGCGAACGTCTCGAGGAACGGGCCAAGACCCTGGCCGCGAGTTTCACGCTCGCCCGGGAGAGCAGCGCTCCGCACCGGGCCTTCTTCCGCCGGCTGGAGGAGAACGCCCGCCTGGTCCGCCGGGCCTACGGGCTGTTCGCCGTGGACGTCCGCAAGGGCGAGTTCGTGCCCCCCGCCGCCGAATGGCTGCTCGACAACTATCACCTGATCGAGTCGGAGAGCCGGGTCATCCGGCACGATCTCCCCCCCAGCTTCCAGCGGCAGCTCCCGCGACTCGCGGCCCGGCAGTACGCCGGCGCGGGACGGGCCTACAGCATGGCGATCGAGCTGGTGCGCCACACCGATGGCCGCCTCGACCGGTCGCTGCTCACCCGCTTCATGACCGCCTACCAGACGGTGGCACCGCTCACCATCGGCGAGCTGTGGGCCTGGCCGATCATGCTCAAGGTGGCGCTGCTCGAGAACCTCCGCCGCCTCGCCGAGGAGACGCTCGCCGGGCGATCGGACCGGATCGCGGCGAATCGGTTCCTGGACCGGATGACGGTCTCGGATGTCGGCCGGCAGAAGCAGCTGCCCGAGGTGCTGGAGACGGCGTGGGTCGCCCAGGTACTGCAGCGTCTCAGGGAGTATGGGCCGGCGGCGGCCGGGGTCCGTGCCGCGATCGAGGCGCGCCTCGCCGCCAGCGGACTCACCGTCGAGGAGGTCATCCGCGCCGAGCACCAGGTGCTCGCCGCGGGGCAGGTCTCGGTGGCGAACGCGATTACCAGTCTCCGGTTCTGTGCGACGCTCGACTGGTCCCAGTACATCGAGAGTGTGAGTCTCGTCGAGCAGGTGCTGCAGCGCGATCCCGCCGCGGTCTATGGACGGATGGACTTCCTGAGCCGCGACCGGTACCGGCAGGCGGTCGAGGAGCTCGCCGAGCGGACGGGTGAGGCGCAGCTCCGGGTGGCCCTGCGGGCGGTCGAGAGCGCGCGCGCCGCCGCGGAGCAGCACTCGAGTCAGCACCGGAGCGCCCACGTCGGGTATCACCTCATCGGCCGGGGGCGGCGCGACCTCGAAGGCGATGTCGCCTATCGTCCCCATCTCGGCGCCCGGCTCCGGCGGGTCCTCTTCGCCCACACGACCGGTGTCTATCTCGGCGCGCTGGCGGTGCTGACGGCGCTCGGCATCGGCGCCGGGCTGCTCTACGCGACCGACCAGGGCGGGACGCCGTTCGGCTGGACGGCGATCGCGCTGCTGCTCCTGCTCCCCGCCTCGGAGCTGGCGACCGCGGCGGTGCAGCGGTTCGCCGCGGGGCTGGTGCCGCCGCGGCGCCTCCCCCGGCTCGATATCACCGATGGCGTGCCGCCGGAGGCGCGCACCATCGTGGTGATCCCGACGCTGCTCACCAGCGTCGCCGCGACCCATCGGCTCATCGATCATCTCGAGGTGCTCGCGCTCGGCAACACCGACCCGAACATTCATTTCGCGCTGCTCACCGACTTCGTCGATGCCCTGGAGGAGCGCCTGCCCGAGGATGCCGAGATCCTCGAGGCGGCGCGCGCCGGGATCGCCGGGCTCAACGCCACCGTGGGGCGCGGCCGGAGCGACGGCTTCCATCTCTTCCATCGCGAGCGCCGCTGGAATCCCGCCGAGGGCTGCTGGATGGGGTGGGAACGGAAGCGGGGCAAGCTGGAGGAGTTCAACCGCATCGTCCGCGGGGCGACCGACACCAGCTTCGTGGTGCATGAGGGCGACCCGGGCATCCTGGACGGCCGGCTGCGGTACTGCCTGACACTGGACAGTGACACCCGGCTGCCGAGAGAGTCGGCGCGCACCCTGATCGGCATCATGGCGCACCCGCTCAATCGCGCCTGCTTCGACCCCGCCCTGCGCCGGGTCACCGAAGGCTACGGCATCCTGCAGCCCCGGGTGAGCGTCACGATGGCGAGTGCCGCCGGGTCGCTCTTCGCCCGGGTCTACGCCGGCCACACCGGGGTCGATCCCTACAGTTCGGCGGTCAGCGACACCTACCAGGACCTGTTCAGCGAGGGCATCTACACCGGCAAGGGGCTGTACGACATCGACGCCTTCATGGCGGCGCTCGAGGGGCGGGTGCCTGACAATGCGCTGCTCTCGCACGACCTCTTCGAGGGGCTGCACGCCCGGCCCGCGCTGGTGAGCGATGTCGAGGTCGTGGACGACTACCCGGCGAGCGTGCTGACCCACGCCCGCCGGCAGCACCGCTGGGCCCGGGGCGACTGGCAGATCCTCTTCTGGCTCTTCCCCTTCGTCCCGACGCGGGCGGGGCTCGAGCGCAACACCCTCCCGCTGATCTCGCGCTGGAAGATCCTCGACAACCTGCGGCGGACCCTGGTCGCCCCGGCGACCGTGCTGGCGCTGGTGGCGGCGTGGCTCTTCTTCCCCGGCAGCCCCGCGGCCTGGACCCTCGGCATCCTCGGCACGCTCGCCTTTCCCCTGTATCCGATCCTGGTCCGGCTGCTGGGCGGCCCGGAACCGCAGCAGCCCTTTCGCGTCTTCCTCCGGCTGCTGGTGGACGACCTCGAGGCGGCGGGCGCGCAGGTGCTGCTCTCCGTCACCTTCCTGGCGTATCACGCCTACGAGATGGTGCACGCCATCGCGCTCACGCTCGTGCGGCTCATCGTCACCCAGCGCCGCCTGCTCGAGTGGGAGACTGCGGCGGCGAGCGCCGCCCGCGCGACGGGCCTCACCGGCCGAGGCACCGCGCTCCTCTTCTTCGGCGCCATGTCGGCGAGCCCCGCGCTGGCGCTGGTCGTCGCCGCGCTGCTCGCCGCGGGCCGGCCCGCCACCCTGCCCGCCGCGGTCCCCATCCTGCTCCTCTGGATCGCGGCCCCGGTGCTCGCCTGGTGGCTGAGCCGGCCGGTGGTGCCGAGACGGCAGCAGCTCACCCTCGAGGAGCGGACCCTGCTGCGCACGATCGCCCGGAAGACCTGGCGCTTCTTCGAAGTCTTCATGGGCCCGGCCGACCACGGACTGCCGCCTGACAATTACCAGGAGACGCCGGTCCCGATGGTGGCCCACCGCACCTCGCCGACCAACATCGCGATGGGCATGCTGTCGACCCTCGCGGCCCACGACCTCGGCTACCTCCGCACCGGCGCCCTCGTCGAGCGGCTGGAGGCGCTGCTCGGCACCGCGGAAGGGCTGGAACGGTACGAAGGGCATCTGCTCAACTGGTACGACACCCGGACCCTGGCACCGCTGGCCCCGTGCTACGTCTCCACCGTCGACAGCGGCAATCTCTTCGGCGCCCTCCTCGCGCTCGCGGCGGGACTCGCCGAGATCCGCGACCGGCCGCCCTCCGACGTGCAGCGCCGGGCCGGACTCGGCGACACCATCCGGGTGGCGCGGGAAGCGCTCGCCGCCCTCGACACGCTCTCCGCGGACACCGACCTGCTCGCGCAGCGCCTCACCGAGCTGGCCGGCGCGCTGACGAGCGACGAGGATCCCGCATCCGCCCTCCAGACCGCATCAGCGATGCACGATCTCCTGCAGTCGGCCATCACCGGCTGTGTCGCACCGAGCGGCGAGGCCGCCCCGTGGCGGGAGGCGATCGCCTGGGCGGAATCGGTCCGGCTCGCCCTCGTGCCCGTCACCGAGACGCATGCGGACCACGCGGCCCGGCTCACCGACCTGTCGGCACGCGCGCTGGCCTTCGCGGATGGCATGCAGTTCGGATTTCTCTACGACCGGCAGCGCAAGATCTTCCCGATCGGCTACCGGCTCGCCGATGCCGACGGTCCGGGCCGGCTCGACAACTCGTTTTACGATCTGCTGGCCTCGGAAGCGCGGCTCGCGAGCTTCGCCGCCATCGCCAAGGGCGATGTCCCCCAGAATCACTGGTTCAGTCTCGGACGGCTGCTCACGAGCGTCGAGGGGGTCTCGACGCTGCTCTCCTGGAGCGCCACGCTGTTCGAGTACCTGATGCCGATGCTGGTGCTGCGGAGCTATCCCGAGACCCTGCTCGACGACTCCTGCCGGATGGCCGTGCGGCGCCAGCGGGAGTATGGCCGGCAGCAGGGCGTGCCCTGGGGCATCTCCGAGTCGGGCTTCAACGTGGTCGACCGCCACGGGAACTACCAGTACCGGGCGTTCGGCGTGCCGGGCCTCGGGCTCAAGCGCGGACTGGCCGACGACCTGGTGATCGCGCCGTACGCCACCGCCCTCGCGGCGATGGTCGACCCCAGTCAGGCGGTGAGCAACTTCCGTCGGCTCGCGGACGCCGGGGCGAGCGGCCCGTACGGCTTCTACGAGGCGATCGACTACAGTCACCGGCGCGACGGCGACGAGGCACCCCTGCCGGGCGCGCCGAAGCGGGGCGCCGTGGTCCGGTCGTTCCTCGCGCACCACCAGGGGATGAGTCTCGTCGCGATCGCCAACGCCGTCCTCGGCGACCCGATGGTCCGCCGCTTCCACGCCGATCCGCGCATCGAAGCGACGGTGCTCCTGCTGCAGGAGCGCGCCCCGCGGCACGTGCCGATCACCGAGCCGCGCCCCGCGCAGGAGACGCGGGTGGCATCGAGCACGCCGCTGGCGGCGCTCCGGCGCTTCCGCACCCCGGACACGCTGCATCCGCACGCCCAGTTCCTCACCAACGGCGCCTACTGCGCGATCGTCACCAACGCGGGCGGCGGCGCCAGTCTCTGCCGCGGCCGGGCGGTCACCCGCTATCGCGAAGATGCGACCCGCGATCTCGGCAGCCAGTTCATCTACCTCCGCGACGTGCGGAGCGGCATGGTCTGGTCCGCCGCCCATCACCCGATCGCCCGGGAATCCGACGACTATCTCGTCACGCTGCAGGCGGAGAAGGTGACCTTCCACCGGCGCGACGACGAGATCGTCACCCAGATGGAGATCGCCGTTTCCACGGAAGATGATGTCGAGGTCCGCCGGCTCTCGGTCACCAACCAGAGCGACCGGGCCCGCGAGATCGAGATCACCAGCTACGCCGAGATCGCCCT
Organism: Gemmatimonadales bacterium; assembly: GCA_044229245.1. Taxonomy (GTDB): domain Bacteria; phylum Gemmatimonadota; class Gemmatimonadetes; order Gemmatimonadales; family GWC2-71-9; genus JADJOM01. The sequence continues at coordinate 48,337 of JBGATI010000020.1, read as the reverse complement.
GGCGCTGCCGGCGGACGATCTGTCGCACCCCGCCTTCGGCAAGCTGTTCATCGAGACGGAATACCTCGCGGACAGCGCCGCCCTCCTCTGCCACCGCCGTCCCCGCTCGCGCGAGGAGGCCGGCGCCTGTGCCATCCATGTGCTCGGCGTCGACAGCCGGGTGCGCGGCGCGGTGGAGTGGGAGACCGACCGCCTGCGCTTCCTGGGGCGGGGCCGGGGACCGGAACGCCCCATCGCGCTCGATGGCCGGGCGCTCTCGGGCACCACGGGAGCGGTGCTCGATCCGATCGTCAGCCTGCGGCAGCGCATCCGGCTCGCGCCGGGCGCGTCGGTACGGCTCTCGTTCGCGACCGGAGTCGCCCCCGACCGGGAGAGCGCGCTCGCGCTGGCGCAGAAGTATCACGACCCGAGCGCCGCGGCGCGGACGTTCGCGCTCGCCTTTGCGCATGCGCGGAGCCTGCAGCGGCACGTCGGCATCTCGAGCGAGCAGGCGCAGCTCTTCGAGCGGCTCGCCTCCCGCGTCCTCTACCTCGACAACTCGCTCCGTATCGATCGCGAGACGCTCGCGAGCAACGTGCTCGGCCAGTCGGGACTCTGGGCCCACGGCATCTCGGGCGACCTCCCGATCCTGCTGGTGCGGGTGCTCAGCGATGAGGACCTGGCGCTGGTACGCCAGGTGCTGCAGGCGCAGGAGTACTGGCGGCTCAAGGGTCTCCGCGCCGACGTCGTGATCATCAACGATCACCCGTTAGGCTATCTCGACGAGATCCACGTGCAGCTCACCACGCTGCTCGACACCGGACCGTGGGCCGCGTGGAAGCACCAGCCCGGCGGCGTCTTCCTCCTCCGCCGCGACCGGATGAGCGAGGCGGAGCGGATCCTGCTCACCAGCGCCGCCCGGGTGACGCTCGCCGGGGAGCGGGGCGATCTCGCCGCGCAGCTGGACCATCCGTACGAGGAGCCGGAGTGGCCGCGGGAGGTCTTCGCCGGAGGGATGGATGAGCGCGACCTGGTCCCGTCGCTCCCGGCGCCGGAGCCGCCGCCCCTGATGTTCGGCAACGGCACCGGCGGATTCAGTCTCGACGGGAGCGAGTACGTGGTCGTCCTCGACGGCGAGCAGGAGACGCCACTGCCCTGGGTGAACGTGATCGCCAACCCCGGCTTCGGCACCGTCGTGTCCGCCTCCGGCTCCGCCTACACCTGGAGCGAGAACAGCCGCGAGAACCGGCTCACGCCGTTCAACAACGATCCGGTCAGCGATCCGTCGGGGGAGGCGGTGGTGCTCCGCGACGATGACACTGGCGCGGTCTGGTCTCCCTTCCCGGGCACGATGCCCCGGAACGCCGAGAGTGGCCGCTACATCATCCGGCACCGCGCCGGCATCTCCCATTTCTCTCACCTGGGTCACGGCATCGCCCAGGAGGCCGAGGTCGGCGTCGACGCCGAGGATCCGGTGAAGGTCGTGCTGCTCACGCTGACCAACCGATCGGAGCGGCTGCGCCGGCTGAGTCTCTACTCGTACACCGAGTGGCGCCTCGGCCCGCCACGTGCCGGCGATCATCTGCATGTCCGCACCGAACTCGACGCGGCCAGCGCCGCGGTGCTCGCCACCAATCCCTACAACATCGAGTTCCCGGGGCGCGTCGCCTTTGCGAGCGTGAGCGAGCCGCTGCGCTCCGCCACCGGGGACCGGCGAACCTTCCTCGGACGCAATCGCCCGCTCGCGAATGCGGACGCCTTCGGCCGGCACGGACTCGCCGGCAGCTTCGGGGCGGGACTCGACCCCTGCGCCGGACTCCAGGTCACCATCGTGCTCGCCCCCGGCGAGACCCGGCAGATCGCCTTTGCGCTCGGACAGGGGCGGGACCGGGATCACACCCGGGAGCTGCTGGCGCGGCACGGCTCGGTGACCGGCGCGACGCGACTCCTCGCCCGTGCCCGCGACAGCTGGGATGCCCTCCTGGGAACGGTGCAGGTCTCGACACCCGACGATTCCTTCGACGTGCTGGTGAACCGGTGGCTGCCGTACCAGAACCTGAGCTGCCGCCTCTGGGCCCGCACGGCGCTCTACCAGCCGGGGGGCGCATTCGGCTTCCGCGACCAGCTGCAGGACGTGCTGGCGCTGCTGCTCGTCCGGCCGGCCCTCAGCCGCGAGCACATCCTGCGCGCGGCGGGACGGCAGTTCCTCGAGGGAGACGTGCTGCACTGGTGGCACGAACCGTCCGGCCGCGGCACGAGAACCCGCTGCTCCGACGATCTCCTCTGGCTGCCCTACGTCGTGGCGCAGTACGTCAGCGCGACCGGCGACCGCGCGCTCCTCGATGCGCAGGTGCCCTTCCTCGAGGGCCGTCCGCTCGAGGCGGGCGAGATGGAGGCCTATCTCGACCCGCGCATCACCGCCGAATCGGGCACCATCCTCGAGCACTGCCTGCGCGCCATCGATCGCGGGCTGACGGCGGGACCGCACGGACTTCCCCTGATGGGCAATGGTGACTGGAACGACGGCATGAATCGCGTCGGCCACGAAGGCCGGGGGGAGAGCGTCTGGCTGGGCTGGTTCCTGCGGACCGTGCTGGACCGGTTCATCCCCTTGTGCGACGCCGCCGGCGATCACGCCCGCGCCGCCCGCTACGCCGTGGAAGCGGTCCGCCTCGGCAGCATGCTGGAGCTGAGCTGGGATGGCGAGTGGTACCGCCGCGCCTACTACGACGACGGTACCCCGCTGGGCTCGCAGCAGAGCGATGACTGCCGGATCGACTCGATCGCCCAGTCGTGGGCGGTGCTCTCGGGCGCCGCTCCGCCGGCGCGTGCCGAGCGGGCGATGGATGCCGTGCGCACCCACCTGGTGCGGCGGGCCTCCCGGACCGTCCTGCTGCTCACGCCGCCGTTCGACCAGGGCCTGCGGGATCCCGGGTACATCCGCGGCTATCCGCCGGGCCTCCGCGAGAACGGCGGGCAGTACACCCACGCCGCCATCTGGATGGTCCTGGCGGTCGCCCGGCTGGGCAATGGCGACGAGGCGATGGAGCTCTTCCACATGCTCAACCCCATCAACCATACCCGCACTCCCGCGGACCGGGACCGCTACAAGACGGAGCCGTATGTGACTGCCGGCGATGTGTATGCCCATCCCCAGCACGCCGGCCGCGGCGGCTGGAGCTGGTACACGGGCTCGGCCGGCTGGATGTACCAGACCGCGATCGACGGCATCCTCGGCCTGCGCCGCCAGGGCGACCATTTCGCCGTCGACCCCTGCATCCCCTCGACGTGGCCGGGCTTCACGATCACCTGGCGCTTCGGCACCTCGACCTATCACATCGTGGTCGCCAACCCGGAGCACCGCTCCCGCGGTGTCGGCTCGGCGGAGCTGGATGGCGAGGCCTGTGACGCCGCCAGCATCCCGCTGGTCGATGACGGCAAGAGTCACCGGGTGCATGTCACGATCGGCGAAAGCGGCGCGCACTCCCGCGATGCGGCCGGCACCTCCCTGCACGCGGGCGCCCGCTCCCGGCGCTGACGGGTCCGCGTACTAGCCCATCGGAGCTAGTCCCGAATCCGTTCAAATGAGCGATAGTGGCCGCTCGCCGCGACGCCTAACTTGATCATCCACGCAGGCAGCATCCTCGTCGGACCCCCTGGGGCAAACGCAGCCGTTTGCCCCTTCCCTCCGCCGGGCAGTCAGGCCGGGATGGCGGAGAATGCGGCGGTCGGGCAGTGACTTTCCAGGGAGTGCTCCGGATGAAGCGCTGGAATGCGGGAATCCGGCAGACGGACGGCGACGGTCAGTGGGTGCGCACGGTCGGCGAGGTCTATCGGAAATATCCGGAGCCGGCGGCGGAGGCCACTGCGTCGGCGACCCACGATCCGGTGCGGCTCACCGGCTACACCCACACCGAGCTCACCGAGGCCTTCGAGCGGGTGCGGGACCAGGACGACTGGAAGGGACCCATCTTCGCCGAGATCCCGGCGACGGAACGGCGGGTGGTGCAGAAGGCGATCTACTGGTTCACGGCGACCGTTCCGGTCTTCGCGACAGTGCCGCGGAACCCCGAGCGGCTGATCGTCACGGCAACAGGATACCGCCTGGGCCCGGCAGGACACTAGCAGGCCAGCATGGACGGGACGAGCCGGTCGCCGGTTCGCCCCGATGAAGACGTCGGCGACACCTCTCTTTCCCCCTGCGAGCCGTCATGCGTCCCCTGGTCTTTGCCGGCGTGGTGCTCGCGGGGCTCGGTGCCATCGTGATCCTTCGGGGCGGGAGCTTCTCCTCACCCGATCGCATGGTGATGATGGGGGACCTTACCGCCACCGCCGGCCCGTTGCGGATGATCCCACCCTGGGTGGGGGGCCTCGGGCTCCTGTCAGGCGGCCTGCTCATCATGACCGGGGCGCGCAGACGGTAATGGACCATGCGCGTCGTGGCGTTCGCTCCTGGCGGCCCCGATGAACCGGGCCCATGCCTTTCTGCTTGGCGCAGCGGCGCTGTGCAGTTGCGGAGGCGAGGACTTGATCCTGCCGTACGAGGGCGCGCCCGCCTATGCGACCCTCATTGCGGGTGACTCCCAGTCGGACACGGTGGGTCATCCCCTGCCCGATCTGATCGTCGTCCGCATCACCGATTCGAAGAACCGGCCGGTGCAGCACCAGCCGGTCATCTTCAGCACCCTGACCAATGGCACGGCGGCCCAGTTCATCCCCGACACCGCGCATACCGACGCCGACGGCCATGCGGAGACACGCTGGGTCCTCGGCACCGGCCGCGGCGCGCAGACCGTCCGCGCACAGGTCCAAGGCGCGGGGCCACTCTTCGTGGATTTCAGCGCCCGCGCCTCTCCCGATGCTCCGGTGGCACTGCTTCGCGTCAGCGGGGACAGCCAGCAGGGCACCGCGGGCAACAGGCTCCCCGCGCCACTGATCGCCCAGCTCACCGACCGGTTCGGCAACGGGGTGGGCGGACGCACCGTCACCTGGACCGTCGCCAGCGGTGGCGGTGCCGCGACACCGGTCACCGCGACTCTCGACTCGAGCGGCACCGCGGTCACCATCCTGACGCTCGGCCCCGCCGCGGGGCGCAACGCGATCTCCGCCCGCTCGGCCGGCTTCTCGGTCCAGTTCACGGCGATGGCGACGCTCATCACCGGGGCCGCCGCCACGGCCACCGTCACTACGCAGCCGTCGGCCACGTCGCCCAACACCGTCGTCTTCCCGGTGCAGCCGGAGGTGCGGATCACCGATCCCAACGGCCAGCCGGTCGCACAGGTGCCGGTCGTCGTCACCGTCGCGACGGGCGGTGGGGCGCTGAGCGGCTCGACCTCGCTGCTGACCGACTCGCATGGAACGGCCTCATTCACTGGCCTCGCGCTCACGGGCACGGCGGGGATCCGGACCCTGATCTTCACGGTCGGCACCGTCTCCGCCACCTCGGCCGCCATCAGCATCACGCCCGGGCCGGCGGCCGCGGCACGCTCGAGCGCCACGGTTCCGAGCGGAGTCGCCGGGACACTGACGACCGTGACGGTCCGCACCCGGGACATCTCGGACAACCTCACGACGCTCCCGGCGGCGGTCGCGATCGGCATCAGCGGCGCGAACAGCGCCGCACCGGCCGTGACCGATCTCCACGACGGGAGCTACACCGGCGGCTACATGCCCACGCAGAGCGGCACCGATCTCGTCGCCGTCACGATCGGTGGCGTCGCGGTGGGCAACAGCCCCGTCTCGGCGACGGTGCAGGCCGGCCCGGTGAGTAGCGCCCGCTCAACCCTGCAGGTGCTGCCGGCGCAGGTCATCGCCAGCGCAGGTGGCAGCGTCGCGCTGGTGACCCTTGCAGTGAAGGACGGGTTCGGCAACACCGTTGGCGGAGCGAGCGTGAGCTTCAGCGCGAGCGGCACGGCCAACACCCTGTCCCCCGCGTCGACCACCACGAGCGGCGCGGGCCAGGCGACGACGAACTACTCCTCGACGCTCGCCGGGCCGCGGACCATCTCCGCGCTCGTGAACGGGGTCACCCTCACGCAGACGGTCACGGTCGTTCCGGGGGCCGCCGATGCGGCGAAGAGCGTTGCCACGGTGCCCGGCGGCCAGCGTCGACAGACGACGGTCGTCACCGTGACCACCCGGGATCAGTTCGGCAACCCTCTGCAGACTGGCGGGCACCAGGTGAAGATCACCGTCAGCGGCAGCAATCGCGCCGGTCCCCTCGCCGCCACCGACCACGGCGACGGCAGCTACACCGCGTCGTACACACCGACTACACGGGGCACGGACACCATCACCATCACCCTCGACGGGGTGGCGATCGGCGGAAGCCCCTACAGCAGCAGAATCCACTAGATGACAACGGCCACCCGCGCAACGCGCGCCATCACTCGCAGTGCAGGAGTTACGTCATGAAAGTCCTCATCGTCCTCACTTCGCACGACCGGCTGGGCAGCACCGGCAAGTGGACGGGATTCTGGCTGGAAGAGTTCGCGGCGCCGTACTACGTGCTGAAGGACGGGGGAGCCACGATCACGCTGGCGTCGCCCAAAGGCGGCCAGCCACCGCTCGACCCGGCCAGCGATGTTCCCGCGAGCCAGACCGACGCCACCCGGCGCTTCCGGGCGGACCCCGCGGCGCAGGAGGCGCTGGCGCACACGCGGGTGCTGGGCGAACTCTCCGCGAACGATTTCGACGCCGTGTTCTATCCGGGGGGCCATGGCCCGATGTGGGACATGCCTGACAATGAGGTGTCGATCGCGCTCATCGAGGCCTTCGTGCGGGCCGGGAAGCCGGTCGCGGCCGTCTGCCACGCGCCGGCCGCGCTGGTGAACGTGCGAGGGCCGAGCGGGGAGTACCTGGTGCGGCACAAGCGGGTGACCGGATTCTCGAACACGGAGGAGTCCGCGGTCGGGCTGACCGCGGTGGTGCCCTTCCTGCTGGAGAATCGTCTCGTGGAGCGGGGCGGACTCTACGCGCGGGCGGCGGACTGGGCACCGCACGTCGAGGTGGATGGCCTGCTGGTGACGGGGCAGAACCCCGCGTCGTCGGCCCCGGCGGCGGCGGTGCTGCTCAAGCTCACCACCGAGAGCCTGAGGCCGGATCGGCTCTTGAAATACCACTACCGGAGTCTGAGCGGGAAGTGCGGCGTGTGGACGGTGGAGCAGGCGGTGGAACACCCGGCGACGCGGCATGACGCCGCGCCCCCGGCAGAGAGGTCAGGGGACCCACTCGAGCAGCCGGCCCGGCTGCAGGTTGAAAAAGCGGCAGAGTTCGCTGAGAGTCTCATTGTGGAGGCGCCCGAAGTGACCGCCGGCGCGGGAGAGACGATAGGCGCTGGGATAGCTGAGCGTGGTGCCCTTGCAGAGGGCATACGCGGAGATGCGGCGAGTTTTCATGATCGAGTGAATGCGAAGCCGAACCATGGGACTTCCTTTAATGATTCCGCGTCACTCTAGGAGCGAGCGTAGCGGTATATAGCACTGGAGCATAGGCCTCCTCTCTCTGAATAGATAGCGCGCCTTGCGATATATAGTACTGGGGTATAGGTATCTATCGTACCAACGAAGTAGTTCTCTGCTGCACGAAGTGACCTGAATGCCGCAAAATCGCGACGGCACTCGTTGAGAAAGGTGCCCGCATGATTGCTGTCAGGCATTCCACCGCGCAGATCCCACCCCCGATCGCCCCCCGACCCATCGGCAGCACGAGTGAGTCCCTCCGCGCTCCCCACCGCACGTTGCGTGCAGACAGGATTGCGGTATGAAGAAGAAACCTGCGCGGAAGACCGCCAAGGCGGTTCCGCAGGCGACGCCACCTCCGAGCGTTCCCGCTGTCAAGCCAATCTCCCTGGTGCTCGTGGAGGACAACCGGCTGCTGCGCGAAGGGCTCACCGCGATGATCCACGCGCAGGCGGGATTCATGGTTCTGGCGGCCTCGGCGGATGCCGCCGAGGCGCTGGAGAAGATTCGTGAGGCGAAGCCGGATGTGGTGCTGCTCGACTTCGGGCTCGAGAGTCACGACAGCCTGAGCCTCACCGCCACGGTGCATGGCGAGGTGCCGGCGGCACGGGTGATCATCATGGGACTGCTGCCGGTCCAGGAGGACATCGCCAACTACGTGCGGGCCGGCGCCTCCGGCTTCGTCATGAAGGACGCCTCTTTCGACGAGTTCTTCGCCACGATCCGCGCCGTGGCGGGTGGCGCCGAGGTGCTCCCCAAGGCGCTTACCGCCTCGCTGTTCACGCAGATTGCCCGGAACGTGGCCGGCGGGGACAGGGAGAAGATCGGGGCGCTCGAGGGGGTCCGGCTCACCGAGCGGGAGACCCAGATCATCGCGCTCCTCGGCGGGGGGCTCAGCAACAAGGAGATCGCGATCCGGCTGCACATCGCCGTGCACACGGTCAAGAGCCACGTCCACAACATCCTCGAGAAGCTCGCCCTGCACACCCGGCTCGAGGTTGCCGCCTTTTCGCACGCGCGCGGCCCGGCCAAGTCGCCATAACGGGCGGAGACCGCACACCGGATCATCGGAGCGAACCGACGACTGGTCCCCACGAGCGATTGTCGTTCGCTCGGCCAGGGCGCAGCTTTCCAGTCAGGCGCCAGCGCCGCCAGTGGTCATCCAACCGCGAACAGCCCGGGAGGGTGAACTCCAGTGATCCGAGCCTCCGTTCCCCGTCCGACGCGGCCCCGCGCCCGCTCCGCATGAAGAAGCGCATTTCGATCGTGCTCCTCGAGGACGACACCAACCCGGTGTCGGAGATCGTCTCCCGTATCCGCCAGGTGCCGGACTTCGAAGTCATCGCCATCTCGGCGCAGATCGAGGCCGCGGTGCAGGCGGTGTGCATCTCCCGGCCGGACGTCGTGCTCCTCAACGTCGAGCAGACCGGCGACGACACCCAGACGATCGCCGGCGCCCTCCACGGCAGCGCCCCCGACGCGCGGGTCATCATCATGGGGCTCAGCGCGCCGCAGGAGGATATCGCACGCTTCCTGCGCGCCGGGGCCCTGGGATTCACCATGGCGGGCGTGAGCTTCGAGACCCTCATCGAGACCATTCACTCGGTGGCGAAGGACATTCCGGTCCTGCCGGCGGAGCTGACGCCCTCGCTCTTCGGACAGCTGAAGCAGCACGGGGTGCAGGGCCGGCCGGCGCGCACCCTCGATGTGTCCCGGCTCACCACGCGGGAGCGCGAAGTGGCCGGCCTCCTGGTGCTGGGGATGAGCAACCGGGAGATCGCGGAGCGCCTCGAGATCGCGCTGCATACCGTGAAGAGCCACGTCCACCGGGTCCTCGCCAAACTGGCCGTGAACAACCGGCTCGAGATCGCCGCCTTTTCGGAACCGCACCACTTCGCCCCCGGGCCCGCCGGATTTCCGCCACCACACCTGGTGGGCGCGGAGCCTACCGCTTCGGTGTAGTCCGTTCGGACTCCATCACCTTCCCGCCATTGGAGCGATTGTGCCGCTCCGCCGCCACACGGACATTGCAGTCTCCAGGGGCTGCCCCTCTCTCCTCGGCGAATCGCGCCGGGTCGGCCCCTGACGACATAGCATGTGTGAGGCAACCATGACGGCATCCATTGCATACGATCCCAAACGACTCACCGGCTATGAGCTCGACGAGCTCGCCGGGGCGTTCGACCGGGTGCGGAATCCGCGTGACTGGAAGGCGCCGATCGAGACCGTGATCGCGGCCTCGGAGCGGGCCCTGGTGGAGAAAGCGGTGCTCTGGTTCACGGACACCATCCCGGTCTTCTCGCCCATCGCGGGATCCCCGGACCGGCTCGCCGTGAGCGCGCTCGGCTATCGTCTTGGAGAAACGGAGACCCGCCATGGACATCTTCGGGAGGATTCCCGACAGGTCATCGCACGGATGGAGCCCGCCGGCGCCGTGGACGCCGCCCGAGCGCACTCCGTCGCCGTCCCCGCGATCCTGCGGTTCCGGAGACGGTTCTCGCCCGCCGAAGCCGGCGAGCTTGTCACCAGTCCACGGTAGCCCGGGGCCGCAGACGCCAGCCGGCGACAGCAGTGATCCATGGGGTTTTCGGGGACCGATCTTTGGGCGATAGGCGGACGCGGCCCTCGAACGATCCCCTCACCAGGAGAGGGCTCCGTATGCGTCAGTTCGCGATTGTCGCCATCGTCATCGTCGGGTTAGGCACGGTGGCTCTGCTCCGGAGCGGCGCCGCCGCCTCGGCCGACCGTGGCGCCCTGGTCCGCAGTGCCTCCCTGGTGGCGCACGAGGTCCGCGGCATTTCGCCCTGGCTCATCGGCGGGGCCATCCTCTCCGGACTGGTGCTGGTCGTCGCGAGCGCGAGGCCGAAGACATGAACGACCGGACGCCGGAACCGTCAGCGGGCTCGCCGATGGATGACACGATGCTGGTGGGTGATGAAAACGCCCGGCGGCTGCTGCAGCAGGCCGCAGACGAAGCCGAGCAGATCGCGCTCGAGGCCCGCCGCGCGGATGATGGACCTGACGTGGAACTGCATCAGATCCGAGGGATCATGAGGACGCTACCTCCGGTCCCGAAGCCGAGAATCCTGAAGTTGATGAAGTGAGCAGCGCAGAACACCCTAAGGCAGTATCGGAGTCATTATGCGTACGACCAGCTATCTGATCACCACCGCCGGCATCGTCCTGGCGGCAGCCTGCAGCAGCACGCCGAAGCAGCCGGCCCCGGCGCCCGGACCCACCGCCGCTGAGATCGCGATGCAGCGTCATGAGCAGGATTCCCTCGATGCCGTCGCGAAGGTCACCGCCGACTCGATCGAGGCGGCCCGTCAGCTGGCCCTCGTCGAGAAGGCACGCGCGGATTCCGTCGAGCAGGTCCGCCTGGCCGCCGAAGCGCTCGCCCGCGAGGCCAGCGACAAGGATGCGGCACTCCGCACCGAGCTCGCGGTCATCGTGCACTTCGATGTCGCCAGGGCGACGCTGACGCCGGAAGGCCGTGAGGCACTCGACCGCAAGGTCGCCATCCTCAATGCCAACCCCGAAGTGCGCCTCAAGATCACCGGCGGCTGCGATGATCGCGGCTCCGACCAGTACAACCAGGCGCTCGGTCAGCGTCGGGCCGCCGCGGCCAAGGCCTATCTGGTTGGCAAGGGCATCGACGTCGCCCGCCTCGACGGTGTGTCGACGGGCGAGAAGTCCCCGGTAGACACCGGAACCGGCGAGGCCGCCTGGGCGCTCAACCGGCGCGCCGAATTCTCCATCGTGGGTGGGGACGGACCGCTTGCGATGAATTAGAGGAGTTCCGAGTCCCGCTTCTCCCGGGAGGATGGAACTTGAAGGGAGCGAAGGGGGTGGCCGAAAGGCTGCCCCCTTCGCCTGTTCTGGTCCGGCGAGGTGAAGCCCTACAGCTCCAGCACCATGTCGATCCGGTGCATGTCGGGGCCCCAGCCGTGCGGCGTGCGCGCGGTCTCCCGGGCCCCGAACTTCGCGAAGAAGGGCGCGGAGCGATGGCTCGCCCCGATGTAGAGCGACGTCGCACCGCGGGCGCGGACCAGCGCGATCACCTGCGCCATGATCGTCCGGCCGATCCCCTGCCCCTGCAACGCAGGGGAGAGCAGGATCCAGCGGAGCGCCAGCCCCTGCGGCTCATCGGGGAGCACGCCAAAGGCGCCGACCACCCGGTCACCCACCATGCAGACCCGGTAGTGCGCGGTCTTCTCGCCGAGAAACCGGACGTAATCCTCCCGCTCGTTCGGGGCGAAGTTCGCGGGGCAGTTCTCGTCGAAGAGCACGAGACAGCCGTCGCGGTCGGCGGGCTGGTAGGGGCGGATCGTGGGCGTCGGGCTCATGCGCGGCCCTCCGGACACCGGCGCGTCATAACGTCCGGTCCTTCCAGTTCCACCACAGGAGCAGCTTCGGCACCGGCCGCGGAGTGCGGGCCGCGTAGGCCGCACAGCGGAAGGCGTAGAGGACGCAGGGATCCTGACGCTCGCCGGTGAGTGCGCAGAGCCGTGTGTAGAGGCGCTCCGGATCCCGCCGCTTGAGGTCCGACACGCGGCGGACACCGAGTGCACGGAGATCGTTCGCGAGGCTCGGCCCGATTCCGGGCAGCGACTGCAGCTCGTCCTTCGGCTTGGCTCGGCTCGCCATGGCCACTCCCTCCGTGTTCGTGTCAGGCGTCTCTCGCCGCCTCGATGACCCGGGTCAGCAGACTGAGGCGGAGCGGATGATCGCCGAATCGCCGCGCCAGGGCATCCGTCACCGCGGCGACGATCGGGTCCGCCTTCCCTTCCCCCCGCTCCTCGATCGCGCTGATCACCGGATTGCCGCGCACCAGTCCCTCGGCCGCGTGCGCCGCGGACGGCGCCGACGAGATCCGTGCGACCTCGGTGATCTCCGGCGCGGGGAGCCCAGCCTCGACGACCAGGGCGTGCAGCAGCGCCGGATCGTGCAGACTAAACGGGACGCGATAGAAGCCGGGAGGGTCACCCGGAAAGAACCCCGCGATGGTGTCGTTCACGATCCGCGCGAAGGGGTTCTCGTCCCATGAACCCCACACGCTGAAGAGGAGCTGCCCTCCGGGCCGCAGGACTCGGCGGGCTTCGCGGAGCGCCTGCGCCTTGTCGGGGAAGAACATCCATCCGAACTGGCAGATCACCGCGTCCATGCAGGCGTTGCCGAAGGGCAGCGCCGTCGCATCCGCCACCTCCCACGTGACGGGATGACCGGCGAGCCTCGCTTCAGCCACAGCCAGCATCGGCGCGTTGAGGTCGGTCGCGATCAGCGAGACCCCGGGCGGCTTCCGCGCGAGCAGTTGCTCGGTGAGGATCCCGGTGCCGGCCGCGAGTTCGAGGACCTGCCCGGTGCCTCCCGCGGGCCAGCGCACCCGGCCCGCGAGATCGACGGCGTAGTCGTGGAACAGCAGCGGCCCGAGGTGCCGGTGATAGATCTCCGGGATACTGCCGACGAAGGATGCGTTGCCACCAGTCCCGGGTGCGTGCCTCATGCGTTCTCGCTGAATGGGCGGACTCCCGCTCCGCCCCAATAAGGAGTAGCGGAGTCCCCATTCTGTCCAGCGGCCTCACCCGGGCGCTGCGGCCTCCACTTCGCTAGAAGTGGAAGCCGTACCCGAAGAAGACCGGCTGCATGCCGAGCAGGCCCAGCCCTCCGATCAGGAGCCCGATCAGGATCAGGACGAAAGGCAGGTAGACGGCGCCCTGCACCAGCGGATGCTCCCACGGCACATGATGCAACACTGGAAGCAGCACGAAACCGAGGGCGAGTCCGAGAAAGCTCACCTGCACGAGTTGCAGGCAGGCGAGCCCGAACACGATGCCGCAGAGCACTTCGAAGCCCTGCACCAGGGGATGATCGGGGTGGCTGCCGACCACCGCGCGCTGCAGCCATCGCCAGGCCCGCACGATGGGGATGCGCTCCGAGCCGGACAGCTCGCTCCCGGGCACGCGGCTCCGGTCTCCGGTGACGAGGAAGACCGCCTTGCCGGTCAGCAGGTAGCCGAGCACGCCGAGCGACGACATGGGCCCGAGCGCGGCATACATCACCGTGCTCTGGCAGAGGAAGCGGAAGAGCTGCCTCGGCTTCCCCGCCAGCTCGATCACGAAGCAGAGGATCGGCGCGAGGAAGGTCATCAGCGTGATCAGGAAGAAGTCCCAGCTCTGCACCACCGAGAAGCCGGGGTCGAGCGCGCGCGTCGGCAGCACCAGCGCGTGGCCGGCGAGTTCCAGCGTGAGCGGACGCGGATGGGTGAAGAGCACGGCGAAGACCAGGTTCGCATCGATCACGAACAGGAAATACACCAGCGCAAGCGGCAGGCTGAGCGCGGGAAAGAGCACGTCCAGCTTCTCCACCAGCGGCACTCCCGAGGAGCGGAGGGCCGGCCACATCTCCCGGGCGAAGAACTCGCAGGTCCCGCGGGTCCACTTCATGTGCCGCACCCGGAAGGCGCGGATCGTCTCGGGGAACTCCTCGAAGCAGATGACGTCCTCCGCGAAGACCCCGTGCCAGCCCCGCTGCCGGGCGCGGAGTGAGAACGCCAGGTCTTCCGAGACGATCTCCGGGAAGCCCCCGATCTCCTCCCACACCTCGCGCCGGATCACGGCCCCGTGGCCGAGCAGCATCACGAAGCCGTAGCGGTTGCGGAGCGGGTGATACCAGCGCCAGTGGATGTCGATGCCGACACCGACTGCCGACTGCAGCGCGCCCCGACCCGCCGGGTTGGAGCGGTGGTTCGCCTGGACGAAGCCGCAGCGCGAATCCGCCAGCAGCATGGGCACGGTACGGCGGAGGAAGTCGCGCGGCAGCACCTCGTCCGCATCGACGATCGCGAACAGCGGTTCGGTCACGGCCGGGTGGCGGAGCCCATGATTGATGTTGCCCGCCTTGAATCCGCGGCGATCGCCGCGGCGGATCACGAGGACCCGCCCCGGATGACGCGCCGCAAAGGCGTCCACCCGGCGCTGGTATTCGGGATCGCTGCTGTCGTCCAGCAGATACAGCGCATAGCCACGGTAGTCCTGCCGGAGACACGACGCCGCGCTCTCCTCGACGAAGTCGTTGCAGGTGACGTACAGGATCGCGACCCGTGGCGCGGGGTCCGGCAGCGCCGGCGGCAGCCGGACACCACGCGTGCGCCGCCCGCGGCGATGCAGCCACGCGAACAACACCACGCTGACATTGTAGATGCCGTAGAGCCAGGCCAGCTCGGTGAACACAATGAAGAAGAGCAGCGCCGCCGTGGTGAACGGACCACGGGCGAGTTCGAGCAGCGCCATCAGCCGCGGATGGAACCAGGCGAGGCAGGCGAACCAGGTCGCGAAGATCGTGAGATACAGCGTGGGCCGCGCGGCGGCATGACGGGAGGCGGTCATGGCCGTGGCACATTCAGCGAAAGGCCGAGCGCGATCGTCGTGAGCGGACTCGATCCCGGCGCACGCTCGTGGCGCGCCAGCAGATGCACCCGGCTCATCGCGCCGAGCGCCGTACTCACCCGGGCATAGCTGTCCCACACCGTGCCGTTGAGTCCGGCCGGCGAACCACCGATCCGGCCGCCGGCGATGCCTGCGCCGACCGAGGCACGCGCCCCCAGCCGCAGCTCACTCGCCAGCAGCGCGCGCCACTGGTGCTCGCCGGCGACGCCGCTCCGGGCGTAGAACAGCACCGGCTCCATTCGGAGCCGCGAGCCGGCCGGCAGGCTCACGCCCGCATGAGCGATCCACTCCGTCCGGTGATCACCGCGCGGACCCAGCTCGGCGCCCGCCTTGAAGGCGCTCCCCCCACGGGTATAGGCGACCTGCTCCACGCCGAGCAACGACTGCCCCACCTGCCCGGGAAGCGTGCGGTGCCCCGCGCGCACCACCGTCGTGAATCGTCCGCCCCAATCGAGCAGCGCGCCGCCCGACCAGGTGGGGATCCGCCGCCCGCTGCGCAGCAGCGTGAGGTTGTCGAGACTGAGACTGTTGTCGTAGCGTCCGAAGAGCCGTAGCGCGGCCGAGGGCCAGAGTGCGACTTCCAGCGAGCGGAGACCGAGGCCGTCGGCCCTGTTGCCGGTGGAGGATGCCGGCGTATTCGCAAAGGCGGAGTAGCCTCCCCACGCCTCCACTTCCAGCACTCGGCGCGGGCCCTGCGCCGTGGCGTGGCGGGCGGAGAGCGCGCCGGCGATGAGGGCGCACCAGATGGGCGCCAGTGACAATCGGGACATGCCATCCTCCGAGGGTAGGGAACGGGTGCGTTCAGTCGCTGAACGCGGACATGCGGAGGAGGGCAGGTGGTGCGCCACTGGGCTGCCTGACACAAGAACGAAGCGACCTGCATGCCGGGCAACGACTTGCGCCGATCCGGCCCGACACCCTTCCGGAGGTGACCTCCTACCGATTCAGCGCACCCCCCACCGTTTCGGGACAGGGGGGCGCCGTCAGATCCCGGTGAAAGCCGGGTCAGATTCGGAGCAAATCAGGGCTAGTTGTGGTGGAAGTCCGGCGGGAATTGCCGTGATTCACGACTGAATCGAGTCACATTCGGGAATCGTGATCACTCATCTCGATCGGCCACTGGCGGGTCGGGCCGGGGAGTGGCATACTGGCAACTACTCACTTCCGGTCATACTCGGTGCGCCTGACACTCACGGGCCCAACACTGGTCTTACTCCTGGCCGCCCCGCTGGCTGCCCAGGAGTCAGGTGGCCGTGCGCCGAATCTCTCCGAGCTGCAGGCGGTCGCCACCCGCGACTCCAACGACGCTACCGCCCTCTACCGCCTCGCGATGTGGTACTGGGACAGGAAGAAGTGGGATGACGCCGAGCGGATTCTCGGCCAGGCGCTCGTCGTCGCGCCCAATTACGCCGATGCGCACCTCGCCCTCGGGGTCCTGCCCGGCCGCCGGGGCGACGGCTACTGGAAGGACCGGGTCAAGAAGGAAGGGCTCGACCAGGTGCGGGCGGTGCTGCGGCAGAGCTTCGCGCACTACCGGCGCGCCTTCCTGCTCAATCCGCTCGTCGACCTGGGAGTGCTGAGCAAGTTCGACGAGGAGGCGGGATCGATCAGCTACGGAGGGGCATTCGTCTTTTCGTTCGCCCCCTGGTATCTCCACGATCTGACGAAGAGCGCCAACGAGCTGCGCGAGGGACAGTACGACAAGGCCTTCGAGCGACTTCAGGAGCTGGCCCACGACCGGCGCTTCGGCGGCGAGGACGTCAACGTCGCCTCCGATGTCCTCTGGCTCCATGGACTCGCGGCCGCGCATGTGAAGAACTACGACGTCGCGGTACGCGACTTCGCCATCCTGACGGGACGGAGCGTCGCGATGGAGCGCGACACCCTGCACGGATCGCGCGCCAGCCCGATGCAGAGCAACGACTATCGCTTCATCCTCGCGACGATGCTCTATCTCGGGGGCCGGTACGAGCAGGCGATTCCCACCTTCCAGCGTGCCCTCGAAATCGATCTGGGCCTGTACGTCGCGCATGTTCAGCTCGCGCGCATGTACGAGGCCCAGGGAGATCTCGAGACGGCGCTCACCGAACGCAGGCTCGCGCTCGACGTGCAGCAGGATGATCCCGACCTGCTGATCGATCTGGCGCGGACCCTTCTCAAGGCGGGACGCTTCCAGGACACCCGCCAGCCGCTCGCGGATGCCGCCCGGCTCAATCCCCGTGACGCGCGGGCCCCGTATCTCCAGGCCGTCGTCGCCGAGGCCCTGCAGGACACGACGAGCGCCCGGGAGGCGTATGCCCGGTTCGTCTCGATCGCACCGAGCCGGTTCGCCGACCAGATCTCGGCGGCGCACGATCGTCTCAACGCCCTTTCAGGAAGGACCCCGCCATGAGGCTGTTCCGGCCGCTCGCGCTGATCCTGCTGGCGCTCGTCGCCGTTCCCAGGCTCGAGGCCCAGCGCCTCCGGCTGCTGGTGTCTCTCGACCAACTCGAACGCCGGGCGCTCGCCGACTCCAACGACGCCCCCGCCCATTACGACCTTGCGCTCGGCTACTGGCTGGTGAAGCGCTACGACCTCGCCGAGCGGGAACTCCGAACGGCGATCAAGATCGAACCGCACACCGCCGCGGCGTACCTCGCGCTGTCGTTCCTGCCGTACGCCCGCCGCGAGAAGCTCTGGGACGAGGAAGACAAGGGAAAGGTGCCGGCGGAGTGGAAGCCGGTGCTCGAGGAGGCCTGGGGCTTCCGCAAGCAGGCCTTCCTGCTCGATCCGATGGTGGATCTCAAGCCCCTCGCGCTCATGATCCCGCCGTCCAACTCCTTCGGCCTGAGCCGCAACGCCGATGCGATCCATACCTACATCATGAATGGCTTCGGCAGCTTCTGGGACGGGCAGTACGGCCGCGCCTATCAGTTCTTCCAGCAGATCGGTGGCAACCCGACGCCCGAGGACCGGAAGAAGTTCGCCGGCTGGTTTCTCTGGTATGAGGGTCTCGCGGCGGCGCACATCAACGAGTTCGCGACCGCGGAAGCGGATTTCCGCCTGCTGATGGAACGGGCCGACGCGGAAGTGAAGGAGAGCGGCGGTGCGACGCTCGCCTTCTCGAGCGGGAACGACTATCGCTATACCCTCGCCTGCATCCTGGATCAGGCCGGCCGCACCAAGGAGGCCGTGGCCCTGCTGCAGGAGGCCATGACCAACGATGCCGGGCTCTACATGGCGCATGTCCGCCTCGCCAACATCATGGTCGACCAGCACCGTCCATCGTCCGCGATCGAGGAGCGCCGCCGGGCGGTGAACGCCAACCCCGAAGACCCGACCCTGCTGTTCGACCTCGGCGAGGCGCTCGCCCGCGCCGGCCAGATGACCGAGGCGCAGGCGGTGCTGCGCCAGGCGCGCCAGGCCAACCCCCGCAACGTGCGCGCGCTGTACGTGCTCGGCATCGTCTCCAGCCAGGTCGGCAGCACCGACGAGGCGCGCGAGGCCCTGACCCAGTTCCTCGCGCTGGCGCCGAGCCGGTTCAGCGACCAGAAGGCCGAGGCCACGCGCCGGCTGGAGGCGCTCAAATGATCCCCCTCCTCGCGCCCCGGATTCGCCTCATCACCCCGGTCCTGCTGGCGGCCCAGTTCGCTGCCGCACCAGGGATGGCCCAGTCGCTCAGGGTGAACGAATCGCTCGACGTGCTGCAGGAGCGTGCCCGCCGCGATTCGAACGATGCCGCAGCCCATTACAACCTCGCGATGGGCTACCTCAGCAAGGAGAAGTTTTCCCCGGCGGAGGCGTCGCTCCGCCAGGCCGTGGCCCTCGACCCGCAGTTTGCACAGGCGTATCTCGCGCTCTCCGTGGTGCGGCTCAAGGACGGGGACTACTGGCGCGCGATGCGCAAGGCGGGCCCCGACAGCCTGAAGGCCGCGGCCCGCGCGATCGACAAGTACTACACCAAGGCGTTCCTGCTCGACCCGCTGGTCGACATCAAGATCTTCGGCAGCGTCGTCTGGCTGAGAGGATGGGGGGATTTCGACGGCGGGATCAAGAACCTCTTCGACGGCAAGTATGCCGAGGCCTACGACCACTTCGGCACCGAGATCCGGCGACAGCAGAAGGGGGAGGGCCTCGACAAGGTGCCGCCGATCCTGCTCTGGTTCCGCGCGCTCGCCGCCGCGCACAGCGACAAGTTCGACGAAGCGGCGACCGATCTCAGCACCCTGATCGCGACCACCAACCGGCTGGCAGCCTCGGACTCCACGCCTGAGGACGCGCCCCTCAATCCCAACGAGTACCGCTACATGCTGGCGGCGATCCGGCAGCGCCAGGGCAAGACCGACGAGGCGATCCAGCTCTATCAGGAGACGATCACCAACGACATCGGTCTCTACATGGCCCATGTGCGGCTGGCCGGCATCTACGAGATGGCGAAGGACTATCCCCGCGCAGTGCAGGAGCGGATGCGCGCCGTCGATGCGAATCCCGATGACGCCAGCCTCCTCCTCGATCTCGGCATCACCCTCGGCAAGGCCGGCATGATGCCGCAGGCCGAGACCCGGCTCCAGCTCGCCGCCAACGCCAATCCGCGCGACCCCCGACCGTGGTTCTGGCTCGGCCTCGCCCAGATGGAGGAAGGGAAGCAGCCCGAAGCCCGCGAGTCGTTCACTCGCTTCCTGGCCCTTGCGCCGAGCCGTTACGAGCGACAGATCGGCATGGCGCGGGACCGTCTCGCCCAATTGCACTAGGGGTTCGCATGTCCGTGCCCGTCCGGCTCCACCAGGTCCGCTGCATCGTCCTCCTCGTACTCGCGGTGGCGCTCCTTCCCCGGCGTGCCACCGCGCAGGGTGCTTCCTACGAGCAGCTTCAGACCTTCTCGAGCCTGCTCAACCAGATCCGGCTCAGCTATGTCGACTCGGTCACCTACGCCGAGCTGGTCCACGCGGCGATTGACGGCGTGCTGTCCTCGCTCGATCCGCACAGCCGCTTCGAGCGCCGGGTAGACGCCGAACGGGAGCTGGCCTATGACGCGGGCACGCTCGCGGGCACGGGCATCTACCTGGACGTTGCGGACGATGCGATCGTCGTGCTCGCGGTCCAGCCGGGATCGCCCGGCGCGCGCGCCGGGGTGGGGGCCGGTGACCGGTTGCTCAGCATCAACGACACCGCCGTCGCCGGGCTCACGGTGAGCGAGGCGGGCGCCCGCCTGACGGGAGACAAGGGGAAGAAGCTTCGGCTGCTCTTTGCCCGCGGCGCCAGGCTCGAGCCCGATTCGGTCCGGGTGACGGTGAAGCTCGACTTCATCAAGCCGATCTCGATCACGGCCCAGCGGCTCGTGGACCCGACCACCGGCTATGTGCGGTTCGCGATCTTCAACCTCAAGGGTGGCGAGGAACTGGAGAAAGCCGTCAACGATCTCAAGGGCAAGGGAGCCAGGCGGCTCATCCTGGACCTGCGCGGCAACCCGGGCGGATTCACCATCGCCGCGGAACAGGTCGCCGGGCTCTTCCTGCCGAAGGACTCGCTGATCTACCGCACCGAGGCGCGGCACCGCAGCGACAGCGACGAGCTGCGCAATCACCGCAACGGCGCGTTCCGCGAGCTCCCGCTGATGGTCCTGATCGACAACGGCAGTGCAAGCGCCTCGGAGGCGGTCGCCTCCACCCTGCAGGACCACGACCGCGCCCTGGTGCTCGGCCGGCGCAGCTTCGGCAAGGCGCTGATGCAGCGGGCCTTCCCGCTGCCGCCGCAGGGGGACATGGTCTGGCTGACGGTCGCGCGGATCGTGACGCCGAGCGGCCGCATCATCCAGCGGTCCTACCGCGGGCTGAAGGCGGCCCAGTACTACAGCTTTGCGGGCAAGAGCGGCGCCGAGCAGGACACGGTGCAGCTCTTTCACACCGATCACGGCCGCGAGGTGCGGGGCGGCGGTGGCATCGTCCCGGATATCGCGCTGCCATCGAGCGCCACGCTGCCCGTCTGGTGGTCCGCGGCGGTGGATAGCGGCTGGTACGAGGCGATCCCCGACAGCGTCGCGAGTCTCCTGCCCAGGGACCAGCCCGCCCGCCTCCACTGGTTCGATGCGCGCGACGAATGGCAGACCCGGCTGGTCGCTCCCTTCCTCGACCGGGTGCGCAGCCGGCTCGGCATCACCGCCTCGGCCGACACCCTCCTCACCGCCCGACTCGGCCGGATCCTGGGGCACCGGGCGGCGGAAGTCCGCTGGGGAGTGGATGCCGGAGACGAGTTCATGGTCCGCAATGACCCCGACATCAAGGCCGCCATGGCATATTGGGATCGGCTCGGGACACTCCTCAGCGCCCCGGCCGCCAAGTAGTTCCCCTCCGCTCGCCCCACTCCGGCGCGGAGTGGGCCCCTGTGAGAGTCGAGCGGCGCGAACCAATGACCACACGCAGTGGCTGGGCAGCATGGCGGCTCACCGTCGCCGCCGCCCTGCTCGCACAGGTGACCGTACCGGCATCTCGGGCTGCCGCGCAGCAGCGATCGGACGAACCCGTGCCGATCGCCCAGCCCAACGACAACCGCACCCCCGCCGGCCGGCGCTCCGCCGGCACGCTGACGCTTTCGCTCGACCTCACCCGGACACGCTGGCAGCCGGAAGGCACAACCGGCGCGACCATTCCCATCCTCGCCTTCGCCGAGTCGGGAAAGACCCCGACGATCCCGGGGCCGCTGCTCCGCGTCACCGAGGGTACCGAGGTTCGTATCAGGCTGCACAATCGCCTCGACCGTCTCGCGACCATTCATGGACTGCACGATCACGATGGTCGCGCCGACTCGGTCCAGCTCGCCGCGGGGGAGTCCCGAGTGGTCAGCTTCCGCGCGACGAGCCCAGGCACGCAGTTCTACTGGGCACGGACGACGACCGGTGGACGGCTGATCGGGCGGAACGAGGATTCCCAGCTGGTCGGCGGGTTCATCGTCGATCCGCGCGGCGCGGCGAAGCAGCGCGGGGAGCGGACGATGGTGATCACCGCATTCGACGACACCGTGAAGACCACGGGGCACCCGTCTGACCACTTTCAGGTGTTTGCACTCAACGGTCGCTCGTGGCCTGGCACGGAGCGCCTGCAGCTCACCCAGGGCGACACGCTCCACTGGCAGGTCCTCAACGCGAGCGATCACTTCCACCCGATGCACCTGCACGGCTTCTTCTTCACGGTGGAGAGCCGGGGGTCCGCTCTCCGGGACACGATCTACGCCGCGGCGGATCGACGGCAGGCTGTCACCGAGTCGATGCTCCCCGCTTCAGGGATGTCGCTCTCGTGGATCGCCGACCGTCCCGGCAACTGGCTCTTTCACTGCCACCTGATCGCCCATATCGACGCCAGCCTCCGTCCGGCCGGCGCAGCAGCGCCGGCACCGGCGGAGCAGAGCGCCATGCACTCGCACATGGACGATGCCATGGCGGGACTGGTGCTCGCGCTCTCGATCCGCGGACGGCGTGCAGCGAGCCCGGGCTCCACTGACGTGGTCCCGCTGCGGCGGCTGCGGCTCTTCGTCACCGAGCGGGACGACGCGAGCGGCACTCCGGCCGCGATGAGCTACATCCTGCAGGAGGGATCGGCCCCGCCGGCGCCCGATTCCACGCTGCGCCCCGGCACGACACTCATGCTGCGGCAGCGCGAGCCGACGGAGATCGTGGTCACGAACCTCACGCGCCGGACGACGGCGGTACACTGGCACGGGATCGAGCTGGAGAGCTACTACGACGGTATCGGCGGATGGAGTGGCGGGCCGGCTCGGCGGGCCCCGATGCTCGCACCCGGGGATTCCTTTGCGGTGCGGATGACGCCACCGCGGCCGGGCACCTACATCTATCACACCCACGCGGAGGAGATGCGGCAGCTCAGCAGCGGACTCTTCGGTGCACTGATCGTGCTCCCGGCGGGCGTCACCGAGCCCGACAGTTCCGAGCGGCTCCTGATGCTCTCCGATGCCGGCCCCGAGACGCCAGCTTCTTCGGCCGTAACGGCGCGCGATACGCTGAGCTACGGCCTGAGCGCCGGCGTCGCCCACCGGCTGCGCATGGTGAGCATTCCCGGCGTGACGCTCCTCAGGGTGCGGCTGCTCCGCGACTCGACGCTGCAGACCTGGCGCCCGATCGCCAAGGACGGCGCCGACCTCCCCGCATCGCGCACGGTTGAAGTGCCGGCCGAGGTGCTCTTCGGTCCTGGGGAGACGATGGATGTGGAGATCCTGCGGCGGGCGCCGGAACGGCTGATCCTGGAGGTGACGAAGGTCGCCGTGAAGCCCACCGTCTTCCGGATTCCCGTGACGGTACACTGACATGCAGCGCAGGATCGTCGGGTTCCACCAGGATGCGGAGCAGCACTGGGTCGCCGACCTGGAATGCGGCCATACCCAGCATGTCCGCCACGAGCCACCGCTGACGACCAGGCTCTGGGTGCTGGAAGCGCACACCCGTGACGAGCATCTCGGCACGCTCCTCGACTGCCTGCTCTGCGACGCGCAGGCACGCTACGACGATGCCCGCCAGCGCGGTCTCTGCCATGAGGGTGCGCTCGAGGCCGCGCGGAGCACACCAGCCCATGAGCGACCGGATCCGGACATTGTCAAGTAGTTGTCAAAGTATTAAACTACCCCCCTGACCCGTCACCGCAGGGGCTCGCATGACCGCCGTCGCCTCACCCGCCACGATCTCGCTCTTCCAGCCAATCACCTTGCGGAGCATCATCGCCCGCAACCGGATCGTCGTCAGTCCGATGTGCCAGTACTCCTCCATCGACGGCCTCGCCAGCGAGTGGCATGTCGTCCACCTCGGCAGCCGCGCCGTGGGCGGCGCCGGCATCGTCATGACCGAGGCGACCGCCGTGGTTCCCGAGGGCCGTATCTCGCCCGGTGATCTCGGCATCTGGAGCGACGCGCACATCGAGGGACTCGCCCGGGTCGTCCGGGTGATCCGGGACAACGGTGCGGTCGCGGGCATCCAGCTCGCGCATGCCGGCCGCAAGGCGAGCTGCGCCGAGCCGTGGGAGGGTGGCCGCCAGCTGGCGGAGGCGGCGGGCGGCTGGACCACGGTCGCGCCCAGCGCGGTGCCGTTCCGGGAGGGGGAGCGGGCGCCGGTCGCGCTGGATGACGCCGGGATTCGTGGGGTGATCGATGCGTTCGTCGCTGCGACCCACCGCGCGCGCGCGGCCGGCTTCCAGATCGTCGAGATCCATGCGGCGCACGGCTACCTCATTCACGAATTCCTCTCGCCGCTCAGCAACCGGCGCACCGACGGCTACGGCGGGAGCTTCGCCAATCGCACCCGGCTCCTGCGCGAGGTGCTGCAGGCCGTTCGTGCCGCCTGGCCCGCGGAGCTGCCGCTCTTCGTGCGGATCTCGGCGACCGACTGGATGGAGGGGGGCTGGGACGCGGACCAGGCGGTAGCCCTCGCGCGTGACCTCGCCGCCCTCGGTGCCGATCTGGTCGACACCTCGACCGGCGGCCTGGTCCCCGGCGCGAAGATCCCCGACGGACCCGGCTATCAGGTGCCCTTTGCGGCACGGATCCGGCACGAAGCCGGCATCGCGACCGGCACCGTCGGCCGCATCACCCGCCCCGAGCAGGCGGAACAGATTCTCGCCTCGGGAGAGGCGGATCTCGTCTTTCTCGCGCGCGAGATGCTGCGGGATCCCTACTGGCCGATTCATGCGGCGCAGGCGCTGAACGCGCCGGTGCCTCTGCCGAAGCAGTACCTCAGGTCGCGGGAGTAACCCGATGTCCAGAGCCGCCCCCTCGACTCCGGAAGAGCGTGCCTCCGTCTTCAAGGCACTCGGTGAACCCACCCGGCTCCGGATCGTGGACTATCTCCGCCGCCGCGGCGGCGAAGCCACCGGGACCGAGATCGCGGAGCATGCGGGGATCAGCCTCGCGATGCTCTGTCATCACGGCGATGCGCTGACCGAGTCGGGACTGGTGGCAAAACGGAAGGAGGGACAGACCAGCTACTGGCAGCTCAACACCCGTGCGCTGGCGGCCGCCCTCCGTCAGCTCGAGAGTTAGGCATTACCCCACCTCTAGTCGACCGGCGCGTAGCGGTTCAGCGTCATCGTCCCCGCGCCGAGACTGTCCGCCTGATATCCGTGTGCCAGCAGCGTCGAATCCTGACCGAAGGGGAAGGCGACCCGGCACGCCCAGGTCGCGGTCAGCACCTGGCCGGTGGAGGGATCGAGCGTTCCGCTGAGCGTATCGCTGAACGGCACCCCGATCCGGAGAGTGAGGTGCGTGCTGTCCTGGCGGTCGAGCCGCACGACGACGCTGGGGAGGAGCGTGTCACGGGTGATGGCCGCGGCCGGCGGCAGCACCACCTGCCGCGTGAAATGCACCGTCACGGTGTCGCTCCGGCCGGCTGATGGCCAGCCCGGGAGCGGCCAGCTCGCGTTCATGCTGCACGCGTCCTCGTGACTTCGCCCCGCATTGCTGTAGAGCGCCAGCGCGCTCAGCGCGCCGATCGTCGGCCCGGAGTGCTGCAGGCTCCCGGGGTCACACGCCGAGGCGGCAGCCATCAATGCTCCCAGAACGACCAGCAGCCGGGTCACCACTCGAACGGTCATCCTCTTCTCCACGGGCCTCGGTTCGTCAGCGCGCATCAGGCAGCGAAAGCAGAAAAGCACGAATCTCCCGGAGTACCTCGGCCTCGCTCACGACGAAGACGTAGTGGTTGGAGTCCCGCAGTTCGATGATCCGAGCCCGAGGGAGCTCCCGTCTGAGCCGCGCCTCCTCGTCGGCGGTCCATTGCGCGCTGCGGTGGAACGCGTTCATCGCCCTGGCCCGGTAGGCGGAGTCCGCCGCCTGGTAGCGCGGAAAGATCGCGGCCGGAGAGGTCGCCATGTTGTAGAAGGCCAGCACCGGCGCCCTCAGTCTGGCGTACGCGGGATGCTCCACGCTCGGCAGCACGAGCTGCATTCCGATGGAGTCGGGCGTCGTCTGTCGGACCATCCGGCCCCGCGCATCGTATACATACCACTGGTGAAGCTCCGCTTCGTTCAGCCGGAATCCGTAGATCTGCGCCAGGTAGGCACGAACCGCCTCCGGTGAAGCCGAATCGGCGGCGGTCATCGGTGGATCGGCGGGCCAGTCGGAGCCGATGAGTCGGGTCAGGAGGTCGACCCGATCATACGCGCCATCCAGATAGATCAGGCCCGTGACCCGCTCGGGCCAGGTGGACCCGATCCGGGTGAGTTCATCGCCCCCGATCGAATGACCGATCAGCGTCGCGCGGACGAGGTGCAGGGTGTCGAGCACGGCGTGCACATCGGCGGCGAGTCTGCGGATCGTGTAGCCGGACTCCGGATGGCTGGAGGCGCCATAGCCGCGGCGCGTGAGGGCGTACACATGCCAGCGGTCGGTGAGCCTGGGGGCGAAATCGTCGAACGAGTGGCCGGTGTCGCCGAGGCCGGAGAGGAAGACGACCGGCGGCCCCGAACCGCCGAAGTCGAGGAGTTCGAGCTTCACCGCCGGTTCGACCTCCACGAACCGCACCTGATGCGGCGCCCGGTCAGTCCACGGTCGCGGCTCCTGCGCGGAAAGGCTCGCGCCAAGGAATCCGGCGAGCAGCACCAGGCTATGGCGCGGCATCGAAGCGCTCGGTTCGCTTCTGCGTGAGCAGTCGTTCCGTGAAGTCGATCCGTTCCTGCGCCTCGCTCAGCTCACGTCGCAAGGTGCCGATCTCGTCTTCCATCGCCTCCAGGCGTCTGGTCACGTTGGGGTCGATCCCCACGGCCCGGGCATTCGCCTGCACCGTCGCGATCTTCACCGCGCCCCAGGCGGCGATGGCCACAATGGGAATCAGCGGTCCGAGCGATCCGGGATCCATGCCGCCTCACGGGTGAAGTGTCTGCGGGAATCTGCCCCGGCCCGGACCGCCCCGCTACTGCGCCGGCACCAGCCGGCGTCCGGCATCCCGGGCTCGACCGATGGCCGCGGCCAGGGCCGCCATCGCATCACGGAGCGGCCCGGTGATCTCGGGGTCGGCCAGGGCGGTCTCGAGCGTGAGCGGCCGACCCGAGATCGGCACCGCGATCGACGCGGCGTCCACGATCTCCCCCGACATCGTCCTCAGCGTTTCGGCGAGCGCGGTCTGCGCGTGGGTAGCCCGGGGACTGGCGTTGAGCAGGGCCACCGGGATGTTGGGGAATTCGGGGCCGCTCACCAGCCAGTCGAGTCCGTTCTTGAGCGAACCGGGCACTCCATGCGCGTACTCGGGGCTGGAGATGAGGAGGGCGTCCGCCGCCGCAATCTCCCGCCGCCACTCGCGGACCGGCACGGGCGGGTGCTGCTCGTCATCCAGATCGGGATTGAAATGGGGGAGCGTACCGAGTCCATCATAGACTTGCAGCGTCAGGGCGGCGGGCAGGAGCGCGGCGGCCACATGCAGTGCGAGATGATTCGAGGAGGCCGCACGCAGGCTGCCCGGAACCGCGAGCAGCCGATAGGGTCCGGTCCGGGGCGGAAGCGGACGCAGGTCCACGGGCGAGATGCGCGGCGTGCCGGCGAGCGGCCTACGCCGCGCCCGGACCGGAAGGACGCTCCGTCTCGCGCGGCTTGCTCAGGATCCGCTCGGTGAAGTCGACCCGCTCCTGAACCTCGCTCAGTTCGCGCCGCAGATCGTCCACCTCGGCACGCAGGGCGGCGACTTCCTCGTCCGCCCCGCCGAGCGCCCCGGCGCGGATGCGGGTTTCCTCGATCCGCAGTTGCGCCTGACGATTGAGGCCGCGAAACACCAGCGCGATGACGGGGATGCTCAGCGCGAGGATCGGGATGAACAGCGCAAGAATGTGTTGATCCACGGCCACTCCCTCCGATAGGCGAAGCTACTTCAGTACTTTGGCAAAGGCCTCGGGGGCCACGGCGCGAAAGATCGTGTTGTGGTGCAGGTCGGGTCTCGGCTCGTAGGACCAGCGGAGACTCGGCGGGGCCCCGGCCGTGAGCGTCGCCGCCAGTGCGGACGTCCACGGGATGATCTGGGTTTCGTCCGCGGAGGCCAGAAACAGCGTCCGATGCGTCCGGTCGAGCGCGCGGACGCGCGGTTCGGCCGCCTGGGTCAGCGCCCCGGCGTCCCACCAGAGACTCGGGCTCAGGGCGATATACCGCCGGAACATCGTCGGCTCGAGCAGGAAGGTCTCGACGATGAAGAACCCGGCGAGCGACTCCCCCACGATCGACACTTCGTCGGTGCAGCGGTACCGGTGCCGGATCTCGGGCATCAGTTCGTCGCGGATGAACCGGCGAAAGGCGGCGGAGCCACCCACCCGGGGCGCAATCGCACTGTCGGAGGCGATGCGGGTCGGACCGGTGAGATCGCGGCGGCGCTCGGTGTTCTCGATCCCCACCACGAGCACCGGCCGGATCCGATGCAGCGCAATCAGCGAATCGATCGTGTTGACAACGTGAGGAAAGTCCTCGGCCAGCCCCCCGTCGGGCATGTAGAGCACCGGATACGCCTTCCCTGAGGTCTCGTAGCCAGGCGGCGTGTAGATATTGATCGTTCGCGTTTCACCGACCGCGCGTGACTCGAACGCCAGGGTCACATGTGCGGGGATGGGGTCGGCGGGTGGCTCCCCGGCGGCAGCGGGAGACTGTGCGGCTGCCGGTGCGGCCACCGCGATCAAGGAGACGAGAGTTCCAATGGTGCCGATTCCTGCTGAGCGCATGAGCGGGGAATCCGATTCAGGTGGAGCGCGATGTTATCTCCTGCAACTTAGCGACGGCTCACCGGCTCCGCCCTTCACGCCGGGCGTCGCGGTGTCCGCGGATTCGCCGTCGCGCCCTCCCGCTCACTGCATCGTTTTCAGCTCCGCCGCGAGACGATCGAAGGTCTCCTCATTTGTCTCGAGGGCGAACGCCTTCATCGTCGCGCATTCATCCTCGGTTTCGAAGAGCATCCGGAACCGGACCCGGGTCTGGGATCCGAGCTCGGTCAGCGTCACCGTCACCCGGTAGTTCGGCCCGGAGCGATGGTCGAAGACGATGCGTTCCGGAGGCTCGATATAGACGAACCGGCTCAGGTGCTGATAGTGGTTCCCCTCGGGGCTGTGCATCACGGAACGCCACTCGCCCCCCGGCCGGAATTCGAAGACGTCGAAGGTATTGGTGAACCCCCTCGGTCCCCACCAGCGGGCGAGGTGCACCGGATCGCTCCAGGCCTGGTACATCAGACTGCGCGGCACGTCGAAGACGCGGGTCGAGATGATCTCCCACTCGGAGATGGCGTTCGGATCCATGGTCATGGCGGTGAATCGTAATCAGACGGTTGAGGTGATCACCACGTCGGGGGCCGCGGCGATCAGGAACGCTTGCCGAATCTGGCCTGCAGCATGTTCGCGAAGTTGGTCAGATCGGCCTTGAACAGCCCGCGGAAGCTCCCCTGATACCGCAGAAAGGGCATCACGTCGAATGAGCTGAACGAGATGCCGCTCATACTGATGTTGACGCGCGTCACCACGAGCACCGTATCACCGGGCTGGTCGATGTGCCCCAGGGGAGTGACGGTGGCGGTCCGCATCGCCTCGGCCAGCCCCTCCTGCTGGTTGAGCGCCGCCGCAAAGAAGTGCGCGAACACCACGGTGTCCGGCGTGGCCGCAAACTCGGCCGCGGAAGCCGCCCCGAACAGCTGCTGGCGCACCTCGGCGGCATCGTCGAGAGCGAGCAGCGGCTCCAGAAACTGCCGCATCTGGCGCAGCGCGTCGGGGTGCATCAGACGTACCGCTCCCGCCCAATCGCTGGCCTGAATCGCCTGGCCGAACGCGGCCGCCGCCGCTTCCGGGGTCGCCTGGGCCGAAAGGGGCCGAGCGCCGAGCAATGCGCCGGCCAGCAGGAAGCACGAAGCGCGCCTCATGGCACTCCTCGGATGGAGGGATGGCGGCGAAGGATGCACCGCGGATCACGGCTCAATGGTACGGCACCGCGGAGAACAGGCCGGTCACATGGTAGACCGTCGGCGAGGCGCTGGTGGTGTCGTGCATCCAGACGTCGACTCGACCCTCGAAGAGGTGCGCCGACCGGGGAATGGTGACGACAACCTGCCCGCTGTCGCCGAGCGCCTGGAAGCCGCTGCCCAGCAGCGCCACCGCCGGCAGCGTACTGTCCGAAGGCGAGACGTGGTAGTTGCCTGGAGGAAGCGCGGCGAAGGCCAGCGAGGAATCTCCGAGTCCGATGAAGAATGTGAAAGGAGTGGGGATTCCCGGCACGACAGTGTCGGTGACGAATCGCGCGCTGAAGACATTGAGGCCGCTCGTGACCCAGATCGCGGAATCGCCCCCGAGCCGGTAGCTCATGGAGCCGGCGGTCAGCTTCAGGTTGAAGGTCCCGACCTTGAGCGAAGGCGCCGTCGAGTCGCTGCATCCCGCACCCAGCAGGAACCCGGCAGTGATGAGCAGCGGGAGAAAGTGGACCACGGAATGAGCGCGGTGATACGCATGCATGGTGGTCACCTCGTTGCCTCATCAGGGAGGAGACGTGCTGGCGCTGAGGCCAGCCAGTCGCCGACGCACCCCATCAATTTCCGCAGACATCGACCGGGGAGCCAGTCGGAGAAAGCTACCATATTCCTCCGCCGCTTCCTGAAGAAATCCACTGCTTTCATACAGCAGCCCCAGCGCCGAGTGGGGCTTCGCGAAGAACGGCTCGGCGACGGTCGCCCGCTGAAGGAGCAGGGCGGCCGAATCGGCCCGCCCCACCGCCATCGACAGCACCCCGTACTCATAGAGCGTCACCGCGTCGCCAGGACCGAGCGCGATCGCATCGGCGTACTCGCGCATGGCCCGGGTGCTATCGCCAGCCGCCAGCCGAAGCCGGGCGAGCTTCCGATGCGCGGGGTGAAAGGTGACGTCGTCGAGCAGCGACCGCTCGTAAGCCGCCGCGGCGGAGTCGGGCTGGTCGGCGCGCTCGAACAGCACTCCGAGGCTGTATTCGGCAAAGGCGTGGGACTCGTACATGCGGAGCGCCCTGGTCGTGTCGGTGCCGCGGTAACTCGCCAGCGCCGCCCGCACCGCCGCGAGCGCGCTGTCGTTGAGTCCCATGGCGACGAAGGGCAGCACCCGCTGAAGCTGCAGCGTGGGGTCGGCGGGATTCTCCTTCAGCGCCGTCGCATACTCCCGTGCGGCGTCCGGAAAGTGACCGTAGGTGTACTCGAGCCACCCCGCGAAGCGGGCGCTGTTCGCGCGCAGGTCATGCAGGGTGACCTGGCCCTGGGTCTCGCGATGCAGCCAGGTCTCGAGCAGGACTCCGTCGAAACGGCGGTCGACGAAGGGATTCCGGATGAGTGCGAGGTAGGCGAGGGAGTCGATGTGGCGGACCGTCGCATCGCGCAGGGTCTTTTCCCGCCGGACCAGGTAGCCGGCGATGATGTGCGAACTCTGCCCGAGCAGCGAGGCGATGAATTCGCCATACAGCGGGTCGGCCCAGTACGGGTCGAGCCGGGCCGCCCAGTAGAACGCGGCCGCCGCGCGATCCGGCGACTTGTCCAGGATCGCGGAGCCGTAATAGAAGTACGACATGGCACTGTTGGTGTCCCGGCTCGCCTCCAGCTTCGGACGCGGGGGCGCCCCCTTGGGTGGTGCCTGCGACTGGAGCCCTCCCGGCGCGACGAGCAGCAGTGCGAGAAGGACGGGAAGGAGGCCGTGACCCGGTCGGGACATGCGTGCACCTGTGAGGCGGATCTCCTAAGGTGCCTCACACACCCGGGCGTCGCAAGCTGCCCCGTGGTCCCTGGCCACCCAACCGCCACGAAAATAAAACGCCCCACCGCGCAGTGGAGCGATGGGGCGCCCGACGGCACGCGTGCGGCCGGCGATGCGGGAGCAGAATCTCCTGCTACGCGGCGGGGGCTTTGGTCGCGAGCGCCTTCGCCACGGGCTCCTGCGCGACGGTGTCGGCATCGGAACGCTGGACCCGGTTGCGGAAGCGCTCCCAGAGCACGATGACGGCGAGGATCGCCGGGACCAGCGCGATCGCGAGTGGCGGGATCGGGAGCCCCGCCTTCGATCCCAGGCCCAGCGCGGCACCGATCAGCACGACGCCGAGAACGGTGCGCAGGGTACCGGCGGGGAGGCGGATCGACATGTGGCTGCCGATCCAGACGCCCGGCACCGAACCGATCAGAATCGTGCCGGCGAGCACGTAGTCGACGTTGCCGGCCACGACGTGGGCGATGGCGCCGGCCCACAGCAGGATGGCGGCGTGGAAGACGTCGGTGCCGACGACCCGGTGCGGAGTCAGCCGGAAGATCATGATCAGGCCGAGCGCGATGAGCGATCCGCTGCCGGCCGAGGTGATGCCGAGGACGAAACCGACCGAGAGCCCGAGCAGAACCGCGGCGATCTTGTGCTTCGCCCGCATCTGCACGGTATCGCGCTCGCGCGCGATGAGCTGCTTGAGGAAGATGGCCCGGACCAGCGTCATCGCCCCCGTGAACCCGATCGCGCCGGCGAGCAGGTACAGCATCGTCGAGTCGAAGGCGTGTGAGCCAAGCTGCTTGCGGAGGATCCCCACGACATACACACCGGCCACCGCCGCCGGCACGGAGCCGATCGCCATCCAGCTCGAGAGCACGAAGTCGACAGTGCCCTGTTTCCAGTGCTTGAAGGCGCCCACCGTCTTGGTGATGGCGCCGTAGGCGAGGTCGGTGCCCACCGCCGTGATCGGCGAGGTCCCGATGAAGAGGACCAGCAGCGGCGTCATCAGCGCGCCTCCACCGATGCCCGTCATCCCGACCAGGATGCCGACGCCGAGGCCGAAGCCGACCACCAGCAGGGGGTTGTAGGTCACGTCGCGAACTCGGGTTGAGGCCTGAGACGAGGGCGATCGGGGAGGAGCTCCCCAATACTACACTAACCCGATGGGCAAAAGGCGTGCCCCCGGAAGGATTTCGTCCAGCGGGAGGGAATGACACGACTTCGACTCAGGAGGGGCTGCGGCTTTCGGGTAAGTCGTGGCAATATCACTCCTTACACTGTCGTCATCGTGCCACATTATTTCCTGGATCGGACCCCCTCATCGCCCATCCGGGCGATGTCTTCAGCCTCGCAGCGCGCCCTGTTGACCGCCGCCTCAGAGTGCGATTGCATCCTCCGCGAGGATCTCAGCCAGAGTCTCGACGAAGAGCCGGGCATCGGCCTGGGAGAAGATGAGCGGCGGCCGGATCTTGAGGACGTTGTCGTAGGGGCCATCGGTGCCCGCCAGGATGCCGCGCTGCCGAAGCCGGTTGACGACGTAGGAGGCCTCGGCCGTGGCCGGTTCGAGGGTGGTCCGGTCCCGCACCAGCTCGACGCCGATGAACAGCCCGCTGCCGCGCACGTCACCGACCAGCGGAAACCGATCCATCAAAGCGGCGAGGTCGGCGAGCATCCGGCCGCCGACCTCCCGCGCATTGGCCTGCAGCCCCTCCTCAGCGACCACATCGAGCACGGCAATCCCCGCGGCGCAGGCGACGGGATTGCCGCCGAAGGTGCTGAAGAATTCCATCCCATTGGTGAACGAGTCGGCGATGGCCCGCGTCGTCACCACGGCCCCGAGCGGGAATCCATTCCCGATCGGCTTGCCGAGTACCACGATGTCAGGCACGACGCCCTGGGTCTCGAAGCCCCAGAAGTGCGTGCCCAGGCGGCCGAAGCCGACCTGGACCTCGTCCGCGATGCAGACGGCCCCGGCCTCGCGCACGTGACGATAGACCTCCCGCAGGTATCCCGGGGGCAACACCACCTGCCCGCCCACACTCGGCAGCGTCTCCGCGATGTAGCCGGCGATGTCCCGCTCTCCGGCGAGAATCGCCGCGACCGGCTCGGCGTACTTCCGGCCGGCTTCAGGGTCCGACCGTCGGAAAGCTCCGCGATAGTCGTCCGGGATCGGGGCGACGTGCACCCACGGCTTCCGTCCCGTGCCACCCTTGCCATCGAACTTGTAGGGGCTGATGTCCACGAGGGTGTTCGTGTTGCCGTGATAGGCATGCTCCAGCACGATCATCCCGGTGCGCCTGGTGTGCGCCCGCGCCAGCCGAACGGCCAGCTCGTTCGCCTCACTGGCCGAGTTGAGGAAGAACGCCACCCGGAGCGGCGCAGGCATCAGCGCCGTCAGCCGCTCGGCGTAGCGGGTGATGTTGTCGTGCAGGTACCGGGTGTTGGTATTGAGGAGGGCCACCTGCTCCTGGATCGCGCGCACCACCCGGGGATGGGTGTGTCCGACCAGCGGCACGTTGTTGAAGACGTCGAGGTAGGCACGTCCCTCCGAGTCGTACAGGTACTGGCGCCAGCCGCGCACGATCTTGAGCGGCTCGCGGTAGCTGATGCTGAGACTGCCGACCAGGAGCGACTTCCGTGCGGCGAGCGTCTCCTCGAGAGACGGGGTCCGCCCCGGGAATCGTTCGGCGGGAATGCCGAGCAGCAGATTGGGATCGGGCGAGAGCGAGGTCCACAGACGCCGCTGGCTCGCCGGGGCCACGCCGGGAAAGTCGGCGTCCAGGTCCACGAGATCGGTGATGAGCTGAAAATGCAGATGCGGCGGCCAGCCGCCGTTCTCGTCGATGGTCCCGAGGGTGGCGATGCGCTCGCCTCGGGCGATCGTGTCGCCCACGCGGCGCCCTGACAGTGAGGTCGCGCTCAGGTGGCCGAAGAGCGAGTAGAACGGGACACCCGCATCGGTTTCGTGGCGCAGCACGATGAGCGGGCCGTAGTCCTGCGGCCGGTCGTTGTTCGCCAGGATCGCGACGGTCCCCGCGAGCGGTGCGTAGACCGCACTGCCGGCCGACGCGAACAGATCGATGCCCAGATGCACCGTGCGCCGCTCGGCGAGCGGATCGCCCCCCCCGCCGAATTGGGGTGCACTGTAGATCGGCCGGACCTCGTCGTAGCGCCCGACGCCGACGAGCGCGCCGGACTCGATCATCGCGGCATCGATCGCGCGGGTGAGCCGCCCCGCCTCGAGCGCCGCCGGGTCCGCGCCAAGGAAGAGGCTGCCGACGCTCAGATCGAAGACCTGGACCGGGGCTGTCCGCACATCGGCATCGAGGACGGCAGCCGCGCCCGCACACTGCGACCGGAGCCAGGCGGCGATCCCGGGCGTGGCCGGCACCGGCTCCCGGCCGCACGCCGCACGCAGCGTGTATTCGGCGAGGGCGGGGGAGAGCGCCTCGAGCCGTTCGAGCGCCACCCAGGCGGGGCGCTCGGTGATGGTGACGTATGGGTCGTCGGGGACGATCGTCTGGCGGTAGGCCGAGTTCACCACGCTCACCATCAGCCGCGTCATCACCAGCAGGTGCAGCAGACCGAGTTCGCGATCGGTGAGTGGCAGCGCACGGTCGTATCCCTGCGCCACGCAGGCGATGGCGGCAAGCGGATCGGGCTGGTCGAGCGCGGCGTAAGCCGCGGCGATGCCGAGTTCCGCGATGGTGATCGTCTTCACCATGTCGCCGAAGTCGATCAACCCCGTCACCAGCGGCAGCGAACCGCGCGGGCCGCCGGCCAGGACGTTGTAGTCGTTCGCGTCATTGTGGACGACGCTCTGCCGAAGCTCGGCGAGCGCGGGAACGACTTCGCGCTCAAACCGCGCGAGGCAGCGTTCCACCAGCGCGCGGCGGGCGGGGTCCTGCACGTGTCGCACATACGCACGTACCCAGCCCGCGCTTGCCAGATCCCACTTGAGCTCGCGCTCCGTCGCCGGGTGCCGGAAGTCGAGCAGCGCGGCATCGAGCTGGCCGAGCAGGGTGCCCAGACTCCCCAGCAGCGCTGGACTGTGCGGGCGGACCAGTGCCATCGGCCGGCCCGGCAGATAGCTCAGCAGCCAGACCAGACGGGCGACGCCATCGGCATCGATGACCGGCACGACGAGCGTGTCGTCGAGGGCCGGGACGACGCGCGGCAGCGAGAGCGCGGGCGCACGCTCCGCGAGCAGCCGGAGCGCCTGACACTGCATGTCGATGAAGCCCTGGTCGCGCGAGGGGTGCATCACCTTGAGGACGAACTCCCGCCCGTCGGCGGCGCTCAGGTGATAGTTGGAATCGTATTCCCCCGCGAGGGGCTCGGCCGTGGTGGAGAGGCCGTAGAGCCGGCGGGCGAGGGCCGCCGCGTCACTGACGGTGAGCCGGGCGGCGGGGCGGGTATCGATGTGCATAGGCCGCGGACGTCGGGCCGCGTGCTCGGGTGGGTGGTGCGAGGGATCGCCGCGCTCAACCTAGCCAGCGCGCCTCGGCCTCGCCAGACGAACCCGGTTACGGCGGCGGCGTGCCGCCGAGCGCGGTGAGCCAGCGGCGGGCGGCGGCCATCTCGTTCGGCATGCTGCGGGGGGCGATGCGCAGGAAGGTGGTGTACTCGGCGATCGCCTCCTCCTTGAAGCCGCTCATCTCGTAGACACGGCCCAGCAGGAAGTGCGGCTGCAGAAAGTACGGCTCGTAGGCGATCGACTTCTTGAGCAGCGTCACGGCGGAGTCGGAGTGACCGACCGCCAGGGTGAGGGATCCCAGCTCGTAGAGCGACACCGCATCGGTGGAATCGAGGCCGACGGCGTCGGTCAGCTCCTGCATCGCTCTCGCGGTGTCGCCGGCCGCGATCCGCAGCCGGGACAATCGCCAGTGGGCGGGAGCGAAGGTGACCTCCTCGAGCAGCGCCCGTTCGTACGCGGCCTGCGCCGAGTCGCCCTGCTGGCCCCGCTCGAACAGCACGCCGAGGCTGTACTCGGCGAAGGCGTGCGAGACGTATCGGCGCATGGCCCGCTTCGAGTCGCGGGTCTTGTAGCGGGTCAGTGCGGTCTGGACCGAGGCGATGGCGCTGTCGTTCTGCCCCAGCGCCACGAAGGGCAGGGCGCGCGTGAGCGGGAGGTAGGGGTCGTCGGCGTACTTCCGCATCAGCTCGGCGTAGCGATCGGCCGCCTGCTTGTACTCGCCGTAGGTGTAGGACACGAATGCGCTGAAGCGGGGCGAATCCTGGCGCAGTTCGAGCAGGGTGACATCCCCCTGAGTCGCCCGGTAGAGCCACGCCTCGAGCAGCACGTTCATCAGCCGGCGGTCGACATACGGATTGCGTGCCAGCGCCTCATAGAGGAGCGAATCGGCGTGCCGGATGTCCTTCTTGTTGTCCGTACCCGGGCGGTCCAGCATGTAGTCGGTGATGAGGTCGGTCGGCAGAACGAGCAGTGCAGCCAGATACTCGCCGTAGATCGGTTCGGCCAGATAGGGGTTGAGCCGTTGCGACCAGAAGAACGCCGCCTCCGCCTTCTCTGCATCCTTCCCGAGCACCGAGGTGCCGTAGAAGTAGTAGTCGGCGGCGCTGTTGGTGTCCTTGTCGACCGGCAGCGCCGGCCGCCTGGGCATCTTGTCGAGCTTCAACTGCGCCTCGAGCGGCTGCGCCAGGACGAGCGCCAGCGCGACGAGCACCACGGAGACCCACGAACGCGGCCGTGTCATGAACGAA
The DNA here is from genome assembly GCA_044229245.1 of Gemmatimonadales bacterium. GTDB lineage: Bacteria > Gemmatimonadota > Gemmatimonadetes > Gemmatimonadales > GWC2-71-9 > JADJOM01. Next base: position 11,044 of record JBGATI010000020.1, on the reverse strand, counting down.
CGGGGAAGAATGGGGAGAGAGACCGGCGTGAATGAACACGCCGCCGACGCACCTAACTTGGGCATCGCCCCGGCCCGCCGCAAGCCAGCCGGTTTCACTGCACCTTCACCACGACTTACCCACCGTCTCGCTAAGCTCCATGGCAGCGGAATCCCCTGATTCCGTCTCGCTGCCACAAGGAGGCAGCCATGCGAGGCCTGAGGTCAGCCGCATCCGTCCTCCTCTCCCTGTCGTTTCCCCTCACGATCCTTCATGCACAGCAGGACCCGCCGCGGGAAGACTGCTGCGTCCACATCTACAACGTTGCCATCAACCTCGGCTGGGCCAGCAGTCTGCTCAACCATGTGATCGTCCCTGGCGAAGCCGATCCCGGCGCGCGGGCCGCCGCGATCGCCGACCTGCGGCGCGCCGCCGACCACGTCACCGCCGCGCGCCGGGCCTGTTCCGAGATCAACCCCGTCTGGCAGGCGAGTCCCGATCATGAGCAATGGCTCAGAATGCAGGCCAGCCGCCTCGAGGGCACGGCCCGGGTTGCCGCCACCGATCGCGAAGTGGCCACCCTCGTCCGCGAGACCTATCAGTGGGCGGAGCAGCTCGGCACCGGGGTGATCGGCATGCCCCCCGACCGCGTTGCGCTCCGGACACCGGGCTGCGATGTGGGGTACTTCCGGCTCGGGTGGCTCTTCGGGTACAGCACCCAGACGCTCCGGCTGGCGCGTAGCCGCCGCGATCAGGGCCGGCAGGACTGGACCGCCCTCGTCGAGGATGCCCGGAGCTATCTCCGGACTGCGGTCGCCGCACTCGATCAGTACGAGGTCGCTCCCAACCACGCCAACATCGACGGGGCGAATCCCTACGGGCGGCTCTCGCGGATGATCGCCGCTCCGGCGCAGTTCGTCGACTCGATGGAGGCGGACGCCGACAGCCTGTGGACGATCACCCAGCGGGCAATCGCGACCGACTGCGCCATTCTCCCCGGACGGATCGATGCCCCGCCGACGGCGGGCTACTGCATCCTGCGCCGTCCCGATCTGTCCCAGCCGGACCCGGGACCGCCGCGGTGCTTCGAGTTCCATCTGGGTGACGCGAGCGTCCGGGATGCGAGCCGGATGGTGAGCATCGGCGCGGGCGGCTGCGGGGCGACGTCCTTCGCGTGGCGCCAGGGTTGGCGGCCCGACCCCACGTACGGCGGCCCGTTCGCGACCTGGCGCGAGGGGGACATGGCCATGACCATCCTCTCCCGCTACGGGCGCAACTTCTACGGCTGCGGCCAGCAGGCCCCCGTGCCCCCGGATACCCAGCCGGGGCCGCCTCCGCCCGACGGACAGCGTCCGCCACCGGACCGGCCACAGCCGACCGGTCTGCTGGTCTCGGTCAATGGTGGCCTCGATCAGCAGATCGTGGCGGACAAGATCGCGGGGTACGATCGCGCCAATTTCACCGCCACGTTCGAGTCGACCCCGGTGAGTCTCGAGATCGACGCAACGGGCCGGGCGACGGTGAACGAGCAGCTCCGCTTCCATATGAGCTCGTACAACCGTGGGATCCAGGTGCTGGACGAAGTGGAGTTCACCTACACGCTGTCGAGCGGGACCGGCACGGTCGAGCGGGTCTCGGGGCAGTCGAGCTTCCGGCAGGTGATGAAGTCGAACGGGCGGGTGACGCGGGATGTGAGCGGGACGCTGCCATGGCGCGCGGAGCGGCAGCCGGATGGATCGTACCGATTCAGCATCGAGAACGGCATCGGCGGCTGGTACGCGCCGATCCCCTACATCCTGCGCTAACCTAACTGGCGAGCGCGTCCTCGGTGGTGAACCCGAAACACCGGCCGCGGCCGGCGCGCTTGGCGGCGAAGAGGCGCGCGTCGGCACAGTTCACCAGCGCCTTCGGGGCCGTTGCCTCGGCATCGGCCGGCATCCCCGCGATGCCCGCGCTGAAGTTGATCGTGAGGGTCCGGCCGTCACCGATATCGATCGGCTGCTCCGCCGTCGCCCGGCGGAGCAGTTCGATCCGGCCGAGCGCCGCCTCGCGGTCGGTGCCGGGCAGCAGGATCACGAATTCCTCGCCACCGTAACGGGCCACGAGGTCGGTCCGGCGCATCGCGCCACTGAGGCGCCGGGCGACCTCGCACAGCACCCGGTCGCCCAGGGCGTGGCCGTGCGCGTCGTTGATCTGCTTGAAGTGATCGATGTCGAGCAGCGCGAGCGAGAGCGGCTGCCCGGTACGTGCCGCGCTGTCCATCGCGGCCCCGAGCGCCCGGTCGAAGTGGCCCCGGTTGAAGAGACCGGTGAGGCCGTCGCGGGCGGCGAGATAGAGCAGCCGCTGGGCCCGGCGCACGATGGTGACCGCGAGGATGGTCGCGACGCCGAGCAGGATCAGCCGCGTGGACAGATCCACCGGCGAATAGGGGCCGGCGGCGGGAACGTAGACCGGATCGCCGAGGGCGTAATGGGTGGCGGCGTATGCCCAGAGACCCGCGTACTCGAGGAGGGCCAGTACCCCCACGACGATGCAGATCCGGGCATCGTAGCGGAGACTCGTCGCGAGCACCGCCAGGAAGTACATCTCGAAGGTGACCTTCGAATTCAGCGCGATCAGCGGCGACCCGACGATCAGGAAGCTGACGAGGGCGAGGCTCACCATCGAGACATCGAATGCGCTCGACGCGAGCCCGATCCACGGACGCCACCGGCCCCGCCGCAGCCAGGCCCAGATCGCAACCGACGCGAGGGCGGCGGCGAGCGTGACGACGAATCCGGTGACGTAGATCGGCTCGGCGGGATCGTGCAGGATGTTCCAGGTGGGGGCGATCAGCAGCAGCGCCATCGCGAATACCCGTACCCGCGCGACGACGAATTCACCCTCGATACCGGCCGCGGCCAGCGCCGGGTCCGGCTCGGCCCAGATCGGGTGTTCGGCGGTGATGGTGGCTGCGCGACCCGCGCCGGCAATCACGGTCATGCGGCAAGATAGTCGGCGACCGTGCGGACGTCTCGGTCAGGCCTCAAGCGCGAGCCGGCCCTCCCAGAGCACCTCGTCGTAGTACCGTTCGAGTTCCGCGTTGGTCCCGCGGCAGCCCTTCACCACCTGCTCGGTCCAGTCGAGAAATTCCCGGCGGCGCCCGATGCTCCAGTCCGCGGGCGGAGCGAGGGTGATGTCGAGGACATTCGCGATCTTGTCCCCGAGCTTGATGATCTTGGCCTTCGTGGACTTGAGCGGGGCGTGCTCCACCTGTCGCCGCCGCCGCTCCGCCTTCGGCAGCCGCTTGTCGTCGCTCACCTCGACCACCAGCGCACGCACCTCGGGCCCGAAGGTCTGTTCCAGCTCCTCGAGCGTGGTCTCGGTGTCTTCCAGCGTATCGTGGAGGACCGCCGCCAGCAGCGTCGGGAGGTCGCGAATGCGTCCCCTGGTAGCGAGGACCGTGGCGACCTCGATGGGATGATTGATATACGGGGAGGCGTCCACATCCTTGCGCCGCTGGGTGCGGTGCTTGCGGGCGGCGAACCGCAGCGCGGTGAGGAGCTGCGCGACGTCGGAGATACCGCCTCCGGGTGGAATGTACCGGCGCCTGCGGGGAGAGTCCCGCCACTGTGCTGCGGACTCGCCTAACTTGCTCCGGGCCTCGAGATCAGGCAAGCGGCCCCGCCCGAATTCCGAGGTCCGGCGCAGGAAATCGGGCGGGGGGCGGTCTCCTCGGTCAGGAGGTCCGCTGCATCGTCACCTGCAGGTGGTACGTGCCGGAGCCGCCCGACAGTTCGACGACAGCCGCCGCCGGTCTGGGGGCATTCGCCGCGAGCGAAGCCTCGGTGACCGGCTGCAGGACCGCACAGCTCTTCACGCAGTCGACGCCTCGCCAGCGCGCCGTGCCACCGTCATTGATCAGCAGCAGCGACGCCGAACCGATCCAGTGCGCCTCGCGCGCCGTGAGCGGGGCCAGCGCCGTGGTGACCAGGTCCGCGCTCGGCCTCGCCCGGCTCTGTCCCATGGCGGCGGTCGTCGCGACGGCCGCCTGCAACTCCTCAGGCAGCGCAAGCTGGTCCGACTCCAGGATCGAGACAAGCACCCGGACGCTGTCTCCAGGCTCCAGGGTGAAGCTGCTCAGCTTCATGGGGGCGACGGCCTGGTTCTGTTCCAGCGTCACGTGCGCACCATCCGGGAGATGCACGCTCTCGCTGGCGGCACCCGGGCCCACAATCGAAACGAGCAGGTAGGCGCCATCGGACGCATCGCCGGAGGCACGTGCCCGGGTCAGTGCGGCGGCATGGAGTGTCGCGATGTCCACCTTGATCGTGGCGCCGCCGCCGCGAGGCGCAGGGGCCGCACCGACAGTCAGGAGGAAACCGCCGAGGAGCGTCGCCGCGGCAGCCGTATTGATGCGCATGAGTCGAGGGGTAAGAGGGGTTGGGGGTATCGTGGACAGGCGGGGGACGCTGGCGGGTGGCGGCGCGTGCACTCACCCCCGGGATCGAAGGCGTACGGCGGCCGTCACTTCCCCCAGCGGGCGACGACGGCGGAAAGCGTGGCGAGTGTCAGGACCAGCGGCGTGAACAGCAGGGTATCGAGCCGCGCGAAGGCCGTCGTGCGCTCGCGCTTGAAGAGCCCCACATAGCGGAATTCGCCAATACCGCGGAGCAGCAGCACTCCCGCCACGCCCGCCGAGCCCAGCTCGGGCCACGGCCCGGGCAGGAGGCCGGGGCCGAGCCCACTCCGTTCGAGCACCAGGAACGCGGCCACGAGCAGCAACGCGGCTACGCCGAGCGTCACACCCGTTCCCGGCGCGAAGAGGGGTGAGCCGTCCGCTCGGGTGGGGATGGCGCCGGACGAAAGCGGCCTGGCACCGAAGGCCCACACGATATGCAGGACCCCGATCCCCGCGAGCACCGCCGAGGCGATGGCTCCGGCAATGGGGATCATGCGGGTTGCGCTCTCAATCCGAGGACGGCTTCCACATCGCCGCGTCGAGAATCGACCAGAGGTGGATCAGCCAGCCGAGCAGAAACCACCAGAGTATCCCTGCCAGCACGAACATGATGGCGGCCTTGAACAGCCGTCCCTGGAGCAGCTGACCCAGGCCGGGAATGAAGAAGCTGGCGAGCGCGGCGATCACGTTGCCGCTGGAGCCCTGGCCTGCCATCGGTATCCCTCCGGATGAAGCTGTGCGCCGCTTGAAATTGACGCGGGTCGCGCGCTTCCATTACGCAAACGACGCCGGCTTGTTCCAGATCGTCACGTCGGACAGGGCATCCCGCGGGCGCTACCGGAACAGGTGGGCAAACCGTCGCTTGAACTCGACCTTTCGTTCCGCTTCACTCACCGCGACGAGGCCGGCGCACCTGTGCGCGGCATGGCCGTCCCATCCCTCTGGCCACGACTGGAACACCTTGTCATCGCATCCGGGACAGCGCACCCGGCGCTGCGCCACGTCGTCCGCGGCGAGCTGATTGGCGTTGATGATCACGCCGTCGGCGAGTTCCGGCTCCGTGACGATGATGCGCATCTGCGGACTGGCGAGCCGGGCCGTGAAGCATCGCTCATGGCAGAAATACTCGAGCATCGTCCGCTCCCGACCCTCTCCCGGCCGCTGCAGCCACACTCGGCACGGCTCGCTCGCGCTGTTCCGGATCTCCCGGCCACAGAAGCAGCAGGCCTCCCAATGAAATTCGGCCGCCTCTGGCTTGAGGCCGGCGAGCAGCTCTCGTACTCCCACCCGATCCTCCAGATTTCCGGTCGCCTGCGCCTAACCTGCGTGGCAATCTCCACGGCGAGAAGGCCTCCGCAAGAGCCCCATTCAGGCCCCGTGCGAGGGAGCGACCCGATCCGGGTTCCCGCTGGCCGGTGTCCCGATTCGGAGGAAGTACAGCCCCGCTCCGGTCAGCCAGAGCGTGAGCGGATACGCTGCCACCCGCTCCATGCCGCCCTGCCCCAGTCCCAGGAATGCGCCCTCGACGAAGAGGATCGTGCCGGCCAGTCCGAGGCCCCCCATCGCCTGGGAGACCCGGTCCAGTCGCGAACTGCCGGTACCCGCGAGGCCGAGCGCGAGCATGCCCAGATTGCCGCAGACGAAGTTGAGCCCGGCGCCCAGCGTATGCGCGGCGATGTTCTCATTCTCGGGAAAGAGTCCGACGACCAGAACGCCCGCGCCGGCAAGGACGATGAGCAACAGTCCCGTCGCCCTGAGCCACCCCGCACGGAAGGCGCCCGCCAGCAATACCGCGCCAACGGCCATCGTCACACCAAGCACGATGAACGAGGCGTTCATGCCGGCGTGCCACGGGGAGCAGACGAAGGTGTCCGATCCGACCGGATAGGGCGCACAGGCCGTGTTGCCCAGGTCGCTGATGTAGCGCGCCGTGAGGCGGTACGGCGTGTCCCATCCGAGGGCCACGATCACCTGCGCGACGAAGAACTGGATCGACGAAGCCCACAACAGGGCGCCTAGCGCTCCCTTCCTCCGGGCCATATCCTCTCCCGCCATGACCGATCATCTCCCGGGCCGCGTTCCCGCGACCACCGCGCTGCGGATTCTGCTGCAACAGGCCGGTGTCGAGTATTCCGAGCCGCTCCTCTTCGTGCTCGCCGGCGGCATCGGCGCAGGTGTCTTCGCGTTCCTGTACGAGAAGGAAGACCAGGCGAGTCTCTTCCTCGCCGGTCGGCATCTCTGGGCCGACGACCAGGTCTATCTGACCGCCGCCGCCAAGCGACTCGGCTTCCGCGCCGTCATCAAGGAGTCGACCTCCACGAAAATCGGGGAGGAGCAGTTGCGCGCCGCCCTGGACGAGGGCCATCCGGTCATCGCGTGGGTGGACCTCGCCCACCTTCCGCATCGTGCCGCACCGGCGCGGCTCTCCGGCGGCGGCTACCATGTCGTCACCATCTACGGAATCCATGGGGACGACGCCCTCATCGGCGACCTCGCACCCGAACCGGTCCGCATCTCGCTCCGCGATCTCGGCATCGCGCGGCAGCGCATCGCCAAGCAGCGCAATCGGCTGCTCTGGCTCGAGCGCGCGAAGAGTACCGGGAAGCCGCCGATGCGGGAGGCGCTGATCGACGAGGCGCTTGCCACGTGCGTGAGCGCACTGACCAAGGCGAAGATGGCCAACTTCCGGCTCGATGCCTTCGAGGAGCTCGCCGACCGGATGGCGGGCACCAACAAGGAAAGCTGGGCCCAGATGTTTCCGCCCGGCGGGCGGATGTGGACCGCCCTGACCTCCTTCCACGACTGCATCGCCAACTATTTCACCGGCGGTGGGCTCTGTCGTGCCCTCTTCGCCGACGGGCTCCGCGAGGCCGGCCTGCCGAAGGCGGCCGAGGCCTATGCGGATCTCGCGCAGCGCTGGAGCGGCGCCGCGATGGCCGCGCTGCCTGACAAATACCCCGCCTGCCGCGAGGCCCGCGAGCTGCTCGACCGGAAGGCAGCACTGGCGCAGCAGGGCGGTCCGCCCAGGGAGATCCGCGCCTGCTGGGAGCGGCTCGACCGGCTCGCCGCCGACGCGAAGAAGAAGTTCCCCATGCCCGCGGCGGAGGCGGCGGCGCTCCGGGGGGAGCTCGCGCACCAGGTCCGTGACCTCTTCGTGCGGGAGACCGCGGCCCTCGCCGCCCTCAAGCGCTGAACTATCTTACGGCATGCGACTCTTCCCCTTCGCGGCCTTCGCCGCCCTGCTCGCCGCCTGCGCCCCCTACAGCGTCCCGAAGATCAAGGAACCGCCGCCGGCCGAACTGCCGCCGGCCCGCTCGGGGCCGGGCGGCATCGTGCTCCAGGACCAGGTCTCGGGTACCACGCATCGGCTGCAGGCGGTGAGCGCGGTCAGCGAGAACATCGTCTGGGCGAGCGGGACGGGCGGCACCTTCGCCATCACGGTCAACGGCGGCAAGAGCTGGCGGACGGGCACGGTCGCCGGCGCGGACAGTCTCGAATTCCGTGACGTGCAGGGCTTCGATGCCCAGACCGCGTTCCTGCTCAGCTCTGGTAACGGCCCGGCCTCCCGGATCTACCGCACCGTCGACGGCGGCCAGAACTGGCAGCTGCAGTTCATCAATCGCGACACCACGGCCTTCTTCGACTGCTTCGCCTTCTGGGACCGGAAGAGCGGCATCGCGTGGAGCGACAACGTCGGGGGCCGCTTCCCGTACGTCGTGACCGCCGATAGTGGACTCACGTGGCGCCCGCACTACCTCGATGGGGCCACCCAGGGGGAGGGCGCCTTCGCCGCCAGCGGGACCTGTGTCGTCGCCGCGGAGGGGCGCAAGGCGTGGGTCGCCACCGGGGCCGGCACCGCCTCCCATGTCTACTACACGCCCGACCGGGGCGACACCTGGCAGAAGTTCGATACGCCGATCGTCCAGGGGACCAACACGACCGGGCACACCACGATCGCGTTTCGGAGCGCGACAGACGGCGTCGCTGCGGGGGGTGACATCGGAAGCGCGAAGAGCGTCACCGACAATGTCATCATGACCCACGATGGCGGTCGCACCTGGACCCTCGGCGGCCGCCCCACCTTCACCGGTGCGGTCTTCGGCGTGGCCTACGTGCCGGGTGCCGCCACCACCGTCGTCGCCGTCGGCCCCGGCGGCGCGAGTCTTTCGAAGGACGAGGGCAGGAGCTGGATCGCGCTCGATACGCTGAACTACTGGAGTGCGGCCTTCGCGAATCGGCAGGCTGGGTGGCTGGTCGGCCCCGCGGGCCGGATCACGAAGGTCACCATCCCGTAGCCGGCATCGCACGATGCCCGCACCCCAGGTCGCCCTCCGCCTCCTCGCCCCGGAGATGGCGGAAGCGATCCAGCGCCTCGCCTCCGATGCCAGGATCGCGGCAACCACCCGCATCCCCCATCCCTACCCCGAGCATGGCGCCCGCGACTTCATCGCGGCCCAGATCGACGCCCGACAACGGGGCACCGCCTGGACCTTCGCGATCACCGACCGGGATGAGCTCGCCGGGGTCTGCGGCATCGAGGGGATCGGTGGTGAGGATCCCCCGGAGCTCGGCTACTGGATCGGGGCTCCGTACTGGGGACGGGGCTACGCGACGGCCGGCGTGAAGCTGCTGCTCGAGTTCGCCTTCCAGAATCTGCTGCTCGATCAGGTCCGCGCCCATGCGCTCGAACGCAACACCGCCTCCCGGCGGGTGCTCGAGAAGTGCGGATTCGCATTCCTGCGGACGGCACTCCACTACGATGCCGCGCTCGGCAACCTCGAACAGATGGTCGCGCAGTACCTGATCGAGCGCCCCCGCTAGCCCCCTCCGCTTCGGACCTCCTGCTGGCGCATTCCCAGTGCCTCCCGCGCACTGAGCACCAAGTACGAAGCACTCGGCACCCGGAACTACTCTGGCACACCTGATGCCTTGATCCCTGCCGCCGGTGCTCGCGCATCCCGTAACTCCGCGAGATCGCACCGGTGTTGCGCGTCGCCGTGACATTGTGTCGGTCAAGCTGACCCCCGTCACGACAGTTTGACCCGGCGGCGCCCCCCGCTTCGGAGGCCGTGATGACCCGTTCCGCCTGGCCGCGCGCCGTCACCGCGCTCGTGGGCGTCTCGTTTGCCGCCGGTCTGCTGGTGGCTGGCGTCTTCAATCTTCCCCGCCATTCCGCGGCGCAGCCGCTCGCCGTCCCAGGTCCGGTGGCCACCCCCGGCACCGCCTCACTCACGGCCCTGAGCGACGGCTTCGCCGCCATCGCCGACCGGGTGAAGCCGAGCGTCGTCTACATCGAAAGCACCCGCAAGGGGACGCGCATCGTCCGCCCCGAGATCCCCAGGGAGTTCGCGCCCTTCTTCCGCGGCATGCCGGGCGCGCCTGACAAACCCGAAGTCTCCCGCGCCTCCGGCTCCGGGTTCATCGTCTCCGCGGACGGAGACATCCTGACCAACGCGCACGTCGTGGAGGACGCGGATCGTGTCACCGTCCGCCTGCTCGACCATCGTCAGTTCACCGCGAAGGTCCTGGGCACCGATCCGACCACCGACGTGGCGCTGATTCACATAGACGCCTCCGGCCTCACCCCCGCCGTGCTGGGGAACAGCGACGACACTCGCGTCGGCGAGTGGGTGCTGGCCGTGGGCAATCCGCTGGGCGAGAACCTTTCGTTCACGGTCACCTCGGGCATCATCAGTGCGAAGGGCCGCACGCTGCAGCTTCCCAACCAGAGCGAACGGAGCATCCAGGACTTCATCCAGACCGATGCGGCCATCAACCCCGGCAACTCCGGCGGCCCGCTGGTCAACCTGCAGGGCGAGGTCATCGGCATCAACAGCGCCATCGCCAGCGAGACCGGCTACTACACCGGCTATGGATTCGCCATCCCGGTGAATCTGGTGCACCAGGTCATGGAGCAGCTTGCCAGCGGCGGCCATGTGCACCGCTCCGCGCTCGGCATCCGCGTGAAGGATGCCTCCGAGACCGACGCGGCGTATGTGGGCCTCAAGGAGGTGCGCGGTGTGGTCGTCGAGGATCTCGGCGAGGCCGACTCCCCTGCGCGCAGGGCGGGTCTGGAGCAGGGCGACGTCATCATCGCCATTGACGGCAAGCCGGTCGACTACGTCGGCCAGGTGCAGCAGTCGATTGCCTTCCGGAAGCCGGGCTCGGAAGTGACCGTTGAGGTGGCGCGGAAGGGCGGCGTGCACCGGACGGTGAACGTCCGGCTGCAGGAGGCACCCGCCGCGGAGACCCCGGTCGCGGAGCGTGTGTCAGCGGGGCCGGAGGATGACAATACCGGCCGCGCCAGCATCGCCGACCTTGGCATCACGGTGCAGAAGGGTGAAGAGGGAGGGGTGCGCGGCCTGGTGGTCACCGACGTCGATCCGTCGGGGCCGTGCGCCGATCAGCTCGCCTCGCCTGACAACGGCGGTCCCGACCTGATCGTCTCGGTCGAGGGTCAGACGGTCATGACGCCCGCCGCGCTCCAGTCGGCCATCCGGAGCGCCGGCCACCATGGCATCATCGAGCTCGTGATCTACAACGCCCCGAGCCGGACTCGCCGGATCGAGCGGGTGAGAGTCGAATGACAATGCCGGGCCCGATGGGGCCCGGCATTGTCATCCC
>JBGATI010000019.1:0-106800 GCA_044229245.1 Gemmatimonadales bacterium | reverse complement strand
CGACCGGCCCCTACGAGGAATGGCACCAGTATGCGTGGGCATCCGCGCTCGTCCTGATCCTGGTCGTGCTCGTGCTCAGCGTGCTGGCGCGTGTCGCCACCCGCCGGAGGTTCGGGCTGAATGGCTGAATCGGCCGTGCGTCTCTCGACGCAGGGCCTGAGCGCGATGTATGGGAGCTTCACGGCGGTGAAGGATGTCTCCCTCGAGTTCCGTGCGAACACCGTCAATGCGCTCATCGGGCCGTCGGGCTGCGGCAAGTCGACCTATCTCCGGACCCTCAACCGGATGCACGAGCTCACCGAAGGAGGCCGGATCACCGGCCAGGTGATGCTGGACGGGGAGGACATCTACGGCACGCGGGTGAGCCCGATGCAGCTCCGGCGCCGGATCGGCATGGTCTTCCAGAAGCCGACGCCATTCCCGACGATGTCGATCTACGACAACGTCGCCGCGGGCCTCAGCCTCGATGGCCGACCGAGGAAGGCCGAACTGGATGCCGTCGTCGAGCGTTCGCTCCGCCAGGCGGCACTTTGGGATGAAGTGAAGGACCGGCTCCGGAGCAGCGCGATCGCGCTCTCGGGCGGGCAGCAGCAGCGGCTCTGCATCGCCCGGACGATCGCGCCACGACCGGAGGTGGTGCTGCTGGACGAACCGACGGCCTCGCTCGACCCCGGCGGGACGCAGCGGATCGAGGAGCTGGTCTTCGAGCTCAAGCGGGAGTTCACCATCGTCATCGTGACGCACAACATGCAGCAGGCAGCGCGGGTGAGCGACACCACGACCTTCTTCTATATGGGCACGATGGTCGAGACCGGCGCCACGCGGCAGATGTTCACGACCCCGAAGGAAGAGCGGACGGAAGCCTACATCACGGGACGCTTCGGATGACCACCATGACCCCAGATCGCCCGACCCCGGCACCCAAGGCCGACGCGGTGCCTGCCGGCAGTTCCGCACCCCCCGCGATCCCGATGCTGCGGACATCCCTGGCCTCGCGGGCCCCGGCTTCGGTCGCGACCGAACCCGCCGTCACCGCGATCGCCGCCCGCGATTTCCGGTTCTCCTACGGCGGAGACACGCTCACCCTCAAGGGGATCAGTCTCGAGATCCCGCGCCGGGCGGTGACGGCGATCATCGGGCCCTCGGGCTGCGGCAAGTCAACCTTCCTCCGCTCGATCAACCGGATGCACGACCTGATTCCCACGGCGCGCTACGAGGGTGAACTCACGCTCGACGGTGAATCGCTGCTCGGCAAGGGCATCGACCTGGTGTCGCTGCGCCAGCGGGTGGGCATGGTCTTCCAGCGGCCCAACCCCTTCCCGAAGTCGATCTACGACAATGTCGCCTACGGGCCCGCGCTCAACCGGCTCGTGCCCCGCCGGGACCTGCCGGACCTGGTCGAGCGCTGCCTCCGACAGGCGGCGCTCTGGGAGGAAGTGAAGGACCGGCTCGACTCCGACGGCACCGGGCTCTCCGGCGGCCAGCAGCAGCGGCTCTGCATCGCCCGCGCGCTCGGCAACCAGCCCGAGGTGCTGCTGATGGACGAACCCTGCTCCGCGCTCGATCCGATTGCGACCCAGAAGGTCGAAGAACTGATCTTCGAGCTCAAGAAGCAGTACACCATCGTCATCGTGACGCACAACATGCAGCAGGCTGCTCGCGTCAGTGACCGGACCGCCTTCTTCGATCGGGGCGAGATGATCGAATTCGGCGAGACCGAGCGGATCTTCACCAGCCCGGCGAACGAACGGACGGAAGCGTACATTACCGGGAGATTCGGATGAGCGTCGACATGCACCGCCACTTTCACGACGAGCTGAATGACGTCAAGGTCCGCCTGCTCACCATGTCGGGTGAGGCGGAGGCGGCGCTGGGCCTGGCGGTGGAGGCGCTGCTGGAGCGGGACAGCACCAAGGCCCACCGCGTGATCCAGAGCGACCGGGTGATCGACACCATGGAGATGGAGATCGAGGAGGCCTGCATCAACCTCCTCGCCCTGCAGCAGCCCATGGCGCGCGACCTCCGGATGCTGACCTCCGCGCTCAAGATTGCGAACGACCTCGAGCGCGTGGGCGACCACGCGGTCAATATCGCCCAGTCGGCGGACCGGCTCGCCCAGGCGCGCCCCATCACGCCGGAGCCCGAGATCATCGAGATGGCCCGGCTGGCGCGGGAGATGCTCTCCGATGCCCTGGAAGCTTTCATCCGCGGCGATGCGGCCGAGGCCCGGGAGATCTGTCTCCGTGACGACAAGGTCGATACTCTTCACCGGTCGGTGTTCCGGATCCTGCTCACCCACATGATGGAAGACCCGCACATGATCGGCGCGGGGATGGAGCTGTTTCTGGTGAGCCGCAATCTGGAGCGCGTCGCCGACCTTGCCACCAACGTGGCCGAAGACGTGGTCTTTCTGGTCGAAGGCAAGTCGATCAAGCACCACGCGGAGGACCGGGGGGAGCCCCGTGCCTCCGGCCAGCACCGGAGCCCGACGTCCGCATGAGCGTTGTTCCGCTTCCTGAGCGCCGCGAGCGCCTCGCCGCCATCGATGTCGGATCGAACTCGATCCGGCTGCTTGTCGCCGAGTATGGTCCGCACTCCGGGCTGACCGTCATCGATGAGGTGAAGGAGCAGCCCAGGCTCGCCGCCGGCGTGGCCCAGACGGGACGGCTCGACCCGGCCGCGATGGAGCGCGCCATCGGCACGCTCAGGCTGATGCATGAAGTCTGCGAACGGCGCGGCGTGGCGCGGATCGCCGCCGTCGCGACCGCGGCGGTCCGGGAAGCCACCAACGGGGAGGAGTTCATCCGCCGGGTCAAGGCCGAGATCGGGCTCGATCTCCGGATCATCGACGCCGAGACCGAGGCCGCACTCTCCTACCGCTCAGTCGCGCATCACTTTCCGCTCGAAGGGGGACGCACCGTCGTCGCCGACATCGGTGGCGGGAGCCTGGAGCTGATCGGGGCGGTGGACGGCCTGATCGAGCACAGCCTCTCGCTGCCGTTCGGGGCGGTGCGCCTGACGGAACTGCACCTCGCCGGCCAGACCGATCAGCGGGCGGCGATCAAGAAGCTGCGGGAGTACGTGGGACGCCAGTTCCGGCGGAAGCTGCCGCTCCGCGACTGGAGTGCGGCACGTCTCATCGGCTCGGGCGGCTCCTTCACCAACCTCGCCCGGATGGCGGCGGCGCGGCGCGGCATGTCCGCCGCCGATCCCGTGCACGGTTCGGCCGTGACCATCGCCGAGATCGAACACCTGCTCGACTGGCTCGCGGGCCTGAGTCCCGAAAAGCGGGCCCAGGTCGACGGGCTCAATCCGCAGCGCGCCGACATCATCGTTGCCGGCCTGGCGGTGACGGCGGAACTGCTCGAGCGGATCGAGGCGCGGGACGTCAAGGTGAGCGCGTTCGGCCTGCGGGAAGGGCTGCTGCTCGACATGGCCGGCGCCGGCGTGAGCCCGGCCGCCGTCGAACCGCTGCGGCTCATCCGCGAGTTCGCGGAGCGCTGCCACTGCGACCGCCGGCACATCGAGCACGTCCGCATCCTGGCGCTCAATCTCTTCGACCTTCTGGCGGACAAGCTCGACGCCACGGACGAGGAGCGGGGTTTCCTCGAGGCCGCGAGCCTGCTGCACGACGTCGGCCAGCTGGTGAACTACCGCAAGCACCATCAGCACAGCTACCAGCTCATCATGCACGGCGAGCGACTGCCCTTTTCCTCCCGGGAACGGCAGCTCGTCGCCCTGATCAGCCGGTACCACCGGCGCCGCGGGCCCCGCAAGAAGCACGCGGAGTTCGCGGCGCTGCCGAAGCCGGACCGGGCGATCGTGCGGCGCCTGGCCGGCATGCTGCGGATCGCCGAGGGACTCGACCGGGGGCATACCGCGATCGTGGAGAAGCTCGCGATCGAACTCTGCCCCACCCGCCTGACGATAAAGGCGGTGCCACGCTACGCCGGGGCGGATGTCTCCCTCGAGTGCTGGGGTGCGCAGGAGCAGGCGGACGTGCTCGCCCGGGTGATGGCCCGTGAAGTGGTGATCGAACCGGCGGTGTGAGCGGGGATCAGCTCAGGAGATCGCCCAGCGCCGGAGCCGCAGGCCCGCAGACCGCTCCCCACCCCGCAGCCGCCGACGTGCCGATCCGGTCGGCGCCGGCCAGCAGCATCCGTTGCGCCGCTTCCACCGCGCGAATCCCTCCCGAGGCCTTCACCCCGGCCCGCGTGCCGACGATGCGGCGCATCAGCGCCACGGCCTCCACGGTCGCGCCCCCCGCCGGATGAAATCCCGTCGACGTCTTCACGAACGCCGCCCCCGCTTCAAGGGAGGCCAGGCACCCCGCTTCAATTTCCCCGGCGGCGAGCGCGGCCGTCTCCAGAATCACCTTGACCGGTCGCCCGAGCGCCGCCTCGACCACGGCCTCGATCTCGAAACGCACCAGGTCCCAGCGCCCCTCCTTCGCGCGGCCCAGCGACATCACCATGTCGAGTTCGTCGGCCCCCGCGGCAACCACGAGGCGGGTCTCCGCGACCTTGGCGGCCAGTCCGTTCGCACCCAGTGGAAAGCCGACGACTGCCGCGGTCCGGATGCCGGCCTGCCTGACACGGGCCGCGGCCGCGCCAACCCACTGACCGTTCACGCAGACCGTCCCGAGCTCAAGCCGGATGGCCTCCCCGCAGAGGCGCAGGATGTCGGCCTCTGTGCCCTCCGGCTTGAGGAGGGTGTGATCGATCAGCGCCCCGAGGCCGCGATCACCTGCATAGGGGGCGAGCCAGGGCGGCAGCGTGTTCATGGAAACCCCGCAACCGCGGCATGGGCCGCTACGAGACGCGGATTGCGGAAGAGCGGCGTCAGGACGAGCCCCGCGACGAACCCGCCCACATGCGCCCAGAAGGCAACACCTCCGCCGGTTCCACCGCCCAGCGATCCGCTCAGCAGCTGCAGCAGAAACCAGTATCCCAGCATCACGTACGCCGGCAGAACGACCATGCGGGCCCAGAAGCCAAGGAAGACAAAGGTGCGGACCCCGGCACGCGGAAAGAGCACCACATACGCCCCCATCACGCCACCGATCGCGCCGGAGGCTCCAACCATGGGGATCAGCGACCCCGGTGCGGCGGCGACCTGCGCCGCAGCCGCCACCACGCCCGCCAGCAGATAGAAGACCACGAAGCGCACTCGGCCCATCACGTCCTCGACGTTGTTTCCGAAGATGTGCAGGAACCACATGTTCCCGATGAGGTGAAGCCAGCTGCCATGAGTGAACATCGAGGTCACGGGGGCCAGCGGGTTCGCCCCAGGACCCAGGGGACAGACGGGGCCGACCCCGGCCGTCCCCAGCCCGAGTCCGGTCCACGCCGACAGAAACTCGCCCGGAATCAGTCCCAGCGCGCAGACGGATTGGGTGAGCCGGGGCTCGGCGCCCATGCCCTCGAAGAGAACCCAGACGACCACATTCAGCGCGATGAGCGCGTAGGTCGCGAGCGGTAGCCGGACGGTGGGGTTCTCATCGCGAATGGGCAGCATGTCGGAAAGCTATCTCCCCCTCCCCACCCCGCCTCAAGCACCTGCCGACGCGAATCCCCGCCACTATCGGCCACCCGGCCACCCCACTGCCATCTTTCGAGTCGTGGCCATCCGAGGCCCTGCCAAATTCTGCCAAAAAGGCCGAAAACCCCGGTATACCACTTGCCCTGCCACTCAGCGACACCGAGGACGTGGCCTTCGACTCTGCCAGGCCGACCCGGTCTTTCACAGAAATAGGAAAGGACTCCCATGGGCTCCAAGATCATCGGAATCGACCTCGGCACGACCAACTCGGTTGTGGCAGTCATGGAGGGCGGCGATCCCGTCGTCATTCCGAACGCCGAGGGCGGCCGGACTACACCGTCCGTGGTAGCGTTCACCAAGGACGGGGAACGCCTGGTGGGCCAGGTGGCCAAGCGTCAGGCCGTGACCAATCCCAAGCAGACCATCTTCTCGATCAAGCGCTTCATGGGTCGCCGGATGCCCGAGGTGACTGAGGAAGTTCGCCGGGTTCCCTACAAGGTGGACTCGGGCACCAACGGCCTGGCTGCCGTCGAGATCGCCGGCAAGAAGTACACGCCGCCCGAAATCTCCGCGATGATCCTGCAGAAGATGAAGCAGACCGCGGAGGACTACCTCGGCCACACGGTCGAAAAGGCCGTGATCACCGTCCCGGCGTACTTCAATGACGCCCAGCGGCAGGCCACCAAGGACGCCGGCAAGGTGGCCGGCCTCGAGGTGCTGCGCATCATCAACGAGCCGACGGCGGCCGCACTCGCCTACGGTCTCGACAAGAAGAAGGAAGAGAAGATCGCGGTCTTCGACCTCGGCGGCGGTACCTACGACATCTCGGTACTGGAGCTGGCGGAGGGCGTATTCGAGGTGAAGAGCACCAACGGCGACACCCACCTCGGCGGCGACGACTTCGACCAGCGCCTGATCGACTGGCTGGTCACCGAGTTCAAGAAGGATCAGGGCATCGACCTCTCCAAGGACGCGATGGCGCTTCAGCGGCTCAAGGAAGCCGCCGAGAAGGCCAAGATGGAGCTGTCGAGCACCCAGCAGACCGACATCAACCTGCCGTTCATCACGGCCGACCAGTCGGGGCCCAAGCACCTGAACATCACGCTGACCCGGGCGAAGTTCGAGCAGCTGGTGGACGACCTCATCCAGCGGACCATTCCGCCGATGAAGCAGGCGCTCAAGGATGCCGGCCTCGAGCCTGGCCAGATTGACGAGGTGATTCTGGTCGGTGGCTCGACCCGCATTCCGAAGATCCAGGAGATCGTCAAGAGCTACTTCGGCAAGGAGCCCAACCGCTCCGTGAATCCCGACGAAGTCGTGGCGATCGGGGCCGCCATCCAGGGCGGCGTGCTGGGCGGCGAAGTGAAGGACGTGCTGCTGCTCGACGTCACCCCGCTCTCCCTCGGCATCGAGACGCTGGGCGGAGTCACGACGGTGCTGATCCAGCGGAATACCACCATCCCGACCAAGAAGTCGGAGGTCTTCTCCACCGCGGAGGACAACCAGACGACCGTCGAGATCCATGTGCTTCAGGGTGAGCGCCAGATGGCCGTCGACAACCGGACCATCGGCAAGTTCCAGCTCACGGGGATTCCGCCGGCACCGCGCGGCATGCCGCAGGTCGAGGTGACCTTCGACATCGACGCGAACGGCATCCTCCACGTCTCTGCCAAGGACAAGGCGAGCGGCAAGGAGCAGAAGATCCGTATCGAGGCCTCGAGCGGTCTCTCGGATACCGAGATCGAGAAGATGGTGAAGAGTGCCGAGTCGAACGCGGCCGAAGACAAGAAGCGGCGGGACCAGATCGAGGCCAGGAACCAGCTCGACGGCCTCGTGTACAAGGTCGAAAAGGACAGCAAGGAGTGGGTGGACCGTCTGTCGGCGGACGTGAAGTCACGCCTCGACAACGCGGTCGAGGGGGCCAAGGGTGCGCTGAAGAACGGCGACCCCGACCTCATCCAGAAGGCGCTCGACGAGCTGAATGGGGCCTACTCCGCCGCCGGAGCCTCGCTTTACCAGGGCGCGCAGAGCAGCTCGGGTGGGGGCCCGGAGACGGGGAAGACCGACGCCGGCGCCGCCCCCAAGGAGGATGTCGTCGAGGCGGACTACGAGATCGTGGACGACCAGAAAAAGTCGTAACACTCTGGCCGGCAGTGGCTTAGCAGGAGAAATCAGGGGACGGATGCGGGGCCGGGACGGCTCGCCCCGTTCCCTGTTCTCCGTTGCCCCTGTGCGACGCAAACCACATCAGGGGCATCCGACGTAGGTTAGATTGCGACAGCTCTCATTGGAGATCCAGATGTCCGTTCGCTCGCTCAATTGGCTCAAGTTCGGTGGCCTGGTGACGCTGGCCTTTGCCCTCGGCCTCCTCTTCGCCGGCCTGCTCGATCTCCCCAGTCGTTCCTCGGCACAGGAGCGGGCCCGGGTGGCGTCGGTGCAGACGGTGCAGGCACCTACGATTCCGCAGGCGAAGATGCTGAGCGACCTGAGCGACGCCTTCGCCGCCGTCTCGGAGCAGGTGCGCCCCAGCGTCGTCTTCATCAAGAGCCAGCGGACCGAGAAGGTCCGCAAGGTGCCGCCGGGCATGGAGCAGTTCTTCCATAACCTGCCGAAGGGCCCGCAGGTGGAGCGCGGCAGCGGCTCCGGGTTCATCGTCTCGGCCGACGGCTACATCCTGACCAATAATCACGTCGTCGAAAACGCCGAGAAGGTCACCGTCCGGCTGTTCGACCGGCGCGAGTTCACCGCCAAGGTCGTCGGCGCTGATCCGCTCACCGACGTGGCGGTGGTGAAGATCGACGCCCCCCGCCTCACTCCGGCGGCGTTCGGGAACAGCGACAACACCCGGATCGGCGACTGGGTCCTGGCGATCGGGAACCCGCTCGGAGATCAGTTCACCTTCACCGTGACCTCCGGCATCATCAGCGGCAAGGGCCGTCGCCTCGACGGGCTGCAGCGGAGCCGGGCGGCCATCGGCGACTTCATCCAGACCGACGCGGCGATCAACCCGGGCAATTCAGGCGGGCCGCTCGTGAACGTGCGCGGAGAAGTCATCGGCATCAACAGCGCCATCGCGAGCGAGACCGGCTACTACTCCGGCTACGGCTTCGCGATCCCGATCAACCTCGTGCGCACGGTGATGAACCAGCTGGTCGCCACGGGCAAGGTGCAGCGCGCGGCCCTGGTCATCGAGGTCAAGGATGCCACCGAGAACGACGCCGCCTACGTCGGCCTCAAGGAGATCCGGGGCGTCGTGGTGGGCGGATTCCCCGATGGCATGGACTCCCCGGCCAAGCGTGCGGGCATCGAGCCTGGCGATGTGATCATCTCCATCGATGGCCAGCCGGTGAGCTATGTCGCCCAGCTCCAGCAGCTGGTCGGGTTCAAGCATCCCGGGGACGCGGTGAAGGTGGAGGTCGCCCGCAAGGGTGGGGTGCGGAAGGTGTTCACGGTACGCCTCATGGAGCAGGGCGGCGACGACAGCGACTCGACGTCGGATGCACAGGATGCCCCCAAGCCGAGCACCGACGATGCCGTGAGTGTCGAGGAACTCGGGGTCTCGGTGCAGGCGCTCACCGCGCAGTCCTCGCAGGAGTTCGACCTCCCGAAGGACACCCGCGGGGTGCTGGTGACCGAGGTCGATCCGAACGGCCCGTCCTACGGCAGCCTCTTCGCACTCAGTGAGGGCGGCCCCGACATCATCCAGTCGGTCGAGGGCACCCCGGTGCGGACCGAGGCGGATCTGCGCGCCGCGATCAAGGCGGCCGGCAAGAATGCGATCGTGACGCTGAAGATCTTCAATCCGCAGGCACCGTCCCGAATCGTGCGGATCCGGCTGCAGTAGCCGCGGGTCGGTTCAAGACCACGAGGGCCCCGGCGATGATCGCCGGGGCCCTCGTTTTTCCGGCCGCGTCAGGAACTATATTCTGGTGCGTTCGGCGGCCATGGCGGAATTGGTATACGCGCCAGACTTAGGATCTGGTCCCGCAAGGGGTGTCGGTTCGAGTCCGACTGGCCGCATCCGCACGACCGTTGGCCTGCGATCCCTCCGATGCCCCCATCCCGCCGGCGTGCCGCTCGCCAGGCGCCCGCTCGTCCCTGCCGGCCCCAGCCTCAGTCCAGCCCCATCGTTCTGAACAGATAGAGCGTGAGATCGACCGGATGCCGTTCGACCAGGTGCACGCCGCAATAGAACGTCCCGGCGAACGGTGACCCCATCGGCGGAATGACCTGGAGATCGTACTTCGCCTGCGGCAGCCCCATGATCCGGAAGCGACCGCCGCCGCGGGTCACGACCCGCGCGACCTCCACGCCTGACCGGCCACAGCCTGGCGGTGGTGGAGGAGGCGGATTCGTGTCAGGCGGAACCGTGTCGATCGGCATGGTGTCGCGCATGCCCGAATCGAGGACGAACGGGCGCAGCACCAGGCCACTCTGCGACATGGAGTCGACCGGCACCGTGTCCACCGGCACCGTGTCCACCGGCACCGTGTCCACCGGCACCGTATCCACCGGCATCGTATCGACCGGAATCGAGTCCACCCGGAACACGACGATCTGAACGTCGCGGAGCGGAACAGCGTTGCTGTCCGGCGCTGGCGTGAATCCGAACACGGTGCCTGTGATCAGCGTCTGCGAGTTCCCCCGCAGCGCGGAGGCAGCAGCACCCTCCGGCCCCGAGGTTTCCGAGGCACAGCCCGCCATCAGCAGCAGGGCCAGTGCACAGTTGTGACGAAACCGCATACAGCGTCCCCCCTTTCAGAAACAGGTCTGCGAGCTTCACCCATGACGCCCGTCGT
Source organism: Gemmatimonadales bacterium (assembly GCA_044229245.1). Taxonomy (GTDB): domain Bacteria; phylum Gemmatimonadota; class Gemmatimonadetes; order Gemmatimonadales; family GWC2-71-9; genus JADJOM01. The sequence continues at coordinate 96,460 of JBGATI010000019.1, read as the reverse complement.
CCTGTGCGGTCGCGCGCGATCGAGCCGTCCCCGACCTCGTGCACTGCACACAACGAATCCGTGCGGCACCCGTAGTGACCCGGCGATCCGTGGCGAAGTCACGCGTCGACCAGGGCAGGATCCGCTGTGACCATTCCGTCTCTGAATGGGTCTATCTCCAATGACCGCAACCGATGCCGAGCTGGTCGCGCGGGCACGCGGCGGCGACATCGCCGGGTACGCCGAATTGGTGGCGCGGCATCGGAGCAGTCTGGAACGGTACGCGTTCCATCTGCTCGGATGCCGCGAAGACGCGGAAGACGCATTGCAGGAAACGCTGCTTCGTGGCTACCGCGCGCTGGACCGGTGCGAGCAGCCGGACCGGGTGCATGCCTGGCTGCTGCAGATCCTGATCAACCGCTGCCGCACCCGGCTCGCCCGGCGGGATCGCATCGTCCGGGACGCCGCCGGGGATCAGGCATTCGAGCGAGCGGTCGTCGCCGAGCAGAGTGAGGGTGCCGCCTGGCGCGAGGAGATTCAGCGTGCGCTCGCGGCGCTGCCGCCGGAGCAGCGGGAGGCCTTTCTGCTGAAGCACGTCGAGGAGCTGAGTTACGAAGAGATCGCCGCACTGACCAGCGTGTCCGTGCCGGCGCTCAAGATGCGCGTGAGCCGTGCATGCGACCGGATGCGGCAGCTTCTGCGGGATGTCTACCATGCTCGATGACGAATCGCCGGACCAAGGCCCCGCCCTCACGGCCGCGCTGCGGGAACTCCGCGCCCCGATCCGGCCCCCCAGTCAGGCCACCGAACGGGTGCTCGACCAGCTCAGGCGCGAGCGGTGGTGGCGCCTCGGATGGCCCCTCGCCCTCGCGGCGGGACTCGGCGCGGTCTGGCTGGCCATCCGCACCCCCGACACCTCGCGTCCCGTCCGCTTCACACTGCGAGCACCGGCGTCGAGCCGGGTCACGCTGACCGGCGACTTCAACGACTGGAGTGCCGGGCAGCTGTCGCTCCAGCCTCGCGCCGGTGAGTGGAGTGTGACGCTCCGCCTCCGGCCGGGGCGCTATCGCTACGCCTTCGTCCTCGATGACGCCCGCTGGGTCGCCGATCCCCATGGCGCCACCGCCACCGATGATGACTTCGGCACCCCCACTTCGGTGATCACCGTTGCGCGCTGACTCCCTCCATCCGCTCCGGTCCCTGCTGCTCACGGCGCTGCTTGCCGCCGCGTTGCCCCTCGCGCTCCGGGCGCAGGATGCACGGCTGACCGCCCGTCTGCCGACGGGTGTCGCCGGCGTGGCCCAGCGACTGGCCGACACCGCCTCACACGAGGGCCTCCCGACGGAGCCGCTCATCCAGAAGGCGCTGGAGGGGGAGAGCAAGGGCGCCGACTCCGCCAGGATCGTGCGGGCGGTGCAGGCGCTGCTCGAACGCATGCGCGTTGCGCGAAGGGCCCTGCCCCGCGGGACCGAGCCGGAACTGGTGGCCGGCGCGGCCGCGCTCCGCGCCGGGGCAAGCCCGGCATCGCTCGCCGCGCTTCGCGCGCTCCGCCCGGATCGATCACTGGTCGTGCCGCTGAGTGTGCTGGCGGATCTCATCGCCGCGGGCATCACCCCGGAGCGCGCCTGGAGCAGCGTCCGCGACATGGCGAATACGGGCGCAGCCGATGCCGCCTTTCTCGCACTGCGGGACCGCCTGACGGAAGGGCGTGGAGCCGTCGAGGCGCTTCCGCCGGAGTCCAGGCGCCCACCCGCCGAAGCCCCTCCCGTCGCACGGCCGGTACGACCATGAGATGCTTCCCGCGGTGCGGGCGGTGGCTCCTGATCCCACTGCTCGTGACCGATGCCACCCAGGCCGTCGCGCAGGTCAAGGGCTTCCTGGACGTCGGTGTGCGCGATGGACCGGTCGGGGGAGTCGGCACCCGCTCTCACTGGGCCATCGCCCCGTCGCTGCAGTACGAGCAGGCGCACCTCAGACTCGCCGCCGAGGGCGAGTACCGCGACTTCGGGCGGCTGGGTCACGGACTGAGCGGCGCATTCGACGGGTCCCGGTTCGTGCGGATCGGCGGCCCGCTGCAGGGCGAGATCACGACCGCGTTCCGGGCCACCGGTGGGGGTCCCACCACCTCGGCCACACTCTGGAATGCTGGCGGACGGTTGCACCTGGCGGGATCGACAGCCGGGCTGTGGCTCGGCAGTCAGGCGGGCGGGGGCACGAAGTCCCCGTCCTTTCAGTGGGACGCCGCCGCCTGGCGGCGGATCGGCAACCTGACCTTCCAGCTGCAGGGGTCCCAGCTCACGCTGATCGATCGTGTGCTCCGGGAGGGGGTCGCGCCGGACACACTGACGCCCCGCCCTGATACACTCTATCACGACCAGGCCCGGGTCACGACCGACGTGGCGGCGTGGCTCCGCTGGACCCCGCCACGCACCGAGGTGGCCCTCGCACTCGGCCGCCGCTATGGGATCACCGAGGTCGCGGGAGTCATCGGCGGGATGCCGGGGGATGGAACCGGGTCCGGGCTGCAGTCGACGCTCAGCCACCAGACGACCTCCACCTGGTGGCTGCTCGAAGGCACCTACTGGATGGCGGCGCGGTGGGGATTCACCGCGAGCGTGGGGCGCCGACCGCCGGACAGCCAGCTCCGCACGCCGGGAGGGCGCTTTCTCCAGTTCGCGATTCGCACCTCGGTGGGCCGCGGGGGGCGCACCCCATCGACCCGAGCGCCGTCGGAACAGGGCGCTTTCCGCGTGCGGCGGATCGAGGAGGGCATCGTGGAACTGCAGCTGATGGCGTCAGGCGCGCAGCGAGTCGAGCTTCGCGGGGACTTCACCGACTGGAGGCCGGTGGAGATGGAGGATCACGGCGGGGGGCGCTGGCGACTGCGCCAGGTGATCAGCCCCGGCGTTCATAGTGTGAGCGTACGCTATGATGGAGGACCGTGGGTGCCGCCTCCAGTCACGCGCGTCGTGACCGATGAGTTCGGCGAGGATACAGGCGTGCTGGTGGTGGAGTGAGCGTGAATCCGTGAGGGACGGCGACCTGCGTGGAGATCAGAATCGCGTTGCGGTGCTGGGACGCCGAAGCAGGGCCACGCGGACGGCGTCGACCACCAGGCGCAAATCGTCCATCTTGGAAATCAGCGGGACTCCCCGCTGCTCGATGGGGCCGTGCACCCGCGGGTCGCTCGCCGCTCCGGTGAGAAAGACGACCCGGTTCACCAGTCCGGGCGCCACTTCCATCAGGCGGTCGTAGAACTCCACTCCGTTCAGCTCCGGCATCAAGACATCGCTGACGACCGCATCGGCGGGCCTCCCCGCCGCGACATGCTGCAGCGCCTCGGCGGCCGAGGCCGCCTCCTCGACCGCGAATCCCCCCCGCTCGAAGAATGCGCGCATCGCCCGGCGCATCGAAGGCTCATCATCGACGAGGAGGATGGTGAACACAGGTCCTTTTTCCACAATGAGTTAGGTCGGATGCTCGCGCCCAGGCACCAGCGGCTCGCACCGGCCCTGCGAGGCTTCCGTGGCCCCCGGCAGACCGGCGCGGGGAACTCCACGTCCCCACTATCGGCAGTGGGAGCCTTTCATTTGACCCCCGGGGACAGGCATGGGTAGATTGCCGCCCATGCCGGATATCTCCGTAGTCAAGACCAAGGAAGACGCCGCCTCGAAATCGCTGAAAATCACGGTCCCGGTGGACCGGATTCAGCAGGCGGAAACGAAGGCCCTTCGCTACTACAGCAAGCAGGCGCGCCTCCCCGGGTTTCGCCCGGGCAAGGCCCCGGAAGCCGTGGTACGCCGCCGCTTCAGTGAAGCGATCCGTCAGACCGTGCTGGAAGAGCTGATCCGGGAGAGCTGGGATGTTGCCCAGACGTCGGAGAATCTCAAGCCGATCGCCGAGCCGCACATCCACGACCTCAAGTTCGAGGACGGACAGGCCCTGGAATTCGAGTTCCATGTCGAGGTGCGCCCCGACGTGACGCTCGGCAAGACCGGCGGCTTCACCGTGCAGCGCAGCGTGAAGCCGGTGACCGATCAGGACATCGACGAGAAGCTCAAGGACCTCCAGGAGCGCAAGGCCAACTGGATCCCGATCGAGGGCGAGAAGCCCGCCCCGGGCCAGATGGTGCGCGTCGAAGTGGCTCCGATCGACGGCGAGAGCGTCGGCCAGTCGCAGCCGTACACGATGGTCCTGGGCGAGGGACGGGCGCTGCCGGATGTCGAGGAGCGGGTGATGACGCTGCTCCCTGGCCAGACGGTGGACGCCGATGTCCGCTTCCCGGACGACCATCCCGATGAAAGCAAGCGCGGCCAGTCGCGGAAGGTGCGGATCACGCTGCATGAGGTGAAGCGCCAGGAGCTGCCCGCCCTCGACGATGCCTTCGCCCGCGAGGTGGGCGACTTCGAGACGCTGGCGGCCCTCCGGGACGCGCTCCGTGCCGATCTCACCCAGGACGCCGCGTCGCAGGCCGATGCGAATGTGCGCCAGGAGCTGCTGCAGCAGATCTACGGCACCAACGACGTACCGGCCCCGGCCTCGCTCGTCAACAAGCTGATCCAGGGTTACATGCAGGCATACCAGATCCCGGCCGAGCAGGCCGAGGCGTTCGGGCAGGAGTTCCGGCCCGTGGCCGAGCAGCAGGTGCGCCGGGAACTGGTGCTGGACACCATCGTCGAGGCGCAGGGCCTCCGGGCGACGGAGTCCGACCTCGATCAGCGCGTGACCGCGCTGGCCGCGAGCCGCAACCTGCCGACCGGCCAGCTCTACGCCCAGCTCGAGAAGGCCGGTCGCCTGCGCGATCTGGAGCGGTCCATCACCGAGGAGAAGGCGTTCGCCTGGCTCCTCCAGCAATCCACCGTCGTCGACGCCTGAGCCCAAGACATGGCCACTCTGTTTCCTCCGTATGTCATCGAACGGTCCAGCCGCGGCGAGCGGTCGTACGACATCTTCTCGCGCCTGCTCATGGACCGGATCGTGTTCCTGGGCGCGCCGATCAACGACGATGTCGCGAACATCGTGATCGCTCAGCTGCTGTTCCTCGAGGCGGACAATCCCGAGCGGGACATCTATCTCTACGTGAACTCCCCGGGCGGCGTGGTGTCGAGCGGGCTCGCGATCTACGACACCATGCAGTACCTGAAGGCCCCGGTGAACACGATCTGCATGGGCATGGCGGCCTCCATGGGCTCGTTCCTGCTCTGCGCCGGACAGAAGGGCAAGCGCAGCGCGCTGCCGCACTCGCGGATCATGATCCACCAGCCGTCGGGTGGCGCGCAGGGCACGGCCTCGGACATCGAGATCCAGGCGCGCGAGATTCTCTACCTCCGCTCCAAGCTGAACGGCCTGTACAGCCAGCACACCGGCCAGCCGATCGAGACGATCGAGCGCGACATGGACCGGGATCGCTTCATGTCGGCCGAGGAAGCACGGGACTACGGGCTGATCGACAACGTGATCACCAAGCGGAGCGAAATTCAGCCCGCGGCGGCGAAGTAAGCGCTTCTTCAGAACCCGCGACGTCGCGGGACCTTGACGGGTATCGGGGGGGAGGGGCAGAATTCCCTGCATCTCCCCCTGTCACTTGAGACCACGGGCACTGGGCGCATGTCGAACGACAAGCACCTCCGCTGTTCCTTCTGCGGAAAGTCGAAAGACTCGGTCCGGAAATTCATCTCCGGCCCGTCGGTCTATATCTGCAACGAGTGCATCACCCTCTGCAACGAGATCCTTGCGGAGGATGAGGAGCGCGATGTTGCCGATACCATCACGCAGGTCCCCACGCCCAACGAGATCAAGGCTGTTCTCGACCAGTACGTGATCGGCCAGGAACGCGCCAAGCGCACCCTGGCCGTTGCCGTCTACAACCACTACAAGCGCATCAACGCGACCAGCGGCCGCGACGGGGATGTCGAGCTGGACAAGTCGAACATCCTGCTGATCGGCCCCACCGGCGTCGGCAAGACGCTCCTCGCGCAGACGCTCGCCCGCATTCTCGACGTTCCCTTCACCATCGCCGATGCCACGACCCTCACCGAAGCCGGCTACGTCGGCGAGGACGTCGAGAACATCCTGGTCCGCCTGCTGCAAGCGGGGGAATTCAACGTCGCCGAGTGCGAGCGCGGCATCGTCTACATCGACGAGATCGACAAGATCGCGCGCAAGTCGGAGAACCCGAGCATCACGCGCGACGTCTCGGGCGAAGGGGTGCAGCAGGCGCTGCTGAAGATCCTCGAGGGCACGGTCGCCTCCGTCCCGCCCCAGGGCGGCCGGAAGCATCCGCAGCAGGAGTACATCCAGATCAACACCAAGGACATCCTGTTCATCTGCGGCGGCGCGTTCGACGGCCTCGAGAAGATCATCGAGACCCGGACCGGCCGGCAGCAGATCGGCTTCGCGCAGGAGAAGAAGGACGGGAAGGCCTTCGACAAGAAGAACCCGTTCGCCGAGGTGGAGCCGGATGACCTGCTGCGGTTCGGCCTGATTCCCGAGCTGGTGGGACGTCTCCCCGTCGCCGTGGCCCTCGAGGCCCTCGACGAGGAGTCGCTGATGCGCATTCTCGTAGAGCCGAAGAACGCCCTCACCAAGCAGTACAAGAAGCTCTTCGAGATGGAGAACGTCGGGCTCACCTTCGATCCCGAGTCGCTCCGCGCGGTGGCCGCCAAGGCCCTCAAGCGCGGCACCGGCGCCCGCGGGCTCCGGGCCATCCTCGAGAGCATGATGACCGACATCATGTTCGACCTCCCGGCCCGGGACGACGTCCGGGAGGTGGTAATCACCAAGGAATGCGTCACCGACGACCACCCGCCGCTCGTCGTCACCGAGCGGGCGAGGCAGAAGCGGGAAGCATGAGTCCCCGGAAGGTCGCGGGAGGTGACTCCGGGCGGAGCGAGACGGCTCCGCCCTTTTTTCCGCCCGCCGTCGAGAGCAAATCCCCCTTCGGCCACCTGCCGGTCACGTTCGTGGGCAGCTTTCCCGACGCGACCCGGCGGCTCGAGCCGTCGCTTCCCGAGATCATCCTCCTCGGCCGCTCCAACGTCGGCAAATCGAGCCTGATCAACGCGCTCTTCGGCCGTCCGCTCGCACGGGTCAGCAACACCCCCGGCCGCACCGCCCTGCTCAACGCCTTCCGGCTCCCCGACTTCTATCTGCTGGATGTGCCCGGCTACGGCTTCGCCCAGGTGGATGCCAAGGAAAAAGAGCGCTACCGGCATCTCGTGCAGGGACTTCTGACGCGGCGCACCACGATCACCGGCGTCCTCTGGCTCCTCGACCTCCGCCACGATCCGACCGCGGAAGACCGCTTCTACGGGGACCTGCTGGCCGAGCGCGGACTCCCGGTGCTCGTCGCCCTGACCAAGGCGGACAAGCTGCCGTTCGGACAGCGGCAGAAGCGGCACCGCGAGCTGCGCGCGATCCTCGGCCTGCCCGATGAACAGATCCAGCTCACGAGCAGTACCACGGGAGAAGGACTCCATGAACTCGCCGCGAGTCTGCTCGCGGCCACCGCGACGCCGGAGGCGACCGAATGAGGCGGACACTGGCGGGGATCACGCTCGCCCTGGCGCTGGGCGCCGGGAATGCACTCGCCCAATCAGCCACCGAGGGGCCGGATCTGCCTCCAGTCGGCTTCGGCCGGCTGAATCAGGAACAGCTCAGCGTGCAGTTCAGCAGCGGCGACCTCCAGGTCCGGTTCCTGCCCCTGGACGAACGGGTGCTCCGGCTGCTGGCCAACGACGGCTATGCGTCGCTGCATGCGCTGGTCGATTCGAGGAAGACGGTGCTCGATTCGGCCGGGACGGCGGCGGGCATCTCGAGTCCCGGCCTCGTCATGGTTTCCTTCTTCGGACTCCGGGACGATGCCCGCTTCGACCCGGAGAATCTGAGCATCGTCTATCGCAGCCAGTTCTACCGGCCCGCGGCGATCGTCCCGCTCTCCGCCAATTTCAGCAATCGCCAGCTTCCGGTCCGGCGGGCGGCCTCGGCGATCTACATCTTCGAGCTTCCGATTCCGGTGTACGAGCAGTTCGACGTGGCGTACGGGAGCTCGCAATCGAGCGGCTGGAAGGACATCCTCTCGCGGCTGGATCGCGAGCGGGCCTGGGTCACCAGCCGGGCGCAGGCGGCCCGGCAGGATACCGCCGCCGCGAAGCCCTGAGCCCTCGCTGGACGGCCACGCACCGCGCCCCCTCCCCGCCACGGCGGAGAGGGGGCGCTCGGCTTCAGACCGTCCAGTGCCGCAGCACCCCAGGGGAGACGCGACCCGTCACCAGCATGGCGGTCGAGAGAGCGTCCGCCTCGATCCCGCTCCGCGTCACGACCGAGGCCTGAAGCCATCGATCGGCCGGGCGTCCAGCGCGCGGGTCCATCACGTGGCCGACAACGCGCGTACCCAGACGGACGACGGCCACGGTATTCGCGCTGGTCGCCAGGGCCTGATCGCGGAGCCGAGCGGTCGCGAGAATCGCGCCCTCCGTGCGGGGATCGACGATATCGACGGCCCAGGACGATTCCCCGGGCAGCGCCCCCACCGCGAGCAGGTCGCCGCTGACATCGAGGAGCGCCGCCGAGACGCCATACTGCATCAGGATCCGCCGGGCGCGGTCGAGACCATAGCCCACCGCGATGCCGCCACAGTCGAGGCGGGTGTGGCTCGCGGGCAATCGAACCCGGCCCTCGTCGAGCTCGATGACCGCATTCTGGACCGCCACCTCGGCCTCGGCCAGCTCCCGCGCACCGGGTGGCGCCTGGCGCCGCTCGCGAAATCCCCATACCCGCATGAGGGGCTCGACCGCGACATTGAATCCGCCCTCAGTGTGCCGGCGGAAGCGCTCGGCCGCCGTGAGCACCTCGTGCAGTTCGCGATCGGCCCGGAACCACCCCCGCCCTGCCTGACGATTCAGCTCGGCCAGGTCGCTTGCGTCGTCGAACAGGGAGAGCCGCGCCTCGACCCGGCGCAATTCGGCGAACACGGCCGCGGCGGCCTCGTACCCGCGGTCCTCCGAGTCGTGCACGAGCTGCAGGTGCACCGGCTGGCCCATCGCCCACGACCAGCGTTCGATGTAACGCGGAACGCGCCGCGACCGCATTGCGCCCGGCATCATCAGTCCGGCGCCGGCGGCGAGGAAGTCGCGCCGTCTCACCGGTCGTCCCTCCAGCCAAGCTCCCGGAGCACGAGGAAGGACTGCACGTAGAAAGTCAGCGCCATCAGGCCGCTCGAGAGCGCGAGCAGGATGCTGAATCGCGGGTCGACATAGCGCATCAGCCACATCGCGCTGAACGAGACGAGGAGCGCAATGAAGGGCTCGACGCAGAGCAGTCGTTTCCATCGCTCTGTGACACGGGCGCAGAGCGCCAGGCTGACCCCACTCAGCACGAACACCACGGCCATCGCGAGCAGATGGGTGTGGGTGAGTACCAGCATTTCAGGCAGCGACTTCGGGAACTGCATCGCGCCATCGACGCTCTCGCTGCCGCGATAGTGATCGACGATCCCCGTCGGCGTCATTCCCGTCGTCACCCGCACGAACAGGAGCGCGGTGGAATACCCGACCAGCTGCACCAGGGTGAGCCATCGGGCCAGGGCGCGGATCGCCGGAGGCATCGACCGCCAGGCAGGACCAGGGGACCCACTCACAGGCGTCCCGCCTTCCGCCAGCGGGCGAAATCGGCGAGTGCCCGCCGGATTCCGGCGGTCACCGCATTGACGCTGATCGTGGCGCCGGATATCCCCCGGACCTCCCGTCCCACCTCGAGGGGATCGCCGGGGCGCCTGCCGCGGAATTGCCGTCGCCACGGCTCGTAGGCGACCTCGCCGCCGTAGGACTCGCGATAGACGAGGATGTCGACGTCCAGCAGCGCCAGTGAGGTGTCGACCGCGACCAGGTAGGTGATCGGCTGATCCTTCCCCATCGCATTGCGGACCAGCGCGTAGCCCAGGAGTACGTCGTCACGCCGCGCGCGGATGACGACCGCGGAGTCTGCGACCACGCTGTCGACGCGGAGCCCCCGTCCATACAACCGCTCCAGAGAGGCCGCCACCTTCTTCGGTGGAGCGGCCTGCCCCGGGACGGGCCGCGCTCCGAGTGTCAGGGCCGTGAGTACGGCGAGCACACTCCATCGCATCAGAACTGGTATCCCAGGCCGAAGGCCACCACATCGTCCTCGGCGGCGTGGGCCCGGTCGCGACGGAACTGGTAGTCCGCCTTGAGCGCGACGTTCCAGAGCGGTTTGTAGGTGAGTCCGACGGTCGTGACGCGCCGCGCGAGTGCGCCGTCGCTCGGGAGGCCGGGCGCGAGCGACGCCCTGGTGTTGAAGCGCTCGTAGCGCGCGAATCCGCTGAGTTTCTGGGTCGAAGCCGGCACGATCACCGACAGCAGGTTGAACGCCCCTTCGGCGTACCAGCCCGCGATCCGCCGGGCGACGCCGTTGCCGTACACGGCGTTGATCGCCCCGGCATCCGGGATGCGGATATTCGCCGCCTCGGCGCGGAAGGCGAAGGCGCCGATGTCGTAGCGCAGGTCAGCGGCGAGCAGCGTGACCGGCGCCGCGGCGACGCCCCTCCCGAGCGCAGAGTCGCCATTCGCGCTGCCGCCGTAGTAAGCTGACCCACCCAGCTTGAGGCCAGCCCGGCTCCACTCGAGCCGGCCCGCGACGGCCGGATTGGCGAAGCTCGCATCGCGTCCCTCCTGACGCCCGCCACGAATGCCGGAGCTCGCGTCGAAGCCAGACGCCAACAGACCGTTCACGACGAAGGCGCGGTAACTCAGGCCCTGCACGCCGGGCACCGACCCGACCGCGCCGATGCCGATGTCCCGCCAGGTCGACGGAATCACGACCTCGCTGAAGCCGGGACGAGTCACGCCATTGAAGGTCGGGGGTTCGTGCAGCTCGTTGATGATGCCGATCGGCAGGAGGAGCAGGCCGGCGCGCAGCGTGAGCGGCTCGGCGACGCGGAAGTCGAGGTAGGCCTGCTCGAGCGCGACCTCCCCGCCCGATTCGCCGCCGGCGACCTTGGCGTCCTCGACCTCGAGTTCGGAACGAAGCGTGATGCGGTCACTGAACCGGTGGCCAACGAAGAGAACGAAGCGCGCCAGATTCACTCGCCCCGACGCCCCGGGCGCGTTCGAATTGGCGTAGTGGACTTCGCCGTACCCACCGATGGTGGTGGCGGAGGGCTCGGCCTGGGCAGCGATGGTGATCGGGCGGATTGCGCCGACCAGCAGCAGCAGCGCCGTGAAGCGATGAGACATGAAGTGCTCTGCGAAGACTAGTTGAGAATGATTTTCAATAGAATACCCGGTAATAGTATTCCCGATTTTGGCGGCCGTCAACGAGCCGTGTGGCGACACCTCCGGACTCCCGGTAGACTCCCTCCTGCCATGGCCAACGACTCCTGATGGCTCCCCCGGCCCCGCTCCGGCCCCGTCTCCGAGACACCCTGCTCGCCTACCTTCCCGCGGCCGGGTGGTTCCTGGCGGCGCTGGGGACGGAGTTGCAGCCGGTTCCCCGCCATTCGCTGGTCCTCGCGCTGGTGCTTGGCGGTGCCGCGCTGGCCGCGCTGGGCAGCGAACGGCGCTCGTGGCACGTCCAGATCGAAGTGGCTGCAGCGCTTGCCGCCATCCTCCTGATGGCGGTCAGTGGCCGCCTGGCCTGGCTGCCCGCCTTCGCGGGCGCCGTCACCCTCGTTGGCGTCTGGCGCCACGCGCTGATGATCCGGCACCGGCTCCGGGAGCTCGAGAGTGAGCGCCGGGCGCTCGCGACGCAGGTCGACCGGCGAATCAACGAGATCTTCTCCCTTCAGGAGCTCAGCTACGTCCTCGCGGAATCGCTGCAGAGCGAGCGGATCGCGGGTCAGGTCGCGCGCTACGTGATGCGCTTCCTCAATGCCGAAGGGGCGGCGGTCGTGCTCGCGGGCGAGGGTGACGAGGGCATGCTGGTCGCCACGGCGGAGGGCTCGCTGGGCCACTGCGTCGGGCAGCGACTGCCCGGAGGCAGTGTCTCGCTGGTGACCCGGGCGAGCACGACGGAACGGATCGAAGTGACCAACGCGAACGAACCGGAACCGGTGTTCCTGCTGCCCGGCCACCAGGTGAAGAGCGGCGCCGCGGCGCCGCTGCGCGCTCACGGACTCACGATGGGCGTCCTAGCGGTCGCCGATCGTCGGGAAGGCGGCTTCACGGCGGAGGATCTCTGGCTGCTCTCGACCGTGGCGACCCATGTGGCGGTGGTGATGGCGAACAGCCGGCTCTTCGAGATGGTCCGGCAGGCCAAGGAGGAGTGGGAGACCGCCTTCAACGCCCTGAGCGAGGGAATCGCGGTCCTCGATCCCGAAGGGCGCCTGACACGAGGCAATCGGGCCCTGGCCCGGCTCCTCGATCTTCCCTCGACGGCCCTGATCGGCCGTCCCTTCTGGCCCACGGTGCTGGGTGAGGTCGACGGCGAGGACCGGCTGATCGGCGCCGCCCGGCGCGGTGAACGCCCGGCGCCGCTCGCGATCCGGAGCCTGGCGCTCGGCCGCCTCCTCCGGCTCACCGCAGCCCCGGTGGCGGAGACGGCAGGCCGGGTCGCGGTCGTCGTGCTGGTCGAGGACGTGACCGAGCAGCGTGCCCTCGAGACCCAGCTCATCCAGAGCGAGAAGCTGGCGGCCGTGGGGCAGCTCGTGTCAGGCGTCGCGCACGAGCTCAACAACCCCCTGACCTCGATCGCGGGGCTCTCCGAATTCCTGCAGGACCGTCCGGGCATCGCGCCCCCGGAACGGGAGCATCTGCGCGTCATTCACGAGCAGGCGGAGCGGGCGGGCCGGATCGTCCGCAACCTCCTGACGTTCGCCCGGAAGGAGGCGCCGGGCGAAGCCGAGGTCGACCTCAACGACATCGTGGCGCGGACGGCGCTGCTGGTGGCTTACGAGCTTCACCTCCGCGGCATCGAGTTGATCGAGGAGCGCCGTCCGGGGGAGCTGCTGGTCCGGGGCAATCGCGACGAGCTGCAGCAGGTCCTGCTCAATCTGGTCAACAACGCGGTGCACGCCGTGCGCGATCTCCCCCCCGGCGCTCCGCGACGGGTCGCACTGTGCACGGGGGCCGAGGGGGACCAGGCGATCGTGCGGGTGCGCGACAGCGGGACGGGCGTGCCGGAGCAGCTCGTGCCGCAGCTCTTCACGCCGTTCTTCACCACGAAGGAGCCTGGCAAGGGGACGGGGCTCGGCCTTTCGTTGAGCTATCGCATCGTCGAATCCCATGGCGGCCGGATATGGTACCAGCCCGTCCCGGGCGGCGGCGCGGAATTCCTCACGAGCATTCCCCTGGCCCCGCGGGACCGGGAAGCCGTGCCCGCCCCGGTACCGGAGGCGCCCGGCGTCCGCAGCGGGGTGCTCCTGATCGATGCCGATCCGGGTTCGGAGGTGGTGGTCCGCGCGCTGTTCGAGCCGGCGGGCTATGAGGTGGAGATCGTGCGGAGCGGTGCGGAGGCGGTGACGCGCTACGTGGCCCGGCCGTGGGGCCTGACGATCCTGGACGGCGCGGTGTCCGCCGACGGGCGCCGGCTGCTCGTGGACCACCTCGTCGCGGAACCCGGTGCGCGGCTGATCGTCACGACGGCCGACACGAGGCTGGCCGACCGGTGCCGCGCGATGGGGATTGCAGCTCTGCCGCGGCCGTTCCTTCCCCGGGATCTGATGGCCGCCGCGGGAGACCTGCTCACGGCGCCGTAGAGCGATAGTACTCCGTGCCTGACAGATCCAGCCGGAGTGCCCGTCCGCTCACCACATCCAGAAACTCCACCTGTTCGACCGAGTGGGGATCCCGGCCTACCCGGAACCGCGCTCCCTTCAGCGGGACGAGGGCCTCTTCGATACCCTCCGGAGAGACGAGCAAGAGCTCCCCCTGTCGCTCGATCACGCGGTAGTTGCTGTAGTAGGGCACCTGGGCCCGATAATGTCCGACGAAGGCACGCCACGACGGGGGCGGCCGTTCGGTCCTCGACAGCACGACGCCGGCCCGCACGAACCAGTTCGAGCCGTGTATCAGCTCGACCACCTCACTCCCCCGTCGGCCGAAGCGAAACGGGAAGCGCGCAAACGCCGTGTCCGTAACCACGAAGCTCTCCGGCCCGTCCCGGTAGAGGGTCGCCTCGCCCGTCCGCGTGATCAGACTGAGATGCCCGCCTGCGGCCTCCACCTCCAGCGACACTCCGGCAGTGTCGAGGTACCGGCCGGCATATGCCTCCGCGCCCGGGACGCTGTCGAGCGTCGCCTGGACCGGCACGGGTGGAGGGGTGCGCCCGCGACCGGCCGCGATGAGGGCATCGATGGCGTACTCGGCGAGCCGACGCGGGTTCCCCGGACCGTTGACCAGGATGACAACGCCGATGCCGGCATCCATGTCGCCGAGCATCATGGCGCCGAATCCGGGCATGCCGCCGCTGTGCCAGAAAACCGGGGCATCATTGCGCGCCCCCAGGACGAGACCGTACCCGTAGTACTCTCCCGCGCCCAGCTCCGGCGCGGGAACCGTCCGCTGCACCATCCGCGCGAAGCTGAGCGGCAGCAGCAGCCGGCCGCTCGGCGCCGCGCCTTGACGGAGCAACGCGCGGAGGAGGACGGCGAGCTCGGGCGCCGAGGTCACGATATTCGCATCGCCCGCGCTGTACTCCGTCCAGGCGACCGGTACCAGCGGTTCTCCAGGGTACGGTGGGCGGTCATCGTACAGCCACTGGTACCCGGTGGCGGAGGTCAAGCGCCCTTCCTGGCTGACGACGGGCGCGGTCGCGTGCAATCCGAGCGGCACGAGCAGACGTGCCTGAATGCTCTCGGCGAATCCGCGGCCTTCAACCTCCTCGATGATCAGGCTCAGCAACTGGTAGCCGATATTTGAATAGGCGAAGTGGCTCCCGGGAGCAGTCGGCAACTCCCGGTCACGCAGTGCCAGCGCCGTGTAGGGGGAGGAAGGCAGATCATTGCGGTCACGTGGAAGCCCCGCAGTGTGCGTCAGCAGCTGATGGAGCGTGATCGGGCCGCCCGGCGAACGCACCCGGAACCAGGGAAGGTAGTCCTGGACCGGTCGCTGCAGATCGACGAGTCCTTCTTCCTGCAGCTGGAGGAGGGCGATCGCGGTGAAGGTCTTGGAGATCGAACCGGCGAGAAATCGAGTCGACGCGGTCACCGGCACCCGGGTGTCCCGGTCAGCGAGGCCGAACGTGCGAACCACGAGGAGGCTGTCCCGGTTGACGATCGCGAGCGCCAGCCCCGGCGTCTGCTCTTCCCGCATGTACTCCCTGACGGCGGCCTGGATGTAGGCGAAGGCCTGGCTCAGGCCGGTATCGGCCGGGGAAAGTGAGACCCGAATCGCGAGCAGCGCCGCGGCCGCAATCATCAGTACCCGGCGTCGCGCGCCTGACGGAACGGCTGGACGTTCACCCGGCCACGCAGCTGGCGTGCGACGGTCGCCGGATCCCGGGCACCCCAGAAGTTGCCGCCGGCATCGAGCGAGTACGCATCGATGAGCCAGCGCCGAGCGGAAAGAAAGACGTTGCCGGAGACCTCCGCGTCGGCCCCCGTGCTGTCCACTACCACTGCATCATCCACCAGATCGAAGAGATTGCCGCGCAGCTTGAGCCGGGTGGTCCGCTCGACCACGACGGCCTGCCGCACCTTGGCGATCGTGTTGTCGTCCACCCGGTATGCCGTGCTCGGCTCGTCGCCATCGCGGGGCGCGAAGAGGTGGATGCCGATCCCGCCGCCGATGATCGTGTTCTCGGCGAGCTCGTTTTCGCCACCATGCTCGATCGCGATCGCCGCCGAGCGGGTCCCGAGGATGGTGTTACCACGCACGACGCTGCCACGGGTATAGCCAAGCCAGAAGCCGTAATCGGAGCTGTCCGCCCGGTTCTCCAGGAAGGTATTCCAGGCGCTGAAGGTTGCCTCGAAGGCGTTGTGCCAGGCGTGCGTCGCGTCGTTCCGGACGACCAGGTTCCCGAGCGAGGGCGAGAGCTGCGGCCGCTGGCCACTCAGGAAGAACCCGTCGCCGGACCAGGTGAGGTCGTTCTCGGCGATGAGATTCGAGTCGCTTTCCTGCCGGAGCAGCAGCGCGGCGCTGTCGCAGCCCCGGTGATAGGCCTCGGCCTCGCAGCGCACGTTGTGGTCGGCGCGGTTGCGCACGATCGTGTTGCGCGCCGACTTCCAGAGATGGATGCCCCAGCCCGAATTCCCGGAGACATCGTTGTCGGCAATCCAGGCCTCGCGGCTCTCGAAGAGCCCGATCCCGTTCTGGCTGCCGCGCGCGATCACTCCGGTGACCTGCGCACCGCGGGTGCCCTTGAGGTAGAGGCCGGCCCCGTAGCTCTCGAAGACCGAGGGCTGGAAGATGTCGAGCCAGTCGGCCTCGTCGTACTTCGTCGGCGTCGAGCGCAGCTGTTGTGCGCGCGACCCGGAGAGGTCGATCCCGCTCACCCGATGCCCGCGGCCGCCCTCCAGCCGGATCCCGTAGCGAAAGCCGCGGATCCGGCCCCCGCGCACCACCACGCTGTCCTGGCCGCGACTGAGGATGCCGATGCCGGTGAACTCGCTCGCCACCGTGTCACCGCTTTCCAGGGTGACCCCGGTCAGATCGATGCGCGTCGACGGACTGGTCACGACGAGCACGCCCCGCTCCCCGCGATCGGCAATGCGGTAGCGCCCGGGACAGATCTTCACCTCGCCGGTCACCGGCGTACCCGGCTTGTCGAGGCGCAGACAGGGTGCGGCGGCGAGCGAGAGCAGCGAGAACGCGGCGAGCAGCATCATGGGCGCACCGGGAAGCCGCGCGACCGGAGATAGGCTCGCGCCTCCGGCAGGGAGCGGCCCTGATAGTGGAAGATCGAGGCCGCCAGCACGCCATGCGCACCGGCGTCGAACGCCTCGGCGAGATGCTCGAGATTTCCGGCGCCCCCCGAGGCGATGACCGGGATGCGCACGGCGGACGACGCCACACGCAGGAGCTCGAGGTCGTAGCCGCGCTGGGTGCCGTCGCGGTCCATGGAGGTGAGCAGGATCTCGCCGGCGCCAAGCTGTTCAAGGCGCCGGATCCACTCGATCCCGTCGAGGGCAGTTTCCTCGCGCCCACCCGAGATGAACACCTTCCAGCCACCGTCCGGCTGGCGCCGGACATCCACCGCCGCCACCACGCATTGCGTGCCGAACGAGCCCGCCAGCCGGTGGATCAGGTCCGGGTCGCGCACCGCGGCCGTGTTGACGCCGACCTTGTCGGCCCCGGCCCGCAGCGCGCGTCCCGCGTCGTCCACGGAGCGGATCCCCCCGCCGACCGTGAACGGGATGAAGATCGTGTCCGCCACCCGCGAGACCATGTCCAGGATGGTGTCACGCGCCTCGTGGCTCGCGGAGATGTCCAGGAAGACGAGTTCGTCCGCGCCCTCGGCGTCGTAGCGCGCGGCCTGCTCCACCGGATCGCCGGCGTCACGGAGGGACTCGAAGTGCACACCCTTCACGACCCGGCCGTTGGCCACGTCGAGACAGGGGATGATGCGGCGGGCGAGCATGGGTGCCTTCAGCCGTCAGCGTCTGGCGAACGACGCAGTGAGATCCACACGCAGGACATCCTCCAGCGGACCGGCATGGCCGCGTCCGAGCAGGATCTGAATATCGTCGAGTGCCCGCCGTTCGCGAGGCCAGGCGAGCCGGCCCTGCGCGGCGGGAATCGAGAGCCACTCCGCGGCGTCATGCTCCGCGGAGATCCGGGCCGCGTCCTCTTCCACGAAGGCAGCGAAGACGGGAATCAGCCCGATCTCGTCGGTCGTGTGGCGGTAGAACGACTCGGTGCGGCTGAGATTGTAGAAGCGGACCGGCCGGAGCCCGGTCTCTTCGGCCATCTCGCGAAGGGCCGCATCACAGGGATGCTCACCCGCCTCGATGCGCCCGTGCACCACCTCCCACGACCCCGGACAGCGGCCGCCGGTCGAGCGCCGCAGGACAAGGGTCTCGAGACCGGTCGTGCCCTGGCGCAGCACATAGACATCGACGAAGGCCACGCGCATCGTGGTCATGGGCGCCAGTCGGCGAACCGGGACAGCAGTTCGATTCCCACCCGCTGCGACTTCTCGGGATGGAACTGGGCACCGATGACGTTCCCCTCGCCGACGATCGTGGGGAAGGTGCCGCCGTACTCGGCGGTCGCGAGCGCAGCCCCGGGCGGCAGGGAGGCCGGATGGAAGCTGTGGACGTGATAGAAGAACTGCATCTCCCCGTGAAAGAGCCCGGCAAGCATCGGGTGGCGACCGCCGTCCTCTGTCAGGCGGACTCCGGCCCAGCCGACGTGCGGCACCGGAAGCGCGGTGCGGAAGCGGATCACCTCGCCGTGGAGGAGCCCGAGCCCCTGCACCTCCGGCGCCTCCTCGCTCCGCGGGAAGAAGAGCTGCATCCCGAGACAGATGCCCAGCACCGGCTGACCCGCTGCCGCCACGGCGCGGATCGCCTCACCGAGCCCCGACAGCGCCAGGTTCTTCGCGGCCTGACCGAAGTTGCCGACGCCGGGCACCAGCAGGTGATCGGCGCGGCGCACCTCCTCGGGATCCGCCGTCAGCGTCGCGGCGTGGCCGCTGGCGCCGAGCGCGCGCACCACGCTCTTGAGGTTGTTGACACCGTAATCGACGACGACGATCACAGCACGCCCTTGGTCGACGGGACCCCGGCGATGCGGGGATCGCGGGTGGTGGCGAGATCCAGCGCGCGCGCGAACGCCTTGAAGGTCGCCTCGACGATGTGATGCGGGTTCTCGCCCCGGATCAGGTCGATGTGCGCGGTGAGGCCGGCGTTGAGGACGAGCGCCCGGAAGAACTCCGGCGTCAGGAAGACGTCGTAGTCGCCCAGCATCTGCCACTTCGGAATGTCGACGTGGTACGACAGGAATGGCCGGCCGGAGACGTCGATGACGACGCGGACCAGCGCCTCGTCCAGCGGGACGGTGGCATCGGCGTAGCGCCGGATCCCCGCCCGGTCGCCGAGCGCCTTGGCGATCGCCTGACCGAGCACGATGCCGGTGTCCTCGACGGTGTGGTGCCCGTCGATGTGCAGGTCGCCGCGGCATTCCACGGTGAGATCCAGCAGGCCATGCCGTGCAAGCGCGTCGAGCATGTGGTCGAAGAAGCCGATGCCCGTCTTCAGGTCGGCGCGGCCCGTCCCGTCGAGATCGACCCGGACGCTGAGCTGGGTTTCCTTGGTCTTGCGGCTGAGTTCAGCGCTGCGTGACATGGCCTGGGCCCTCGGGGGGCGATGGAAGCGAACGCGGGGGGTCGCCGCGTTCAGGGCTTGAGGATCGTGCCGAGCGCGGCGAGGACGGCATCCATGTCCTCGGAGGTGCCGATCGAGATCCGCAGGCACTCGCGCAGCCCCGCGCCGGCGGACACATCGCGAATCAGGATCCCGAATTCATCCAGCAGCCGGCGGAACAGTGCACTCGCGGGCATGGCGTCGCAGCGCATCAGCACGAAGTTGGCCGAGCTCGGAAACGCCCGGATGCCGGGCAGTTGCCGCAGGCGCGGCAGAAACCGCTCCCGTTCGGCGATGATCGCCTGGGTCCGGGCCGCAAAGCGATCCGCATGCTCCAGGGCGACCTGTGCAGCGACCAGGGTGATGGCGTTCACGTTGTACGGGAGCTTCGCCTTGGCGATCTCACGGGTCACCTCGGGGTGCGCGAGCGCGTAGCCGAAGCGGAGCCCCGCCATCCCCATCGCCTTCGAAAAAGTGCGGAACACCACCACCCGCGGCGACTGGGCCAGCAGCCCGATCGCCGTCGGACCGCCGAACTCCTGATAGGCCTCGTCGCACAGAAGGAGCGCGTCCGTCTCCGCGAGGAATCGCTCGACGGCGCCGGCGGGCAGCGCCGAGCCGGTCGGATTGTTGGGCGAGTTGAGCACGACGACCTTGGCGCGCTCCCGCTTCGCGACCCCAAGCAGCGCGTCCACATCGTAGCCGTAGTCGTCTCCCCGGAGCGGCACTGGCACATACCGGCCGCCGCAGACGCCCGTGAGGAGCCGGTAGAGCGAGAAGGTCGGCTGCGGGGCCACCACCGCGTCCCCTTCCGCCACGCTCACCGCGAGCGCCGCCTGGATCACCTCGTTGGAGCCGTTGCCGACCAGCACCCCATCGGCGCGCCACCCGTGGCGGGCCGCGATCGCCTCGGCGAGCTGATGCGGCACGAACTCGGGATAGCGATGCCAGGAAACCGCGCCGGCGCGGGTGAGGATCTCCCGTTTCAGATCCGCCGGGATGTCCTCCGCGGCCTCGTTCTGATTGAGCTTGCGGGCGCTGACGGGGGCCTCGAGCGTGTAGGCGCCCTGCGAGCGGACGGACGGCTTGATGAGGCCCAGGGCGGGCGCGGCGTCAGGCAGCATGATCGTGCGGGACTACTTCTGCCGGGCCAGGACGACTTCGAGTCGCTTCGAGAGCGCCCTCGCGCGGAACGGCTTGCTCAGGAAATCGTCGGCACCGAGTTCGAAGACCCGCACCTCGTTGTCCTCGTCGCCCTTGGCGGTGAGCACGATGACGGGGATCCGCTTGGTGGCCGGCCGGGAGCGCAGCTCGGAGAGCACCGAGTAGCCGTCCATGCCCGGCAGGTTCAGGTCGAGGACGATGATGTCGGGGGCATGGCGGTCGACCTGATCCAGCGCCTCGACCCCGGTCCGCGCCTCGACGACATCGAAGCCGTCGCGGGCGAGCAGGTCCTTCATCACCCGGCGGAGACTGTCCTCGTCGTCCACCAGCAGCACCCGTGCACCGCGCACCGGGGCGCGGCGCGCGGCGCCCGACTCGACCTCGTCCTCCTCGAGCAGCTCGAAGGCGTTCGAGAGATCGGGCTCCGCGCGGCGGGGTGGAATCGTGATCGCGGGACGGGGCGCGGACGCGGTGATGGTCGGCGACGCCGGTGGTGTCTTCCGCGGTCCTTCCTCGGTGCGCTTCGCGGGCGCTTCGGGTGGAACCGCGACGCTGCCGGTCAGGCGGCTCGCGGTGGCGCTGTCCGCCATCGGCACGTCGACCACGCGCAGCAGCTCGTCCACGCTGGTCTCGCCGGCGAGGACGTGGCGGAGTCCGCTCTCGAACAGTGACAGCATGCCGTTCGCCCGCGCCGCATCGGCGATCTTGTCGGCCGTGGCGCCGGCCCCGATGATCTTCTCGAGGTCGGTGTTCATGGTGAGCACTTCCACCACGCTGAAGCGCCCCTTGTACCCGGTCATGGAGCACTCGGGACAGCCGAGCGGGCGGTGGATCACCGTCCCCTCGGGGATATAGCGGCGGATCCGCTCCGGCGGCGGCTGGTCGTTGACCTCGCGGCAGGTCGTGCACAGCCGCCGCATCAGCCGCTGCGCAATGACGCCCCGGAGGGCCGAGCCCAGCTTGTACGCCTCGATCCCCATGTCCACGAGGCGGGTGATGGCGTTCGGGGCGTCGTTGGTGTGCAGCGTCGACAGCACCAGGTGGCCGGTGAGCGAGGCCTGGACCGCGATCTGCGCGGTCTCGCGGTCGCGGATCTCGCCGACCAGCACGACGTCGGGGTCCTGGCGGAGAATCGAGCGCAGCGCGGCGGCGAAGGTCAGCCCCGCCTTCTCGTGCACCTGCACCTGCACGATCCCCTTGCCCAGCCGGTACTCGACCGGATCCTCGACCGTGACGATGTTGACGCCCTCGCTCTGCACCATGCGGAGCATCGAGTAGAGCGTCGTCGTCTTGCCCGAGCCGGTCGGGCCGGTCACCAGGATGACGCCTTCCTTGTGATTCAGCAGCGACGCGATCGACGCCCGCTCCTCGACCGACATGCCGAGGGACTCGAGCGTGAGGACCGTCGCCCGGGCATTCAGGATGCGGATGACGACCTTCTCGCCGTGTGAGGCAGGGAGGGTCGAGACCCGGAGGTCCACCGCGCCCCCGTTCACCGCCACCCGCGCGCGGCCATCCTGCGGCCGGAGCCGGTCCGCGATGTCCAGCCCGGACATGATCTTGATACGGGAAATCAGCGGAGCGCCCGCGCTCCGCGGGATGTTCATCACCTGGCGGAGCACGCCGTCGATGCGGTAGCGGACCGCGACGCCTGCTTCACCAGGTTCGACGTGGATGTCGCTGGCCCGTGAGAGAATGCCGTCGGACAGCATCAGGTCCACCAGCCGGACGACCGGGCGCTGGCTCGCCTCCTCGGCCGAAGCCGCAAGATCGGTCGCCCCGTCGTCCTCGTCGAGCTGGGTGACCTCGAGGCGATCGTCCATGTTGCCCAGCAGCTGGGCCACCATGTCGGTCCCGCCCCCACGATAGATCTCGTCCATCTTCTCGCGAATGCGGGTCGGCGAGCAGAGATAGGTGCGGACCTCGCGCCCCGTGGCGAAGGCAAGATCCTTCTCGGCGTCGATGTCGAAGGGATTCGCGGTGGCGATCTCGAGCACCGATTCCGTCAGGCGAAGCGGCAGGATGTTGAAGCGGCGCACCAGCGGCTCGGGCACCGCATCGCGGACGCTCCGATCGAGGTTGCCCAGGTCGGCGACGGGGAGGCGGAACCGGGCCGCGGCGGCACGCAGGACATCCTCGTCGCTCGCCAGCTTGCGGGCGACGACGGTCAGCCACAGCGACTGCGGTTCGCGCGATGGCTCGAGGCGCAGCCCCGCGATCACCTCGGGAGCCAGCACCTTCTCCATCGTCGGGACCAGCCACTCATCCGTAAACTGCATGCAACCAATTGTGAGGGAAGCGGTTAGGCGTCACGAGCCGGGCCGGCCTGAACCACTCAGAAAACTAGCGGAGCAGGGACCCCGGGGCTATGGGCGGGCCCGGAGGGCAGCCGCTGTGGTCGGCCCATGCCGCTCACAGCACTTCCCACCAGGCGCGGGAGAAGTCGACGCTCAGTCCGAAGGCGCCGGTGCGGAGCGAGACACCCCCCTCGACCCGGAGCAGATGATGGAACCACTCCAGCGCGAGGCCGGCCACCGGACGGAGCCGGCCACTCGGTTGCCACGGCAGGCCGGCGATCCCGTCACCTGCCCAACCCGCTGAGAGGAAGGGAGCCAACGTGATTTCGTTCCCGGTCGAGACGAAGGGCCCGAGCGGCAGGGCCAGAAAGGGCACCGGAAGCCGGTACTCGATGGACGCGAGCACCATCGTGCGGCCTCCCCACGCCCGAAACGGTTCGCCCGGCAGCGTGCCCCAGCCGCCTATTGCGAAGCTCCGGTACCCGGGGAGTTCACGACTGCCGACTCCCCCCTCCGCGCGAAGCTCGATCCCGCCCGGCCCAGCGGGGATGAGCCAGTCGACCGCGGCAGTCCCGCGCAGATAGTCGCGGTCACCCGTCCCGCCCTCGGCGGTCAGCGCGACCCCGAAGCCCGAGCGTCCAGTGAGGTTCTCGGAGCGGTGCGCCAGTCCGATGCGCGCCACGCCGACCGTGCCCGCACCGAGCGGTGGGTTCGGGCGATAGTGGCCATGAGCCGGCGCCGCGGCGGCACGGACCGAGCGGGAGCGCACCGCCCCTGCCCCAAGGGAGAACGCGGCCGCGTTCCCGAGACGCTGAGTCAACGAGAGGTTTGCGGCATCGAGCAGGACGTAGTCTCCGAGATCCCGCCCGCCCTCCTGCGAGAGAATCGAGTTGACGACGCCGGAGACGATGGGCCGATCGGCGATGTCGGTGAGGCGCCGTCCCGCGGTCGCGGCGATCGTCGTCCCCGTCCGGACCCAGGTGGCGGAGAGATCGCCGAGGAGGCGGCCATCGGTGGTGCCGATGGCGAATCGCGGCCGGATCGTGACCCGGGGCGCCACCTGAAACGCCGCGCCCGCGCCAAGCGCCAACCCCTGCACCCGGTTCACCCGCGCGAGGTCGCTGACGGATGACAGGCCCAGCCGGGCCCGTGGCAATCCGCTGAGCAGCTTCCCCTCGGCGAGATGGGTGACTTCCTCCCGCACCAGATCGAGGTCCTCCTGCTCCACCGGTTGCTCCACCCCGGCGATCGCCTGGGCGAGGGGCGCGCTCCAGGTACCGCCGGTGTCCCTTGGCGCACGCATGCCGCCGATCGCGGGACCCGCGAGCACCCTCGGCGGGACGACGATGTTCAGGTCGTAGTCGCCGATTTCCCAGCGGCCGCGGATGATCGAGCGCGCCGGGAAGTCGAGCCAGGTCGCGCGGCGGCGGATCTCGATCTCCTGACGGTAGGGCAGCCACCAGCGCTGGTCGAGCTGCGCATTCTCGAGGGCGATGCTGATGTCCTCGAGCGAACCGTCCAGATAGGCGGACGGGGTGAAGCTGAAGCGGAAGCGGACCAGATCCCCGGTGCCGACTTCGAGCGACAGGGTCCCGATCACCCGCGGCGCGGACGGATTGCGCGGACGCACCTCGAGCTCCTGCAGGAGCAGCGTGCCGGTCCGCGTGCGGACCCGGAGGGAGTCCGCCAGCCGGTATTCGTACAGCGAGGGTCCCTCCGCCGAGAGCGGATGGACGACGTCCTTCACTTCGTCGCCCTCGCCGATACGGATGAGATCGCCGAAGTTGCTGGTGACGATGCCGAGGTGATCGCGATGGTAATTGATGTCGGTGGGCAGCCAGCGGCCGTCGCGCCAGCCGAGAATCACCTGCTTGCTGGTGCCCGGCGCGCGCCAATAGACTTCGACGTCGAGTTCATCGGCCTTGATCAGGCGTGGCGGCCCCTGCAACTGCTGCCCCACCTGCGCCAGGAAGAAGACGAAGCCGTGGGCCTTGGTGTGGTAGCTCTTGAGCGAGGAGTCCGGCTCGGCGCGGGCTCGTGCCGCGATGCCGCGCTGGACGAGAGCCACCGCGGCGGAGTCGTTCCACCCCTGGCCGGCGAGCGGAGCGGCGGCCCCGCCGAGGAGGGCGAGGCCAAACAGCGCCCCGATGCGCAGGCGGCGCCACGTCACCGGGCCGCAAGCTCCCGCTTCGCACTTCTCACTCCGGACTCCTTACTATTCGTTCGTGAGAATTAGACCGCGTGCATTGCTTCAGGCAACGGCCCTGCTTGCCGGGCTCGCCGGCTGCGGACGGGCCGCCGGCTCGGCCGCGACGTCGCCGAGTCCGGATGCGCCGGTGCAGGTCCTCCCGCTCGACCAGCTGTTCGTTCTCGAAATGGCGGGCATCCCCCCGGAAGACACCGTGGTCACCATGCCGACGGGCGCGGCCCGGGCGATCATCCTCCGCCACGGATCGCCGGACAACACCACCTTCGTCGAGCTGTACTTCGACGCCGATGCCTTCGACCGGCCCGGCCGTCCCGATTCCGTCACCGTCACGGTGCATCCACGCGCCGGGGTCTACGGGGTGGACATCGCCTTGAGCAGCGAGCCGGCGCGTGGCGCCTCCCTCCGGTTCAAGTACCCGATTCACTTTTCGGCGCCGATCGCCGCGCTGGGAAAGTATGGCGGCACCGCCCGCTACGAGCGGGCGCTGCGGGTCGTCCGGCTGATGAGCGGGAACGGCTACGGCCTGCTGACCTCGGATCGTCCCTCTTCCGACAACCTGCGCTCCGCGCTGCCCGGGAGCGGCACCTATCTGGTGGCGGCGCCCCGATGAGGCCGACCGGCCCATCGCGGGCGGTCCCGGCACGGACTACTTTTCGGCCCCCTTCCCGGATGACTGACGGCTGATGGCTGACGGCTCGCTCCCGGATTTCCTCGCCCGCGCGAGGCCCGGCATGGTTCCCGTGACTCGCCAGGTCGTGCTCGATGGCGACACGCCGGTCTCGGCCTTCGCGAAGCTGCATCGGGGCCGGTACGGCTTCCTGCTGGAGTCGCTGGAGGGTGGCGAGCGCTGGGCGCGCTACACCTTCCTGGCGACCGATCCGCGCGAGGTCTACAGCTACCGGGACCGTGAGGTGCGCCGCTGGACCCACGACTCGGGATGGACCAGCGTCGCCACCGATCAGGCGCCGCTCGACCATATCGCCGAGACGATGCGCCAGTACCCGCCCGTCGACCTCCCGGGGTTGCCGCGCTTCACCGGCGGCGCGGTCGGCTACATCGGCTACGACGTGGTGCGGAGTCTCGAGCGGCTCCCGAATCCCCCCGCCGACGATCGCGCCCTGCCGGACGCCATCCTGATGGTGACCGACACGCTGGTGGTGCTCGACAATCTCTTCAATCGCGCCACGATCATCGCGAACGTCGAGGTCGAGGAAGGGGCGACTCGCGCCGAGCTCGAGGCGAAGCATGCCGCGGCCACCGCCCGCATCGAGGACTGGCTCTCCCGGCTCCGCGGGCCGGCCTCGCTGCTCCCGCTCAGCATCGAGGAAGCCGCCCCCATTCCGGCTTACACCTCGCCGTATGCCGATGGTCAGTACCAGGCCGATGTGCGCCGGATCCAGGAGTACATCGCCGCGGGCGACACCTTCCAGACGGTGCTGTCACGGCGGCTCGATCTCGCCGCACCCGATCCGTTCCTGACCTACCGCTACCTGCGCGCGCTGAACCCCGCCCCGTACCTCTATTTCCTCCACTGCGACGACATGCACGTCGTGGGGAGTTCGCCCGAGGTGCTGATCCGGGTGGAGGACAATGAGGTCACGGTGCGGCCGATCGCGGGGACCCGTCCGCGCGGGGCCACCGCCGAGCAGGATCAGGCGATGCAGGTGGAGCTCGAGGCCGACACCAAGGAGCGGGCCGAGCACCTCATGCTGGTGGACCTCGGCCGCAACGACGTCGGACGCGTCGCGCAGTTCGGCACCGTGCGGCTCACGGCGTTCATGGTGGTGGAGCGCTACTCGCACGTGATGCACCTGGTGAGCGAGGTGCGCGGCGCCCTCCGGCCCGAGCTCGACGCCCTCGCCGCCCTCGGCGCCTGCTTCCCTGCCGGCACGGTGAGCGGTGCCCCGAAGGTGCGGGCGATGGAGATCATCGACGAACTGGAGCCGGTCCGGCGGGGACCCTATGCGGGGGCGGTCGGGTACGTCGGCTGGGGCGCCCGAACCCTCGACACCGCCATCGCGATCCGGACCGTGGTGATGAAGGGGGGACGGGCGTGGGTGCAGGCGGGCGCCGGCATCGTCGCCGATTCCGACCCGACGGCCGAGTGGCGGGAGACCGAGGCGAAGGCCCGGGCGGTCATGGCCGCACTCGGCCTCGCCGGTCGCGGCGGCGGATCGTGACCGCGCCGGGTCGGGCCGGGCCGTGACGCGCTCCCCGACTCCCCGTATATTCCCCCGCGCATGACACTCAAGCTCATATCGTTCACGGGCGACCAGGACTTCGACCTGAGTCCCGACCACGTCTATGTGGTCGGCCGGGCGGTCACGAGCGACATTCCGATCTTCGATCCGACCATCAGCCGCCGCCACGCGGAGCTGAAGGCGAGCAAGACCGGGGTCTTCCTCAAGGATCTCGGCAGTTCCAACGGCACCTTCATCAACGGCGAGCGGGTCACGGAAGGCACGCTCGAGCCGGGCGACTCGGTGACGTTCGGCAAGGTCGTCTTCCAGCTCAAATCGCCCGAGATGGGCAGCTCGCGCCTGGTCACCACCGGCCAGAGCCTGCCGCATCCGGGCGGAACGATCGTCAAGCAGGTCGCGATGAGCGGGGTGGTGCCCGCGGCGCTGATGGGCTCCCCATCGGCGGCCGCGCAGGCCGCCAGCGAAGCCGCCGGCCAGCTCAAGGTCGCCGCGGCCAGCACCGCGGAGCGCAACGCCAAGAAGCTCTCGCTGCTGCTCGACGTCTCGCAGAAGCTCTCCGGCGAGCTCGACCTCGACAAGCTGCTCGGCCGGGTGGTCGAGACCACCTTCGACGTCATGGGCGTCGACCGGGTCTCGGTGCTGCTCAGCACCGAAACGGGCGAACTGGTGCCCCGCGTCTCCAAGAGCCGGCTCGGCGACGGCTCGGCGCAGCATGTGCCGCGCTCGATCGCCCGGAAGGCCGTCGAGGAGCGGGTCGCCATCCTGACCGACAACGCCGCCGCCGACGATCGCTTCAAGGGCGGGCAGTCGATCATGCTCCAGAGCGTGCGGAGCGCCATGTGCATCCCGCTCATGGCCAGCGCGCAGATGGTGCTCGGCATCCTGTACGTCGACAACCTCACCGCGACCAATTCCTTCAGCGACGAGGACCTGCAGTTCCTCATCGCCTTCGGCGGCCTGGCCGCGATCGCGATCAAGAACAGCCGTTTCGCGGAGCAGATCCAGCGCGAAGCGATGGTCCGCTCCAACTTCGAGCGCTACTTCGCGCCGAACGTGGCGGCCGAGATCGCCATGCAGCAGGGCGCGGTGAAGCTGGGCGGCGACAAGCGGCCCGTCACCATCCTGTTCTCCGACATCCGCGGCTTCACCAGCATGTCGGAGCACATGAGCCCCGACGCCATCGCCGGCCTGCTGTCGGACTATTTCACGGAGATGGTGGACATCATCTTCGCCAACGGCGGAACGCTCGACAAATTCATCGGCGATGCGATCATGGCGCTCTGGGGCGCTCCGATTCCGCACGCGGATGACCCCGACCGCGCGGTGCAGGCGGCGATCGCGATGCAGCGCGCCATCGCGCACCTGAACGAGCAGTGGCGGGATTCGGGACGCCCGACGGTCAGCGTGGGAATCGGGATCAACTACGGGGACACCTTCGCGGGGAACATCGGCAGCCATCTCCGGCTCGAGTACACCGTGATCGGCGATGCCGTCAACGTGGCCAGCCGGCTCTGCTCCAACGCCAAGGGCGGCGAGATCCTCATCAGCGACCCGCTCTACCAGGTCCTCAAGCAGAAGCCGCCGGTCGATGCCCGCGACCCGCTGACCGTGAAGAACCGCGCGCAGGCCGTGCCGGTATGGAGCGTGCGCGTGTAGGCCCGCACGGCCGTGCGGGCCTACCCGCGCACGGCCCCGCGCCCCTACCCGCGCACCCCGGCACCAAACCGATACGGATACCCCGCCTCCTCCAGCAGCCGCAGGACCAGCCGCACCGGCAGTCCCATCACCGAGAAGAAGTCCCCCTCGATCCGCTCCACCAGCGCCGCCCCGTAGCCCTGGATGCCGTACGCCCCGGCCTTGTCCATCGGCTCGCCCGTGGCGACGTACGCGCGGAGCATGTCGTCGGGCGCCGGGCGAAACGTCACCCGGGTGACGTCGGTCGCCTGGCGCATCACGCCGTCCGCACGAAGCGCGACCGAGGTGATCACCTCGTGGGTACGCCCCTGCAGTGTCCGCAGCATGCGGACCGCGTCTTCGGCGTCCACCGGCTTCTCCAGGAGCTGACCATCCAGCAGCACCGTGGTGTCGGCCCCGAGCACGAGCGCACCGGCCACGCTCTCGGCCTTCTCCCGCGCGAGCCGTTCGGCATAGGGCACCGGGAGCTCTCCCGGATGCGGCGCTTCGGGGATGTGTGACGGGCGCACCTCGAAGGGGATGCCCAGCATCGTGAGCAGCTCCCGTCGGCGTGGCGAGCCGGAGGCAAGAATCAGCATGGGGCTGGGCACGGACCGTCCTATGCCTCCGCCGGCCGCGGCGCCGCGTCGCGATCGAGGATCAGCGTCACCGGTCCGTCGTTGTGGATCTCCACCTGCATGTCGGCGCCGAACTCGCCTGACTCGACCCGCAGCCCCATGGCGCGGAGCCGGGCGAGGAAGTGCTCGTAAAGCGGTATCGCGACCTCGGGCCGAGCCGCGTTGATGAAGGACGGGCGGCGGCCCTTCTGGGCGTCGCCATAGACGGTGAACTGCGAGATCACCAGCAGCGCCCCGCCAACCTCGGCGAGCCCGAGGTTCATCTTCCCCTCCGCGTCGGAGAAGAGCCGGAGTCCGGCGACCTTCTCCGCCATCCAGTCGGCTTCGGCGGCGGTGTCGCCATGCGTGAACCCCACGAGCAGACAGAAGCCGCGCTCGATGGCCCCGGCGACGCGGCCGGCTATCGTGACGTTCGCGCGGGAGACCCGCTGCAGTACGAGGCGCATCTTACCCCGAAAGAGATGGTCGGCTTTCAGGCGGAGGCCCGGCCGGTGGATTCCCGAGTCGGCTTCATCCCTGGAAGCCAGTGACCGATACTCGGCATACGGGACCCTGGTCGGGACGGCGGGTCCGCCGATGCCGACACAGGACGACAAGGAGGAACGATGGACTTCGACGGCGCAATTCTCGCCCACACCCGCTGGAAGCGGCGGCTGCAGGCCAGCATGAACGGCGGGGAACGACTCGATCCCGCCGTCGTGCATTCGACCAATCAGTGCGACCTCGGCAAGTGGCTGCACGGGGAAGGCAGCGCACGCAGCGACGCGGACTTCGAGAAGCTGGTCCGCTCCCATGCCGCCTTCCATGAGGCAGCGGCCGCCGTGGTCGAGCGGATCAACCGCGGTCAGGTCGACGAAGCCGCACGGATGATCGGGCTCGGCAGCGCCTTCGTGGATCGCTCGAGGCGTCGTCCAGAGGCCGATGCGCGACCAGGTAGACCGCCACCCGATCGCGCCGATCACCGCGATGAGCATCGAGCTGGTATTCCGGGCCAGTAGCGGACGCGACACCTGCTGCCGGGGCTCATGGATTCCTGGCCTACGCGGGGCACGCATCCCCGCTGGCGTCGGGAGGGGAGGACGCGCCATACCGGCCGGGCTGGTTCAGGTGGATCGGCGTGGATACGCCGGCCAGGAGCGCCTGACATGAAGCGGCCGAGTCGCTGGCTCTGGTTCGGGGGTGGTGCCCTCCTCGCCATCGTCGGCGGACTGTTCATCCTCGATCGGGCGCTCGAGCACGCGCTCCGCGCCCCCGTCGACGCCTATCTGCGGGAACGTACCCGCAACCTCCTTGCGGCAAACACCAATACCGGGCTCTCCATCGCGCTTCCGGTGCTCGACCTCAGCCTGCTGCGGCGCCGGCTCGAACTCCGCGACATCCGCATCCGCTACGATCACCGGGAGGGCCCCCGCTACAGTCGCTTCGAGGCGACGGTGCCGTCGGTGCTGCTCACCGGACTCGACCTGAGCGATCTCATCTGGCACCGGAACTTTCGCCTGGTCGGGATTCAGATCGTCGGGCCGGTGCTCCGTGACCTCGAAGAGGGCCCGGCCGACTCGGCCGCCGCCCCGGCCCCCCGTCACCCCGGCGGGCCGGAGGACACGCTCGCGATCGTCCTTCCCTCGCCGGACACGCTGCTCTACCAGCTCGTCGCCCACTGGCTGCCGGACAACGTCCGCGGCGGACGCATCGGGAAGCTGGTCGTGGAGCATGCCACCTTCGTGTGGCAGCGGCACCGAGGCGCCGCGCGCGCGTTCGACTCCACCGAGGACGTGATGCTGGGCATCGAGGGATTGCAGCTCGACAGCACCAAGCACCGCGTGTTCGAGCATGGGACCCTGACCTTCGCCTCGCACCTGCGGGTCGACCTCTCGCGCCACGACTCGATCTTCATCGACCGTGGGACCCTGACGGTCGCCCGCGAGGACACGGCCTACAGCCTCGTGCGGGCACGCTTCGGACCGGGGGACCGAGGCAACGCCCTCCGGGTCGACGGGGTGACCCGCTCCCAGGCCCGCAACAGCCTCACGATCGACTCGCTGGTGAGCGAGCCGTACGGGACCGACGCGGACTTCTTCCGCGGAGCGCGGACCCGCAGCACCCGCGTGCGCCTGCGGGCGAGGGACCTCGCGGTCCTGGGGCTGCGCCAGGAGACCATCCTGCAGGGGCGGGCGACCCCGGCCTTCGTCCGCATCGGTTCGCTCGACCTCGACGTGCTCGCAGACCAGCGCCTGCCACCGACTCCGCCGGAGCACCATAAGCACTGGCCGGCGAAGTTCGCCGACCTCGTCTGGATCCTCGGCGCCGATTCGATCCACCTCGACGGGGGAAGCATCCGCTACGGCGAACTCCGGCCCGGGCAGCCCAAGGCCGCCGAAGTCAGCTTCGATCGGCTGCACGCATCGATCAGCAACGCCACCAACGACCCCACCCGATCCGGCGCGAGAGCGCCGCTCGTGATCGAGGCTCGCGGTCGATTGTACGGCGAGGGTCAGCTGACGGCGACGATCGCCGTGGCGGTGCAGCGTGGGCCGCTCGATACCCGGGTGACGGGCCGCCTCGGCCCGATGGAACTCGCGGCGCTCAATCGCTTCCTCACACCCGGCGAAGGAATCGCGGTCGCCAGGGGCGCGGTCCACTCGGCGGATTTCGCGTTCCGGGTCGCCCACGCACGCGCGACCGGTACCTTCGCCGCCGACTACAAGGACCTGAAGATCACCGTGGTGGACCCGGTCACCGGCAAGCAGAACTTCGGCGCCAAGCTGAAGAGCCTGGTGGCCGGCCTGCTCGTCCGCGGGAGCAGCCGGCCCGACAGGCATGGCATCGTTCCGACTGCGCCGATCCGCTACCAGCTCCAGACCGGAGATCACTTCTGGGGCATTCTCTGGCAGGCGCTGCGCTCCGGAATCGTGAAGCAGGTCAGCAACTGACACCAGCCGGCGGAGACGAAGAACGGGTGGGACTCCCTGGAGAGTCCCACCCGTTGTCACTTCGGGAGCGGCCGGCCGAGGCTACTCGACGGTCACGCTCTTGGCGAGGTTGCGCGGCTGGTCGACGTTGCAGCCGCGGCGCACCGCGACGTAATAGCTGAAGAGCTGCAGCGGCACGATCGCGAGGATCGGTGTCAGCAGGTCGAGCGTCTCCGGGATGGTGAAGGTCGCCGCGGCGAGTCGCTTGATCTGGTCGTCGCCATCGTTCTTGATGGCGATCACCTGGCCACCGCGCGCCCGCACCTCCTCGACGTTCGAGACGATCTTCCCGTGCACCGCATCCTTGGGCGCGATGAAGACCACCGGCATGTTCTCGTCGATCAGCGCGATCGGGCCGTGCTTCATCTCCGCGGCGGGATAGCCCTCCGCGTGGATGTAGGAGATTTCCTTGAGCTTGAGCGCACCCTCGAGCGCGACGGGGAAGTTCACCCCGCGTCCGAGATAGAGCGCGTTGTTGCTGCGCCAGTACTTCTCGGCCAGCGCCTCGACCTCGTGGGCGCGGTCGAGGATGTCCTTGATCTGTTCCGGCAGCGCCTTGAGTCCCTGGATGATCTGGCGGCCCTGCAGAATGCTCAGGTTGCGCAGCCGCCCGAACCGGAGCGTGATCAGCGCGAGCGCCGTCACCTGGCTGGTGAAGGCCTTGGTGCTCGCGACCCCGACCTCGGGGCCGGCGTGCAGGTAGATGCCGCCGTCCACTTCGCGGGCGATCGTCGAGCCCACCACGTTCACCAGGCCGATGGTCCGCGCCCCGCGGCGCTTCGCCTCGCGGATCGCGGCCAGGGTGTCGGCGGTCTCGCCCGACTGCGAGATCCCGATGACGAGCGTCCGGTCGTCGACCACGGGATTCCGGTAGCGGAACTCCGACGCATACTCGACCTCGACCGGGATCCGGGCCAGCTCCTCCAGCATGTACTCGCCGATGAGCCCCGAATGCCAGGAGGTGCCGCAGGCGGTGATGACGATGCGGT
Organism: Gemmatimonadales bacterium; assembly: GCA_044229245.1. Taxonomy (GTDB): domain Bacteria; phylum Gemmatimonadota; class Gemmatimonadetes; order Gemmatimonadales; family GWC2-71-9; genus JADJOM01. The sequence continues at coordinate 63,082 of JBGATI010000019.1, read as the reverse complement.
TGATCCGCTTGATGTCGTCGTCGGTGAGGTTGAGGCCCGACACGCGGGCCGTGCCCTCTTCCTCGAGCAGGTGGCCGCGCATCGTGTTCCGCACGGTGTCCGGCTGCTCGAAGATCTCCTTCAGCATGAAATGGTCGTAGCCACCGCGCTCGATCGTGGCGAGATCCCACTCGATCTGGTTGACCGGCTTCTCGATCCGGGTCGCGGCGAGGTCGCGCACGTGATAACCGTTGCGCGTGAGCACGCACATCTCGCCGTCGTCGAGGTAGACCACCGACCGGGTCTGGCTCAGGATCGCCGAAGCGTCGGAGGCCACGAACCACTCGCCGTCGCCGACGCCGACCAGGAGCGGCGAGCCCTTCCGGGCCGCCACCAGCAGATCCGGCTCCTCCTCGCTGATCACCGCGATGCCATACGCCCCGTCGACTTCGCGGAGCGCCTCGGCCACGGCCTCTTCGAGGTTGCCGCGGTAGCACTCGCCGATGAGGTGCGCGAGCACCTCGGTGTCGGTCTCCGACTTGAAGACGTGGCCGCGCTGCAGCAGGACCGTCTTGATCGCTCCCGCGTTCTCGATGATCCCGTTGTGGATCAGCGCGATCTTGCCGGACTGGTCGGTGTGCGGATGCGCGTTGGTGCTGGTCGGCGGACCGTGGGTGGCCCAGCGGGTGTGCCCGATCCCCACCGTGCCCTTCGGCGTGTAGTCCACCAGCTGCTTCTCGAGGACGCTGAGCTTGCCGGACTGCTTCAGAACCACAAGGCCTGCACCGTTCAGCACGGCGAGGCCGGAGGAGTCATAGCCACGATACTCGAGTCGGCGCAGCCCCTCGATGAGGAGCGGTGCGGCCTGACGAGGTCCGATGTACCCGACGATCCCGCACATTCAGGGCGCCCTCAGTTCGAAAAGAATTCCCGGCAGACCGCGACCAGTCCCTCGGCGTCGGCCTGCGTCGGCGCCTCCGCGATGAACCGGACGATCGGCTCGGTTCCCGATGGGCGCACATGCACCCAGCGGTCCGGCCACGCAAGCCGCAGTCCGTCGCGGGTATCCGCCACCGCATCCTTGAAGCGAGCGGTAAGGCGGGCATACACCGGCGCTAACTCGTTGCCACGTTGCGCTTTGGCCTTGACGATCCGGTAGCGCGGCTGTTCGGCCACCAACTGGGAGACCGTGCGACCAGACGTGGCGAGCAAATGCAGGATCAGTGCCACACCGACCGGGGCGTCCCGGCCAATGTGAAGGGAGGGAAGAATGACCCCGCCATTGCCCTCGCCACCGATCAGCGCCCCCTCCGACTGGATCACCCGCGCCACGTTTGCCTCCCCGACCGGGGCCCGGACGAAACGGCCTCCCCCCAGCCTGGCCGCATCCTCGACGACGAGGCTGGTGGAGAGGTTAGCGACGATGACGGGGACCTTGGCCCCGGCGCGGGGCCCGGTGGAGGAGCCCAGCATCGCCCGCACCGCGAGCGCCAGGGTGTAGTCTTCCCCGATCGGCTCACCCTTCTCGTCCACTAGGGCCAGCCGGTCGACATCCGGATCGACCGCGAAGCCGATCGCGGCGCCGGTCTCGCGGACCAGCCGCGACAGGTCGCCCAGGTTCTCCGGCACCGGTTCGGGGGCCCGCGGGAAGCGTCCGTCCACCTCGAGATTGATCGCCCGCACCGTGCAGCCGAGCCGCTCGAGCAGCTGCGGCATCGTGGTGCCGCCGGCGCCCCGCACGCAGTCGAGCGCCACGGTGAACCGCTTCGCCCTGATCGCGGCGACGTCGATCATCGGCAGCGCGAGGACCTGCGCCAGGTGCCGCTCGATGGCCTCGTGGTCCTCACGGACCGAGCCGACCCCCTCCCAGCCGGTGCGCGCCGGACCCGCGTCGGCGAGCGCGCGCACCGCGGTGCCGGCGGCGCCGTCGAGGAAGATCCCGTCGGGCCCGACGAGCTTCAGCGCATTCCACTCGATGGGATTGTGGCTGGCGGTGAGAATCAGGCCGGCGCCGGCATGATGATGCTCGACGGCGAGCTGCACGGTGGGCGTCGGCGCGATCCCGACGTCGATGACGTCGACGCCGACCGACATGAGTCCCGCGGTCGCGGCGCGCGCGAACATGGGCCCGCTGGTGCGGGCATCGCGACCGAGGACCACGAGGGGCTTTCCGGAGGCGCGGGCCCAGGCACCGAGGGCCGCGGCGTGGCGGGCGACGAGTTCCGGGGTGAGATCCTTGCCTACGATCCCGCGCATCCCGGAGACGCTGATCATCAGAGTGTCGGACATGGGGGCGTAAGCTAGCGGAGCGATGCAGACGGCGGAATGCGGTGCGGGATCATCCCAGCAGCAGCGTATCCGGCTCGGGGAACTCCGCGCGAAAGGCCCCCACGACCTCGGCGTCGAAATGCGTCCCGGTGCATGCCGCGAGTTCGCCCAGGGCGCTGCTCGGGCTCAGCGAAGTCCGGTAGGAACGGTCCGTCGTCATCGCGTCGAACGCGTCCGCCACCGCCACGATCCGGGCGGCCCACGGAATCCGGTCGCCGTCGAGATGGTCCGGGAAGCCGGCGCCGTCCACCCGCTCGTGATGCGACCGCACGATGGAGAGCACGACCGGGTTGGCCCGGGCGAGCGGGGCCAGAATCCGTTCGCCCAGCACCGTATGCTCGGTGATGTGGCTGAATTCATCCTCGGTGAGCGGCCCCGGCTTCCGCAGCACCGCTTCACGGGTGCCGATTTTTCCGATGTCGTGCAGCTCCGCGCCGAGCCGGATATCCTCGAGGGCCTGCCCCGTGAACCCCATCCGGTTCGCAATCCGCTCGGCATAGTGGCTCACCCGGGTGGAATGGCCACGCGTGTAGGGATCCTTCGCATCGAGCGCATGCACCAGCGTCTGAACCCCTTCGAGAAAGAGCTCCTTCAGCCGGACGGCCTGCTGGTCCACCAGCAGCTCCAGATTCTGCTGGTAGAAGCGGTTCTGGAGCATGAGGTCCCGCTTCTCAAGCGCTCGCTGCACCCGGGAGCGGATTTCCGCCAGCAGCGCGGGCTTGGTTATGTAGTCCAGCGCGCCGGCCAGCAGGCATTCGACGGCGGTCTCCGCCTCCCGCACCCCGGACAGCATCACCACCGCCATGTCCGGATAGGTGCGACGCACCTCCCGGAGCAGACCGAGGCCATCGAGGCCGGGCATGGAGACATCCGAGACAAGCAGGGGCAGTTCGCCGGTCTGCTTCAGCACCGCGAGCGCATCGAAGCCGGATGCGGCCTCGATACAGGACAACCCCATGTTCTCCAGGACGTGGGCCATCGCCCGGCGAAGGTCGGGGTCGTCATCCACGAGCAGGCAGACCGCCGCACTGCCAGCAGTTGGCGGGGAGAGCGGTCGCTGACTGGGATCGGGAGTCGCCGGTGTGCCGCGGCGCTTGGGAGATGGAGAGGTGGCCACACCCGAGTCTGGGGCAGACCCGGAATGGTGGCGGTGACCGGGGTCACCCCTTAGTGGCGAGTCTGCGCATCAGATCCGCTGCAGACTGTGGCGTCACACCATCAGCGGAAGCAGCGACGGGTCGGGAAACGCCGCCTTGAAGGCCCGGACGACCTCGGGGTCGAACTGGGTGCCGACACAGCGATCCAGCTCCTCCATGGCCGTTGCGGGGGTCCTGGAGGCGCGGTAGGCGCGGTTGGTCGTCATCGCATCGAAGGAGTCGACCACGCAGACGATCCGGGCCTCGATGGGGATCTGGTCGCCGGGCAGTTTGTCCGGAAAACCCCGGCCGTCCATGCGCTCGTGATGACTGCGCACGATGCGAAGCACCGTCGGATTCTCGCGTGCGAGGGGCGCCAGGATCCGCTCGCCGAGCACCGTGTGTTCGGTGATGTGGAGGAACTCCTCGTCGGTCAGCGGGCCCGGCTTGTTGAGGACCGCCTCGCGGGTGCCAATCTTCCCGATGTCGTGCAGTTCGGCGCCGAGCCGGATCTCCTCGAGCCGTTCGCCGGTGAACCCCAGGCGAATCGCGGTCTGCACCGCGTAGCGGCTCACCCGGATCGAGTGACCGCTGGTGTACGCATCCTTGGCTTCCAGCGCCTGCGCCAGCGTCTGCACCCCCTGCAGGAACAGCTCCTTGATGCGATTGGCCTGCACCCGCACGCGGAGCTCGAGGTTCCGCTGATAGAACCGCTTCTGGAGAATCAGGTCGCGCTTCTCGAGCGCCTTCGCCAGACGGGCGCGGACCTCCTCGATCAGCGCCGGCTTCGCGATGTAGTCGAGCGCGCCCTTGTCGAGGCACTGCACCGCGACTTTGACGTCGGCCACGCCGGAGAGCATCAGGACGCCGGTGTCGGGGAACCGCTTGACGACCTCCTCGAGGAACGCGATCCCGCTGATCCCCGGCATGTTGACGTCGCTGATGATGATCGGGACCTCACCATCCTGCGCCAGGATCTCGAGCGCCTCGTCGCCGCTGGCGGCCTCGACCGGCGTGAGGCCAAGCAGCTGAGTCACGCGCGCGATGCTGCGGCGCACCTGATCGTCGTCATCCACCACGAGGCAGCGAGGGGCGAGCACCTTGGGTTCCAGTCGCTCCGCAATCTGTTCCAGTAGCATCAGCGCCCCCCTGCCCGGTGGACGCCCGGGCTGGCTTGTGGCTCGGAGCGCCACGGGGTAGCGTTCCCCTCTACTCTAGCCCACCTCGCATGACCCAGATCCGAGACAGCGACACCGCGCACGGCTTTGCCACTCGCGCCATTCACGCCGGCCAGTCCCCCGATCCGATGTCCGGAGCGGTCATGACGCCGATCTACCAGACCTCCACCTACGTACAGGAGGGACTCGGCCGGCACAAGGGGTACGAATATGCGCGCACTCAGAACCCGACACGGGAAGCCCTGGAGCGCTGCGTGGCGAGTCTCGAGGGCGGGACGCACGGCTTCGCGTTCGGCTCCGGCCTCGCGGCCCTGGATACCATCCTCAAGCTGCTCTCCGCCGGCGATCACGTGATCTGCGGCGAGAACGTCTACGGCGGCTCGCACCGGCTGATGGAGCGGGTCTACGCCCGGCTGGGCCTCAGCTTCAGCTTCGTCGACATGCGCGACCCCGAGCGGGTCGCCGCCGCGCTCACGCCGAAGACGAAGCTGGTCTACTGCGAGACGCCCACCAACCCGATGATGTTCCTGGCCGACATCGCCGCCATCGGCCACATCACCCAGGCGCACGGGCTGCTGCTCGCCGTCGACAACACCTTCGCCACGCCGTACTTCCAGCAGCCGCTCGCGCTCGGCGCCGACATCGTGCTGCACTCCTCCACGAAGTACCTCAACGGCCACAGCGACATGGTCGGCGGGATGCTGATCACCGCCCGCGAGGATCTCGCCGAGCGGATCGGATTCCTGCAGAATGCGGCCGGCGGTGTGCCCGGCCCCATGGATTGCTGGCTCTGTCTCCGCGGCCTCAAGACGCTCCCGCTCCGGATGCGGCAGCACGACGCCGCCGGGCGCGAAATCGCCGCCTGGCTCACGACCCATCCGCGGGTCCGGAAGGTCTACTACCCCGGTCTCCCCGATCATCCGCAGTTCGAGCTCGCCAAGCGGCAGATGCGCGGTTTCGGTGGCATGATTTCGATTGAACTTGGTGACGTGGCGCTGGCGCGGCGCGTGGTGGAGAAGACCCGGGTCTTTGCGCTGGCGGAGTCCCTGGGTGGAGTGGAGAGCCTGATCGGACACCCGGCGAGCATGACGCACGCATCCGTCCCGGTCGCGCTTCGGCAGGCCATGGGACTGACGGACAGCCTGGTCCGCCTGTCCTGTGGGGTCGAAGAAGTCTCCGACCTGATCGCCGACCTCACGCAGGCGATGGCGTAGCGCCCGTCTCATCATGAAACCATCCTTGGTACTGGGCGTACAGCTTCCGTCCCTAGCCGCGAGTCCCGCATGACCGTTCCTGCTCCGCGCCCCCGGCGCACCTTCCCCGAAATCGCCGCCGTGTCGTGGGAGCACCCCGCGGACCGTGCGGCACTGCAAACGCTGCGATCCGTCCCGGGATTCGAGGAAGTGACCCGCAAGATCCTCGGTTTTCTGGGCGGGGAGCGCGGCATCCGGCTCCTCTTCCAGGCCAATGCGATCCGGGTCGGGCCGACCCAGTTCCCGAAGCTCTGGACCACCCATGTCGAGGTGTGCACCACCTTCGACTGGCCGACCGTCCCCGAACTCTATGTCTCGCAGACGCCGGTCTTCAATGCGGGGGCGTATGGAGTAGACACACCATTTATCGTCCTCCATTCGGCTGCACTTGAGCTATTGGACGATGACGAGATCCGGGTGCTGATCGCCCACGAAATGGGCCACGTCATCAGCGGGCATGCCTTCTACCGCACCATCGCCGCAATCCTTTTCCTGGTAAGCGCTTCCGCGCTTCCCTTCCTGGCCGGGATCGCGCTCCTGCCGATTCGGCTGGCTTTTCTGGAGTGGTCCCGGAAGTCGGAGCTGTCGAGCGACCGTGCCGGATTGCTGGGCAGCCAGGACCCGATAGCTTCCCAGCGGCTCTTCATGCGGATGGCGGGTGGCGTCCGGCCGGGGTACCAGGACGGGCAGCTCGACCTCGACACCTTCATGGCCCAGGCCCACGAGTACGCGACCAGTAACGAGGGGATGGATATCCTCTACAAGGCGCTGTCCACCCTGACGCTGACCCACCCGATGCACACGGTCCGGGCGGCGGAGCTGCAGAAGTGGATGGCCGGCGGGGACTACGACCGCATCCTGCGGGGTGAGTACCATCGCCGTGGCGGCGAAACCCAGGACCGGCCCCTCGGCGAGGACATTGCGGCGGCACGGGAGCACTACAGCAAGGAAGCCAAGGAAACCTTCGGCCAGGTGGTGGATGCCGCCAAGAAGGCCGCGGACCGGGCGCGCGACGCGTTCAGGAAGGCTCAGCAGACGTGAGGATTCTGGTTGTCGGCGGCGGTGGGCGTGAACATGCGATCTGCTGGGCCCTCCGCCGCGAAAATCCGGACGCGACCATCTACTGTGCGCCCGGGAACCCCGGGACCGCCGCACTCGCCACCAACCTCTCCATCGCCGCCACCGATCTCGACCGCATCGCCGATGCGGCCGACGCCTACGGCATCGATCTCACCATCGTGGGACCGGAGGCGCCGCTGGCGCTCGGGCTCGCCGACCGGCTGCGGGCCGAGGGTCGCCTCGTCTTCGGCCCGGGACGGGCCGGCGCCCAGGTGGAGGCCTCGAAGGCCTTCTCCAAGGCGGTGATGGAAAAGGCGGGGGTCCCGACAGCCGCGAGCCGGACTCTCACCGATCTCGGGCAGGCGCTCGACTACGTGGCGCGGCATCCCGAGCCGCTGGTAGTGAAAGCCTCCGGGCTCGCCGCCGGGAAGGGGGCAATCGTCTGCGCGACCCGCGCCGAGGCGCGCGAGGCGGTGCAGAGCATGCTGGGGGACGGGATCTTCGGCGACGCCGGCAAGGTCGTCGTCATCGAGGAGTTCATGCCGGGCGAGGAGCTGTCGCTGCTCGCGATCACCAACGGCACCGGCATCGAGCTGCTCCCCGCCGCCCAGGATCACAAGCGCCTGGGCGAGGGCGACACGGGACCTAACACGGGCGGCATGGGCGCCTACAGCCCGGTCGCGATCGCGACGCCGGCGCTGCTCGCCCGCGCGAGGCGCGAGGTGCTCGAGCCGATGCTCGCCGAGCTCGCCCGGCAGGGCGCGCCCTACAACGGCGTCCTCTACGCCGGCCTGATGATCGGCCCCGACGACACCATCAAGGTGGTCGAGTTCAACTGCCGCCTCGGCGACCCGGAGACCCAGGTCGTGCTCCCGCTCGTCGCGGGCGGACTGACCGACTGCCTCACTCGGGTGGCGCGTGGCGAGTCCCCGTCGCCGCTCACCGTGGCGAGCGGCTGCGCGGTCACCACCGTGCTCGCGGCCCGCGGCTATCCCGACAGCCCGGAGAAGGGCGCCGCGATCACCATCCCGGCAACGCTCCCCGAGGGCGTCACCGTCTTCCATGCCGGCACCACGCGCGATGCGGACGGCACCCTCCGCGCGAGCGGTGGCCGGGTCCTGACCGTGACGGCGGTCGCGCCGACCTTTGCGCTCGCCCAGGCGCGGAGCCGCGAGGCCTCGGCGATGATCCAGTTCGACGGCAAGCTGTATCGCCGCGATATAGGGTGGCGGGAGGCGGTGCGTCAGACCCTCGGTGTGTGATGCACCACCCCGCGCGGTCGTCTCCTGCAGCGCATCTTGCGATTCCCTCGTCGCTCAGGCAGCACGACTCTCAGGAGCTCCGGATCATGACCTCGCCCCTCTCGCGCTACACCCTCGTCATCCCCGTCACGGCCGCGGTACTCCTCGCCGCGTGCGGCAGTTCGACCTCGAACAACAATCCCAAGCCGGCCGCCAACGTCCGGGTCGTCGCCGGGGCATCGACCAAGGGATTCCAGGCGTACTCGCCCGACACGTTCACCGTGACGCTGGCCTCGGGCGGCAAGGTGACGTTTCGCAATGACGACGGCGGCGTGCAGCACACCGTGCGTGACACCGCCGCGGCCCCCACGTTCGATACCGGGATCATCACCGGCGGCGATACCGCCTCGATCGTGTTCGGTGCGGTGGGCCAGTATGGGTACCGGTGCGGCATCCACCCCGGCATGCAGGGCCTGATCATCGTCAACTAGGCGTCGCCCGCGCCGGCACACCGCGCTCCCGGGAGATCGTGGCGACCACGATCTCTCGGGAGCGCGGTTGCGTGCTCCTCCCGCTGGCCGCACGGGAAGAATGCCCGGCATCCGCGTAGATTCCCCGCCATGCCCGAGCTTCCCGAAGTCGAGACGATGGTCCGCGGCGTGCGGCCCGCGCTGCTCGGCCGGCGCATCGAATCCGCGACCCTGTCGCATACCGACATCCTGCGCGGCATCACCCGGCCGAAGCTGCTCAAGGCGCTGACCGGCGCCACCATCACCGAGGTCACCCGTCGCGCGAAGCATGGCGTGGTCCATCTCGACGATCTCCGCTTCGTGCTGCAGCCGGGCATGACCGGCAACCTGCTGATCTACGATCGACCGCTGACCGAGGCCGAGGCGAAGTACGCCGTGCTGCGCGCCCGGCTGGATAGCGGCGACGAGTTCGTGTTCCGCGACATCCGGCGCATCGGGACGCTGCTGCTGCTCGACCGGAAGGGGTGGGAGCGGTACGACCGGGCGCTCGGCCCCGAGCCGCTCGACCCGGCGCTCACGGTGGAGCGATTCACCGCCGGCCTCCGCTCCTCGCGCGCGGCGATCAAGAAGGTGCTCATGGACCAGCGGAAAATCGTCGGCGTGGGGAACATCTACGCCAACGAGGCGCTGTTCTGCGCGGGCATCGACCCTTCGAAGCCGGCCAACAGGGTCAGTGCAGAGAGCTACGCGCTGCTGTTCCAGCACACCCAGCGCATCCTCCACGCGGCGATCGAGTCGGAAGGCACAACGCTCCGTGACTACCGCACCGGCACCGGCCAGCCCGGCAGCTTCCAGCTCGAGCTGCTGGTCTACGATCGCCAGGGCGAGCCCTGCCGCCAGTGCGGGACGACGCTCTCCAGCACCCACGAGATCGATGCCCGGGTGACCGTCTTCTGCCACCGCTGCCAGTGGTGACCGGCGGCTGAACGCTGTTCCGGAAGCGGCTTTCCACGTACCGTTATCCCATGGCCGCCACCGCCCTCCGCCTCTCCCTCCCGACCGCCGACCTCGCCGCCCTGCGCGACCGGGTACGCCGCCTCGCGGAAGCGCGGCCCGGGGTGTACCGGATGATCGACCCGCTGGGGCGGGTGATCTACGTCGGCAAGGCGAAGCGGGTGAAGCAGCGGCTGCTCTCCTACTTCCGGGCCTCCTTCCCCGAGGACAAGGCGGCGCGGATTCTCCACGCCGCGGCGGACATCACCTGGGACTACGTGCCGAGCGAGTTCGCCGCCCATCTCGCCGAGCTGCGCCAGATCGCGCGCTTCCGGCCGGCGTTCAATCACCACATGAACCGCGCGCGCCGGACCCTGTTCATCAAGATGGCCGGCGGCCCCGCACCGCGACTCTCCACTGGTGGCGCGAGCGGCCGGGAGGACCAGCGCTGGTACGGCCCCTTCGCGATCCCGCGGCGGGTGAATGACGGGGTGCGCGCCCTCAACGACCTGCTCGGCCTCCGCGACTGTGCCCCGACGATGCCGATCGTGTTCGCCGGCCAGATGGACCTCTTCACCCCCGCGCTCCGCGCCGCCTGCATGCGGCACGAGTTCGGCTTCTGCGCCGGCCCCTGCGCCGCGCTGGTCACCGAGGCAGACTATCACGCGAAGGCGGACACCGCGATCGCCTTCCTCGAGGGCCGCACGATCCAGCCGATCGACCGGGTCGTGCGCGAGATGCAGCAGGCGGCGGAATCCGCGGAATTCGAGCGCGCGGCGAAGTGGCGGGAGCGATTCGAGCAGCTCGAGTGGCTGCTCGCCGCGACCAGTCGCGCGCGCGCGGCGGTGGCGGGCCTGACGTTCGTGTATCGCGATCCCGGCGTGTTCGGCGACGACCGCGCCCACCTCATCCGCCAGGGCATCGTCCGCGCGAGCTATCCCTGGCCCGGGACGCCGATCGAGCGGGAGGCGTTCCGCGCCGTCGTCGCCGAGGAGCTGAGTCGGCCCGCGCCAGTGCCGGGACCGCTCCCGTTCCAGCACCTCGACGAGATCCTGCTCGTCATGGCCTGGTTCCGCCGCCATCCCGACGCCTTCCGGCGGACCAGCCGGCTCGAGGACTGGGTGTCGTGAAACGGGCCGGCGGCCTCGCGTTCTGCCTGACACTGATCGCCGCCACCGCCTCGGCACAGTCTCCCCCGTTGCGTGCCGACCTCGAGCAGTTCCGCCTCGCGATCGCCACGACCCGCAACCCCGACACCCTCCGCAATCTTGAGCATCGTCTCGGGGAGAACGGACCGACGGACGAGACCGAGGCGCTGCGCCGCCTCCGGCGCGGCTTCGTGCGGCTCCGCATCGGACAGCTGGGCGACGGCTGGAGCTTCGGCCGCGCCGCCGACGACTTCCGCCGCGCCACCGAACTGGAACCGGACTGGACGGTAGCGTGGCATGCCCGCGGCATCGCCCAGCGCACCGAGGGCCAGTGGCAGGCCGCCAATCGCATGAACCTCGGCAAGCGCGTCGGGCTCGGCTCGATCGAGGAGGCGCTGCAGAGCTTCGCCCGCGCGATCGCCGCCGACTCCACCAACACCGCCGCGGGGCACGCGCTCTTCGAGGCGGCCCTCGAGCTGCGCGACACCGCCGAGTTCCGGAACACCGCGCTCCCCGCCCTCCGCCAGATCGCCCTCGCGGGCGCGGCCGATACCGGCGTGCTCCTCGCCCTCGCCCGCGCCGAGCGGCTGATGGGTGACTCGATGGCGGCGATCGCGGCGGCACGGAGCTACCTCGCGCGCGGCGGCAGCAGAGGGGCCGGACTCCGGGAGCTGGCGTGGAGCGGCTTCATTGGTGGGGCGGCCGATGCAGATTCCGCCTATTTCGCCGGGGCCGCGCTGGACGACTCGGCGGCGGTCGCCGGCTATCGCGAGGACCTCGCGTTCATCGCCGAGGACAGTGTGCTCGCGGCCTTCGACCGGACGCATGGAGCGGAGCGAGCCGCCTGGCTCCGGACCTTCTGGCAGGACAAGGGACGGCAGGCGCTGCGCGCGCCGGAGGAACGACTCCGCGAGCACTACCGGCGGCTCACCTTCGCGGAGCGGCACTTCGGGCTCGAGGTCAACCGGCGCTTCTACGCGATCCAGCAGACCGACATCTACCGCTCGGGGAGCACCCGGTTCGACGATCGCGGCATCGTCTACCTGCGCCATGGCCCGCCGGATCAGCGCGCGGCGACGGTCACCTACGACATCATGCCGAACGAGACCTGGCGCTACCACCGCGCCGACGGCGACCTGCTGCTGCACTTCGCGGCCAACTCCGGCGGCGACATCCGTGACTACCGGCTGATCCCGAGCCTCGCGAGCGTCGAAGGGGTGCGGGTGAACGACGCCAGCAAGGCGGCGACCTGGTTCGCCTTCGATGACCGCTGCGCCCTCTATCCCCCGTTCTGCAAGGCGCTGATCTGGGGCCCCCACGGCCTGGCGAAGATCCTGACCGAGGAGCATCGACTGGTCGAGGCCAGCACGACGATCGCCGTCTCCACCGACGGCGACGAACTCGGCTTCTCCCATCCGCTCGAGGCGGCGGCCGCCGCCTTCGCCGTCGGCCGGGCTGGGGACGGGCAACTGGTGCACATCGCCTACCAGGTGGCGCTGCAGGCGCCGGACACCCAGTCAGCGGAGGCGGTGTTCCGGTTCCCGCTCCGGGTGCGCGCCAACCTGCAGGACGCCGCCAGGCACAGTCATGGCTGGGTGGATACGACCATCACGCTGCTGCTGCAGGGGTCTGACGTCATGACGGGCGCGGTGGATGCCGTCGGCCGCGCGACGCTTAGCATGCCCCCCGGTCGCTGGTACTATCAGATCGCTCTGAGCAACGGCGACTCCACCGGGATCGTGCTGCCGACCGATTCGCTGCTCGTCCCGTCGTTCGACGGCAGTCACCTCGCGCTGAGCGACCTGGTCCTCTCGAAGAGCGGGCGCGGGGCGCGCTGGGTCCCCGAAGCGGGCGACACCGCCTACTTCAACCCGCGCCGCACCTGGCTGCAGAGCGACACCCTCTCGATTTACCACGAGATCTACGGACTGGCGCAGGGCGCGGCCTACACCGCCCGGCTGGTCGTGCGGAAGGGACGGCGGACCGCCCTCACCCTGGGATGGAACGGGCTGGCGACCGGCGCCGTGACCCGGGTGAGCCGCACCCTGGCCTTCGCGACCGTGCGACCTGGAGACTATGAACTGGAAGTGGAGGTACGCGACGCCGCTGGAAGGAGAGCGCTGACGTCGCGCCGCATCCACATCAGGGAGTGACGGCGGCCCAGAGGTCGGGGTGGCGCTCGACGTCGGTCGCCTGACGAATGCCGGGAACCACGGGCCAGACGTACCAGGCCTGCGGGTCGCCATCGAACACCCGCACCGCGAACCCCGGCAGGCCTTTCCCCGCCTGACTGAAGTAGTAGGGATCGAGCCGGAACTCCACCGACCAGCCCGCCGAGTCGCTCACCGAGCGCACCTCCCACCCGCCCCCCTCGCGGTCGGCGCCCAGCCGCCAGTCGGGATCGTCGCGCGGGGCGCGCCACTGCCCGCCCTCGCCGCGGTAGACCACGCTGCTGTCGAGCGTACGCCGGAAGTCCCACTGGAAATCATCGTGCATCGGGCCCCGGGCACGGTCGCCACCGGTATCGAGGCTGAGCAGCAGGTCGTCGTTCCAGGCGACCGAGACGTCGGGGATCCGTGCCGCGACGTACACCCAGGCGGAGTCGCGCCGGAGCCAGACCTGGATGGGACCGCCGGGACGGGCGACCTCGAGCGAGGGCGTGCCATACTCGGCGACGGTCGCGGCCCCATCGAACAGCGGCGCCGGCGTCACCGTTGTCAGGCGGATGGTGTCGGCGAGCGCACGCAGGAGCAGGAGGGAGTGCAGCAGGGCTGGTCCGCGGCGCTACGGATTGGTCAGTGGGACGAGGCGGGCCCGTGGCGGGAGACCCGACTCGAGCTCCATGATCCCGACCGATGCGGGCAGGCCGAAGCGCTCGTGCCCCGCCCCGCCCGGATTCATCACGGTGACAATCAGGTCCACCGTGGTGAGCAGCGGCCGGTGCGTGTGCCCGAAGATGATCACTTCGGCCTCGGGGAACGCCGCATGGAGCTTCGCGGGCGTCGGCGCGCCGAGCTGATCGCCGTGGGTGATGACGAAGTCGAGCCCTTCGAACTGCCGGGTGACGACCACCGGCACCTTTGCACGGATGTCGAAGCCGTCGCAGTTGCCGTACACGGCGGTCACCGGGGCAATGGCCTCGAGTTCGGTCAGCAGGTCCAGCGACCCGATGTCCCCGGCGTGGAGGATGTGATCCACCTCGGCGAAGACCTCGAAGACTTCGGGGCGGAGGAGACCGTGGGTATCGGAGATGATGCCGAGGCGCATGAAACGTCAGGGGCGGAGCGGGTGCTCCGCCCCTACCCTTGCCACCGGGGCGCGATGTCGATCTCGAGGCCGAGCAGATCGACCACCCGCTGCACGATGAAGTCCACCAGTTCGCTCACCTGGGTCGGGCGATGATAGAAGCCCGGTGCGGCCGGGAGGACGATGGCGCCCGCCTCGGTGACCGCGGTGAGGTTGCGGAGATGCACCAGCGAGAGCGGCGTCTCCCGCGGGACGAGGATCAGCCGGCGCCGCTCCTTGAGTACCACATCGGCGGCGCGCTCGACCAGCGAGCGGCTGGTCCCCGCGGCGATCGCGGCGACCGTGCCCATCGAGCAGGGACAGATCACCATCCCCGCCGACTTCGCCGACCCCGAGGCCGGCAACGCGCCACGGTCGCCATCGGGATAGAAGGTGATGGTCGACCAGTCACCGCCGGTGGCGGCGCGGAGCGCGGCTTCGTCCGCGATGCCCGCCTCCTCCTTGAGCAGCCGCCAGCCATGGCTCGAGACGATCAGCCAGACCGGCACGTGGTGCCGCGCCAGCACGTCGACGAGACGCACCGCGTACGGTGCGCCCGACGCGCCGGTGATGGCGACCACGACCGGCAGCACGCTCAGCGACCCCGGCGGTTGGCGGTCGGCGTGCGGGCCGGCTGACGCTCCGGCGCCGGCGGCGGCACCTTCGGCTGCACGGCGCCCTTTTCCGGTTGCGGCTTCCCGCGGCCCCGCTGCGGGATCAGGTTCTCCTTCGGTCGCTTCGACATGCGCACCTCCATACAGTTCCGAGTAACGAGTTCCGAGTTCCGAGTTACATCCTCCGAGGTCCGGGCCGAATGCACTATGGACTAAGCACTCGGAACTCGGAACTCGGAACTTCACCTCATCAACCGATCCACCAGCGCAAACCCAAACACCGTCACGCTCATCACGCCATTCATGGTGAAGAATGCCGCATCGAGCCGCGACAGGTCGCCGGGCTTCACCAGGTGATGCTCGTAGGCGAGGATGCCGGCCGCCGCGATCACCCCCGCAACATACCACGCCCCGAAGCCGGCGCCCCAGCCGAAGATGAGCAGCGCCGGAATCGTGATGCCGTGCAGCAGCTTCGCGAGGAGGATGCTGTTCCGCTCCCCCATGCGCACCACCGCGCTCCGGAGCCCCTGGCTCCGGTCGAACGAGGCATCGGGCAGCGCGTAGAAGATGTCGAAGCCCGCCACCCAGGTCGCGACCGCAACCGTGATCGCGATGAGCACCCACCACGGCTCGCTCCACCGCCCCGTCACGGCCAGATAGCCACCCACCGGCGCGATCGCGAGCGAGAGGCCAAGCCAGAGGTGCGGCCACCAGGTGAAGCGCTTGCTCAGGCTGTAGAGCATGATCCAGCCGAGCGCCACCGGGCTGAGATAGAGACAGAGCCGATTGAGCAGGCCCGCCGCGACCAGGAAGAGCGTGCCCGCGATGAGCACCGACCCCCACGCCTGGCCGAGCGACAGCGCGCCGCGCGGGAGTTCGCGGTTCATGGTGCGCGGGTTCTTCGCGTCGAACTCGCGGTCGACGATCCGGTTGAATCCCATCGCCACCCAGCGTGCCGCGCTGAAGGCGACGACGACCAGCACCACCGTGCGCCAGGTCACGCCCGCGTGGAACGACCCTTCCAGGACGCCGAGCATCGCGAAGGGGAGCGCAAAGAGGGTATGCGCGAGCTTGACGAAGCTGACGTAGCGGGCGACCAGCGAGTCGCCCGCCAGCGTCTGCCCCTCGCGCGGCGGGGCCGAGGACGGGCTCCCGGGAAGCGGTGCGCTCACCCGCGCGGCCCCTGGAGCCGGATGCCGAGCTTGGGCCACAGCGCGTCCACCCGGGCCCGGGTGGCATCATCCATCGTGATCAGCTCCGGCCACTCGCGGGTGAAACCCTCGTCCTTCCACTTGCGGGTGCCGTCGATGCCCATCTTGCTGCCGAAGGTGAAGTACTGGCTCGAGTGGTCGAGCACATCCACCGGCCCCTTGGTGAAACGCACGTCCCGCTCGGGATCGATGTTGTTGAGCGCGATCCACCACGCCTCGTCGGGATCGCGGACGTTCACGTGCTTGTCCACCACGACGATCACCTTGGCGAGCGACATCAGCCCCGCACCCCAGAGCGCGTTCATCACCTTGTAGGCCTGCCCAGGGTACTGCTTGTCGATCGAAACGAAGATGAGGTTGTGGAAGATGCCGCACGCCGGCATGTGGTAGTCCACGATTTCCGGCACGGTGAGCCTGAGCAGCGGCAGGAAGATCCGCTCCGTCGCATGCCCGAGGTAGTAATCCTCCATCGGCGGCTTGCCGACCAGCGTCGCGGCATAGACCGGGTTCTTCCGCATGGTGACGGCGGTGACATGCACCCGCGGATAGTCGTCCGCGAGCGAGTAGAAGCCGGTGTGATCGCCGAACGGGCCCTCGACCACCAGCGGCTCCGCCGGATCGATGTACCCCTCGATGACGAACTCCGCTTCGGCCGGCACCTCGAGATCGCAGGTCAGCGCCTTGGCGAGCTCGACCGGCGACTTCCGCAGGAAGCCCGCGAAGATGAACTCATCGATCGTCGGCGGCAGCGGCGCGGAACCGGAATAGACGCTCGCGGGATCGGCGCCGATCGCGATGACAACCGGCATCTTCTCGCCCCGCTCGGCCAGCTCGCGCCAGTGGGCCGCGCCGACCTTGTGACGCTGCCAGTGCATCGCGAGGATGTTCTTCCCCTGCACCTGCACCCGGTACATCCCGACGTTCCGCACCCCGGTCTTCGGGTCGGCGGTGATCACCATCGGCAGCGTGATGTAGCGGCCGCCGTCCTTGGGCCAGGTCGTCAGGAAGGGGATGCGGTCGAGGTCGATCTGCTCCCCCTTCCACACGATCTCCTGGCAGCTCGGCTTTCCGCTCCGCGTGCGCGGCGGGAACTTCGCGACTTCCGCCAGCTTCGGGAGCATCGAGAGCTTACCGAAGAGGCCATCCGGCACCTTGAGATTGAGCAGCTCGCTGATCCGGCCGCCCACCTCGTCGAGGCTCTCCACGCCGAGCGAGAGACACATCCGCTTCATCGAGCCGAAGAGATTGATCGCGACGGGGAACTCGCTCGGGCGGCCATCGTCGAGGATCGGCCGCTCGAAGAGCAGCGCCGGGCCGCCGCCGGGACTCTTCATGCAGCGATCGGCGATCTCCGCGATCTCGAGCCGGGTCTTCACCGGTTCGCTGATGCGGACCAGCTCGCCGATCCTGTCGATGGCGGCGATGAATTCCTGCAGCGTGTCGAGTGTCATGAGGCGCGGTCTAGACTTTCGTGCCTGCGTGAATGGCGCAGATCCCGCCGAACAGCAGCGTATACCCCACGTCCCGGAAGCCATGTTCCCGCATCCGCGCGGCCAGGGCCTCGGGCTCGGGAAAACTCAGCACCGATTCGGGGAGATAATCGTATGCGTCGCTGTGCCGGGAAACGAGTCGCCCGATCAGCGGGAGGATCCGCCTGAAGTAGAAGAAGTACGCCCCGCGCATCGGCTGGCGTGGTGGCGTGGTGAATTCGAGAATCACGAAGCGCGCCCCGGGCAGCAGCACCCGGGCAGCCTCGGCGAGACCGGCATCGAGATCCGCCACGTTCCGGATGCCGAAGCCGACCGTGGCGCCGTCGAAGGTCCCCTCGGGAAACGGCAGCTCCAGCGCATCCGCATTCACCGCTGTGACCCGGGTGGACTTGCCCCGGCCAAGCGACAGCATCGGCAGGACGAAGTCCGCCCCGATGACCTGGCCACTGAAGCCGGTCTGGGCACCGAGCGTGGCGGCCAGATCGAGGGTCCCGGCACAGAGATCCAGATACCGCCCCTCGGGTTTACGTTCCCAGTTGAGGCGGGCGACCGCCTGCCGTCGCCAGCGCTTGTCGACGTTCAGGCTGAGCAGGTGATTGAGGAAATCGTACCGGGGGGCAATGGCCGTGAACATCGCCCGGACGTATGACCGCTTCTCCCGACCGCCGGAGAGCGCTAACTTCCTATCCGTGGCTAACATAGGCGCGCAATGTAGTGGTCTCGACAGCGGCGAGGCAAGCCGCGGGGCTGCCCATGGCTGAGCGGCTCGATCTGGCATCCGCAACGGACCAGGAGATCGTCGCCCTCGCCGTCGAGGGCAAGGAGTCCGCATACCGGGAACTCATCCGCCGGTATGAGCGGCCCGTATTCTCGCTCGTGCTCAGAATGGTACGCGATCGTCAGCTCGCCGAAGATCTCTCGCAGGAGACCTTCATCAAGGCGCTGAACGCGATCGCGAGCTACCGCCCCGAATACAAGTTCTCGAGCTGGATCTTCAAGATCGCGAACAACGCGGCCATCGATCACCTGCGCCGCCGCGAGCTCAACACCCTATCAATCGATGGCTCGCCCAACGCCACCAGCGCCGAGGATATCGAGGCGACGGCCCTCCAGGTCGGCGACAAGAGCGAGACCCCGCTGGCCGAACTCGAGGCCCGCGAACTCGGCACCGCGATCGAGCGCGCCATCGGGCAGCTCCGGCCCGAGTATCGCTCGTGCATCATGCTCCGCCATGTCGAAGGGCTGGCCTACGAGGAGATCGCCCAGCTTCTCGACCTGCCCCTGGGCACCGTGAAGACCTACATCCATCGCGCCCGTCACGAACTGCGCGACATGCTGACCCATCTGCGGGACTGAAACCCCGCTCTCGAGGAGGCCGTAAGAGGCGCCGTATGGTTGACGAACCCTTCCACCTCGGTCCCGAAGAGCTCGATCTCTGGCTGGACGGACGTCTCCCCGCCTCTCGTACGTCTCACCTCGAAACATGCGAACAGTGCCGGACCGACGCGGAAGAGACCCGCGAGATCGTGCAGCAGCTGGCCCGGCTCCCCAAGACTGCCCCAAGTCGCTCCTTCGCTGATCGGGTCATGGCCCGGGTGAGCACCGCCCCCGTGGCTGAGCACCTCACCGGCGACGATCTCGATGCCTGGGTGACCGGCACCCTTCCGGTGCAGCGCGAAGCCCATCTGCGCGGCTGCCCCCAGTGCCAGGCCCTGGCCGACCAGGAACGGGTGCTGGTCATGCGGCTCGAGGCGCTCCCGCTCTTCGATCCGCGACCCGGCTTTGCGGACCGGGTGATGGATCGCGTGGACGTGCCGGTCAGCTCCATCGCGGATGCCTGGCGGCTGTGGCACCGGCGGGTCTTCGCGAATCCGGTCGGAGTCGGCATCGCGGCGGGGGTCGCGGTTCTGCTTGGTGGCTCGGTCGCGGCGAGCGCCGCCTGGGCGGCCGGCAATCAGGACATGATCACCGGGGCCGGCACCTGGCTGATGACTCACGGGCAGCAGTGGTTCTGGCAGGGTGTCGGCATGGGCACGGCGCTGCTGGATCAGCAGTCCTGGTACCCGTCGGTCCGCGCGGCGCTGACCCCGGGACGCATCGCGGCGCTGGGCGCCGCCTCCGCCGGCCTCTACGCCGCCGGTCTCATCGCACTCCGCCGCCTGCTGTCGCTGCCCCGCTCCCAGGTCGCCCGTGCGCTCCCGTAGCGCCACCTTTCTGCTGTTCCTGATCGGCCTGTTGGCGGCACGCCCGGTCAGCGCCTCTGACTGGAAGGATGGCGGGCAGCCGGTCTGGAAGACGCGCATCGAATTCCTCAGCCAGTTCCTGCAGGACGAGCCGAGCCATGTCGTCCGCGATCATGTCGTCGCGATGGCGAGCGGCCTCTCCTCGCTCACCTTCGATTACACCGATGGCGGCGCGCTCAACCTCTCGCTCGAGGGGGGGGAGCTGCGCCTCGATGGCCGGGTCGCCGGACGCTATCCCGAGGGCGGCGCACTCGAGACCGCCTGGCATCAGCTGCTGCTCGAGTGCTCCCATCTCGATACGCCGGCCGCACTCACCGCCCTTCGCAACTGGCATCCGGCCGGGCTGTCGCGTGAGGAGGAGGCCTACGCCGACCTGCTCCGCGCCAAGGCGGCATCGCTGAGTGCACCACCCAGCGCCGTGATGGTGCCGCAGGCGGTCGAGCCCGCGACGGCCGGCGGACTGACGATCGACCTCAGTGATCTCAGCAATCCGGCGCGGCTCGCGCCCATGCTGCACGGGGCCGCCGAACTGCGTGGCGCCGCGCTCCGCGTCACCGTACCCGGCGGTCAGGCACACGCCGGGCACTTCAGTGTGGGGTCGAGCGAGCGGCTGCACGGGCCACTCCTCATCATCCGCGGCGACGCCGACATCTACGGCACGCTCGATGGCAACCTCGCCGTCGTGGAAGGCAATGCGATCGTGCACCCGGGCGCGGTGGTGACGGGCGACGTGCTCGCCGTGGCCGGCCAGGTGCGCGACCTCGGCGGCGACATCCAAGGCGCGATCCGCACCCTCGAAGCCCCCCGGCGCCAGGCCGAGGCGGTCACCACCGCCGCGGGCGAAGCCCCGCTCTCGGCGTGGCAGCGCGCGGGGCGCAACGGCGCCGGCGTCCTCGGCGTGTTTCTGACGCTGATGCTGGTGGGGACGGGACTGGTGCTCTTCGCGCGGCCGCCGCTCGAGGTGGTGAGCGACACGGTGCTGCATTCCTTCAGCCGCGCCCTGCTGGTCGGGCTGCTCGGACAGGTGCTCATCCTGCCGACCTTCGGCATGCTGGTCGTCGGCCTGGTGCTGAGCGTCGCGGGGATCCTGCTGGTGCCGTTCGCGGTGATCGTCTTCGCCCTGCTGCTCGTCGTCGCGATCCTGGGCGGATTCCTGGCGATCGCCCACGCCATGGGCGAATCGCTCACCCGCCGGCAGCTCGCGCTGGGCCAGTCGATCTCGGCGAACAGCTATCGCTACGTCACCGTCGGACTGAGCGGCGTGATGGCACTCTGGCTGTCGTGGGTGGTGTTTCAGTGGGTGCCGGTGGCGGGCACGCTGATCTTGGCGACGGCGGTCCTGGTGACCTGGCTCCTCGGGACCGTCGGCTTCGGTGCAGCGCTGCTCTCTCGCGCCGGCTTCAAGGAGCACTTCGCGGGACGCCTCCTCCCCGCCGAGGCGCTGACCGACGAGTATCTCTGGGCGACGCCGCAGTTCGGCGTCCCCGCCGCCAAGCGCCCGCCCCGGGACCGGACTCCGCCACCGATCTGATCCAAGGCGTTGCGAATCCGCAGGGGCGGAGCTCGGCTCCGCCCCTGCGTCGTTCTACCCCAGTCTCGCCTTCACCCTCCCGCCAACACCGAGTCCGAGCCGCCGCGCCGCGGAGCCGTCGCGCACCGCGATCTCGACCTGTCCTCCCGAGCCGAGATAGGCAATCAGATTGCCGGGAGGGACGTCGCCGAAAGTGGTCCGGAGCGGACCGATCGCGAGCGATTCCGCCTCGAGCACCGCATACGGCGGCACGAACTCCGCCGTGAGGTTGGTGACCAGATTCCCGAAGCGATCGACGTAGATCACCTCACCGACCACGACCTTCCCCTCATAGTGCGGCATCGAGCCGCTCATCCGCCGCGGGATGCCGGCGAAGCGCTCCCCAAGCGACAACAGCGGTTCACCGCGCGCGAGTGCCGCGGCCGCGGGGGCGTAGAGATCCCGGCCGAGGAAGGTGGGCGAGGCGGCCGGGGGCGTGCTGAGGCTCACGGCCTCGATCTCCGCTCCTCTGAGCAGCACCGTGAAGAGTCCGCTGTCCGGTCCCACAAAGCAGTGCCCCCGGGTACGGAATGCGAGGGCGGTCCGGGATGCCCCGGCGGCGGCCCCGGCGATCGCGTCCACGACCGCCAGGTGGACCGTGCCCGCGGGGAAATGACTCCACGCGCGGCCGAGGACGTACGCCGCGGCGGCCACATCCCCCGGATCGATTTCATGGGTCAGGTCGACCAGCGTGGAGCCGGGGGCGAGCGAGAGCAAAACCCCCTTCATCTCGCCCACGTAGGAGTCGGCTGTGCCGTAGTCGCTCAGAAGCGTTATGATGGCCATGATGAATAGTAGCTTCGAGGCCCTTCAATCCGCCCTCCGCGGGCGCTACCACCTGGACCGGGAACTCGGTCGCGGGGGGATGGGTATCGTCGTGCTGGCGCGGGATCTCGCGCTCGACCGTCCGGTCGCCATCAAGCTGCTTCCGCCGCACCTCGCGGGCATTCCCTCGCTGCGGACCCGGTTCCTCCAGGAGGCGCGCACCGCCGCCCGCCTCTCGCACCCGCACATCGTCCCGATTCACGCCGTCGAAGAGCAGGGCGAGCTGGTCTGGTTCGTCATGGGCTACGTACCCGGTGAGACCCTGGCCGCGAAGGTCCGGAACGAGGGACCGCTGCCGCCCGCCGTCGTCACCCGGCTGGTGCAGGAGGTCGCCTGGGCGCTCGCCTACGCCCACCAGCATGGCGTCATCCACCGCGACGTGAAGCCGGAGAACATCCTGCTGGAGCGGGGCACGGGCCGGGCGCTGGTGACGGACTTCGGGATCGCCCGCCTGACGGATCACGCCCCGGTCACCCCCTCCGGCGACGTCATGGGGACCCCCCGGATGGTGAGCCCGGAGCAGGCCGCCGGGGAAGAGGTGGACGGGCGGAGCGACCTCTACTCGTTAGGCGTGACGGCGTTCTTCGCGCTCACCGGCCGCTACCCCTTCGAGGGCGACAACGCGGGCCAGCTCCTGGCGCAGCACCTCACCGTCCCGGCGCCCGCGGTCGCGTCGCTCCGCCCGGGACTGCCCCGGTCGCTGGCCACCGCGGTGGATCGCTGCCTCGCGAAGGAACCGGGTCAGCGCTTCGCCACCGGGGAGGAGCTGGCCGAGGCGGTCGCCGCCGGCCACGCGCTCGCGCCGATCCCGCGCAGCCTGCAGCTCATCACCCGCGAGCTCGAGGCCTTCGGCGTGGATCTCGTGGGCTACGCCACGCTGGCGGGCATCGCGATCTTCACGCAGACGGTGACCACCGACTTCTTCAGCTTCGGGTTCAACTGGACCGCGGGGCTGATGGCGCTGCTGGTGAGCCTGCTCGGCATTCGCGGCGCGCACGCGAGCCGGCTGATTCGCGATGCGATCCGCGAGGGATGGACCGCGGCGGATCTCTCCGCCGCGGCCGAACGGGAGGCCCGCGAGAATGCCGCCCCCGACGACACCGGCTTCTCACTCCCGATGCGGTTCGGCCTCTTCCTGGCGGGCGTCGTCGCGCTCGCACTCTTCTGGCTCGGGCCGAAGCAGTGGGTCTACGACGGAAGCACCTTCCCGATCGGACTCGTGACCGAGCTGGCCGCCCTCGTGATGCCGATCGCGCTGGGCCGCTGGCTGGGACATGCGCTCGAGGCGCCACGCGGGGGACGACTCGGCATTCTCAGCCGGTTCTTCCTCAAGGTGAAGGCGGGGTGGCTGTTCAAGGTGCTCCGGTGGAAACTCCCCGTACCCGCGCAGCAGGCGGTGATCCCCGATCAGCCCACGGAGCTGGCGCTCGCCGGCGCGGTGCGCGGACTCCTGGCGCAGATCCCCGAGAACGATCGCCGCCGGCTGGGCGGCGCGGAGGAGCTGCTGGCGCGCCTCGAGCGCGATGCCGCGGCGCTCCGGCGCCGCCTGGACGAACTCGATGCCACCGCGGCGGCCGTGGGCGGGGCAGCTTCGGTGGAGCGGCAGGGAGTGCTGCAGGAGATCGATGGCGCCCAGCGCGAGGCCGCGAACCGGCTCGCCTCGACCCTCAGCGCCCTGGAGACGCTCCGGCTGGAACTGCTGCGGGCCCGCGTGCATCGGGGCGCCGACGGGGACCTGACCGGCGATCTCGATGCGCTGCGGCGGCTGTCGGAGCGGATCGACGCCGCCGGCGAGGTCTGACCCCGCGGGGGCGCCCTTCCCTCACGCCCGCGCCCGCTCCCAGCTCCCCCACCGCCACAGCAGCAGGATCGCGACTCCCCGTCCCATCGCCGTCACCGCCAGCACCAGCCAGACCCCCGCAAGCCCCCACTGCGGCGCGGCCCAGAGGGCGAGCGGAATCCGGACCACCGACAGTGCGATCACCCAGACCATCGGCCAGACGGTGTAGCCGGCGCCTGACAATCCGCCGAAGAGCGCCTCCTCGAACGCGATGAACGGCTGCACCACGGCGAAGGTCAGCAGGTAGAGCGCCGCCGCCCCGGCGGTCGCCTCGTCGCGGGTGAAGATCTCCGCGAGCTCCGTCGGCCAGAGCGAGAAGACCAGGCCGAGCAGTCCGATCGGCACGATGGCGAGGACGGCGGTGAGCCACCCCGCGGCCCGGGCGCGCGCCGGATTCCCCGCCCCGAGATTCTGCCCCACGAGCGTGCTCGCCGCGAGCCCGAAGCCGACGGCGATCATGTAGCTCACCCCTTCGACCTTGTGGCCGACGCCGAGCGCGGCCAGTGCCGGGGTCCCGAACTGCCCCACGATCGGCACGAGCAGGATGTAGGAGACGCTGAAGAGCGAACCGGCGAGCATCACCGGTGTCCCGATGCGGACGATGTTCCAGGCGGCGGTGACGTCGAACGCGGGGCGGATGTGTCCCCGGCGAATCAGCAGGACCAGTCCGGCCGCGAAGCCGAAGCCCCGCGTCAGCACCGTCGCGAGCGCGGCGCCGTAGACACCCATCGCGGGAAAGGGACCGAGGCCCAGGATCATCAGCGGATCGAGCACGAGGTTGAGCAGTACCGAGCCGGCGAGCAGGACGAACGGCGTCCGGGTGTTGCCGGCGCTGCGGAAGGCGGCTTCCACGACGAAATAGCCGTAGATCAGCGCCGAGCCGATGCACTGGACGATCAGGAAGTGGCGCGCCTCGCGGTCCGCATCGGCGGGGAGGTCCATGAGATGAAAGAGCGGATTGAGCCCGCTCAGGCCGGCGAGCGCGATGAGGACACCGAGCCCCGCGGCCAGCACGAGGGCGGTGCCGGTGGCGCGTGCGGCCAGCTCCGGTCGGCCTTCGCCGTGACGGCGCGCGGCGACCGCGGTGAGGCCGGCGCCGAGCAGCTCGCCGGTGGTGATGATGATCCAGAGGGAGTAGCTGGCCGAGGAGACGCCGGCGAGGGCGGCCGGACCGAGCGTCCGGCCGACCCAGAAGGTGTCGGTGATGTTGAAGAGGACCTGCAGGAGCGTCGTGCCGACCGCCGGCAGCGCGAGGCGCAGGACGGAGGCGAGCAGCGATCCCTGAAGCGGTCCGACGGGGCGCGCCGCTGCCGCGCCCCCATCGTCCGTGATCGTCACCCGCGCATGATCGGCAGCGCCGCGGACGTCTGGGCCACGGCGTCGACCAGCGCATCGGCGATCGCGATCAGCATCTTCGCCGCCGGGCTCGCGGGATCAGCCGCGACGATCGGCTTGCCGCGATCGGCGAGGTCGGCGAGTCCGGGGGTGAGCGGCACGCTGCCGAGCAGCGGCACGTGCAGTTCGTCCGCGAGGCGCTGCCCGCCGCCCGAGCCGAACATCTCGAGGCGGACCCCGGTCGCGGGATCGGTGAAGGCGCTCATGTTCTCGACGATGCCGGCGACCGGCACGCCCACCTTCTCGAACATCTTGGCCCCGCGGAGCGCGTCGCCGACCGCGACCTCCTGCGGCGTGGTCACGATGATGGAGGTCGCGACCTGGCAGGACTGCACCAGCGAGAGCTGGGCGTCGCCGGTGCCCGGCGGCAGGTCGACCAGGAAGTAGTCGAGTTCCCCCCACTCCACGTCCCGCAGGAACTGCTGCACGATCTTCATGATGATCGGGCCGCGCCAGATCGCAGCGGCATCGCGATCGACGAGGAAGCCGAGCGACATCAGCTTGACGCCCCAGGCGCTGAGCGGCTGGATCCTGCCCTGCACCACGGGCGGCTTCTCGAAGATGCCGAACATCCGCGGGATGTTCGGGCCGTAGACGTCGCCGTCCATCAGCCCGACGCGATAGCCCTTCTGGGCCAGCGCCACGGCGAGGTTGCTGGTCACGGTGGACTTGCCCACGCCCCCCTTGCCTGACGAGACCGCGATGATCCGGCCGAGGTTCGGATATTCGGAGGGCTGCGGCGCCGGCGTGGTGAGTCCGGCCTGGCCGTGCGTCTGCCCCGGCGCGGGCTGC
The DNA here is from genome assembly GCA_044229245.1 of Gemmatimonadales bacterium. GTDB lineage: Bacteria > Gemmatimonadota > Gemmatimonadetes > Gemmatimonadales > GWC2-71-9 > JADJOM01. Next base: position 37,032 of record JBGATI010000019.1, on the reverse strand, counting down.
CCGGGAGCGGCGTGGGTGTGCTTGGCGGGGCCACCCGGATCGACCACGCTGATCCGGAGCTCCTGCGGATTCACGCCCTCGATGGCGCGGATCGCGGCGCGTGCCTCACGCACGAGGGTCGCGGGATCCTCGCGCGAGAGCAGGAAGGTGAACGCGACCTTGCCGTCCTCGGTGACGGCCAGATCGCGCACCATGCCGGAAGACAGGAGATCGTTCTCGAGGCGGGGATTCTGGATCCGGGACAGCGCGGCCGCAACGCGGGCAGAAAGATCGTTGGACATTGTTTGCGGTTCCTTATCGATGCTCCAGTACCGAGGTCCCGCTTCCGAGCAGATCCCTCACACTCGGAACTCGGAACCCGGGACCCGGAACTCTCAGTGTCAGATCGCTTCGACCAGCTTGACCTCGGGCACCAGCGCGCGGAGCCGGGTCTCGATCCCCTGCTTCAGCGTGATGGTCGCGGCCGAACAGCCGTGACAGGTCCCGCCGAGGCGGAGGAGCAGGCGGCCGTCGACATCATCGAAATCGACGACTTCGACACTGCCCTTGTGCGAGGCGATATAGGGGCGAAGCGAGTCGAGCGTCCGCTCGATGCGCTGGAGGACTTCGGGGTCATTCGCGTTGGTCATGCCCGTCACTTCCCGTTCAACGTTACCGGCTGCTGTTCGCCGAAAGATACTCCCGCGCGGCGCTCAGCACGCAGGCCTGGACTTCGGCCAGCGAGCCTTCCATCGACAGCCCGGACGCCTTGGTGTGACCGCCGCCACCGAAGGGGCGGGAGAATTCCGCCACATCGACCGTGCCGACGGAACGGAGTGACACCTTGACCCGGCCCGCCGCGATCTCGCGGAAGAGGAGGGCCATCCGGATGCCGCTGATGCTCCGCGGCACTTCGACGATGCCGTCGAGATCATCGGCCGTGGCGCCGAGCCGCTCGAGGGCGCCGGGCGGGACGGTGACCCAGGCGAGCCCCTGCTCGGCCTCGACGACGAGGGTCTGCAGCGTTTCCGCCAGGAGCCGGGCCCGGCCCTCCGGGGCGCTGGCGTACACGTCGAGATAGATCTGCTCGGGATCGAGACCGGTCTCGAGCAGCGCCGCCGCCGCGCGGAGCACCGCCGGTTTGGTGTTGCTGAAGCGGAACGCGCCGGTGTCGGTCAGGATCGCGACATAGAGCGCCCGGGCCGCGAGCGGGGTGAGCGGCCAGCCGTTGGCGATCGCGAGCTGGTAGATGAGCTCGCCGGTCGCGGAAGCTTCCGGATCGACGTAGCGCGCCCCGTCGGGGAGATGGCCCTGGCTCACATGGTGATCGACGCAGGCCACCGGCACGCCGCGCTCGAGCACCGTCTGGCTCAGCATGCCGAGCCGCCCGACGTCGGCGATGTCGAGGACGAGGATCTGGTCCGCCTTGCGGAGTTCCTTCACCGCCTCCTGCGAGCGATCGACCCCGGGAAGATCGCGGAAGAGGAACCGATAGCGCTCCGGAGTTGGTGACGGATTCGTCACCACGGCGTTGATGCCCTGCGCCTTCAGCAGGTGAATCAGCCCCACCTCGCTGCCGAGCCCATCGCCGTCCGGATTGACGTGGGTGGTGATGCAGAGGCGCTGGCCGGGCTGGAAAGTCTTGGCAAAGGCGCGGGCGGCGGCGAGACGGTCCTGCGGCAGTTCGGTCATGGGGCGGGAAAGTAAGACAAGGGGCCAGAGCGGGAAAGAGCATCGGCCCGGGGGCGGGAGGGCGCGGAAACGGCACGATGCCCGGCGCCATGCGGCGCCGGGCATCGTGAGGGTCCAGCGGTACGGCCTGGCGGCTAGGCCTTGTTCAGCTTCGAGTGGTTCTTGCCATAGAGGAAGTAGATCGCGAGTCCGAGCGCCATCCAGATGGCCAGCCGGAGCCAGGTATCGACCGGGAGGCCGTACATCATGTAGCCGCAGATCAGGATGCCCATGATCGGCACGAAGGGGACCCACGGCGTGCGGAACGGCCGGGGCAGGTCGGGCTGCACCTTGCGCAGGACCAGGATGCCGCCGCACACGATGACGAAGGCGAGCAGGGTGCCGATCGAGACCAGCTCGCCCAGCAGGCCGATCGGGAAGAGGCCGGCGATCAGCATGGCCACGACGCCGGTGACGATCGTCGAGACATACGGGGTCCGGAACTTCGGATGCACCTTGCCGAACACCTCCGGCAGCAGGCCATCCCGCGCCATCGTGAAGAAGATGCGCGGCTGGCCCATGAGCATCACCAGCACCACGGACGCCAGCCCGGCGATGGCGCCGACGTTGATGAGGTAGCCGAGCCAGGCGAGCGCCGGGCCGGCCTTCTCGATCGCCACGAACACCGGGTGCGGGACGTTGAGTTCGGTGTAGTGCGCGATGCCCGTCATGACCAGTGCCATCAGGATGTACAGCACCGTGCAGATGGCGAGCGAGCCGAGGATGCCGATCGGCAGGTCCTTCTGCGGATTCTTCGCCTCCTGCGCCGCGGTGGAGACCGCGTCGAAGCCGATGTAGGCGAAGAAGATGACGCCCGCGCCGCGCACGATGCCGCTCCAGCCGAACTTGCCGAACTCGCCGGTGTTCGGCGGAATGAACGGATGCCAGTTGGCGGTGTTGACGTGGCTCGCACCGAAGCCGATCACCAGCAGCACGATCGCGACCTTCACGTACACGATGATGTTGTTGAACTTCGCCGATTCCTTGATGCCGACCACGAGCAGGGTCGAGACCAGGAAGACCAGCAGCATCGCGGGGACGTTCAGGATGCCGTGGGTGATCGAGCCGCCCTTGGTGGCGCAGTCGGCGATGGCCACGACGGTCCGGCTCACCGGATCGACCATGACGCCGCCGGTGGCGGGATCGACGCAGATCTGCGACGGCACCAGCGTGTGGGTCCCCTGCACGTCGAACGGCGCGCCGGTGTAGGCCGGCGGCAGGCGCACGCCGAGTTCGGTCATGAACGCGGTGAAGTAGCCCGACCAGCCCACCGCGACGGTGGAGGCCGCGAAGAGATACTCGAGGATCAGGTCCCAGCCGATGATCCAGGCGATCAGCTCGCCCAGGGTCGCGTAGCCGTAGGTGTACGCGCTGCCCGCCACCGGGATCATCGAGGCGAACTCGGCGTAGCAGAGTCCGGCGAAGAGACAGCCGGCACCGGCCAGGATGAAGGAGAGCACGATCGCCGGGCCGGCATACTGCGCCGCCGCCGTACCGGTGAGCACGAAGATGCCCGCGCCGATGATGGCACCGATCCCCAGCAGGATCAGGTTGGTGCCGGTGAGCGCGCGCTTGAGGCCGTGCTCGTCATCCACGGGCATCAGTTCGGCCAGCGACTTGGTGCGAAACAGGGACATGCGATGCTCCTCGAGGGAAGGGGCGGTGACCGTCGGTCGCCTAGCGGCGGGCCAGACGGCTGTGCTTCATGCCGTAGGTGAAGTAGACGACCAGCCCGATGGCCAGCCAGATCAGCAGCCGCTCCCAGGTCCGGAGCGGAAGGTGCGCCATCAGGTACAGCGCCGAGGCGGCGCCGGCGAACGAACTGAACCAGACGAACGGCGCCTTGAACGGCCGGGGCAGGTTCGGTTCCCGGATGCGGAGCACCAGGATGCCGGCCGAGACGATCACGAACGCGAGCAGGGTGCCGATCGAGACGAGGCTGCCCGCCTCGCGCACCGTGAACCACCCCGCCGGAATGGCGACCGCGATCCCGGTGACGATCGAGGTGATGTACGGGGTCTGGAACTTGGGGTGGATCTTGTTGACGAACTGCGGCAGCAGGCCGTCCTTCGCCATGGTGTAGAACACCCGCGACTGCCCCATCAGCATCACCAGGATCACCGAGCTCAGTCCCGCAATCGCGCCGAGCTTGATGAAGGTCGAGATCCAGCCAAGCCCCGCGCGGTCCGCCACCACCGCGATCGGATCGGGCACGTTGAGCTCCTTGTAGCTCATGACGCCGGTCGCGATCCCCGACACGAGGATGTAGAGCAGGGTGCAGATGAGCAGCGAGCCGATGATGCCGATCGGCATGTCGCGCTGCGGATTCTTCGCCTCCTGCGCCGCGGTGCTCACCGCGTCGAAGCCGATGTACGCGAAGAACACCACCCCCGCCCCGGCCACGATCCCGTCCCAGCCGAACTCGCCCCGCACCGGAAGGCCGTCGGCCCCGATGGTCTGCGGCGGAATGAAGGGATGCCAGTTCGCCGGATCGACCGCGTGCGCCGCACCGGCGATGAACACGATCACCACCGCGACCTTGATGAACACGATCACGTTGTTGACGTTCGCCGACTCCTTGATCCCCACCACCAGCAGCGCGGTCACCACCGCGATGATCAGGACCGCCGGCAGATTGAAGATCGCGGTGGTCGTGGTCCCGTCGGCCAGGGTGACGACCGTGCCGTGCGCCGCGCTGAAATGCGCCGGCACCACGATGCCGATGTCCTTGAGGAAGGAGACGACGTACCCCGACCAGCCGATCGCGACCGTCACCGCGCCGAGCGCATACTCGAGCACCAGGTCCCAGCCGATGATCCAGGCGATGAACTCACCCAGCGTGGCGTACCCGTAGGTGTAGGCGCTCCCCGCCATGGGCACCAGCGACGCGAACTCGGCGTAGCAGAGCGCGGCGAAGATCGAGGCGACCCCCGCGAGCACGAACGACAGCACCACCGCCGGCCCGGCATTCTGCGCCGCGACCGTCCCCGTCAGCACGAAGATGCCGGTGCCGATGATGGCCCCGATGCCGAGCAGGGTGAGGTTCCACGGGCCCAGCGCGCGCTTGAGGCTGTGGTCGGTTTCGGCCTCGTGCTGCAGGTCGGTGATGCTCTTCCGCCGGAACAGGTCCATGCGTGCCTCGAGGGGGGAGAGGAATCGACGGTCGACGACCATCAGACCGGTCCCGGCCGCCGGCGGTCTCCCGCGGGCGGCGGACGGGCGGTCCGGACTGCGTCCTACACGTTGTAGTTCGGTGCTTCCCGAGTGATATGCACGTCGTGCGGATGCGACTCGCGGAGTCCGGCGCTGGTGATCTGCACCATCTCCACCTCCCGCCCGAGTGCGTCGACCGAGGCGACCCCGCAGTATCCCATGCCGCTGCGGAGACCGCCCACCATCTGGAAGAGCACATCGCCGACCGGGCCACGGTAGGGGACCCGGCCCTCGATCCCTTCCGGGACCATCTTGGAGCTGGAGAGCTCCCCTTCCTGGAAGTAGCGGTCCGCCGAGCCTTCCTGCATCGCGGCGAGGCTGCCCATGCCGCGGATCGACTTGAACCGGCGGCCCTCGGCGAGAATCGACTCGCCCGGACTCTCATCGGTGCCGGCGAGCATCGAGCCCATCATCACCGACGACGCGCCCGAGGCCAGCGCCTTCACCAGGTCGCCCGAGTACTTGATGCCGCCGTCCGCGATGACCGGGACGTCGCCCGCGCCACGGACCGCATCCATGATCGCGGTCACCTGCGGCACGCCGACCCCGGTCACCACCCGCGTGGTGCAGATGCTGCCCGGCCCGACACCGACCTTCACCGCATCGACGCCGCGGCGCACCAGTTCGCGGGCGGCCGACTCGGTGGCCACGTTGCCGGCGATGAGCTGCGCATCGGGGAAGGCCTCGCGCAGCAGGGAGACCGTCTGCAGCACCCCTTCGCTGTGGCCGTGCGCCGAGTCGATGATGATCGCGTCGGCACCGGCATCGAGCAGCGCCTTGGCGCGGATCTTCGCCTCGGGCGTGCCACCCACCGCGGCCGCGACCCGGAGCCGTCCGTGCTGATCCTTGTTCGAGTCGGGGAACTGCTTCCGCTTGAAGATGTCCTTGACGGTGATCAGCCCCTTGAGCAGCCCGGCCGAGTCGACCACCGGCAGCTTCTCGATGCGGTGCTTCGCCAGGATCCGTTCGGCCTCGTCGAGGCCGGTGCCGACCGGGGCGGTGATCAGCTTGTCCTTGGTCATCACCTCGCGGATCGGCTGGTCGAGATTGCGCTCGAACTGCAGATCGCGGTTGGTGATGATGCCGACGAGCCGGCCCGCCTCGTCGACGATCGGCACGCCGGAGATCCGGAAGCGGGCCATCGCCGAGGCCGCTTCGCGCAGCGGCCGGTCGGCGGTGAGCGTGATCGGGTTGAGGATCATCCCGCTCTCGCTCCGCTTCACCCGGTCGATCTCGGCCGCCTGCTTCTCGATCGACATGTTCTTGTGCACCACGCCGATGCCGCCGTAGCGGGCCATGGCAATGGCCATCTCCGCTTCGGTGACCGTGTCCATCGCGGCCGAGACCAGCGGGATGTTGAGCGTGATGGTGCGGGTGAGACGAGTCTTGACCGAGACCTGGCGCGGGTGGACCGTCGAATGGCGGGGGACCAGCAGCACATCGTCGAAGGTGAGCGCCAGTCCGGTGCGGATGGTGCTCATGACGCGTGCGTTCCGATTTGAATTGGGAGTTCCATCCATAAGTCTACGGCGCAGCAGTAGGGGGACGCAAGGCGCGGAATCAGGCCGCGCCCCGGCGCCACAGAAAATACACCGGCACCCCCAGCGCCACGATCAGGAGCCCGAACACCGAATACTGCCGCTGCACCGGATCCACCAGCAGCACCCCCAGCAGGTAGACCACCGCCAGCATGTAGAGGAGCGGAAGCACCGGATATCCGAACGCCTTCACCGGTCTTGGGAGATCGGGCCGGGTGCGGCGCAGCCGGAACAGGGCGAGCACGGTGAAAAAGTAGAACAGCAGCGAGGCGAAGATGACGTAGGTGAGCAGGTTGCCGTAGCTCCCGCTCAGGCAGAGCGCCATCGCCCAGAGCGCCTGGGCCCAGAGCCCGAACGCCGGCGTCTTGAACCGCGGGTGCAGCACCGCCGCTCGCTGGAAGAAGAGCCCGTCCCCCGCCATCGCGTAGTAGACCCGCGGCCCCGCGAGCACCAGCCCGTTCACGCAGCCGAAGGTCGACAGCATGATCGCCACCGCCATCAGGATGCCGCCGACCGGCCCGAACATCACCTCGGCGGCCGCAACGCCGACCCGGTCCTGCGCCGCGTGCTGGATCCCGCGCGCGAGCGCATCGAGGCCGTTCGCATCCCCCGCGAAGGGGAGCACCCGCAGGTAGGCCAGATTCGCAAGCACGTAGAGGATCGTGACGGTCGCGGTGCCGAGTCCCAGCGCGAGCGGCAGGTTGCGCTTCGGATCGCGCACCTCGGCCGCGGCGAAGGTGACGTTGTTCCACGCATCCGCGGAGAAGAGCGAGCCGACCATCGCTGCGCCGAGCACCGGCAGGACCGCGAGGCTCCAGCTCCCGGTGCCCCAGAAGGGCTGCCCCGCCACCGCCGTGGCGGCCGGCGCGAGCGTGAGCCCGAAGAGTACCAGCGCGGCGAGCGCACCGACCTTCGCGACGGCGAACACCGTCTGCACCGTGGCGCCGAGGGTGACGCCGCGGAAGTTGAGCGCGGTGAGCACCACGACGACGGCGAGCGCCACCACCCGCTGCCACGACACGCCGAGTTCGATCGCGCCGCCCGGCATCGGCAGATGGCCGAGCGAGAGGAAGACGTCCGGAGTGACCGCGGGCACCAGCACGCTGAGAAACTTCCCGAACGCCACCGCGACGGCGGCGATCGTCCCGGTCTGGATGACGGTGAAGAGGGTCCAGCCGAAGAGAAAGCCGATGAGCGGGGAGAGACCCTCGCGCAGGAAGACGTACTGGCCTCCCGCGGTCGGCATCATGGCGGCGAGTTCGGCGTAGGCCAGCGCGCCGATCACCGTCATCACGCCGGTGATCACCCAGATCAGGATGAGAGCACCCGGTCCCCAGTCGTTGACCTGCCGGCTGATGTCGGCCGAGACGATGAAGATGCCGGAGCCGATCATCGTGCCGACGACCATGGAGATCGCCGCAAGCGGGCCGATCCCGCGAACGAACTCGGTCGCGGGAGCGGAGCGGGGTTCAGCCATCAGCGGGGGACCTTCAGCCGTCGGCCTTGCGTGGCGCGGGTGAAGACTCGGAGGTGACCTGCGGTGTGGAGGCCGGCGCGGCCGGCGGGACAGACACCGGCTTGGCGGCCTTGACGGCTTCATCGACGACCGCCTGCCCGGCGGCGGCGAGGCCCTTCATGATGCGGCTGGCGCTGTCCATCACGCCGACGGTGCCGCTGATCGCCTGGACCGGCAGCTTCGCGGCACGCATCGTGTCTTCGACCGTATCGGTGATCCGCGCGAGGATGCCGGTCGGCGCGGCGCGCTCGGCGTACTTGCTCTCGAGGAACTCGACGAAGTCGAGAATCTGGTAGGCGCGCTCGTCCGGCAGGTTATCGAGCCGGCGGAGGATGCGCTGTTTGAGGAGATCGTTCATGGGGAGAAAGTACGGTCCCGTACCGGAAAAGGTTACCCTCCCGCCCCAGCTACTTCCCCAGCCCCCCAACCACCTCGATCAGCTCCAGCACCGGCGTCGGCAGATACTTGGTGGTCGCGGCCCGGATCGTCCCCCGCACGGTGAGCTCGCGGAGGGCGGGCACCGCCTGGAACTGGGCGACCGCGGACGACGGGATGATGATGTAGACGAAGCCCGGCTCGGGGAGCGGGCCCCGGGTGAGCAGGTAGTTCATCCCCTCGGGGATCTCGGGGCGCAGTTCGTCCGACTTCTGGATGGCGACGAACTGCACCCGCCACTCCACCACCTGTCCCACATACTTCGCCGGATTGGCGCGAACCTCTGCCTGACTCAGCCCGACGAGGATGCTCCGGTCGGTCGGGCGGAGCGCGCTGTCGGGCACCCACCCCTCGATCTGCACCCGGGTCCAGCCGCCGGAGCGGGCGAGCACCCGGGCGCCGGCGCCGGAGTCCACCGAGCCGACGACGGCCCCACCGGGTGCCACCGCGAACGGCGACCTGGTGGTGAATTCGGCCTGATCCGGCCCGGTGACCGGCTGCACCGCCGGCGTCGCGGGCACGGCGGCCTGCAGCGCCTTCCGGCTCACCCACGCCGTCCGCTTCACATGGGTCCAGTTGCCGCGGGTCTCGACCTTCGTAAACCCGACTCCCGGAGAGACCTTTGCGACCACCGGACCATCAGGAGCCTGACGCAGCTGTTCGGAGGGCCTCTTGCTCACCGCGACGTCGAACCCGTCGCGCTTCAGCGGCCCGAGCGACGCAGTCGGGAACCAGCCGTCGATCCCGACCTCGGTCGAAGCCCCGCTGGTCCTGCCCGGCGTCACCTCCACACCGGACTGCAGCGTGCCGAGCGCAGCGCCGCCGGGAACCTTGGTGAATCGGGTATCCTGGGCGAGCCGGACGGTGGACTGCCCCGCGAGCGAACTCGCGAGCAGCGTGAGCAGAACGGCCACCAAGGCTGGTAGGCGGCACAGGGGCGAAGTAGATTGCGGCGCGTAACGCACGACCTCGATTGTAGAAACGCCGGAGAGTCATGTCAAACACGCGCGGACCGGCGGGTCCCGTCGTCCTGGTCGTTCTGGACGGCTGGGGCTACCGGGAAGGCCGGGAAGGCAACGCGATCGAACTGGCACAGACGCCGGTGTGGCACGGGCTGTGGGCGAGCCAGCCGCGCACGCTGCTCGAAGCCAGCGGACTCCCCGTCGGACTCCCCGAAGGCCAGATGGGCAACTCGGAAGTCGGCCACCTGAACCTCGGGGCCGGACGGGTCGTCCCGCAGGATCTCGTCCGCATCTCCCAGAGCATCACCGACCGGTCGTTCTACCAGCTCGAGCCGCTCCGCGAGCTGTGCGCCCGTCTCAAGCAGAACGGCGGCACGCTCCATCTGATCGGGCTGCTCGGCCCCGGCGGCGTCCACGCCATCGACCAGCACCTGCTTGCCTGCCTCGAGCTCGGCGTGCGCGCCGAGGTCCCCCGCATCGCGATTCACGGCTTCCTCGACGGGCGCGACACCCTCCCCGCCATCGGGGCGCAGGTCGTGCGCCAGCTGGAGCAGGAGATCGCGCGGATCGCCCCCGGCAAGGCGGTGATCGCCTCGCTGGTCGGGCGCTACTTCGCGATGGACCGGGATCGCCGCTGGGAACGCACCCGTCTCGCCTACGACGCGATGGTCCGCGGCATCGGCGCGCCGGCGGAAGATGCCGTGACCGCGGTGCAGGCCGCGCTCGCGCGCGGCGAGACCGACGAGTTCGTGAAGCCGATCGTGCTGCAGCGGGGCGGCGCCCCCGTCGCGCCGCTCAGGGACGGCGACGGCGTGTTCTGCTTCAACTATCGCAGCGACCGCATGCGGCAGATCGTGCGGGCCCTCGTGATCGAGGGCTTCGACGGGTTCGACGTGTCCGACCGTCCGAAGCTCGCCCTGGTCACCATGACCCAGTACGACCGGACCTTCCCGGTGCCGCAGGCCTTCCCGCCCTTCACCATGGCGAAGATCGTCGCGGAGGTGCTCGCGAGTCACGGCCGCACCCAGCTGCGCACGGCCGAAACCGAGAAGTACCCGCACGTGACCTACTTCTTCAACGGCGGGTATGAACCGCCGTACCAGGGCGAGGAACGGTTGCTGGTGCCGTCGCAGAAGGTGGCGACCTACGATCTCGCCCCCGAGATGAGCGCGGTCGGCATCACCGATGGGCTGGTGCAGGCCATCAGCCGGAAATCGCACGACTTCATCCTCTGCAACTTCGCCAACGCCGACATGGTCGGGCACACCGGCGTGCTGCCGGCGGTGATCACCGCGGTGGAGACCGTGGACCGCTGCCTCGCGCGGGTGATGGCCGCGGCGGAAGCGGCGGGCGCCACCGTCCTCATCACCGCCGATCATGGCAACTGCGAGCAGATGATCGACCCGGCGACCGGCGGCGTGCATACCGCGCACACCACCAACCCGGTGCCGCTGGTCGCGGTGCGGGCCGGCGCGACCACCCTCCGCACGGGCGGCGCGCTCTGCGATGTCGGCCCCACCGTGCTCCGGCTGCTCGGCATCGAGCCACCGACGGAGATGACGGGACGCGATCTCAGAATCGTGCACTAGTGCTTGGTTCCGGGTTCCGGGTTCCGGGTTCGTCTGGTGGGTGAACTCCTGGGTGAGCCGGCATCGCAGAACTGAAAGCACGAAACCCGGAACCCGGAACTCGGAACTCCGAACTCCCCCGCTTACTATTCCCCCATGCATCGATCCCTCACCCCTACGCTCCTCATGCTGGCCCTGGCGAGCCCGCTTGCCGCCCAGGTGGGCCACGCCCCGAACTCCTCGCCCTATCGGGACATTCCCAAGGGCCGGTCGCTTACGCTGCTGGTCGGCGACGTCGGCGGGGATGGCGGCTCCATCGGCGTCGGTCCGCACAACGGCCAGAGCTACGGGGTACGCTTCGACCTGCGGGTCGGCGCGCCGATCGGGCTCGGGCTCACCGTGGCGCGCGCCGATCTCGAGCGGCTCGTGGTGAGCGCCTCCGACAGCGTGGCCAACCGGGTGGACGGCCCGGTGAAGCAGGGCGTGACGATGGTCGAGCTCTCGCTCCAGATCAATCTCACCGGCAAGAAGAGCTGGAACCGGCTGGCGCCTTTCATCGGGGGATCGGCCGGCTATCTCGACGCGGCGGGACTGCCCGCCTCGGTCAAGGATTCGAGCGGCTACAAGACTGGCGGCAAGATCTATCTCACCCCCGCCATCGGCCTCCGTGTCTTCCTGAGCCAGAACCTGAGCCTCCGCCTCGAGGGGCGGCAGCTCTACTGGAAGCTCAAGTATCCGATCGCATACAATCTGGACCCGGCGGCCCAGCCCAGCGGGAACACGACCACGCATCTGAATTCGGTCCTGCCTGGCAACAAGCGCGACGAGTGGACCCACGCGCGCGAGCTCAGGGCCGGGCTCAGCTACTCCTTCTAGCGACCCCATGGCGACGAGCCTGACGCGGGTGGTGCCGTTCCACGCGCGGCACCACCTGTGGATGGCGGAGTGGCCGGCCGAGCGGAACCGGGCGACCTTTGGGCCGCTCACCGAGTCGCATCCCCACGACTACACCTGCGCCGTCACGGTGACGGGCCCCGTGGGCACCCGCTCAGGGATGATTCTCGACCTCGCGCTCCTCGACCGCATTCTCGCCGACGAGATCCGCGCACCGCTCGAGGGGCGCGATCTCAATCGGGACATTCCGGAATTCGCCGAGGGCGCGCGGATTCCGACCTGCGAGGCCCTCGCCGAATACCTGTTCCGCCGCATCGCGGGGCGGCTTCCGGACGGGGTGCGGCTCGCCTGCGTGCGCGTCGCCGAGGACGCGACCCTGCAGGCGGACTGCACCGGCGTGGACTGAACGGCGTCCAGCCGCGCGGTCCGGCGTGTGCTCGCCGCCGGCGGGGCGACCGTCTCCACGGGTCCAATGCCAGCCCGTCCGTTTCCTCTTCCCGACGCCGATGTCTCGATGAGCGCCGAGCGCACCAGCCTGGGCACCATCCTGCGGGAGAGCCGGACCATCGCGGTCGTGGGCCTCTCGCCCCGACCCGCGCGCCCCAGTCACGAGGTCGCCGCCTACCTGCAGGAGGCCGGCTACCGGATCGTGCCGGTGCGGCCCGGCGGCGGGACGATCCTCGGTGAGGTCTCGCATCCCGACCTCCGAACCGCTGCGGCGCTGGCCGGCCCGATCGATATCGTGAACATCTTCCGGCGTTCCGATGCGCTCGCCAGTTTGCTGGACGACCTCCTCGCCCTGCACCCGCGGCTGGTCTGGATGCAGGTGGGCGTGGCCGACGAGCGTGTCCGTGCCGCGCTCGAGTCAGCCGGTATCACCGTGGTCATGAATCGCTGCCTCATGGTGGATCACCCGTCGCTCACGAGCGCCTGATGCGTCGAACAGCCTCCCTTCTCGTCCTGCTGCTGACCCCGGTCGCGCTCGGCGCCCAGGCGACCGCGGATCAGGCTCGCCTGATGTTCACCGTCGGCATCGGGCAGTCGACGGGTGGCGGGACGCTGTGGCGGGTGAATCAGCCGTTCATCTCCGGTCCGAACGTGACGGACACCCTCGCGGTCGGCCGCCACTTCCGGAACAGCCTCGACGTGATCTTCTCCGGCACCTACTTCCCGGGCGAGCATCTCGGCCTCAACGTCGAGGCGCAGCTCCTCGGCCTCGGCACCCGCGACTCCTGCACTCTGATCGCGACCCAGGGCGCCCAGATCACCTCCGACCTCTGCAGCTCGCTCAACCACCGGCAGCGCAGCGCCACCTCGGCCGCCGTCTCCGTCGGCGCGATCTACCGGGTCTTCAGCAACCAGGTGATCCACCCGTACGTGCGCGCCAATGCCGGGTTCGTGGTCACGCAGCAGAGCTTCATCAAGACCTCCGGTCAGCATGGTGACTCCACCACCGGCATCGCCGAGGTCCCCCTGTTCGATGACCACACCGGAGCCAACCTCCAGCCCTACCTCTCCCTCGGCGGTGGTGTGGTTGCGGTGCTCGGCCACGGCTACCAGGTGCGCTTCGAGGTGCGGGACAACTGGGTCCGCATCCCCGCGATCTCCGGACCCACGGTGCGCCAGGACCTGATCCCCGCCAGCTCTCCGGTCGGCAAGCACCTGCTGACCTTCACCGTCGGATTCGACGTCGTGCTCGAGCGCAAACGCGGGAAGCGCTATTGATCCGCGGAGCGCTCATCGCGGGGGGCCAGGCGAGCCGGCTGGGGGGCCGACCGAAGGGGCTGGAGGTCGTCGGCGGCGTCCGTATCCTCGACCGTCTCGTCGCCATCTTCGAGGAGACCTTCGGCGCGCCGCCACTGCTCGTCGCCAACGCCCCCGAGGCATCGACCTGGCATCCCGGCCTCCGGGTCGCTCCCGACATCAAGCCCGGCATGGGCGCCCTCGGCGGGATCTACACCGCGATCGTGGCGGCCCCCGCCCCGGTGGTCGTCGCCGCCTGGGACATGCCCTTCATCACGGGCCCCCTGCTCCTCGCCCTCGCCGACGGCCTCCGCGACGCCGATCTCTGCCTCCCCGAAAGCGGTGGCCCGCGCGGGGTCGAGCCGCTCTGTGCGGCCTACGGCCCCGCCGGCGGACCGGCCATTGCAGCCTCGCTCGAGGCGGGAGATCTCCGGGCGGTCGGCTTCCATGATCGGATGAAAGTCGGTATCCTCTCCTCCACACGGGTGCGCACCCTCGGCGACCCGGCCGCGCTTTTCTTCAACGTGAACACCGCGGACGACCTCGCGGAGGCTGACCGGCTGTGGCGGAGACTCGAATCCTCTCGGTGATAGGCAGGAAGCAGGCCGGCAAGACGACACTGCTGGTCGCGCTGGCGGCCGAGTACACCCGGAAGGGCCGGCGGGTGATGACGATCAAGCAGGATGCCCATCCGGTCACCATCGACCAGCCCGGCAGCGACAGCCACAAGCACTTCCATGAGGGCAAGGCGGAACGGGTGCTGCTGGTGACCCCGGACGTCCGGGTCGCCTTCGAGCGCCGCCCGGACACCACCGACCCGCTCACGCTCGCCAGGCAGTACCTCGGCGACGCCGATATCGTCCTGGTCGAAGGATTCACGGCGGCCCCGCTGCCGAAGATCGAGGTCTTCCGGCGCGAGGTGGGCGGGACGCCGATCTTCGCCCCCGACCTGCCCAACGCCAAGGAGTGGGTCGCGATCGTGACCGACGACGATCGCTACGAGGCCCCCTGCCCGGTGCTCCGCTTCCGCGACACGATGTGGATGCAGCTGCTCGCGAACCTGGGGTGGGACCGCGCCAAGATTCTCTAACCTGAGCACCCGGCACTGAGTACTAAGTACTAAGTACTTAGTACTCAGTGCTTGGTACTCGGAACTTCGTTTATGGCCCCCCCCCTCCTCCCGCGCGATGCCGCGCTCCTGATCCTCTCCCACATTCCGCGACAGCCGGCGCTTCGGGTGCCGCTCGACGACGCCCTCGACGGCGTCCTCGCGGAGTCGGTGGTCAGTCCGCTCGACATGCCCGCCTGGACCAACTCTGCGATGGACGGCTACGCTGCCCGTGCGGCGGATGTCCGCGGCGCGACCGAGGCGGCACCGAAGCGGCTCCGGGTGATCGAGCAGATCCCCGCCGGCACCTTTCCCCAGCGCACGATCGAGCCCGGTACCTGCGCCCGGATCTTCACGGGAGCCCCGCTCCCGGCGGGCGCGGACAGCGTGATCCGCCAGGAGGACACCGACGAGGGGACCGACGTCGTCACGATCGTGAAGGACCGCGACGCCGGGGTGAACATCCGCCGGGCCGGCGAGGACATCCGGAAGGGAATGACGGTCCTGGAAGAAGGTGCGGAGCTCGGCCCCGCGGAACTCGGCGTCCTCGCTTCGCTCGCGGTCGCCAACCCGGTGATCTACCGCCGGCCACGGGTCGCGATCATCGGCAGCGGCGACGAGATCGTCGACATCGACCAGCCCGACGAGATCCTGAGCGGGCGGAAGACCGCGAGTTCCAACACCCACACCCTGGCCGCGCTGGTGCGCCGCGCGGGCGCGGTGCCGGTGAACCTCGGCATCGCCCGCGACACGCCGGCGAGCCTCCACGCGCTCTTCACCCGCGCGCTCGAGTGCGACCTGATCGTGAGCACCGCCGGCATCAGCGTCGGGGAACACGACCACGTGCGCGGCGTGCTCCAGCAGCTCGGCGCCGATCTCAAGTTCTGGCGGATCCGGATGCGGCCCGGCGCCCCGGTCGGGTTCGGACTGTTAGGCACCGTGCCGTGGATCGGGCTCCCCGGCAACCCGGTGAGCACCATGGTGACCTTCGAGCTCTTCGTGCGGCCGGCCATCCGCGCGATGGCGGGGCGGCGGCTCCCTTTCCGGCGCTCGGTGCCGGTCCGCATGGCGGAACCGGTCACCCTCGTCCCGAAGCTGCAGCACTTCCTCCGGGCCATCACCACGCCGGGCGACGACCTGCCCGAGGCACGGCTCACGGGGCCGCAGGGCTCCGGCATCCTCACCTCGATGATGAAGGCGAATGCGCTGCTGATCATCCCCGAGGGGCAGTTCGAGACCCCGGCCGGCAGCGTCGTCCGCGCGATCCTCCTCGACGATCCGGCGCATCAGGCCGAACCGGCCTTCTGATGCGGCGCCTCCTCGTCGCACTGGTCCTCTTCGCCGCGGCGCCGCTCGCCGGCCAGGGACAGCTCGTCACCGACTCGGTCCGCTCGAGCGCGCTCGAGAGCAACCGGCTGGGCGACAGCCCGGTGCGTCCGCTGCTCGTGTACCTCCCGCCGAGTTATGCGCAGGAGACGGGGCGCCGCTATCCGACGCTTTACCTGCTGCACGGCTTCGGCGGTTCGCCGACGACCTGGGCCGACGGGCATTATCAGGGGCTCGCGATCGGCCGGGCGATGGACAGCCTCATCGCGGCGCAGGCGGTGAAGGAGTTCATCATCGTCATACCCGACGGCGCCAATGCGCTGCACGGCAGTGTGTGGACCAACTCCACCACCACCGGCGACTGGGAGACCTACCTCACACGTGATGTGGTGCGATACGTCGACCAGCACTACCGCACCATCCGCCGCGGCCCCAGCCGCGGCGTGGCCGGACACTCCATGGGGGCCGCGGCGGCGCTGCGGCTCGCGATGCGCTACCCCGGGGGCTTCGGCGCGGTCTACGCGATGAGTCCCAACGCCGGACTGCCCTGTGGCCAGCTCTCCGATACGGAGCGCGCCACACTGCTGGGCCTGAGCCGTCGCTCCCAGCTCGATTCGATCGGCGGCTGGTCGCAGACCTGCCTCGGGTACGCCGCGGCGTGGAGCCCCGATTCGACGAAGCCGCCCTTCTACGCCGACCTCCCCTTCCGCCAGGTGGAGGGAGCGATCGTCCCGGACAGCGCGGTGCTCGAGCAGTGGAGCAGCTGGCGGCTCACCGACATGGCGCCGCGGTATCGCGAGGGGCTGGTGCGGCTCCGCGGCATCGCGTTCGACGTCGGCACCGCGGACGGCTACGCGCCGGGGGTGGCGCAGTTCGACAGCCTGCTCACCCGGCTCCGTGTCAGGCACCAGTACCAGACCTACGACGGCGACCACGGGAACCGCATCGGCCGCCGGCTGGTCGAGGTGCTGCTGCCCTGGTTCTCGAGTACCCTGAACTTCGAGCCTGAGGGGATGTGACCGGCCGGCTCGCGCTCTACGCGGTGACCGCCCCGGGTCTCGAAATCCACACCGCCGGCGAACTCAGCCGGCTCGGCATCACCCCGACGGAGACCGAACCGGGCGGCGTCGCCTTCGACGGCACGATGGAGGACGTCGCCCGCGCCAACCTCTGGCTCCGGACCGCCAGCCGGGTGCTGGTGCGGCTCGGCAGCTTCAACGCCCGCGCGCTCGGCGAGCTCGAACGGAAGAGCGCCGCGCTCCCCTGGCGCGACTGGCTGCCTGACAAATCTCCGGTCAGCGTCCGGGTGACCTGCAGGAAGTCCCGGCTCTACCATCAGAAGGCGGTGGCCGAGCGGATCGTCACCGCCTGCGGCGGCGTGGCCCGGTCCGCCGGCGGCGATCCGGAGGAGGCGGACGACCCCGAGGGGCAGCTCATCGTGGTCCGGCTCTTCCGGGATGTCTGCACAATCAGTCTCGACAGCTCGGGGGCGCTGCTGCACCGGCGCGGCTACCGCCTCGCGGTGGCCAGGGCGCCGCTCCGCGAGACGCTCGCCGCGGCACTCCTCCTTGAAAGCGGCTGGCGGCCGGTGACCCCGCTCCTCGATCCCTTCTGCGGTTCCGGCACCATCCCGATCGAGGCCGCCCTGCTCGCGCGCGGCATTCCGCCGGGCATCGATCGCGACTTCACCTTTCTCAGCTGGCCCGGGGCCGACCGGAAACGGTGGCAGGCGCTGGTCGATGCGGCGCGCGTCGGCATCCGGCCACGCGCGGGGGCACCGATCACCGGGTCGGACCGCGATGCCGGCGCCATCGAGGCGGCGGTCGCCAACGCGGAACGGGCCGGGGTGGCGAACGACATCACCTGGCGGCAGGCGGCGGTCTCCGCGATCGAGCCGCCGGCGGGCGTCGGGGCGCTGGTGTCGAACCCCCCGTACGGCATGCGGGTGAGCGAGGGCCGGGAGCTCCGCGATCTCTTCGCGCGCCTCGGCACGGTCGCGCGGGAACGGCTCCCCGGGTGGCGGGTCACCCTGCTCCTGCCCGAGGCGCCGCTCGAGCGCGCCACCGGGCTCCGCTTCGGTGCCCCGCTGCACACGAAGAACGGCGGCCTCGCGGTGCGCATGGTCTCGGCCGAGGTGCCGGCGGCGGAAGACTCCATCGATGGGAGCCATCGAACGGACCACCGTTGACCCGCCCGCCGCAGGTAGGTACACTTTCTCCCCCGAAGGGGAGTAGCTGATCCGCCGAATGGCGGACGGCCCATCGTCAGGACTGTCGGGTGACCCCCGGCACGGTGCGGCCGGGTGAGTGGGAAGTCCCATTTACAACGCGAGACCTTCACTGACTGTGACGCCACCGGACTGGTCCGGCGGCGCCGCATACCGGTGAAGGTCTCGCTGTTATTTTGGAGGGTACGATGAACAACCTGAAGACAGCCATTCTCATGGCGGGCCTGGTGGCCCTGCTCATGTCCGCGGGCCAGCTGCTCGGCGGCACCAACGGACTCATCCTCGGCTCGATCCTGGGCCTGGGGATGAATTTCGTGATGTACTTCTTCTCCGACAGCATGGTGCTCAAGATGTACGGCGCCCAGGTCGTCACCGAGGCGGAGGCGCCGGAGCTGTACCGGATGGTGGACCGGCTCCGGCAGCGGGCGGGGCTGCCCATGCCCGTGGTCGCCGTGGCGCCGCACGACCAGCCGAATGCCTTCGCCACCGGGCGGAGCCCCAGCAAGGCGGTCGTGGCCGTGACGACCGGCATCCTCCGCGCCATGCCGCAGGAGGAACTCGAGGGCGTGATCGCGCACGAGCTGGCGCACATCAAGAACCGCGACATGCTCACCACCACCATCGCGGCGGGCATGGCGGGCATGATCGGCAATCTCCCGTGGCTGCTCATGTTCGCGGGCGGCTCGCGCGATGACGAGGGCCGGCATCCGCTCGCCGAGATCGCGCTCATGCTGCTCGCGCCGATCGCGGCGATGCTGATCCAGTTCGCCATCTCCCGGCAGCGCGAGTTCGAGGCGGACCGGGTCGGCGCGGAGATCCTGGGCAGGCCGCTGCCGCTGGCCCGCGCGCTCACCCGGCTCGACGCCATGGCGCAGCGGATCCCGATGCAGATCGCCCCGGCGGCGGCGCCGCTCGCGCAGGTGAATCCCCTCGCGGCAATGGGCGGCGGCGTGATGAGTCTCTTCAGCACCCACCCGCCGACCGAAGAGCGGGTCGCGCGCCTCGAGTCCATGGCGATGGCGATGGCGCGCTGAGTGACGACTCACGACCCGGAGGTCTGGATCGTCTTTGCGGCCCTGGTGGGGACGCTGCTGGTCCTCGACCTCGGGGTCCTCAACCGCCGGGCGCACGTCCTCTCCACGCGTGAAGCCCTGACCTGGAGCGCCGGGATCGTCATCCTGGCGCTTCTCTTTGGGGGGTTCCTCTGGTGGCAGGTGGGACACCAGACCGCGATCGAGTACTACAGCGGCTACCTGATCGAGCTCTCGCTCAGCGTCGACAACCTCTTCGTCTTCCTGCTGGTCTTCCAGTACTTCGCGGTCCCGGCGGCCCTCCAGCCCCGGGTGCTCAAGTGGGGCATCCTGGGTGCGATCCTGATGCGCGGCGTGATGATCGGCGCCGGCGTGCTGCTGCTCACCCAGTTCCACTGGATCGTCTACCTCTTCGGCGGGATTCTGCTCGTCACCGGCATCCGGATGTTCCGGAACGAGGAGGAGCGGATCGAGCCGGAGAAGAACCCGCTGGTGCGCCTCGCGCGGCGGTTCATCCCGATCACCCCGGCGTACGAGGGACCGCACTTCTTCGTGAAGCCGATGTCCGGGGGATGGATGGCGACCCCGCTCCTGCTGGTGCTGCTGGTGGTCGAATGGAGCGACCTGGTCTTCGCCATCGACAGCATCCCCGCGGTCTTCGCGGTGACCCGGGACCCCTTCGTGGTGTACTCGTCCAATCTCTTCGCGATCCTCGGGCTTCGCGCGCTGTTCTTCGTGCTCGCCGGCGCGATGGACAAGTTCCACTACCTCAAGCCCGGCGTCGCACTCATCCTGCTCTTCGTCGGCTTCAAGATGGTGCTCGCGGCCTGGCTGCCGCTCCCCACCGAGCTGTCGCTCTTCGTGATCCTCGGCCTCCTCGCCGGCGCGATCGGTCTCTCCCTGCTCAAGCCACGGCCTCAGAGCTGACGGGGTAGCGGCGCGGGGGCGTTCGCCCCATCATTGGCCATGCTCCCGCCCCGGAACGACTCAGCGCCCCCCCTCGTGCGCCGATCGGCCTCCCGCGTCGTCCTGCTCCCGCTTCTCACCCTGCTCGTGGCGGGCCACTCCCGCGCCCCGGTCGACACCGCCACGCCCAACGACAACCGGCGCCCCGCCGGCGAACTCCGCGATGGAGTGCTGCACCTCGATCTCGAGGTGCGCGCGGCACGCTGGTCGCCGGAAGGCACCGATGGCGCCGCACTCCCCGTCCATCTCTTCGCGGAGCAGGGCCGGCCGGCCTCGGTGCCCGGCCCGCTGATCCGGGTGCCGGAGGGGACGATCGTCGAGGTTCGGGTCCGCAACACCCTCCCCGACTCCGCGGTCACGATCGTCGGACTCGGCACCCGGCCCGACAGCGCCGGAGCCCCGCTCTACCTCCCGCCTGGCGGCGAGCGCCACCTGCGATTCCTCGCGGGCGCCCCGGGCACCTACTACTACTGGGGCTCGACCACCGGCAAGGGGATGGAGACGCGGGAGTGGCTCGACAGCCAGCTCAACGCCGCCTTCATCGTGGACAGCGCCGGCAGCACGCCGCACGACCGCATCTTCGTCCTCGGCCTCTGGTACCACTATGCCGACAGCATCGGGCCGACCGATCCCGACACCGGCGAGGTGATGACGATCAACGGCCTCGCCTGGCCGCACACCGAGCATCTCGAGGTGCCGGTCGGGGACTCGCTCGACTGGCGCGTCATCAATACGACCGAGAGTTCCCACCCGATGCATCTGCATGGGGTCTTCTTCGAGGTCGAGAGTCGTGGCGACGCACGCCGCGACACGCTCTACGCGGCGGGGAGCCGCCCGCTCGAGGTGACGGAGCTGATGCTGCCAGGCGCCACCCTGGCGATGCGCTGGGCGGCGGCGCGACCGGGCAACTGGGTGTTCCATTGCCACTTCGCGTTCCACGTCTCGCCGGGCGTCTCCTTCGATCGCCGCGAGAATCCGCACGCGCAGCATCGCATGGCCGGCCTGGTCCTCGGCATCACGGCGACGGGGGCGGCGCCGGCGGCGGAGCCACCGGCGAGCCGCCCGATCCGGCTGCTCGTGCAGCAGCGCGCCGGCATGATCCGCGGGCAACCCGGCTACGGCTATGTGCTCGATCGCGGTGCGGCGCCGGCCCCCGATTCGGTGAACATCCCCGGTCCGCTCCTGCTGCTCCGCCAGGGGGAGCCGGTGGCGATCACCGTGGTCAATCACCTCCAGGAACCGACCGCGGTCCACTGGCACGGAATGGAGCTCGAGAGCTACTCGGACGGCGTGCCCGATCTGAGCGGTGTCGACCCGCGGCGCTTCCAGGCGATCGCGCCGGAGGACTCCTTCACCGCGTGGTTCACGCCGCCGAGAGTGGGCACCTTCATCTATCACACCCACTATGATGAAACGGCGCAGATGGCGGGCGGCCTCTACGGCCCGATGCTCGTGCTGGCGCCGGGAGAGCGCCACGACCCGGCGACCGACCATCTCGTCATCGCCGGCGGCTACGGGGAAGCCGGCGTGCCTGACACCGTGGTCGGCACGGTCAACGGCTCCAGGACACCGGCGCCGCTCCAGCTTTCGGCGGGACGCCCGAACCGGCTCCGGCTGATCAACATCGACCCCGATCATCGCATCCGCTTCCGGCTCCTCCGTAATACCACCGCCGCCACCTGGCGCGCGGTGGCCAAGGATGGCGCGACGCTGCCGGAACGACTGGCGACGGTGCGGCCCGCCGTGCTGCTGACCGGTCCCGGTGAAACCGCCGATTTCGAGATCACCCCGCGGCAGCATGAGAGCCTGACGCTGCTCGTCGAGGCGCCCTACACGGACGTCCCCTGGTCGATCACCCTCCCCCTCACGACCCGATGACCCTGCTCGAACGACTGGGCCTGCATCGCAAGGAGCTCCGCGCCTGGGCCATGTACGACTGGGCCAACTCCGCGATGGTGACCACCATCGTCACGGCGGTCTTCCCGATCTACTTCGCCAAGGTCGCCGCGGCCGACCTCGCCCCCGCGCTCGCGACCAAGCGGCTCGCCGACGCCACCACCATCGCGCTCGCGATCATCGCGGTGCTCTCCCCGGTCCTCGGTGCCATCGCCGACCGGGCCGGCCTCAAGAAGCGGCTGCTCGGCATCTCGCTGATGATCGGGGTCGTGGCGGTGGGGCTGATGTTCTTCATCGGGCGGGGGGACTGGCTGCTCGCGGCGCTGCTCTTCGCGGTGGCGAACATCGCGGTGAACGCCAGCTACGTCTGCTACGACTCCTTCCTGCCGCACATCGCCGCGCCGGAGGAGATGGACCGGGTCTCCACCGCCGGCTACGCCCTCGGCTACGTCGGCGGCGGCCTGCTGCTCGCGCTCAACCTCGCCTGGATCCAGAAGCCGGCCTGGTTCGGCCTCCCCTCGGGCGTGGACCTGACGCCGGCCCAGGCCACGCTCCCCACCCGGCTCGCCTTCCTCTCGGTGGCGATCTGGTGGCTGGTCTTCTCCATTCCGCTCTTCCGCGACGTGCGGGAGCCCGCCGCCACCGGCGACGGGAAGATCGACGTCGGCGCGGCCTTCAGGGAACTGGGCGCCACCTTCCGCCGGCTGGGGCAGTTCCGTCAGGCGGTGCTGATGCTCATCGCCTTCCTGATCTACAACGACGGCATCGGCACCATCATCCGGATGGCGACGATCTACGGCACCGAGATCGGGATCGGCACCGGCTCGCTGATCGCCTCGATCATGATCGTGCAGTTCGTGGGCATCCCCTTCGCCTTCATCTTCGGCGCCTTCGCGAGCCGCATCGGCGCCAAGCGGGCGATCTTCTTCGGCCTCCTGGTCTATGCCGGCATCAGCGTGCTCGGCTACTTCATGACCAACGCCACCCACTTCCTGATCCTCGCCCTGCTGGTGGGCGTGGTGCAGGGCGGCACGCAGGCGCTCTCCCGCTCGCTCTTCGCGAGCATGATCCCCAAGGCCCGGTCAGCCGAGTTCTTCGGATTCTTCGCGGTGGTGGAGAAGTTCGCGGGGATCTTCGGGCCGTGGATCTTCGCGCGGGTGATCGGCGTGACCGGCTCGAGCCGGGTCGCGATCCTCGCGGTGGTGGCCTTCTTCATCGTGGGCGGCACCCTGCTCCACTTCGTGGATGTGGAGCGGGGCCAGCGGGAGGCGCGCGCGGCCGAGGCCGCCTGACAACTACCGGGTCATTTCGGGGCGGGAACCACCGCCGGCGCCGGCTGCGCCTTGAAGGTGAGCTTGACCCGCCGCCGGTCGACCCGGTTCTCGATCGTGAGCGTCGCGAGGGTGCGCTTCTCGGTGAGGGTGGCGGTGCCCGCGGCGACGAGTGCCCCCATCGTGCCGTCGGTGATCACGACCTCGAGCTGATTCGGCTGCTTCGTCGTAGCCCACCGGCCGGTCAGCCGGGCCGGCTTGCTCCCCTCCACGTCGATCGTCGCCTTCTTGTCCGCCCCGAGCCGGATCTTCACCTGGGTGACGGTGGTCGGTGCGCCACCCTCGGGCCAGGCGAGCGTCCCCTCGCCGCGCTGGGTGTCGCTGAACTCCCGGATCGGCTCCGGTCCGGGCACGGTGACCGTGGTGTCGGGCGTCAGGTGCCCCGGACCATTCGCGACAAAGCGAACGCTCCAGCTCCCGGCGCTGTTCCTGCCTGACAGATTGAGCTTCTCCCAGCTCTTGCCATCGGGGATCGACAGGGTGCCGAGACCGCTGCTGCCGGGCTGGCCGGGGCCGTCGGTGATCGAGAGATCGATCTTCGGCGCGTTGTCGCGCTGGCTCCACTTGCCCCGGAGCTTGAGGCGCGGCCCGCTGCCCTCCAGCCAGATCTCGGCCTTGCCCCCCTTCCCCAGCTTCACCCGCACCGCGCGCAGATCGGATCCCTTGCCCCCTTCGAGCGTGAGGTCGCCG
Source organism: Gemmatimonadales bacterium (assembly GCA_044229245.1). Classification (GTDB taxonomy): domain Bacteria; phylum Gemmatimonadota; class Gemmatimonadetes; order Gemmatimonadales; family GWC2-71-9; genus JADJOM01. The sequence goes on along the minus strand of JBGATI010000019.1, from coordinate 12,878 downwards.
GCGCCCCGCATCGTCTGATCGAGGGTGCTGATCGGGCGGCGCGGCTCCTCCGGCTTCTCCTCGTCGTGGCTGTCGGGCTCGAGCGCGGGGCCCTCCCCCTCGAAGCGGAGCCGGACCTCGCGCCTGCCGACCGTCCCGGTGAGCGCGATCCGATCCCATCCCGAGCGGCGCGAGGTATTGATGGTGCCGCTGAGGTCCGCCTCATCCCGCCCGAAGCGGGTGACGCTGACCCGGATCCGCCCCGACGCGAGCGTACCCGACCAGGTGCCTCGCAGCGAGTACCGCGTGTCACCCCACACCCGGATCTCGGCCCGGCCATCGTCGTCGAGCAGGACCCGGGCGCGGTCGAGCCGGTCGCTGTCGTCGCCCAGATCCAGATCACCGTCGCCGGCGCGAATGAGATCCATCGCCTGCCCGCCGCCAGACGGCGCATCGCTCCGGTCGGCGAAGACCAGCTCGAAGGCGCCATCGCGGTTGCTGCCCCGGAAGTCCACCCGGTTGAGGGCGCCCCTCTCCAGGTAGAGCCGGCCGGTGCCGTCCGCCGGGATCTCGAACCCGCTGTCGAGCCGGAAGCCGACCGACCCGCTCGCCGGACTGCCGTACCAGGTGCCGCGGAAGATCCAGGCGTCCCGCCCCTTCATCAGCTTGAGGTCGATGCCGCCGTTCTGATACAGCGTCGCCTCGATCCGGCGGATCTCCTGCTGGGCGCGGTTGTCGCCGGTGTGCAGCACGCCGGTGCCGTCGGTACCGTAGGTCCGGTCCTGCGCGGCGAGCGATCCGGCACCGAGCAGTCCACCGAGCAGGAGGGCGGTCAGGGTCCAGGGGCGGGACATGCGGGTTCTCGGGACAAGGGTCAGGGTGACTCGCGGGACTGGCGGGAAGCTGCCTGACGCCCTGCGGCGCCGCAAGCCGCCGCTTGAACCATCCGCCGGAGCGGCCTACGCTTCGGGCAGTCGCGGCACTTCGCCCTCACGGAGGTCCCATGCAGCGTCCCCTCGGCGTCACCGTCCTCGCCTTCCTGTCGCTCCTCTCCGGCGTCCTCGGCACCTTCAAGGGACTCATCTGGCTCGGCTTCGGCGGCGCGCTCGCCGGTGTGACGGCGCTGGGCTCTCCGGTGGCCGGCGCGATCATCGGCGGAGTCGCGCTCCTCTTCGGCGGACTGGCGATCCTCACCGCGCTCTTCTCGCTCTTCTTCGCGTGGGGCGCGTTCGGGCTCAAGCCCTGGGCCTGGAGCTTCGGCGTCGCCACCCACGGCTTCAACCTCTTCTGGTCGCTGCTGGTCGTGCTCGGACCCGGGATGCTCCGGGAGCGGTTCGTCACGATCCTCATCAGCGCGATCGTGCTGCTCTACCTCACCAAGCCGGAGATCAAGCAGGCATTCGGAAAGACATGAACGCCGAGGCCTCTTGTCACGCGCGCGCATGTTTCCTACTTTGAGTCCATGCGACTGGCTCACTCGCCCGCCATGGGCATCACGAAGCGCACCAAGAAGCCCATGACCGCGCGCGGCGAGCGACGGCCAGTCTGACGTTTGTATCCTGACTGGACTGTACGCCCCGCCGCGCTCAACCGGCGGGGCGCTTTGTTTTCAGGCCTGTAACAAGTCGGGATTCCACGACGAGGAGTGTTCCGCGTGCTCGATCCGATCGCACTGACCAGGGAGCTGGTCGCCCTCGAGACCCCCACCGGCAACGAAGGCCCGGGGGTGGCGCTGCTCGCGGGACTCCTCCGCAAGCTGGGCTACCAGGTGACCCTGCAGCCGGTGACGCCGGGGCGGGACAACCTCTACGCCTTCCGTGAGGCACCGGAGGTGGTGTTCTCCACCCATCTCGACTGCGTGCCCCCGTACGTGCCGCTCCGCGAGGACGACACCCACCTGCATGGCCGCGGCACCTGCGACGCCAAGGGGCTCGCGGCGGCCATGGTCGCGGCGGCCGAGCGGCTGGCGGCACGCGGCGAGCGGCGGATCGGGCTGCTCTTCGTCGTCGGCGAGGAGAACGGTTCCGACGGGGCGCAGATCGCGCACGAGCTGGGACCGAAGGGGCGCTTCCTCATCAATGGTGAACCGACCGAGAACCGGCTCAGCATCGGGCAGAAGGGCTCGCTCAAGGTGGTGCTCGAGGCGAGCGGTCGCGCGGCCCACTCCGCCTATCCCGACGAGGGGAGGTCGGCGCTGACCCCGCTGCTCGATACCCTGAACCGGCTCCGCGCCCTCGCGCTGCCGACCGACCCGATGCTCGGTCCGAGCACGCTCAACATCGGGGTGATCCATGGCGGTGTCGCCCCGAACGTGATCCCTCCGTCGGCGCGCGCCGAGCTGCTGGTGCGGCTGGTCGGGCCGTCGGGGCCCTATCAGGAGATGATCGCGGCGTGCGTCGAGCCGGGGGTCGTCGTCACCTTCCCGACCGAGCTGCCGTTCTTCAAGAACACCGTCGCGCCGCCGGCGGGATGGGACACCACCGTGGTGAGCTATGCGAGCGACCTGCCCTTCCACGCGGCCTGGGGCCGGGGCTATCAGCTTGGACCGGGCACGATCCGGGTGGCGCATACCAGCGCCGAGCAGATAGCCAAGGCGGAGCTGCTCGAGGGCGTGCGACTGTACGAGAAACTGGCGTGGGACCTGATTCACGAATGACTCTGGAGCGGTGATGCACACGAAGATTCCGGTATCCATTCTCGGCGCGACCGGCACGGTTGGTCAGAAGTTCGTGCGGCTGCTGGCCGAGCACCCCTGGTTCGAGATCGCCTCAGTGGCGGCGTCGGAACAGAGCGCGGGCAAGCGCTATGGCGACATCGTGCGCTGGCGCGAGAGCACGCCGCTCCCGGACCGGGTCGCGGCGATGACCGTCGCGCGCTGCGAGCCGACGATTCCCGGACGGATCGCCTTCTCGGCCATCGAAGCGGAGATCGCGGGCGAGGTCGAGCAGGCCTTCGCGCGGGCCGGCGTCTACGTCGTGACCAATACCAAGACCCACCGGATGGACCCCGACATCCCGCTCCTCATCCCCGAGGTGAACCACGCGCATCTCGGCCTGCTCGCCCGGCAGCAGCGGGAGCGGGGCTGGAAGGGCGGGATCGTCGCGAATCCGAACTGCTCGACCGCCGGACTCGTGCTCGGTGTGGCCCCGCTGCATCGCGCCTTCGGCATCCAGAAGATCTTCGTGGCGACGATGCAGGCGGTGAGCGGGGCCGGCTATCCCGGCGTCGCCTCACTCGATGCCCTCGGCAACGTCATCCCCTACATCGGGGGTGAAGAAGAGAAGATGGAGCAGGAAACCGCCAAGATCCTCGGCGGCTTCGCGAACGAGGCCATCATCACCGCGCCGATCGCCACCAGCGCGCACACCAACCGCGTCCCCGTGATCGACGGCCACCTTGAGGTCGTCTCGGTCGGCTTCGGGCGCCGGGTCACGCCGGACGAGGCGATCGCGGCGCTCGAGGCGTTCCGCGCCGAGGATGACGTCGCGATCCTGCCGTCGACACCGGCGCTCGCCATCGAGGTGGACCGGCGGAACGACCGGCCCCAGTCGCGGCTCGACATCGACCGGGGCGCGGGGATGACCGTCACCGTCGGCCGAGTGCGGCCCTGCAACCTGCTCGACATCCGCATGGTGCTGCTGTCGCATAACACGATCCGCGGCGCGGCGGGCGCGGCGATCCAGAATGCGGAGCTCCTCGTGGCGAGGAAGTACGTCAAATAGTGCTTAGTGCGTAGTGCATAGTACGAACCACCAAGTATTAAGCACCTAGTACTAAGTACTAAGTACTAAGAACTCAAAGCTCGGAATTTTCAATGCGACTGGCGTTGGTGGGAAATGGAAAGATGAACCGTTCTATCGCGCAGCTCGCGGTGGAGCGCGGTCATGTCATCCATACCATCATCTCCGGTCGCGAGAATGGCGCGGGGGCGGCAATCACCGCGGCCCGGCTCACGGGCGCCGACGTGGCCATCGAGTTCACCCGGCCCGAGTCGGCCGCGGACAACCTGCTGGCACTGGCAGCACTCCGCATGCGCACCGTCACCGGCACCACCGGCTGGCTCGACCGCCTGCCGGAGATCACCCGCGCCGTGACGACTCACCAGAGTGCCCTGCTCCACAGCCCCAACTTCTCCGTCGGTGTCCAACTCTACCTGCGCGCGGCCCGCGAGCTCGCGCGGCAGTTCGCGGGGCGGGCCGGCTTCGAGGCGTTCATCGTCGAGACGCATCACGCCGCCAAGCGCGACGCTCCGTCCGGCACCGGGCTCGCGCTCCAGGCCGTGCTCCGCACGGGCGATGGCGCACGCGACTTTCCGATTTCCAGCGTCCGGGGCGGGCACGTCCCCGGCACGCACGAGGTGTGTTACGACGCGCCGTTCGAGTCGATCCGCTTCAGCCACGAGGCCCGCGGACGGCAGGTCTTCGCCGCCGGCGCGCTGATGGCCGCGGAGTGGCTCGCGGGGCGCGAGGGTGTGTTCACATTCGACCAGATGCTCTTCGGGGAGGCACCATGACGACCGCACTGAAAGGATGCGGAACGGCGCTCGTGACGCCGTTCACGCGCGATGGCACAGTGGACGTCGAGGCGCTCCGAAAGCTCGTGGAGTGGCAGATCGAGGAGGGAATCGACTTCCTGGTCCCCTGCGGCAGCACCGGCGAGGCGGCGACCCTCTCGACCGAGGAGCGCGAGCTGGTCGTCCGCACCGTCGTCGAGACGGCGCGCGGCCGGGTGCCGGTCATGGCCGGCGCGAGTCACAATGCGACCCATCTCGCCGCCGAGGAGGCGCGGCGGATGAGCGGGCTCGGCGTCACCTGGCTGCTCTCGGCGACGCCCTACTACAACAAGCCGACCCCCGAGGGACTGTACCGCCACTTCATGACCGTGGCCGATGCCTCGAGCGTCCCGATCTGCCTCTACAACGTGCCGGGACGCACCGCGGTCAACATGAAGCCGGAGACGGTGCTCCGCCTCGCGGGGCACGAGAACATCATCGGGATCAAGGAATCCTCCGGCGATCTCGCGCAGGTGCAGCACCTGCTGCTGGGGCGGCCCGACGACTTCGCGGTGCTCTCGGGCGAGGACTGGATGACGCTCGCCATCATCGCCGCCGGCGGTGACGGACTCGTCTCGGTCGCGTCGAACGAGATCCCCGGACTGATGAGTCACCTGGTGCGGCGCTGCCGGCTGGGGGACTTCGCCGAGGCGCGGGAGATCCTCTACCACGTGCTTCCGCTGCTCGAGGCCAACTTCCTCGAGACCAACCCCGCGCCGGTGAAGGCCGCGCTCGCCTCCATGGGGAAGATCCAGGATGTGCTCCGGCTGCCACTGGTCCCGCTCTCGGAACACCGCAGGCCGGCGCTTTTCGGGGCGCTGCACGCCGCGGGCGTCGATGCTCCGGTGACGGTCGCCCGATGAGCACCGCACTCAAGACCGTCATCGAGCGGTTCGCCGCCGGCGTGCCGGCAGGGCAGGAGTCGGCGGCCCTGCTCGCCTTCGACCAGCTCAAGGCCGGACTCAACAGCGGCGCCATCCGCTCGGCGGAGCGGGGCGAGGACGGCGTCTGGCGCGCGAACGCCTGGGTGAAGGCCGGCATCCTCCTCGGCTTCCGGCTCGGCGCCGTCGCGGAGGCGGCGCGCGGCGGTCCCTTTCCGTTCTTCGACAAGCACACCTGGCCGCTCAAGCATCTCTCGGTGAGCGATGGTGTGCGGATCGTGCCCGGTGGCAGCTCGGTGCGGGATGGCGCCTATCTGGCGCCGGGCGTCGTCATCATGCCGCCGGCCTTCGTGAACGCCGGCGCGTACATCGGCGAGGGCACCATGGTGGACAGCCACGCCCTCGTCGGCTCCTGCGCCCAGATCGGGAAGCGGGTGCACCTTTCGGCCGCGGCCCAGATCGGCGGCGTGCTCGAGCCGGTCGGCGCGCTGCCGGTGATCATCGAGGACGAGGTGCTGGTGGGCGGGAACTGCGGGGTGTACGAGGGCACCATCGTGCGGGAGCGGGCGGTGCTGGCGCCGGGCACCATTCTCACCGGCGGCACCATCGTCTACGACATCGTCCGCAACACGACGCTGCGCCGCGAGGGGGACCGGCCACTCGAGATCCCGGCCGGTGCCGTCGTCGTCCCCGGCTCGAGACCGGTGAGCAGCGGACCGGGTCGCGAGATGGGGCTCTCGCTCTACGCGCCGGTCATCGTGAAGTACCGCGACGAGAAGACCGACACCGCGGTTCGCCTCGAGGAGCTGCTGCGGTAGCTCAGAGCGGCGCCCCGGTCTCCTTCGCACTCCGCGCCCACAGCTCGGCCGCCAGCGCCTCGTCGTCCGCCATCCGAGTGGGACGCACCTCCCGCTCCCTGTCGTAGTAGCGCCCGGTGACGCCGGCGAGTTCCGGGGCGGTGGCGCAGGCGAGCGGCCCCTTCGCCCCTTCCTCATTGGTGATGAGGAAGCGCTTGATCAGCCACTCGAACGGCGCCGGCAGGGCGCGCCAGATGTTGGTCGCCACGCCGCCCGGATGCACCGCGTAGGTCGTCACCCCCGTCCCGCTCAGTCGCCGCGCCAGCTCCTTTGCGTGCAGCACATTCATCAGCTTCGAGTTGGCGTAGTCCTGCAGCCTCCCCTTCGACGAGGGCGGATTCGGCGCGAGGTAGCGCCAGTCGATCGGCTTGGCGTGATAGTGCGCCGCGCTCGAGACGTTGACGATCCGCGCCTGCCGGGCCGCGGTGAGCCGGGGGAGCAGCAGCGCCGTGAAGAGAAAGGGCCCGAGGTGGTTGGTGATGTAGGTGAGGTGATAGCTCTCTCTGCTCAGCCCGTCGATCGCCGCGATGCCGGCATTGTTCACCAGCACGTCGATACCGCTCCCCTTCGCGAGCACCTGCTCGGCGGCGGCGCGCACCGAGGCGAAGTCGGCGAGATCGAGCGGCAGGAAGCTCGCCGAGGCCCCGGGATGCTGCTGACGGATCTGCGCGAGCACCGGCGCCATCCGCTCCGCCGACCGGGCCGCGAGGATCAGCGTCGCCTCACGCGCGGCCAGCGCCTCGGCCAGCGCGCGGCCGATCCCGGAATTGGCGCCGGTGATGAGGAAGGTGCGGTCGCGGAGTGACGCGTCGGCCATGGAGCGAGAGGGATTGGGAGTGAAGGTCACCAGACCACGCGACGATGCCCGGCAGAGTCCTCAGCCCGGTCTGAGACCCCGCGTCGCGACCAGTCCGCCCGCGACCCCGGCGAGCACCCGGCCAGCATTGGAGACGGCGAAGAGCCACTCGAACGCCGTGCCGCTCGCAACCAGAATCCCGAGATCGAGCGCGGCGGCGAGACATCCCACCAGCAGCCCATGCACCACGGCCGATCGGGCGGTCGGACGCGCCGCCCACCACGCCAGCACGAACACGGCCAGTGCGCCGGCCACCGGGCCGATCCAGCGACCGAGCCGGGCGGCGTACGCGGAGGCCTGGGTGGCATCCCGCGGTCCGAACAGTGCGACCGCCAGCACCAGGATCAGGATGGGAATGACTTCCGCGGCGAGCACCGCCGCGATCAGACGACCCCAGCGGAGCGGCATGGTCTCATGCCTCGGTCGGAGGTGGCCCTACGATAGTCCTCGATCCCGGCGACGGCAACGGGCGGCGACGCGCCCCGGCCTCCTCCAGTCCACGGTGTCCACCACAGGGGCGACCGCCGAGGCATGCACCCGCTCAGCCGTGGTCAGCGGACTGGGGATGCGGGAGGGGCCGGAGCCGAGCCGGAGGCGTGCGTGTGCAGGGCGGCTGGCGCGGGCCCGCGTCAGCGCGCCTCACAAGTGCAGGACGGGCCGCAGGCGCAGGCATCGCCGCACTCGCAGATGACCCGACGGGGGGCCGCGCCGCTCTGGCAGCCGCAGGTGCAGGTGGCGCCGGGGCAGGAGGTGCAGGTGCAGGTGGTGTTCGTGGTCTCGGCAGACATGGTCATCTCCTCGTGCTGGGGTGAACCGCCGTGCTGACGGACACGAGTATACGAATCGCCCCGGGAAGGGGCTTGAACGAATGGGCTATTCCAGCTGCAGGGTGGCCGCGGCCATCCCGTACATCCGCCGGAAGGTACGGCTCAGGTGGGCGGAGTCGGCGAACCCGGCGGCATAGGCCGCGGTGGTCAGCGATTCGCCGCGCGCGAACGCCTCCAGCGCCCGCTTGAGCCGGAGCCAGAGCAGGTAGTGGCGATACGCCACGCCCATCTCCCGCACGAAGAGATGCCGGAAGTGGCTGGGCGAGAGATGCACCATCTCCGCGATCTGCTCGAGCGAGATGGCCTGGTCCAGGTGTTTGCCGAGGTGGTCGAGCGCGAGGAGAATCCTGGGGTCCGCCGGCGCGGGGGCCGGCACGCCATCGGTGAGCAGTTCGAGCGCCTGTTTGGCGGCCGCGATGAGCGCGGCGGGCTCCCGGTTCTCGCGATGGCAGGCGACGAGCACCGCCGCGGCCGCCTCGAGCTGAGCGCCCTGCACCACGCAGATGCCATTGGGCGCCGCGAAGCGCTTGAGCAGCACTCTTCCCTGGGTGGACTGCGGCTCGATGAAGATCTGGGCGAGGAGCGGGGCGCCTCTTCCGTCGAAGGCGTGCGGACGATTGGACTCGATCACCGCCCCGGTGCAGTCGAGCCATACGCCGTCCGCCGGGCTCTGGAAGCGGAACTGACCCTCGAGCGCGAGCCCCACCTGCACGGCGTGGTGCGCGTGCAGGTCGTTTGGCGCGGTGGTGCGGCCGATCCAGAGGCTGCCGCCATCCCAGATGCAGATCTGCCCCGCTCCGCCCGGACGCGTCATGACGCCGCGCCTCGCGGGCCGCTGGCCACTGCCAGTCGTCCCCCGACATACGCACTCGGCGCCATCGCGAGGAGCGCCGCCCACTGCGACCAGGTCGCGCCGGGGCCGGGGCTCGCAATCAGCGAGACGCTCGCGCCGACGGCCAGGATCACGGCCACACTCGCGGCGTGTACCATCGGGCGGGCCGGCGCGAGCCGGGCGGCGAAGAGCCCTCCCAGCGCCGCGAACCCCATCCCGTAGAGCACCGCGACGGCCTCGAACCAGAGCGGCTGGGGCGCATGCGGATCGCGGCCACTCAACTGGAATAGCGCCACCGCGGAGAAGGCAAAGATGAGATAGCCGCCGACGACCACGGCGACAGAGCGGAACAGTCGTCCGGCCGAAGCGACCGGTACGGAGGGGGCATCAGCGGGCATGGAGTCTCATCGCTGTGAGGGCAGTCGACGGTCCAACGAGGGTAGAATCAGCAGGGGTCAAAGCTGCGGCGGAATCCGCCACTTTGCCAGATCCTCGACAGCGCCGGTCGCGGAAGTATCGCCCCAATGAGTCGCGCCCGAGTCGCGAAGGCGACTCGGGCGCGGAACAGACACCGGGACAGACCCGCGTGCTGTCGATCTACGCTCTCAGCAGCCCTCACCGCCGCGGGTCGGAACCAGGCTCATCGTGCCGGTCTTGGCGTTATACACGCCATACCGGATGTACCAGGAGGCGTTCATCGCTTCCGGAGCAGCGGGCTTCGCAGCCACCGGCTTGGCGGCGGGGGCCTTCGGGGCCACGGGAGCCGACACGGCCGCGGCGCCAGTCACTCCAGCGACGGCGAGGAGCAGGGAAAGTCGGATCATGGTGCGTACGCCTTCCTGGGTGAGGGGCCCCATTCGCTGGGCCGGTCGATTGCACTGCATCGTGCCGCTGAAACGAGCCTGCTACAAGGTAGCCCTGAGGGTCGGGTAGAGCCAGCCTGACGACCTCCCCCGGCCTGGCCGCCATCAGGGGCCCGTGACCCGGTCCAGGACGACGTCCGGCTGGCCACTCGCCCGGTAGATGAGGCGGCCGACGCCCATCCCCGGACCGCGCGCGAAGATCCAGCTCCCCCGATCCCCCTCGGAATAGAAAGAGGAGTCGCTCTCCGCGACGAGAGTGTCCGGCGTCGCCCCGCCTCCCACAATCACAAGCTGGCCTGGTCCACCGAGGATCACGGTGAGGCTGTCCTTCGCACCGAGCACATAGGTGCCGGTGAGCGGCCGGAGACGCTCGGTTGCCACGGAGACGCGGGGCCGCTCGGCGATCGCGATCTCGGTTGCCGCAACGAGGATCCAGCCGGCCGGCCCGCGCCGGTAGGTATCGGTCTTCCGGAACCGCTTGCCTGGCAGACCGGAATCGGCGTTCGCCACAAACTGGACGTAGGTCGCCTGGGCGATGCCCCCCTGCAGATGCACCGCGAGGCCGTCGATCCGCTGGGCACCGGTGGGGATGTGGGCATTCGCGGCGATCGACAGCAGCACGTCGCGGGTAGTCGCGATGGCGAGCCCGGGACCGGTCCATACCGCATCGTCCGCGACCTGCCGATGCCATTCGGCGGTATCCCCGGCGATCGCCCGGTCCAGGCGATGGCGCACCAGTGTCGCGATCGCGACAGAATCCGCGGGCGAATCCTGCACGGGGGCCCGCCCGGCGCCGCTGCAGGCCGGCGCACCAAGCAGCACGAGGCAGAGGACGGCACGCAACCCCACCGGCAATCGACCCTCCCTACCTCGACGCCAGGAACGCGAAGAGGCCCAGCACCACGACGAGCGAGATCATCATGATGGCGAGCCGCTGGCGCATCGCGCTGAGCGCCTCCCACGAGGGCTCGTCGAGGTAGAGTCGCCCCTGCCCTGCCTCACGCAGCACCGCGCGGCCCCGGAGCCGCCGGAACGCGATGCCCTCGTGGACGCCAAGCATGACCGGCGTCTTGGCGCTCGCGGGCGTGAGCGCCGCCGCATCGCGGAAGATCGCGACGATCTCCTTCTCCTTGTGGACAATGACAGCGGCGGCAGTGGCACCCATGTCGATTCCTCGGTCCGCGGTGGACGGGCGATTGATCGCCGATAAGCTGCAGCCCGCGCCCACTCGCAGCAAGGCTCCGTGGATCAGTCGCTGCGGGGCTCGGAAGGAGCGGCCTCTGGTGGGTCGCGCCAGCGGAACAGCAAGCCGGCCTCCACGAGCGCCATGGCCAGCAGCACGTACGGCCAGATCCGATCCGCCAGCTCAGGGCCGCGCGCACCGACCAGCGCGAGCACCCCCAGCCAGAGCCAGAGCCCCAGCCGCACCGGTGCGGCCTTCGCACTCCGTCGCCCGAAGAACTCGGCGCCGGTCACGAGCGCCCAGACGACGAGCGCCGAACCGACGAGGGAGAGCATCCCATCCTCGAGGAGTGCGGTGCCGGTGTAGGACGCCTCGGGATAGTGCACGAGCGACCCGCCCGCCTGCACGAGCAGCGCCACGCCGGCGACTGCCCAGAGCGAGAGCCGGAAGAGGGCGAAGCTGGTCGCGGCGCGATCGTCTGTCACTCGCACGATGCTCCTGCATGAGCGGGAGCTGTCAGGGGTGAGACATCCACCACCAGCGGCATGTGATCGCTCCGCCCCGCCCACTCCGCATGCCGGCCCACCTCGACCCGGGTGACGCGCCCCGACCAGGCGGTGGGAAGAAAACAGAAGTCGAGATGATAGGGCCGGTGGGCGTGGCGGTACTCGAAGAAGGTCGGCTGGGTCTCCGCACCATGCGCCTCCCCATGGAAGGTATGATAGGCACTCGTGAGCCCGAACGTCTCGAGCTTCCGGACGAGCGCGGAATGGCTGCGGTCCGCCGGGTGTTCGTGATCCCAGATCGCATTCGAGTTGAAGTCGCCGAGCATCACGCTGGGGCCGCTGCCGAAGAGGCGCCGGGAAGAATCGACCGCCCGATGGGTGCCGCGGACGTAGCGGTCGGCGCCGACGTGACAGGCCCAGACCGCCCAGAGGGTGAACGCTTCCGGGCCCGTCACCCGGAGCGGCGCGATGTAGTGCGGGAGATCGCTTCGACGAGTCACGCGGGTGATACGCCACGGCGCCTTTGCGATGACGCCAAGCCCCTTGTGCGGATTGCTGCCGATCCACCAGGTGGAGCCGGCTCGGCGCGGGAGCCGCGGGCACTCGGGGATGACGGCGATGTCGGGATCGAGCAGGCGCAGCGCCTCGAGCTTCCGCTCGAGCGGGCCCGAGCAGCAGTTCCAGGCGACCAGCCGCATGCGATGCGCCGGGGCGGGGATGGCCGAGCCCGACCCGCTCAGCGGGGCCGCGGCTGAACCACGACGTTCCGGGCGAGCGTCTTGAACCGTACGCCGTTCGCGGGCGTGACCGTGATCGTCACATGACCGGTCTTGCTGGTCTTGATGTCGCTCACGGTGCCGGCCTTCCCCTTGTGCGTGCCGCCGGTCACCTGGCAGTAGTCGCCGTCCTTGAGTTTGCCGCTCATGCCTGGCGCCCCCTTCGCACCGACGTGCCCTTGGGCCAGTAGACGAATTCCGGCTCGGAGCAGGTCGCTTCGAGATCGGACAGCCGCTCCCGGAGAAAGGCCTGCGCATCGGCGATCCCCGCGTTGTAGACTGTCGGGCCGATCTCCTTCAGGAAGAACGCCAGCAGCGACGCGACCTGGATGTCGCTGACGTCGACATCGAGATCATCGCTGCAGAACCGCCGAATCGAGGCGAGCGCCTGCTTCTGGGCATCGGCGCTCAGGGTGATGGCCATCAGTGACTCCGGGGACGGTAGACAGAGACTCGGGTGACCGCGCACTGGCGCTTCAGTGACGTCCTCGGCCGGGTCCGGGGCGGAGCGTCGAGACCGGCGGCGCTCTTCGGTCCGAGGTAGCCGAGGTCCTCGAGGCGTTCGGTCTCAGATGCGGTGCGAGCCCTTCGTCGGGTCATGCGGGCAAAGGCAGTGCAGGTGGACAGGGCCGACGCGGTAAGCTGTGGTCACGACATCCACCCGGCAAGGCGGGGCTCACGCCGGGGGTCTGGCCCCGTGGCACCGGGGCCGTCAGGCGCCGACGGCTACTGCAGCAGCACCCGGACCGGGGCGGTCGAAGTAACC
>JBGATI010000018.1:0-118474 GCA_044229245.1 Gemmatimonadales bacterium | reverse complement strand
CTGTATCCGTCGTGGGCGTGGGAGTGTTGAGGGACGTCGTCTCTAGTACGAGAGGACCGAGACGAAGCGACCGCTCGTGTACGGGCTGTCCCGCCAGGGGCAGCGCCCGGTAGCGATGTCGCGCGGAGATAACCGCTGAATGCATCTAAGTGGGAAACTCTTCCCAAGATGAACACTCCTGGAGCTTAAGCTCCCTAAAGGGCCCTGGAAGACTACCAGGTTGATAGGCGGCAGGTGCACGGAGGGTAACCTCTTCAGCCGAGTCGTACTAATCGCCCGTGAAGTTTGATCTCTCCAAATTTTGGATTCCCAAATACCATCCGGACCTTCGGTTGCCACTGCTTTGGGTGGCGCGAGATGCTCGCGCCGCCCGACGGTAATGGCTGACGACTAGCGCGCAGGGGCCACACCCGGTCCCATTCCGAACCCGGTAGTTAAGACCTGTAGCGCCGATGGTACTTCGCCTGAGAGGGCGTGGGAGAGTAGGCCGTCGCCAGCCACCCCTTCGAAGCCCGGTGTCCGATCTGGACACCGGGCTTCTTTTTTTCTCGCCCCACAGGGCCCCCACAGCACCACCCGCTCGGGGCCGAACAGGCCGGGAGGCCCGATGGCAGCCGGCACCCGTCATTCGTCCAGGCGGCCCGTTAGATTGGCCCCATGACATCCGAGACCAGCACGCGAGCGGGCCACGTCGCCCTCGCCGGCGCGCCCAATGCAGGCAAGTCCTCGCTGCTCAACGCGCTGGTCGGTTCCCACCTCGCGATCGTCAGCCCCAAGGCCCAGTCCACCCGGTTGCCGGTGGTCGGTCTGGTCTCGACGGCCGACACCCAGTACGTCTTCCATGACCTGCCGGGTCTCCTCGACCCCAAGTATCCGCTGCACGAGCGCATGCGGGCCTCGGCCCGCGAGGCCCTCGCGCGGGTGAATGTCGTGCTCCACCTCCACCCGGCGGCCGACGCACCGGCACCGCCCTTCTGGCCCCTGGCGGGCACGCCACCCATTGCCGACCTCCCCGTCCTGACCGTCTACACCAAGATCGATCTCCTCCCGGCCGAACAGGTCGCCCAGCTTCGCGACGGGCTCCCCATTTCGGCGCAGACACGGAGCGGACTCCCCGAACTGCTCTCGGGCGTCCGCCAGTTTCTGCCCGAGTCACCCTTCGAGTTCGATGCCGAGGACGTGGGGACCCAGCCACTCCGGTTCTTCGCGACCGAGTTCATCAGGGAAGCGGCCTTCGACCTCCTCGAAGACGAGGTGCCCTATGCGATTGCGGCGGAGGTCGAGGAGTTCCGCGAGCACACGCGGCCGGTGTACATTCGAGTGACGCTGCTGGTCGAGCGTGACTCCCAGAAGGGCATTGTGATCGGACGGGGTGGCCGGACGCTCAAGGCGATCGGCCAGCACGCCCGTGCGCGGCTGGAGTCGCTGCTTGGCGAGCAGGTGTTCCTTGAGTGCTGGGTCAAAGTGCTGCCCAACTGGCGCCGCAACGCCGCGGCCCTGAGCCGCCTGGGCTTCCCGGATTCCGTGAGCCACACGCCATGACGCTCGCCCCCGAACTGCTCGAGATCCTCGTCTGCCCCAAGTGCAAGGGTGATCTCGAGCATCGCCTGGATCCCGAGACGCTGGTCTGCGTCAGCTGCCGCCTCGTGTACGCCGTCGAGGACGGGATCCCCATCATGCTGATCGACGAGGCCAAGCCGCTTTGACCGATCTCCTTGCCGCCGCCCGCGTCGAGGCTGCCCGGCTCCAGCACGACTACGTTGGCACCGAGCATCTCGTCCTCGCGCTCATTCAGACCGGCGACCCCTCCCTCACGATGATCCTCAGCGCATTCTCCGCGACGCCGGCCGCCCTTCGGGAGCGCCTGGAGAAGCGCAGTCCGCAGGGCAAGGGCGCCCCGGCAAATCTGGAGGAAATCGCACTCCGCTCCGGGGCCAAGCGCGCGCTCGATACCGCGCGGACGGCCGCCCAAGGGGGCGAACCGGGTCCACAGGAACTGCTCGGGGCCCTCATGGCGGAACAGAAGGGCGTCGTTTCCGCGAGCCTCGGTGATCTCGGCATCCCTGTGGCAAAGGTCCGTGAAGCCCTGGGTATCGAAGCCCCCGCGCCGAGCGGACGGGATGGCACGGAGAAACCGGCACGGGGCGAACGCGGCCCCAAGCCGGAGCGTCAGGAAAAGCAGGAGAAGCCGGAAAAGCAGGAGAAGCCGGACCGCCCGCCGAAGGGAGAGCGCCGCGAGCGGCAGAAGGAGGAGCGCCCTCGGGAGGATCGGCGCGAACCCCGTGGGGACCGCGGTGAACGCCGCGACCGGGAGCCTCGTTCGCGCGAGCGGGAGAGCGTGCTTCCTGCAAAGGAAGAGGCCGCCGACGAGCCCAGCAGGCCGAGTACGCCGCCGCGGATCGCGCCGGTACACGAGCCTTTCCTTACTTGGCGCAAGCTGCCGATGCTCGCAATTCCGGCGAGCCTCTATCTCGCGTATGCAGGCGATTTCCCGGCGCTGTGGGTCTTTCTCGTCTCCTGCCTGGCAGTGCTCCCCCTCGCCGGGTACATGGGGGAAGCCACCGAACACCTGGCCGCCCGCACGGGGCCGGCATTGGGTGGCCTCCTGAACGCGACCTTCGGCAATGCCGCCGAACTGATCATCGCGATCGTCGCGCTCCAGGCGGGCAAGGTGGAACTCGTCAAGGCGTCGATCACGGGCAGCATCATCGGCAACCTGCTGCTGATCCTCGGACTCTCCCTGATCGCTGGGGGCCTGAACAAGACCATCATCCGGTTCAATCGCACCAATGCCGGCATGAGCGCCGGCATGATGGCCCTTGCGGTGACCGGACTGATCTTTCCCACGCTGTTTCATGGCGCGCATCTCGCCGACAACGCGATCGTCACGGAACTGCATCTGTCGGAGGCGGTGGCGGTGGTGCTCGCCGTGACCTACGGCTTCTCGCTCCTGTTCGCGCTCAAGACCCACAAGCGGATCCTGAGCGGTGACCCGCATCCGACGGAGGGCACACTCTGGAGCGTCCCCGTCGCGATTGGCGTCCTGGCCCTCGCGACGGTGGGCGTGGCGGTGGAGTCGGAAATCCTGGTCCACGCCGTCGAGGGAGTCACCGCAGGCAGCAGCTGGCTCTCCGAAACCTTCCTCGGACTGATCGTGATCCCGATCATCGGCAACGCCGCCGAGCACGCGACCGCCATTGTCGTGGCCCGGAAGGGGAAGATCGACCTCGCCCTGCAGATCGCGATGGGATCATCCGCCCAGGTGGCCCTGCTCGTGGCCCCTCTGCTGGTGCTGATTGGCGCGGCGCTCGGCCCGAGCGTCTCCGGGGAGTACATGAACCTGGTGTTCAGCCCGCTCGAGGTCATCGCGCTAGGCCTCTCGACCCTGCTGGCGGCGATCGTTACCCTCGATGGGGAATCCCACTGGTTCGAGGGCGTGCAGCTCCTGGCGCTGTACGCCATGGTCGCCATCGCGGTGTTCTTTGTTTGACAGTGGAGCCTGAAGTCCGTAAGTTCATCCCAGTAAACCTTTTACGCTTCAGGACGGAGACCTAGACTGCGCACCCGCCCGACGGTACTCTACCACGCGACTGTCGGGCATCCCGTGCCCGACCTCGTCAGGCATTGGGCGGAGTCCCGTGAGCTGCCGCTGCTGGTGCTGCCGGATGCGGCGGAGGTGCATTCCATCATCCTGCGCGGGTTCCCCGCGTTCCTGTTCGTCGACGCCGACGCGACGGGGGAGGGTGGGGTGGCGCTGGTCGAGCGGCTGAAGCGCGATGCTTTCACGGCCATCGTCCCGGTGGTCATGCTCTCGGGACGCCACGATCCGGCGCGGGTCGAGAGCTGGTTCGCGGCCGGCACCGATGAGGTGATCACCAGTCTCTTCTCCCCCGCCGAACAGCGGGCGAGGATCGAGGCCATCCAGACGCGCACCGAGCGCGACGTGTCGGTGCATCCCTCGACCCGGCTCCCGGGAACGACGGAAATCGAGCGGGCCATTCGCCGGCAGCTCGAAGGCGGGGGGGAGTTTGCCGTCTGCTACGCCGACCTTGACCACTTCAAGGAATTCAACGACCGGTACAGCTACTATGATGGAGACCGGGTCATCTACATCCTCTCCCGGATTCTCCATGATGTGGTCAAGGGTCTGCTCGAGACCCGGGGATTCGTGGGGCACATCGGGGGTGATGACTTCATCTTCGTCATTCCGCTACCCGAAGTGAACGAGGTGTGCACCGAGATCATCTCGGTGTTCGACACGCTGGTTCCGATGCAGTACAACGACCAGGACCGGCGGGCGGGCTACTTCTTCGGCAAGGACCGGAGGGGCCAGCTGCACCGGGTCCCGCTGATGACGCTTTCGATCGGCATCGTCACCAACCGCAGCCGGAAGTTCACGCACCCGGCGCAGGTAAGCGAGCTCGCGACGGAAATGAAGAGTTACGCCAAGACGCTCCCCGGTTCCGTGTTCGTGGTGGATCGCCGCCAGCAGGCGGAGTCAGACGATCCAGGCGAACGCCGTCCCGGTGGGGCCCGCTAGGGGGAGGCATGAACGTCACCTGTCCTTCCTGCGCGACAGTCTATCGCGTAGACCCGATGAAGCTCCCCGAGGCCGGGGTCCGAGCCCGCTGCAAGGTGTGCTCGGCGATTTTCCCGGTCACCAGGGAAGGGGAACGCGCGGTCCGTCCGCCAGCCCCGATGCCGACGCCCGCTCCCGTCGCGGCCGAGGTGCCGGCCCCGCCGCGCCTCTCTGCTCCAGTCGCAGCTCCGGAGCCGAGGATTTCCTCCCCGGACGCCGAGATCACGGCGCCGCGGGCCGGCATCCAGCTACCAGCCGAGACACCCGCGCGTCTCGAACCGGCGCCCGAACCGGTCGCGGCGGCACCGGCGCCCGCACCGGTGGTGTCCGTGCCTCCCCCAGCGCCGACGGAGGACTTCGACGCGACGGTGCGGCGTCCGGCACTCCCGCCGACGGAGGACCTCGACGCGACGGTGCGGCGTCCGGCACTCCCGCCGACGGAGGACCTCGACGCGACTGTACGGCGTCCGGCCCTGCCGCCGATGGAGCCGCCGCACCCGCCGGCGGCCCCCCCGGCGCATCGGCCTACGGTTGCCCCGCCGGCGGTTCCCGGCATGCCTCGTCCGACCGCACCGCGGCAATTCCCGCCGCCACCGTCGATGGCGCCTCGGCCGCCGATGGTGCCCCCGCCAGCGGTCAGGCCCACGGTTCCCAGCGCACCGCCGATGGTCCCGGCTCCTCCAGCCATGCCACCCTCCCAGGCGGCGCCGGTTGCGGCCCCGACGCCGCCGGCGGCACCGGCGTTCCCGATTCCATCCACACCGACCGCCCCACCAGTCGCGTCGGCCCCGCCGGGGCGCCCGGCCGGTCGCCCGGTCAATCCATTCCTGACCCAGGACCCTTCGCAGAAGGCCCGGCGTCTGGCGCGTGCGCTGATCTCGGACCTCGCGGTGTACTACCCCGACCGGCGAAAGGAAGGACTCGCCAACGGGACACTCAAGGAGCTCTTTCAGGAGGAGATTCAGAAGAGCTGGGAGGAGTACACCGATCAGGTCGGCAAGGAGATGGCGGACGCGACCTCGTACTTCAACGACGCGCTGAACGAGATCCTCGCCGGAGGACAGCGGATCTTCTAGGCCAGCGCCGTTGAGGCCGACGCGGGACCCGAGACGTGAGTGGGGCGTGCATCGCCCCGGCTCACGTCTCACTGTTTGTGGTGTCCGATTATCTTTTCCGCTTCACTCGGCCTTCTTCAACCATTGGCGACCATGCGCGACACCATCGAACAGCTGGACGATCTCGAGCGGCGAATCAATCAAATCCGGGGTTTTCTTTGACCTGGCGAGCCGACAGCAACGACTTGCCGAACTCGAGAACCTGCAGTCCGATCCCGCCTTCTGGTCGCGGGGGGATGAGGCGCGGGCCGTGGTCCAGGAGGTCAAGACACTGAAGGCCTGGGTCCTGCCCGAGGCGAATCTGAGCCGCAGGCTCGGCGACGCGCGGGCGATGGTCGAGCTGCTCGAAGCCGAGCCGGACCAGGAACTCGAGGCCGAGCTCAAGCGGGAGACCGAGGCGCTAGCCAAGGCAGTGGAATCCTTCGAGCTGCAGGCCATGCTCCAGGGTCCGGACGATGCCGGCAACGCGATTGTCACGATCCACCCGGGTGCCGGGGGGACCGAATCGCAGGACTGGGCGGAGATGCTCCTCCGGATGTACGTGCGCTGGGCCGAACGCCATGGATTCGACGTGACGATCCTCGATCGCGTCGACGGTGAGGAGGCCGGCATCAAGTCGGCCTCGATCGAGATCGTGGGACAGTATGCCTTCGGCTTCCTGAAGGCGGAGAAGGGCGTGCACCGCCTGGTGCGGATCTCGCCGTTCGACTCCCAGGCGCGACGGCATACTTCCTTCGCGTCCGTATTCGTTTACCCGGATATTGACGATACGATCGAGGTGGATCTCCGGGAGGAGGACATCAAGATGGACGTCTACCGGGCATCGGGCGCCGGCGGGCAGCACGTCAACAAGACCTCCTCCGCGGTCCGCCTGACACACATCCCGACCGGCCTCGTGGTGGCCTGCCAGCAGGAGCGGAGCCAGGGGAAGAACAAGGCGACCGCCATGAAGATGCTTCGCGCCGCGATCTATCAGAAGAAGCTCGAGGAGCAGGAAGCGGAGAAAGCCAAGCTCGAAGCCACCAAGACCGACAATTCCTGGGGCAACCAGATCCGTTCGTACGTCTTCCAGCCGTATACCATGGTCAACGACCACCGGACCGAACTGAAGGTGACGGACGTGCAGCGGGTCATGGACGGCGGCCTCGACGAGTTCATTGAAGCCTATCTGAAGCAGTTCGGGGAGAACGCGGCGTGAGCGAGGATCTGAGTCAGCCGGAGCGTCACCGCCGCGAGAAGCGGGCTGCTCTGGAGGCCCTGGGCATCCGGCCGTTCGCCTACCGTTTCGAGGTCACCCACAGCGCCGCGGCCGCCCTCGACCTGTATCGCGACGAAATGGGCGAGCAGGGCGTCGAAGTCGCGGTGGCGGGGCGCATCCAGGCGTGGCGTCCCAAGGGCAAGGTCGTCTTCGGGCATCTCGAGGATGCCAGCGGTCGCATCCAGGTGTACCTGCGCGCCGATGACCTCGCGGGCCTCTGGGAGATGATCAAGCTCCTCGACCTCGACGACTACATCGGCCTCCAGGGCCGGCTGATGCGGACCAAGAGCGGCGAGGTCACCGTGAAGGCGACCTCGGTGGAGCTGCTGAGCAAGTCGCTGAAGCCGCTGCCGCGGCCGAAAGTCGAGGTGCTGGAGGACGGCACGACCCGGAGCTATGGCGGCGTCGCGGATCCGGAATTCCGCTATCGCCAGCGGTACGCCGACCTCGCCGTGCACCCCGACGTGCGCGAAGTGTTCCGGCGCCGAAGCAGGATCGTCGCCCGGATCCGCAGCTTCCTCGACGCCCGCGGGTTCCTGGAGGTCGAGACCCCGGTGCTGCAGTCGCTCTATGGCGGGGCGGCGGCGCGTCCGTTCGTGACGCACCACAATGCGCTCGACATGCCGTTCTACCTGCGCATCGCGGACGAGCTCTATCTCAAGCGGCTGATCGTGGGCGGCCTCGAACGGGTGTATGAAATCGGCCACGACTTCCGCAACGAGGGCATGGACCGGTCGCACAATCCCGAATTCACGATGCTGGAGCTCTATCAGGCCTATGCCGACTATGGCGACATGATGGCGCTGGCCGAGGCGCTCATCGCCGAGCTGGTCCGGGAGTTGACCGGGGGGCCGCTGGTGCTCGAGCGGGGTGGCACGACGCTCGACTTCATGCCGCCGTTCACGCGGGTGAGTTTCGTGGACGGGATTCTCGAGCGGAGCGGCGTGGATGTCCTGACCGCTTCGGAAGAGACCATGCGCAGCCGCCTGCTCGCTGCGGGGCGGCAGGCCGATGAGGTGCGCAGCTTCACGGGGGGCAAGCTGCTCGACGAGATGTTCGGCACCTTTCTCGAACCGGCGCTGGTGCAGCCGACGTTCGTCGTCGATTACCCGAAGGCCATTTCGCCGCTGGCCAAGGAGCACCGGAGCGATCCGCGGGTCACGGAGCGATTCGAGCTGTTCATCCAGAATCGGGAATACGCCAACGCGTACAGTGAGCTCAACGATCCGGACGACCAGCGCGCCCGGTTCGAGGATCAGGTGCGCCAGCGGGCGGCCGGCAACGACGAGGCCCAGCCCTTCGATGCCGACTACATCAGGGCGCTGGAGTACGGCATGCCTCCGACCGGTGGGATGGGAGTCGGCGTGGATCGTCTCATCATGCTGCTCGCCGACCAGCCCTCGATCCGGGACGTGATCCTGTTCCCGGCAATGCGGCCCGAAGAGTGACCTCCCCACCAGTGCCGGCCGCCCGGCCGCATGGAGGCGCGCGCTTCCGCGATCTGCTGCGCTGGCCCTCACGGCTCGAGCGGGAGATCGCGCTGCGCTACCTCCGGAGCCGGCGCGCCTCGGGTCGCGTCAGCCTGATCACCGCGATCGCCACGGGTGGCGTCGCCGTGGGGGTCTGTGCGCTGATCGTCGTGCTCGGCGTGATGAACGGCCTGCGCAACGATCTCCGGGAACGGATCCTGGTGGCCAATCCGCACCTGCGGATCCTGACGTATGGCAACGGACTGCGGCTGGACAACTGGCGGGAGGTGATCGTCCAGGTGAAGCAGGAGCCGGGGGTCCTGACGGCGGCGCCGGAGGTGCTGAGCCAGTCGGTGCTTTCCGCCGGCGCCGACTACGCCGAGGGGGTCAACGTCCTTGGATTCGATCCGGACACCGGGAACATGGCCGTCACCACGCTGCCGCAGTCGCTGACGCGGGGCGATCTCTCCTTCAAGCCCACGCGCGACGACGTCGACGGCGCGATCCTCCTCGGGGCCCGCCTCGCGGAACGGATGACCGTCTATCCTGGCGATGTGGTGACGCTGGTACCGGCGAAACCGCCGGAGGTCAACCGCGCACTCGGCGTGGGAGTTCCCCGCTACTGGCGCTTCGAGGTCACCGGCACCTTCGACACCGGCATGTTTCTCTACGACAACCAGTTCGTCGTGATCTCGCGCGAAGTCGCGCAGCGATTCACCGGGCTGGGCGACGCGGTGTCGGGGATCGAAGTGCGCCTCGCCGATCCCTGGCAGGCGCCCGCCATTGGAAAGCGGATCGAGACGGCCCTCGGGTATCCCTACCGCGCACTCGACTGGCAGAGCCAGAACGAGACGCTCTTCAGCGCGCTGGAACTCGAAAAGGTGGCGATGGGGCTCATCATCTTTTTCATCATGATCGTGGCGGCGTTCAATATCGTGGGCACGCTCACCATGGTCGTGGCGGAGAAGACCCGGGAAATCGGCATCCTGCAGGCGATGGGTCTCGGCGCGGGGTCGATCGCGCGGATCTTCCTGGCGCAGGGCGCCGTCATCGGCCTGCTCGGCGTGTCCACCGGGCTGGTGGGCGGACTGGGCATCGCGACGATGGTCGATCGCGGCCGGTGGATCAAGATCAACCCCAGCGTGTATTTCATTGATCACCTGCCGGTCCACATCGAAGTGCTCGATGTGCTGATCGTCGTTGTGGCGAGCCTGTTGCTCGCGGTGGTAGCCACGGTGCCACCCTCACGCGCGGCGTCCCGGTTCACACCGGTGGAAGCGATCCGGCACGAGTGATGAGCGCCATCCTCTCGGCCCAGGGCGTGGGCAAGGTCTATGTCGATGGCGATGGCCGGCCACTCGAGATTCTCGCCGAGGTCGACTTCGAGGCTGGGCGGGGCGAGTTCGTGGCGATCGTGGGCGCGAGCGGGGCGGGGAAGAGCACGCTGCTGCACCTGCTGGGAGCGCTCGATCTCCCCTCGTCCGGCTCCATCATGCTCGACGGAATCGACTACGGTCGATCCAGTCGCGAGGAGCTGGAGCGACTCCGCAACCGGAGCATCGGGTTCGTCTTCCAGTTTCACCACCTGCTCCGTGACTTCACGGCGCTCGAAAACGTGATGATGCCGATGCGCATTGGAGGGAGCTCGGAGTCGGCGGCCCGCGCGCGGGCGGAAGAGCTGCTCGCCCAGGTGGGGCTGGCGCCGCGGATGCGGCACCGGCCGCAGCAGCTCTCGGGCGGAGAGCAGCAGCGGGTGGCGGTGGCGCGGGCGCTGGCCAATCAGCCGAAGGTCGTCCTGGCTGACGAGCCATCCGGGAACCTGGATGCCTTCCAGGCGGATCGGCTGCATGAGCTGCTCGGCACCCTCGCCCGCGATTTCGAG
This sequence comes from Gemmatimonadales bacterium, assembly GCA_044229245.1. Classification (GTDB taxonomy): domain Bacteria; phylum Gemmatimonadota; class Gemmatimonadetes; order Gemmatimonadales; family GWC2-71-9; genus JADJOM01. Next base: position 108,171 of record JBGATI010000018.1, on the reverse strand, counting down.
ACGGCGCTCGTGGTCGTCACGCATAACCGGCATCTCGCCGCACGGGCGGACCGGGTCCTGGCCGTCGAGGGGGGCCGACTGGTGCCGGTCGATCACGCGGAAGTGGGGGCCTGATGCTCTGCGACCAGTGTCATGAGCGGGAAGCGGTGGTGCATCTCACCCAGATCGCCCAGGATGCGGTGGTGACGCACCACCTCTGCGAACGCTGCGCATCCGAGAAGGGCGTCGAAAGCGATTCCAGTCTGGGAAAGACGCCGGTTGGCACCATGCTGGCGTCGATGGGGAAGAGTCTCGAGGCTGGTGCCGCCCTCTCCGGAGTGGCGACGGCAGGCCCCTGTCCCACGTGTGGTGCAACCCTTTCGGACTTCCGGGAATCGGGGCGTCTGGGATGTGCCGAGTGTTACCGGACGTTCGAGGAGCCGTTGCGCGACGTCCTGCGCCGAGTCCATGGCGCGAGCCGGCACATCGGTGAGCGATACAGCCCGAAGGGCGCGCCGGTGCCCGACGCGCCGGTCGACTCCGTCCTGCAATTGCGGGAGCAACTAAAGGTCGCCATTGCCGCCGAGAACTTCGAACGGGCGGCTGAACTGCGGGACCGGCTCCGCGCCCAGGGGGGGGAAGGATGATCGACCTGAGCCTCCTTCCGGATGGAGGAATGGCCTGGCTGGATGCGAGCGGACCAGCGACCCATCTCGTCTTGTCGACGCGCGTCAGGCTGGCGCGCAATCTGGCGAACCATCCTTTCGCGCCCCGCGCCACGCTCGAGGACCGCGAGACGATCTACCGCGACGTGCTGGCCTCGGCCCGCGAGACCGTCTCCCTCCGGAACGCGCTGAGTTTCCGCCTCGACCGCCTGGAGCGGGCGGACCGCCAGCTGCTGCACGAGCGGCACCTGGTCAGCAAGGAACTGGCGGGTCTTGAGGAGCAATCCGCGGTGCGACCGGGGGCGGCCCTGCTGGTCCAGGACCGGGTCGGCGTGATGCTCAACGAGGAGGACCACCTGCGAATGCAGGGGCTCCGCTCGGGGTTCGCACTGGAGGAGACCTACCAGGAGGTCGACCGGCTGGACTTCGAATTGGGACAACGACTTCCCTTCGCATTTCATCCGGAGTTTGGTTACCTTACCTCGTGTCCCACCAATGTCGGAACCGGGCTTCGCGCCTCGGTGCTTATCCACTTGCCCGGCTTGGTGTTGACGAAGGAAATCTCGAAGGTCCTGCAGGGTCTGGCGCAGGTCGGACTGACCTTCCGGGGACTGTACGGCGAAGGTAGCGAGCTGGTGGGAAATTTCTTCCAGCTGTCCAATCAGACGACGCTCGGCAAGTCCGAAAAAGAGCTGCTGGACCACCTCGGAAAGATGGTTCGGCAGGTCATCGAATACGAAGAACAGGCGCGCCAGGTCCTGCTGCGCGACGCCCGGACGATCATCGAGGACAAGGTCTGGCGGGCGTACGGCCTGCTGCGGAACGCGCGGACATTGTCGTTCGACGAAACCATGAGCCTTCTCTCGGGTGTTCGACTCGGAGTCGGCCTGGGCCTGGTCGATCGTTGCGGGTTGTACGCACTGAACAAGCTGTTGGTCCACACTCAGCCGGCCCATCTCGCCGCCGGCGAGGGGGTGCGACCCGATGATCCGGAATTGAATGTTCGCCGCGCGCGGTTCGTCCGCGCGCTGCTGGAAGACGAAGCAGCACGCCGAGGACAGACGCCATGAACGGGTACAACTTCACCGACCGTGTGCGGAAGGTTCTGCAGATGGCTCGCGAGGAAGCGGCCCGGCTGCACCACGAATATGTGGGGACCGAGCACATCCTACTGGGCCTCATCCGCGAGGGTGAGGGCGTCGCCGCGGCGGTGCTCCAGAACCTGAACGTCGACCTCGAAGAGATCCAGCAGAAGATCGAGGAGACCGTCAAGAAGGGGAAAGCGGCGGCCGCCACCGGCCCTGACCTCCCCTACACCTCGCGCGCCAAGAAAGTGCTCGAGCTGGCCATGACGGAGGCTCGTGAGCTCAATCACAGCTACGTCGGCACGGAACACCTGCTGCTCGGCCTGCTCCGCGAGGAGAAGGGCATCGCCGCGCAGGTGCTGACCGATGCGGGGGTCAACCTCGAGCAGAGCCGGGCCGAGACCCTCCGCCTGCTTGGCAGCGACATGCCTCCGACCCAGCAGCCGACGGGGACGTCCCCCACGCCGGCCGCGGCCCCCAAGTCCGAGAAGAAGTCCAAGACGCCGGCCCTCGATCACTTCTGCCGCGACCTCACGCAGCTCGCGGCCGAGGGGCAGCTCGACCCGACCATCGGGCGGGCCAAGGAGATCGAGCGGGTCATGGAGATCCTGGCGCGGCGCAAGAAGAACAATCCGGTCCTCATCGGCGAGCCCGGGGTGGGGAAGACCGCGATCGTCGAAGGCCTCGCGCTGATGATCGCCAATGGCCTGTGCCCCGACGTCCTCAAGGACCACCGGGTGCTGTCGCTCGACATGGCGGCGGTCATCGCCGGCACGAAGTACCGCGGCCAGTTCGAGGAGCGGCTCAAGGCGGTGATGAACGAGATCGCGCAGAACAAGCAGATCATCCTGTTCATCGACGAGCTGCACACCCTGGTTGGTGCGGGTGCGGCGGAGGGGGCCATCGACGCATCCAACATGCTGAAGCCCGCGCTTGCGCGGGGCGAACTCCAGTGTGTGGGGGCCTCGACCCTGAACGAGTACCGCAAGTACATCGAAAAGGACGGCGCGCTCGAGCGGCGGTTCCAGACGGTGCTGGTTGATCCGCCCAGCATCCCCGAGACGGTCGAGATCCTGAAGGGGCTCCGGAAGAAGTACGAGGATCACCACCGCGTGGTCATCCCTGATGACACGATCGAGGCGGCGGCCAAGCTCTCCGAGCGCTACATCACCGACCGGTTCCTGCCGGACAAGGCGATCGACGTGATCGACGAGGCGGGTGCGCGCGCCCGGCTTGCCTCACAGGTGCCGCCGGCCGAGGTCGCGAACCTGAAGGCCGATCTGGAGAAGGTGAATCTGGAGAAGGAAGATGCGGTCCGCGACCAGAACTTCGAGCGGGCGGCCGCGCTGCGGGACAAGGAGCGGGATCTGCAGAATCAGATCCGGCTCAAGCAGGAGGAGTGGGAGAAGGAGCGGCAGACCCGGCGGCCGGTGATTGGCGAGGAAGAGATCGCCTTTATCGTCTCGCGGTGGACCGGCATTCCGGTGACGCGCCTGCAGGAGCAGGAAGCGTCGCGGCTGCTGCGCATGGAGGACGAGCTGCATCTGAGCGTCGTCGGCCAGGACGAGGCCATCAAGGCCATCTCCCGGGCCATCCGGCGTTCGCGTGCGGGGCTCAAGGACCCGAATCACCCGATCGGCTCGTTCATCTTCTGCGGACCGACCGGTGTCGGGAAGACCGAGCTTGCCCGGGCCCTCGCCAAGTTCCTGTTTGCCGACCCGTCCGCGCTCATCCGGGTGGACATGTCGGAGTACATGGAGAAGTTCTCCGTCAGTCGCCTGATCGGCGCCCCTCCGGGCTACGTGGGCTACGAGGACAGCGGCACGCTCACGAAGGCGATCCGCCGGAAGCCGTACTCGGTCGTGCTGCTCGACGAGATCGAGAAGGCGCACCCCGACGTGTTCAACATCCTGCTGCAGGTGCTGGATGAGGGCCACCTGACCGACAACTACGGCCGGGTCATCGACTTCAAGAACACCGTCGTGATCATGACCTCGAACGTCGGCGCCCGCGACATCATGCAGGGCAAGACGCTCGGGTTCCACGATCAGGACGTCAAGCACTCGTTCAGCAAGATGCAGGACAAGATCAAGGACGAGATCCAGAAGGTGTTCAACCCCGAGTTCCTGAACCGGATCGACGACACGATCGTCTTCCATCCGCTCGAGAAGGAACACATCTCGCAGATCGTGAACATCCTGGTGCGCGAGGTGCAGAAGCGGATCGGCGAGGAGATCATCCGGCTCACGCCGGCGGCAACCGATTTCCTTGCCGATCACGGGTACGACCAGAGCTATGGCGCCCGGCCGCTGAAGCGCGCGATCCAGAAATACATCGAGGATCCGCTGAGCGAGAAGATCCTGCTCGGCGAATTCACCCGGAACGACGAGATCGAGGTCGACGTCGCCCCCGAAGGTGACCGACTCGCCTTCCGCGCCCTCAGCGGTTCCAAGGCCTGACCCTGCCACGAGAGCCGGCGGTCCTCCGGGGCCGCCGGTCTCCTTTCCGCATGGCCCATTTGCGCATTCGACTGTTCGGCGTCTTCCTGACCTGCTCGGCCCTCGCCGCCGGCGCGCTTCACGCCCAGGAGCCGGCCGCACCACCGCCAGCTCCGGTTCTCGACAGCGTCGCCGTCGAGGGCAATGTGCGTCTCAGCGTGCAGCAGGTGATCGGCAACTCCGGCCTCCTGGTCGGTCAGCCCACCAACTACCGGGACATCCAGCGCGCGATCACGGCGCTGTTTCGGACCGGGCAGTACGACAACGTGGCCATCGCCCAGGGCGATGACCCCAGCGGCAAGGTCGTCCTGGTCATCCGCGTCTCCGAGCGTCCGCTGCTGACGCGGTGGGCGGTGAAGGGCGTGGAGAAGCTGTCGGAGCACTCGGTCAAGGAGCGGGTGAAGCTGGCCGAGGGCCGGCCCCTCGATCGCGCCGCGGTGGAGCGATCCCGCGCCGGGATCGACTCGATGTACCACGCGCAGGGCTACTACGCCGCCGTCGTGAAGGTGATCGAGACCGCGCCGGCTCCGGGGCAGGCGGGCGTGGTCTTCGATGTGGACGAGGGCAACCGGGTTGCCATCAGCCAGGTGCTGATCGACGGGAACGAGCACTTCGGGGACAAGGCGCTGGTCAAGCGGATGAGCACGCGGCCGGAGGGCTTCTTCTGGTGGCAGCAGGGGCGGTACGACGACGACAAACTGCAGCAGGATATCCGCGAGAAGCTGCCGACCTGGTACGGCAGCAAGGGTTATGTCGACTTCCAGGTGACGAAGGACTCGATTGCGGTCGACTCCGTCAATGGCAAGGCGACGCTGCACCTGGATGTCGAAGAGGGCCCGATCTACCGGATCGGGACCTTTCAGATCGTCGGCAACCGGCGGTTCAGCACCGAGGATCTCATGGCGCTGTATCCGTTCGGCGCGGACGGGGGCGCCGGACTGCCGTTCAATTCCGCGGAGTGGAGCACGGCGACGGAGGCCGTCTCGACACTCTACAGCAACAGCGGCTACATCTACGCCCAGGTCACGCCGGATGAGACACGGCGTGTCGGCCCGGACGGCAAGCCACTGATCGACCTGCGCTGGACCATCCGCGAAGGCCAGCCGGCGACGATCAACAAGATCAATATCGTGGGCAATGATGTGACCCACGAGCGGGTGATCCGCGAAGCCATCGTGCTGGTCCCGGGAGAGCTCTTCAACCGCGACCGGCTGATCCAGAGTTACCGCAACATCGCGAATCTCGGATTCTTCCAGCAGCAGATGGCCCCGCCCGACGTGAAGCCCACCGACAACGGCGTCGATGTGGACATCACCTTCCGGGTGGAGGAACGACGCACCGGCAACATCAACTTCGGCGCCTCGCTGGGGCAGGGCACTGGCCTGGGCGGCTTCCTCGGACTCGAGGAACCGAACCTCTTCGGCCGGGGCAAGCGTGGCAAGCTGATGTGGCAGTTCGGCAAGAACATCAACGATTTCACCCTGAGCTACACCGACCCGGCGATCCGGGAGTCCCGCATCTCCGGAACGGTCTCGCTGTTCAATTCCAGGCAGCGCTTCACCGTCGGCGACCTCGGCCGGCGGCGGCAGGTCGGCGGCAACGTGCAGCTGGGCTTCCCGCTGTTCGGCTCCCGCTACACCCGGCTCTTCACCTCGTACGGGTTGCAGCAGATCAAGTTCACCGATGGCTCCGTGGACCTCCGTGCCCGGTTCCGCTGCTCGAACTGCAGCCGCTCGACCCTGGGCGGCAGCATCGTGCGCGACACCCGGTTCGGCCTGCCGTTCGCCACGGGCGGTGCGCTGACGAACGTCTCGCTCGAGTTCAACGGCGGCGTCCTCGGCGGCACGGGGAACTATCGCAAGATCGACTTCGAGGGGCGCTACTACGCGCCGCTCGGTTCCACCGGCGGCAATGCACAGCTCGGCAGCGGTGTGCAGTTCGTGCTGGGTCTCACCGCGAAGAGCGGATTCATCTTCGGCGACGCCGGCCCCTTCTTCACCGAACTGTATTCGCTCGGCGGCACCCAGTTCGGCATCCCGCTCCGCGGCTACGACGAATTCTCGATCACGCCGAGCGGCTACGATCCGACCGCCGGTGGCAACTCGGCGGCCGGCGTGGGCGCCTTCGGCAAGTCCTATGCGGCCTTCACGGTCGAGGCGGGCGCCCGGGTGAGCCAGTCGCTCTACTTCAGCACGTTCATCGACGCCGGCAATGTCTATCGCAGCGCGCGGCAATACGATCCGAGCCGGCTTTTCCGCGGCGCCGGTTTCGGCGTGGCGGTGCTGTCCCCCCTCGGTCCCATCGGCATCGACCTCGGCTACGGGTTCGATCGCGTCAAGGCCGATGGCACGCCGAACCCGGGGTGGAAACTCCATTTCAAGCTTGGCCAGTTCTTCTAGGCCGCATCCTCACATTCAGCAGGGAGTCTCTGATGGTCCGTCGCGTGTTTGGCTTCTCACTGGCGCTGGTACTCGCCCTGGTCAGCGCTCCGCAGGCGGCCTCCGCCCAGGGCGGGGGGCAGAAGATCGGCTACATCAACGCCCGCGCGGTGCTGCTCGCCACCCCGGGCTATGCCCAGGCGGAGTCGACCTACAACCGTGAGCTGACCGGCTTCCGCACCGAAGTGGAACGGCTCCAGGCCTCGCTCGATTCCGCGGCCGCCGATTTCGAACAGAAGTCGGTAATGCTCTCGGCCACGGCGAAGACCGCCAAGCGCCGCGATCTCGAGGCACAGCGTACCCGGCTCGAGACCCGTGCCAACGAGCTCCGGGACAAGGCGGCCCAGCGGGAGCAGGAGCTGCTTTCGCCGCTGCACAACAAGGTGAATGACGCCATCGAGAGCGTCCGCGCCGAAGGGGGATTCGCGCTGCTGTTCGATGTCAGTGCGAACGACGGCCTGATCGTCGCGGCGGACAAGTCGCTCGATGTGTCCGACAAGGTGATCGCCAAAATCAAGGCGCAACCCTGACCCTGGCGCCGCCCTCCGCACGCCTGACTGCCCGGGCAGTCGCCACGCTGGTCGGCGGCCGCCTGGAGGGCAACGGAGACCTTCTCCTCCAGCACCTGGCCCCGCTCGACCGGGCGGGGCCGGACGCCCTGACCTTTCTCCTGACACCGAAGTACCTGGCCGCCTTCCGCGCCACGCGCGCGGGGGCGGTTCTCGTTCCGGAGCAGCTCGCCAGCCACCCCGGAGGGCCAGCCACGCGCATCATCGTCGCGGCCGTGGACCGGGCCCTCGCCGAGGTGGCGGCCGCCTTTGTCCCGGCGGCAGCGGCCGCGGAGGGAATCGACCCGGCGGCACGGATCGCTGACGACGCACGGATCGGTGCCGGCAGCGTCGTGGGCCCCTTCGCGGTGATCGAGAGCGGCGCCCGGATCGGAGCGCGGGCCCGGATCGGTGCCGGGGCCAGCATCGGCGCCCAGGTGACGCTGGGAGATGACTGCGAAATTGGCCCCAATGCCGTCTGTTACGCGGGTGCAACGCTGGGCCATCGGGTCGTGCTCAAGGCGAACGCCGTCGTGGGTGGCCCGGGGTTCGGTTACGTCCGCGGTGCGGAGGGGCATCGACGGCTCCCGCACCTCGGCGCGTGCGTCCTCGAAGACGACGTGGAGATCGGCTCCGGTGCGTGCGTCGATCGCGGCAGCTTCGACGACACGATCGTGGGGCGGGGGACCAAGATCGACAACCTCGTCCAGATTGCGCACAACGTGCAGCTGGGCGCACGCTGTCTCGTCATGGCCACCAGCGGCATCGCTGGCAGCTGCCGGATCGGCGACGACGTCATCATCGCGGGCGGGGTCGGCATCGCGGACCATGTCACGATCGGCCAGGGCGCGGTCATCGGCGCCAAGAGCGTGGTCTTCGGACCGGGAACGGTGCCGGCGCACGCGGTGGTCACTGGCTATCCGGCGCGCCCGCACCGGAGCTTTCTGCGGGCGCAGGCGGCACTGTACCGGCTCGCGGCCATCATCGACGACGTCGAGGCCATGACCGCAGCGCGGCGGCAGCATGACGCGACGGACCGTTCTCCGCACCGCTGAGTGCGCCGGCACCGGGCTGCATACCGGCGCCGCATGCCGGGTCCGGGTGAGCCCCGGGGCCCCGGGCCGTGGCATCGTCTTCGCGCGCGACGGGCAGCCGATCGCCGCACGACTTGCATCGGTGACCGGGACCGAGCGTCGGACCAGCCTGGGCACCGGGACGGCGCGCGTGGAGACCGTCGAGCATCTGCTGGCGGCCGTCTTCGCTGCCGGGCTCGATGACCTCGACGTGCAAGTCGATGGACCCGAGATCCCGATCCTGGACGGTTCGTTCGCACCGTTCGTCACCCTGCTCGAGGAGGCCGGATGCCTCTGCCAGGCGGGGACGGTGACAGTCGCGACGCTCGACGATCCGATCGAGCTCACGGAGGGACAGGCGAGCTACGTCATCACCCCGGCCGCGGAGTACGAAATCGCCGTCACGCTCGACTATGCCGCACCCGTGATCGGGCGGCAGGACCAGCGCTGGGCGATGTCTTCGGGCGACTTCCGGAGCGAGATTTCCGGGGCGCGCACCTACGGCTTTCTTTCCGAGGTCGCGGCACTGCGCGAACGCGGGCTGCTCGGCGGGGCGACACCCGACTGCGCGATCGTGCTGAGTGAGGATCGAGTCCTGAACACGACCCTGCGCTGGCCCAACGAGTTCGCCCGGCACAAACTCGGCGACCTGATCGGGGACCTCGCGCTGCTCGGCAGCCGGCTGGCGTTGCGGGTCGAGGCCTGCCGGCCCAGTCATAGCGGCAACATTGCCTGCGCCCGCGCGATCGCGGCCGCGGCCCGATACCTGGAGGCGTGACGATGGATGTGAACAAGATCATGGAACTGCTGCCGCACCGGTATCCCTTCCTGCTGGTGGACCGGATTCTCGAGGTCCAGGGCACGCAGAAGATCATCGGGCTCAAGAACGTCACGATCAATGAGCCGTTCTTCCAGGGGCACTTTCCGGGACACCCGATCATGCCAGGGGTGCTGATCGTGGAGGCGATGGCACAGACCGGTGGCCTGCTGCTGATGGAGCAGGTGAAGGACCGGGAGAACAAGGTGGTCTACTTCATGTCGCTCGACGCGGTCAAGTTCCGCAAGCCGGTCGTGCCCGGCGACCAGCTCCGCATGGAAGTCGAGATGCTGCAGTTCCGGGGGAAGATCGCCAAGATGAAGGGGGTCGCCCTCGTCGATGGGCAGGTCGCGACCGAGGCGGAGATGATGGCCTGCGTGGTGGACCGGTGACCACCGCGGTCCACCCGACGGCGGTGATCGACCCGACCGCGCAGCTGGGGCTCGATGTCGAGATCGGTCCCTACGCGGTCCTCGGCCCGCAGGTCGAGGTGGGGGATGGCAGCCAGCTCGGACCTCACGTCGTCCTGGAGCGCAATGTCAGACTCGGCGCTGCCGTCATGCTCGGGGCAGGCGTGGTCCTCGGCGGTGCGCCGCAGGACGTGAAATACCGCGGTGAAGAGACCTGGGTCGAGATCGGTCCACGGACGGTGATCCGGGAGCACAGCACGGTAAACCGTGCCACGACGGCGACCGGCACGACGATCGTCGGTGCGGACTGCTTTCTCATGACCTATGTCCATGTCGCGCACGACTGCCGCATCGGCGACGGCGTGACCATCGCCAACGCAACCCAGCTCTCCGGGCACATCACGGTCGAGGAGCGCGCGACACTGAGCGGACTGATCGCCATCCACCAGTTCGTGACCATCGGAACCCATGCATTCGTCGGAGGCGCGTCGCGGGTGCCGCAGGATATCCCTCCGTACGTGAAGGCCGTCGGCAACCCGATCGAGCTCTTCGGTCTCAACACGGTCGGGCTGCAGCGGGCCGGCTTCAGTGCCGAGACCATGGCCGCCCTCAAGCGCGCCTACCGCCTCCTGTTCAACACCACGCGACCGCGTCCCGAGGCGCTGGTTGCGCTCGGGCCGGACGCCGCGCGATTCCCCGAAGTCCGCCGACTGGTGGACTTCGTCACGACCGCCCGGCGCGGCGTCCCCGCGTGAGAGCGCCCGTTCCGGTCGGCGTGATCGGCGTCGGCGTCCTCGGCTGGCACCACGCCCGTCATCTCGCCGCGATGCCCGAGGCCGAGCTCGTTGGGATCTATGACATCCGACCCGAGCGTGCAGCCCAGGTGGCCGAGTCGCTGGGGACGGTGGCCTGCCGGTCCCGGGAGGAACTCTTCGATCGCGCGAGCGCCGTTACCATCGCGGTACCGACCTCCGTGCACGCCGAAGTGGGGCTTGCGGCACTGAACGCCGGCTGTCCGGTCCTGTTGGAGAAGCCGATGGCGGCAACCCTCTCTGAAGCGGAAGAGCTGGTCAACACCGCGGATCGTCACGGCCTGCTGCTGCAGGTGGGGCACATCGAACGATTCAATCGTGCGGTGCGAGCCGCCGCAGCCTACCTCGACCGCCCCCTCTTCATCGAAGGGGAGCGACTCGCCCCCTTCCAGCCGAGGGGCACCGACGTCCCAGTTGTCCTCGACCTGATGATTCATGATCTCGACCTGATCCTCCATCTGGCCGGAGGGTCGGAGGCGATCGACGTTCGCGCCAATGGTGCGGCAGTGCTCACACCGCTGCTCGATGTGGCCCATGCCCGGGTGGAGTTCGCCTCAGGGCTCGTCGCCAGCGTGACCGCCTCCCGGATTGCACAGGACCGGGTGCGCCGCCTGCGAGTCTATCAGGAGGAGGGTTATCTCGCCCTCGATCTCGCCACAGGCCGGGGCGAGTTTCTCCGCCTCCGCAACGGCTGGACGCCCGGCGGTTCGACGAGCCTTGCCGATGTGGCGGAACGGGTGATCCTGGAAGCGCCCAGCGCCGACGCCCTCCGCCTTGAGCTCGAGAGCTTCCTCCACGCCGTGCGCGGAGACCGGGAGGCGGTGGTCACGGGGCGTGAAGGCCGGGCGGCGCTGGATCTCGCGCTCCGGGTCACCGAGGCGGTCCGGCTTGCGGCACTGTCGTCCCACCCCGAGTCGTGAGGCCTCCGGCGGAGCCGTGCATTCTGGTCTCTGCCGGGGAACCCTCGGGTGATCAGCACGGGGCGGGAGTCGTCGCGGCGCTGCGTCGCCGGCAGCCGACCTGGCAGTTCGAGGGTTGCGGCGGACCGGCCATGTCGGCGCAGGGACTGCGCCTGCGCTGCGATATCGACCGGCTTGGCGCCCTGGGCTTCCTGGAGGTCGTTCGCACCGTCCCGAGGCACCTGGGGCTCCTCCGGAGCCTGACGCGGGATGCCCGGGCCGGACGGTACGCGCTCGCGATCCTCATCGACTACCCCGGTTTCCATATGCGCCTCGGCGAGGCGCTCAGGGGGGCCGGCGTCCCGGTGGTCCAATATGTGGCGCCCCAGCTCTGGGCCTGGCGCCCGGGACGCCTGCCCCGACTGCGACGGGCGGCAGACCGGCTGGCGGCGATCCTGCCGTTCGAAGAACGCTGGTTCCGGGAGCGGGGCGTGTCCTGCACCTACGTGGGGCATCCGCTGCTGGACCGGAACTGGCCCGGACGCGACGTGGCCCGCGCGGCCCTGGGATTGCCCCCGGGAGTTCCGGTCCTTGGTATCTTTCCGGGCAGCCGTGAGGGGGAAATCCGCCGGAACTGGCCACTCTTTCGGGATGTAGGCCGGCGCATGCTTGCCGAAGGCCGGACCGCCCACGTCGTCGTCGCCGGCACCGCCGGGGGCTACTACCCGGACGCGGGCGGGCTCACGATTCACCGGAGCCAGCCGGAGCTGGTGTTTGCGGCGGCCACCGCCGGGCTCGTGAAGTCCGGGACGGCAACGCTGGAGGCCGCCTGCAGTGATACCCCGATGGTGGTCGCGTACCGGACGCCACGGTCGACGTACATGATCGCCACGCGGCTGATGACAGTGAACCGGATCAGCCTGGTGAACCTCGTGGCCGGCGAGGATGTTGTCCCGGAGTTCTGGCACCCACCCGTAGCGGCTGCGCCAGTGGCCGATGCGGTTCGCCCGCTGCTCGATGAGCGCAGCGCGGAATATCAGGCTCAGCGGGCCGGACTCGCGCAGGTCCGCGGGCGACTGGGGACTCCCGGCGCCGCGGAGCGGGTCGCGGATCTCGCGCTCGAACTGTTTGCATGCTGAGGAGGGCGGGGCGCGCGATGGCGCGTCGCCTCGGTCCGTCGGCCGCGCGCTGGCTCGCACGCACCTGGCACATCGAGGCGATCGGCGCCGACCGCTGGCACCGTGCCCTCGAGGACGGTCGGCCCTACGTGCTGCTGAGCTGGCACGAGGCGCTGCTGCCGGTGATGTGGCACCACCGTGGTCGCGGGATCGCGGCGCTGGTGAGCGAAGCGCGCGATGGCGAGTATCTTGCCGGATTCGCGCACTCGCTCGGCTATCGCCTGATTCGCGGCTCGAGCACCCGAGGCGGCAGCCGGGCGCTGCTCGGCGCGATCCGGGCCCTGCAGCAGGGGACCCCGGTCGGCATCACCCCGGACGGACCCCGCGGGCCACGACGGGTGGTGAAGCCCGGCGCGCTGGCCGCAGCGGAGCGGGGCGGCGCCCTGATTGTCCCGGTGCATGCGGAATCGCGGCCGGCGTGGCGCGCGGGATCATGGGATCGCTTCCTCGTGCCTCCACCCTTCGCGCGGGTGCGGGTGGCCTACGGCGAACCCTTCGTCGTTGGAGTCGGAGGTCTCTCGCGCGAAGCAGCGGTCGCGCGTGCCGGCAGTGAACTCGAGTCTGCGATGAGGTTAGCGGCATGGCCCAGCGGCGCGGCGACACCCACCGGCTGATCCGCTGGCTCTGGACGAGCCGGCGGATCGATGCCCGGCTGGCGCGAGCGGCGCTGCTGCCGATCTCGGCGCTCTGGCTGGCCTGGATGCGCAGCCGCACCACCGCGTACGCCAAGGGCTGGCTGCCGGTGCATGAGCTGCCGCTTCCCTCGGTTGCCGTCGGCAATCTGACGGTGGGCGGCTCGGGCAAGACACCGATCGCGATGTGGATCGCGCGGTACTATGCGGAGAAGGGGGTCACCCCCGGCATTCTCCTCCGCGGGTACGGCGGGGGTGACGAGGCGAAGGTGCATGCGCGCGCCCTGCCCGCCGCCCACGTCGTCGCCGATCCCAACCGGCTCGCGGGCGCCGAGCGGGCGCTGGCCCGTGGAGCGGCCGTGCTGGTGCTCGATGATGCGTTCCAGCGGCTGGATGTGCGCCGGGATCTCAACGTCCTGGTCATCAGCGCCGAAACGACCCGGGCGGTCCGGTGGCCGCTTCCCGCCGGTCCCTGGCGGGAGAGTCTGGAGGCCGTGCAGCGCGCCGACCTGGTCATCGTGACCCGCAAGCGCGCCAGCCGGGAAGCCGCGGACTTGCTCGCGGCCGAGTTGCGCTCCCACTTCCGTGGCCCCGTGGTGCTGGCGCACCTCGGCTTGGCCCGGCTGGAGGGTTTGGTGAGTGGCCGCGACGTTGCACCGGAGTCGCTGATGGGCCGGCGAGTCGTGGCCGCGTCGGCGATCGGCGACCCCGGCTCGTTCGTGGCGCAGATCAAGGCGACAGGCGCCGCCGTGCAGGTGGCGACGTGGAAGGATCATCACGAGTACCGCCAGGAGGATGTTGCCTGGCTGGCCCATGCGGCTCGGCGGGCCGATCATCTGGTCATCACGGAGAAGGACGCGGTGAAGCTCCGGGACCAGTGGCCGGCGGATGCACCGGAGCCGCTAGTGGCGATGCTGGACCTCACGTGGGAGGAAGGCGGCGACACTCTCGCCGTGGCCCTCGATGCCGTCATCACGCCGGCCGAGCGCCTGTAACGACCAACGGAGATGCTATGACTTCGACCAGTGCCCGCCCCAGCCAGAACGTCATGCGGCCCGACAAGGACACGTTCCTTGTCCAGGAGAATCCCTTCGAGGAGATGATGTCGCGCTTCGACGATGCGGCGAAGCGACTCAACCTCGAGGAGGGGCTCTACAAGATCCTCCGCATGCCCGAGAAGCAGATCATTGTCTCGGTGCCGGTGCTGCGGGACAACGGGAGCGTGGAGGTGTACACCGGCTATCGGGTCATCTACAACACCTCCCGCGGACCCGCCAAGGGCGGCATCCGGTTCGACATGCAGGTCACCCTCGAGGAGGTGAAGGCGCTCGCGGCCTGGATGACCTGGAAGTGCGCCGTCGTCAATCTGCCCTTCGGGGGCGCGAAGGGCGGGGTCGTCTGCGACCCCTCCGGCATGTCCAACGCGGAAGTCGAGCGCCTCACCCGCCGCTACACGGCCGCCATCATCGACACGCTGGGTCCTGACTCCGATGTCCCCGCGCCCGACGTCAATACCAACGAGCGGGTGATGGCCTGGGTGATGGATACCTACTCCATGCACAAGCGCCACACGGTGACCGCCGTAGTTACCGGCAAACCGATCGAGATGGGCGGGTCGCTCGGCCGCCGTGAGGCCACCGGTCGCGGCTGCATGTTCGTCACGCGCGAGGCCCTCAAGAAGCTCAAGATGCCGCTCAAGGGAACCCGGGTGGCGGTCCAGGGCTTCGGCAACGTCGGTTCCGTCGCCGCGGACCTGATGGCCAAGGAGGGGATGACGATCGTCGCCGTCAGCGACAAGACCGGCGGGATCTACAACCCGAAGGGGCTCGACATCGCGAGCGTCTTCGCGCACGTGAAGGCCAACAAGTTCCTGAAGGGCTACAAGGATGCCCAGGCCGTCACCAACGAGGAGCTGCTCACCCTCGAGTGTGACGTGCTGGTGCCGGCGGCGCTCGAGAACGTGATCACCGCCGAGATCGCGGAGAACATCAAGGCGCGCATCATCTGCGAGGGGGCCAACGGACCTACCACGGCGGCGGCCGACAAGATCCTGAATGCGAAGGGGGTCTTCGTTATCCCGGACATCCTCGCCAACGCGGGTGGCGTGACCGTCAGCTACTTCGAATGGGTGCAGGATCGCGGCGGCTACTTCTGGGATGAGGAGACGGTCAACAGCCGCCTCGAGAAGATCATGGTGCGGTCCTTCGAGGAGGTCACCACCATGGCGGAGAAGCACGCGGTGGACAATCGCATCGGCGCCTACATGCTCTCGATCGAGCGGGTCGCCGCCGTGCACCGGCTGCGCGGGATGTACGCCTGAGTGCAGCTGACGCTGGTCGCCGTCGGGAAACTCCGCCCGGTCTTCCGGGCGGCCGCTGACGAATATCTCGGGCGGCTCACCCGCTACGGGCGGACCGCGGAAATCGAGGTTCGCGAGGCGGGGAAGGCACCGAACGCGGAGGAGGGATGCCGACAGGAAGGCGCCCGCCTCCGCGAGCGCATTGGGGCCGGGTCGCACCTCGTTGCCCTCGACCGCGAGGGCACCGCATGGTCGAGCGAGAAGCTCGCGGCCCGGCTCGACCACTGGAGACTCGCCGCCCGGCCCGTCACACTCGTCCTCGGCGGGTCGCATGGCCTCGACCCCGCGCTGCTCACGGACTGCAACGAGCGCTGGAGCCTGGGACCACTCACCCTTCCGCACGAACTGGCACGAGTCGTCGTCTACGAGCAGCTTTACCGGGCGTGGACGATTCTTCACCACGAGCCCTATCACAAATAGCGCACGCCGACCGGTTGGTGGCGAGCGGCACAATCGTCGAGGCGGACGGCTGATGGCCGAATGGTTTGAGGAGTGGTTCGGCGAGGAGTACCTGCACCTCTATCCCCACCGGAATGAGGAAGATGCCGAGCGGGTCGTACGCCTGCTCCAGCGGGTGCTGCCCTGGCGCCGAGGGTGGCGCATCCTCGACGTGGCCTGCGGAGCGGGGCGCCACATGGCAGCGCTGGAGCGTGCCGGCGCGACCCCCTTCGGCTTCGACCTGTCGGCGGCGCTCCTCCGCCGTGCCGTCGGGCAGACCGGGCGCCCCCTCGTCCGGGCCGACATGCGGGCACTGCCGTTTCGTCCCCGATCGATGGATGCGACCCTGAATCTCTTCACCAGCTTCGGCTACTTTGCAGCCGACGAAGAGCATCACGACGCCATCGGACAGATGCTCTCCACCGTCCGCCCCGGAGGCTGGTTCGTGATCGACTTCCTCAACGCGGAGCAGGTGCGGGATGCGCTCGTTCCGCAGGAGTCTGCCCGGTATGGCGATCAGGTCGCCGAGATTCGCCGCATGATCACCCCCGACGGCCGGTTCGTCCGCAAGACGATCACCATGGCGGCAGGGCGCTCCTTCGAGGAGCGGGTCCGGCTGCTCGGCGCGACGGACCTCGAGCGGATGATCTCGGCCCACGGCGCGAGCGTGGCGGGAAGATTCGGGGACTACATGGGTGGTCCGCTCGCCGGCGGTGTGCGAACGATCCTTACCGCCAGGGTGGCCGCGTGAGTCTCCGGATCGTCACGACCCCGATCAACGCCCCGCTCCACTGGCCGCAGCCCCGCCCGGGAGGAGTCGCCCCCGGCCTGCTGGATGCCTTCATCTGTGCGGAAGGAACCAGCGCTGCGCTCGACCGGCTCAAGGCGCCCGACGTCCTCGTCGTCACCACCGGACAGCAACCCGGCTTGCTCACCGGCCCCCTCTATACCATCCATAAGGCGCTGTCAGCGGTCGCGATGGCGCGCCTCTGTGAGGCGCGCTGGGGGAGGCCGGTCGTTCCCGTCTTCTGGGCCGCAGGCGGGGACCACGACTTCGCCGAGGGGAACCACGCGTCCTGGCCTGCCGCGGATGGTAGCACGGTCACGATGACCCTTCGGGAGCGCGCGCCGGACGCCCCGCTCACTCCGCTGTACCGGGAGCCGGTGGGCCCTGAAATCGGCCCCGTCCTCGATCGCCTCGCCGCCGACCTTCCCGCTTCGGAGTTCCGGGAAGAAGTCCTCGCCCTGTTCCGCCGGTGGTACCGCCCCGAGGCCACCCTGGCGGACAGTTGCGCGCATGTCCTTGCGGAGCTCCTGGCCCCCTTCGGCGTCGTCGTCTTCGACGCGACGCACGCGGCGGTGAAGCGTGCCCAGATGCCGCTGCTGCTCAAGGCCCTGACCGACTCGGCGCGGATCGAGGAGGCGCTCGTCGCCCGCAACAGCAGCCTCCTCGCTGCGGGCCAGGACGCCGGAGTGACCGTCGGCGACGGGGCAACGCTGGTCATGTACGAGGGCCAGCAGGGACGCGACCGGCTCTCCGCCCGGAACCCGGGGTTCATCACGCGGCGGAGCAGGGAAACGCTCTCCCTCGCCGAGATCGAACGGGCGGCCCTGGAGGACCCGGGACGTTTCTCCCCCAACGTGCTGCTCCGGCCGGCGGTCGAAAGCGCGATCCTTCCGACGGTCGCCTACATGGCGGGTCCGGGCGAGTTGCGGTACTTCGCGCTCGCGGAGGCCATCTACGCGCCGCTGGGTGTCCCGCAACAGCTGCCTCTCCCACGCTGGTCCGGCATGATGGTCGACGCCCGCACCGACCGGGTCATCGAGAAGTTCGGCTCCTCGATGGAGGAACTCCTCAGACCGGGGCAGCAGCTCGAGGCGAGAGTGGTCCGCGAACAGCTGCCGGATGACGCTCGGCACTCGTTGGCGACCCTCCGAGCCACGATCGAGCGGGAGTACGACGTGCTCGCCCGTGCCGCGGCGGGCATCGATCCCACCATCGAGAAGCCGATCCGCAATCTCGCCGGCCAGGCGCTGGCGGGAACCCACGACGCCGAGAAACGGATCGTCAGTCACCTGAAGAAGCGCCAGGCGACCGAGACCCAGCAGATCGCGCGGGCGCGCGAACTGGTCCTCCCCCTGGGCAAGCCGCAGGAGCGAGTGCACACCCTCGCCCCCTGGCTCTCCAAGTACGGCCCATCCCTGCTCCACGACCTCCTCACCACGATCGAGGCCTGGTACCGCTCGGGCCTTGAAGGGGCTCCGCGCCCCCAGTAGACTCGATCCATGGTCTTCCTCGGTCTCGTCCTGCTCGTGGCCCTCATGATTCCGATCGCGGGGCTCATCATCGATTCCCCGATCGGCAAGGCGCTCGCCCGCCGCCTCGAGGGGCCGACAGCCGTGCCCGCGAATCTGGCGGACCTCGCCAGGGACGTCGAGCTGCTTCGGGGCGAGGTGGACGACCTGCAGCGCGCCGTGACCTCCCTCCAGGAGGAGAACCAGTTCCTGCAGCGCCTGCTCGAGGAGCACCCAAGCCGCTCGGCCCTCCCGCCGCCCAAGCAGTAGGACCAGGCCGACGTGCCTGAGCCTGCTTTCGTGCCTGACGCGAACCTCCCATCCGCCGGAGCGCCGGCCGGGCCGCCCCGACGTGCTGCGAGTCATGCCGCGCTGGTGGGGGCCGGCATCTTCCTCAGCCGGATCTTCGGACTCGTCCGGCAGCGCATCCTGGCGAAGTACCTCGGCCTCGGGGATGCCAACGACGCCTTCAACGTCGCATTTCGGATTCCCAATTTTCTGCAGAACCTGCTGGGCGAGGGCGTCCTCTCGGCCTCACTGATTCCGGTATACGCCCGGCTCCGCGCGGAGGGGAGGGACGCCGAGGCGAGGGACGTGGCAAATGCGGTGTTCGGCCTGCTGGCGCTCACGGCCTCAGTCATCGTCCTGCTGGGGATGCTGCTGGCATCCCCGCTGACCACGCTCATCGCCCCCGGATTCTCGGGCGAGAAGCGCGACCTGACGGTGCGACTCGTTCGGATGCTCTTTCCGGGCGCCGGATTGTTCGTGCTGTCCGCCTGGTGTCTCGGCATCCTGAACAGCCACCGGCGGTTTCTGCTCTCGTACGCCGCCCCGGTGATCTGGAATGTCGCCATCATCGTGATCGTAGCCGTCGCCGCCGGCCGGGGGGATGAGACCAGGATCGCGATCGCGGCCGCGTTTGGTTCGGTGGTAGGCGCCCTGCTGCAGGTGCTGGTCCAGCTGCCCACCGTGATTTCGGTGATGGGGCACCTCCGTCCCTCGCTGGAGCACCAATCCGCCCATGCGAGGACGGTGATCGGAAATTTCGGCCCGGTGTTCATCGGGCGGGGCGTCGTTCAGATCAGCGCCTATGTGGACAGCATCCTGGCCAGCCTGCTCGGCACAGGGGCGGTGACCGGCCTCGCCAACGCCCAGGCCCTCTATACGCTGCCCGTGAGTCTGTTCGGGATGTCCGTCTCGGCAGCGGAGCTCCCGGCGATGTCGAGCGCGACGGGCACGCCGGACGAGGTCGCCCAGGCACTCCGCTTCAGGCTCAATGCCGGCCTGCGACGGATTGCGTTCTTCGTCGTGCCCTCGGCCGCGGCCTTCCTCGCCTTCGGCGGCGTCATTGCCGGAGCCCTCTACCAGACTGGCCGGTTTACTGCCGCCGACAGCCGCTATGTCTGGGCAATCCTGGCCGGATCCGCCGTCGGTCTGCTCGCCGCCACCATGGGGAGGCTGTACAGCTCCGGCTTCTACGCCCTGCGCGACACGAGGTCGCCGCTCCGCTTCGCGGTCCTCCGCGTCCTCCTGACGACGGTCCTGGGCTACCTCTGTGCCGTGCCGCTTCCTCCACTGCTCGGGGTCGATCCGAAGTGGGGCGCCGCGGGCCTGACCGCATCGGCCGGCATCGCCGGATGGCTCGAGTTCTTTCTGCTTCGACGGGGGCTGAACCGGCGCATTGGCGCCACGGGGCTACCCCTGCCCACGCTCCTCGGCCTGTGGGCGGCTGCCCTTGCCGCCGCGACGGCCGGATACGCCGTGGGAGCCTGGATCACGTTCACGCGGCCCCTGCTGCAGGCGGCGCTCGTGCTCACACCGTTCGGCCTCGTCTACCTCGGGCTCACGCTCGCCGTCGGGCTCCCGGAAGCGCGGGCGGTGGCCCAGCGCGTGTTCGGCCGATTCCGGTCAGGCAGCCGCTGAGCGTATCGCCATCGCCACCTCATGACCGACCTCCCCGAAGCCCTGCAGCGCAAGCTGGACACCCTCTCCGACCAGCCAGGGGTCTATCTCTGGAAGGACGGCGAGGGCAACGTCCTGTACGTCGGGAAGGCGAAGCGCCTGAAGAGCCGGGTGCGAAGCTACTTCACGGCAGACCACGCCCTGAGCCCCAAGAATCAGTGGCTGGTCCGTCACATCGCTGATGTCGAGACGATCGTGGTGGCGAACGAGGCGCAGTCCCTCTTGCTCGAGAACAATCTGATCAAGGAGTACCAGCCGAAGTTCAACGTCCGTCTCAAGGACGACAAGAGCTATCCGTCGATCGTCGTCACCGTCGGCGAACCGTTCCCCCGGGTTCTGGTGACGCGGCGGCGCGATTTCACGGGCGCCCGCTATTTCGGTCCCTACACCGACGTCACGCTGTTGCGACGGACTCTGGCCGTGGTCCGCCGCCTCTACACGGTCCGCAGCTGTCACGACGACCTCCCCCGCGAGCGGCGGGAGCGCCCCTGTCTCGACTATCACATCGGACGGTGCAAGGGCCCCTGTGTCGGCTGGCAGACCCAGGAGGACTACCGCGCCATGGTCGCCGAGGTCCTCGACTTCCTGGAGGGACGCACCGTCGATGTCCGGGGGAAGGTTCGGGCCGCCATGACCGCGGCAAGCGAACGGCAGGACTACGAGCGCGCCGGGCTTCTCCGCGACCAGCTCAAATGGCTGGAGCAGGTGGACGCGCCCTCGAGCGTCGAGGTGATCGGCACGGGAGACGCCGATGTGCTCGGGTACGCCCGTGACGGTGACGACGCCGTGGGCGTGCTCCTGCGCGTGCGGGAGGGAAGGGTGATCGCGCGGGATCATGCCTTCCTCGAGAACCTCAACGACGAGACCGACGATCAAATCCTCAATTTCCTGCTGGTGCGCTCCTACGTTCCCACCCCCGATCGGGTGCGGCGGCTGGTCCTCCCGTTTCCGCCAGCCGACGTGGACCTGCTGCAGGAGTTGATGCCCGACACCGAGTGGAACGTGCCGCAGCGGGGCAGCGCCCGGCGCTGGCTCGACCTCGCCGATCAGAATGCGCGTCATCTCATGGAGAGCCTGCGCATCGAGTCCTTCGAAACCGACGAGCGCTCGGGCGACCCGGTCTACGCCCTCGGCCGTGACCTGGGCCTGAGCACGGTCCCGCGCAGCATGATCTGCGTCGACATCTCCACCAATCAGGGACGCGACACCGTGGGCTCCCTGGTCTGGTTCGAGGCGGGCCGCCCGCGGAAGAGCGAATACCGCAAGTTCAAGATCAAGGGGATCGGCCAGCAGGACGACTTCGCCGCGATCCACGAAGTCATCTCCCGCTACCTCACCCGCCGGCGGGACGAGAAGAAAGCCTTCCCCGACCTGATCGTGATCGACGGCGGGAAGGGACAGCTCTCGGCCGCGCGCGAGGCCGCCGTCAGTCTGGGCCTCGGCGAGATTCCGATGGTCAGTCTCGCGAAGAAAGAGGAAGAGATCTTCTTTCCGGGCCGATCCGAGAGTCTCCGGCTCTCGCGGAGAAGCCCCTCCCTCCGCCTGCTCCAGCGCATCCGCGATGAGACCCACCGCTTCGGCGTCGCCTACAACCGGAAGCGGAGAACCGAGCGTACGATCACGTCGGCCCTGCTCGAGATCCCGGGTGTGGGGCCGTCGAGACGCCGGATCCTGCTCGAGCACTTTGGCAGCCTGGCGGGCGTGAAGTCGGCCACCGCGGCCGAGATCGCGAGCCTGCCCGGCTTCTCCAGCAGGCTTGCCGACCGAATTCTGACCGGCCTCACGAACACGTCCTAGCGGTGTAGCTCCGCGCGCGCGGCGGTCGATGCCTTATCTTTGCCGCATGTCACGCGCGTTCGTCAAGGAAGACCATGATGAGGTCCCGCAACGGTACGAGCTGCCGCCGCGCGACGACTCGGCGTACGACCAGGCCGCTGCGTGGGCGCTGCTCGAGGGCGCCAATCGTGGCGATTCGATCGGCGCCGAAACGGCCACCGGGTACCGCTGGGGTGAGCCGGGGCTCAAAGTGCATGTCGAGCAGATCCTCGCGCACGCACGTGTCAAAGGGAACGATCGCCTTGCGCAGCTCGCCGAACGATTCCTGAGCGCCTGACGCGGCCTCCCTGGTCCCACATTCCCCCCGACGACCGATCATGATGGACTGGCAACTCGAATGCTCCGGCTGTGGCATCACCCGTGGTCCCGAGGGGCTCCCGACTGTCTGCGAGGTGTGTGGCCAGCCCTGGCTGGTCCGCTATCCCGACCGTGCGCTGCCGACACTCACCGCACGTGCCGAGGTGCGGCGGGGACATGGCATGTGGCGCTTCCGGCCCTATCTCCCGCTCACGCCTGGCGAGCAGCCGGTGACCCTCGGAGAGGGTGACACCCCGCTCCTGCGTTGTGACCGAACCGGAGCACGCCTCGGGTACACCGATCTCTGGGTCAAGGACGAGGGGGCAAACCCGACGGGCTCGTTCAAGGCGCGCGGCCTGAGTGCCGCGATCACGCGCGCGGTCGCCGCGGGCGCCCGCCAGTTCGTCATTCCCACCGCGGGAAACGCCGGCGTCGCCGCCGCGGCGTATGCAGCACGGGCTGGGGTCGGCGTGCGGGTCTACGCGCCTCGCACGACGCCGCCAACGATCCTCGCGCAGATTGTCACCTTCGGCGGGGATCTTCACCTGCTTGACGGCCACATCGGTGACTGCGGCAAGGCGGCACGAGCCTACGGCGCCGAATCCGGAGCCATGGACCTGTCCACACTCCGCGAACCCTACCGGATTGAAGGCAAGAAGACGCTGGGCCTCGAACTCGCCTTGCAACTGGGATGGACCCTGCCGGACGCCATCATCTACCCGACGGGGGGGGGCACCGGACTGATCGGGATGTGGAAGGCGTTCGAGGAGCTACGCACTGCCGGGTGGGTGACAGACGAACGCCCCCGGATGTTCACGGTGCAGTCCGCGGGCTGCGCGCCCATCGTGCAGGCCTTTGCCGACGGCAGCGACCGCGCCACCGCCTGGAAGGATCCCTGGACCGTGGCAAGCGGACTTCGCGTTCCCGGCCCTCTGGGTGATCGTCTCATTCTTCGCGCGCTGCGTGAAAGCGGTGGGGATGCACTCGCCGTGACGGATGAGGACCTGGCCGAGGAGGCACGTCGCGCCTCCCGTGAAGAAGGCATCGACCTTTCTCCAGAAGGGGGAGCAGGGCTCGCGGCCGCCCGCATTCTCCGCGAGCGCGGCACCCTTGGTCCGGAATCCAGGGTCATCGTGTTCAACACCGGCGCCGGTTGGCTGTACCGGCCCTCTGGGGATTTGCCCCCCGGATGATCCGGGGGCGATATTACCGCTCTATGGCGCCTCGGAGCATTGCGATTCTCGACCCGTCCGCCGGGATCAGCGGGGACATGCTTCTCGGTGCGTTGCTCGATGCCGGAGCACCGGAGGCCTGGCTCAAGGCGCTTCCGGAACGGCTCGGCTTTCCGGACGTCCGGGTGGAGACGAGCCAGGTGCTGCGGTGCGGAATCGCCTGCACCAAGGTGAGCATCACCCTTCCGGGCGGGCGCTCCGAGCCCCCCAGCGAAGCCTATGCAGGACCGCCGCGGACCGCACGGCATCACCATGCACACGACCACGCGCATGGAGCAGGTCATGAGCACGACCACGCCGATCACGCGCAGGCTCCCGTGGCGGTGCAGGGGCACGATCATGAGCACGCGGACGCCCATCGCCATCTGTCCGATCTCCTCAGCATCATCGATCGGGCGCCGCTCAGTGGCCGGGTGAAAGAGCGCGCGGCGTTCGCCTTCCGCCTGCTGTGCACCGAGGAAGGTCGCGTTCACGGCGTGCCGGCCGCTTCGGTCGCGCTGCACGAAGTCGGCGCGGTCGATGCGATCGTCGACATCGTTGGAGCGATCGAAGGCTTCGAGATTCTGGGCATCGATACGGTCTACAGTCGCCCGGTTGCTGTCGGCAGTGGATGGGTGCGTGCGGCTCACGGCGTCATCGCCGTCCCCGCACCTGTGACCCTGCGACTGCTTGAGGGGGTGGAGATCGGCCCGGACGGCCCGGTGATCGGCGAAGCGACGACCCCGACCGGCGCCGTGCTGCTTCGGGTGCTCGGGCACGGCGCCCCCCCGTCTCACTGGCGCGCGAAGGCCACGGGGTGGGGCGCGGGAGGCCGGGACACCCAGCAGTACCCGAATGCACTGCGCCTGATACTCGCCGAGACGAGCCAGGAGGCGGGTGAGGTGGTGACGGTCTCTGCGGATGTCGATGATCTCAGCCCGGAGTACCTGGAACCGCTCCGCGAAGCCCTCGCGACCGCCGGAGCGCTCGACACCCAGGTGTGGGGCACCATGATGAAGAAGGGCCGGCCCGGATTTCGGATCGAGGTGATCTGCGACACCGCGGCCGCAGAGGGGGTCACCGAGGCACTCTTCCTGCATAGCACCACCGCAGGCGTGCGTCGAGTGTCCTCCGAGCGAGTCACCCTTGCACGGAAACAGATCGACATCGTCGCGGCGGACGGTCTCGCCGTGGGAGTCAAGGTGCTCGACGCGCCCGCGGGACCGCGGGTCAAGGCGGAGTATGAAGACGTCCGTCGGGCGGCCCGGCATCTCGGGCGCCCGGCGATCGATGTGGCACGAGAGATCGAAGCCGCCGCGCGCGCCATGCTCGGCGGAACCGCGCCCGGCAGTTCACAACCACTGAAGGAGTAGGGATGACCAAGGCGATCGTTGGTGGGTTGCTGGCGGTGCTGATCACTGCAGCCCCTGCGGGGGCGCAACAGAGCGGCATCGCCTCGCGTGTCTCCGCGCAACTCGGCGGCAAGTTCCAGGACGCTGAATGCCAGCTCAAGGAAGGGCACTTCCTGGTAAGCTCGGCCAAGACCAAACTGAGCAGTTACGCCAATACTTCAGATCCCGTCATTGGATCTCGACTGCTGCGTGAAGGTGCAGACGTCATCCGCGACGCGACCACCACCAAGGGTCAGGACAAGAACGGCGCGGCCTTCTACTGGCTGGGCCGCATCAATCTGCTCCAGGGGGACATGACCGGCGCCGATACCGCCTTCACCAAGGCAGCCTCCCTCGCCCCGCAGTGCAAGACGGACATTCAGAAGTTCCGCGCACGCGCATGGGGTGGCCTCGTCGTTGGCGCTCAGGAGTTTGTCGAACAGAAGAAGGCCGATTCCGCCATGGTGCTCTACCGCGCCGCGAATCAGATCAACCGGGACGCCCCCCACGGATTCAACGGCCTGGCGGGACTGTTCTATGACGCCGGCCAGGTCGACAGCGCCATCGCCTACTTCGGCCTGGCTGCAGCCACGAATCCGACCGATCCCGCCTACGTGAAGGTGCGGAACAAGGCGGCCTACAACCAGGGCGTGCTATTGCTCAACAGCAATCGGAATGCGGAGGCCGTTGCCGCGCTCCAGCGTTACCTGTCCTTCGAACCGACCGACCTCACCGCCAAGAAGGCCCTCGCCCGAGCGTATCGTGCGGCGGGAATGGCGGACAGCGCCCAGGCGCTCGAACATGTGCTCATCGCCAATGCTGGCGCGGAGGCGGGTGGCGCAGAGGGCGAGGGCATCTCCGAGGATGACCTCATGGTGATCGCGGTCAAGCAGTTCAGTGACAAGGACTACAAGGAGGCCGCGGCGACCTTCGGTCGGATCCTCAGCCTCAACCCGTACAACCGGAACGCACTGTTCAATCAGGCGAACGCCTATCTGGCTTTGCAGCAGGGAGGCGATCTGGCCGCTACGGCGGAAAAGCTGATTGAGATCGAACCGCTCTCGGAATACGACCACACCATGCGGGTCGAAGGCTACCGGATGGCCGGCAACAAGGACGGGCTGCTCAAGGCGAGCATCGCCAGGGAAGGGCTGCTTCTGAATGTGGACGTGAGCCTTGGCACCTCGCCGGAAGGCCTCTCCCTCGGAGGAAAGGTCACCGGCCGGGAAGCGCGCGACGAGAACAACAAGCTGATCGCGCCGCATCCCGTGACGATCCTGGTCGAATTCCTCGGCAAGGGTGGCGCAGTCCTCGACACGAAGGACGTACCGGTAGGGGCCCTGAAAGCGGGCGAGGTTGCCGATTTCAGCGCCACCACGAAGGTGCCTGGCGTGAAGGACTGGCGTTACCGGCTCAAGTAGCACGCGAACCAGGCGGGGCGGCGGCTGGCATGACCGCCGCCCCGGCCCCGTGTAGCGCGGCCCGTTCTGACGCACCATTGACACTCCCCACACGAGGCGTCAACTTTGGCCGCTGCTTGCGGGCGTAATTCAGTTGGTAGAATGCCAGCTTCCCAAGCTGGACGTCGCCGGTTCGAGTCCGGTCGCCCGCTCTGGGCCTGCCCTCAGTTCCTCGACGGCAGGCCCACCTCTTGCAATCCTCGCCCCCGCCGACGGGGTCGCGACACATCCCGATCGGCCAGGACTCTTCCGGGTCCTCATTGAAACCTTCTGACGGGAGTTTGGAATGAAGATCATTGTTCGTGCGGCCTTCGTGCTGTGCGCGTTGGTGGCCGCAGGCTCAGCTCCAGCGAGGGCGCAGGGACTCCCGGCCGGTGTCACTCAGGCCATGGTCGACAAGGGCAATGCGATCTTCCACAAGGAAGGGCTCTGCTACGCCTGTCATGGTCAGGATGCCAAGGGGCTCGTTGGTCCGAATCTGACAGATGATGTCTGGCTGCACAGCAAGGGTACCTTCGACGACATCGTGAAGCAGATCCTGGCCGGGGTGACGAAGGAGCAGTCCAAGAGCGGTGTTCCCATGCCCGCCAAGGGTGGCTCGAGCATCTCTGACGATGATGTGAAGAATGTGGCAGCCTACGTCTACAGCCTGAGCCATAAGTAAGCACCCGACCGGTCCAGACGTCCAAACCGCCGACCCCGCCCAGCGAGGTCGGCGGTTTCTTCTCGCAGGACGCCCAGCCCTCAACCACCGCCGATCGAAGGACCGTGCCGGAGGCACGGCGCAAGTCAATGGTGGCAAACAACTTGAAATTGCAAGGAGGGACTGGCACACCTGTTGCCAACTTGTGGGCCTAGTCTAGCGGCGGCTTGGGCCAGCCGTGGCGTCTCCAGCCTGGAGCGGGCAATGTCCACCAAGGGTTTCACCCTTATCGAACTCTTGATAGTCGTCGTGATCATCGGCATTCTGGCCGCGATCGCGATCCCGAAGTTCGCCAACTCGAAGGAAAAGGCGGTCCTCGCCTCGATGAAGAGCGACTTGCGCAACCTGGTCACCGGTCAGGAGAGCTTCTACTTCGACAACGCCGACTACGCCGGCGGAACGACCGCGGGTGCTCAGGTGAACGCGACCGGCGGCGCGGGTCAGCTGACGTTCCTGCCGTCAACCGGAAACGTCCTGACCCTCACCTATATCGGTGTCACTGGCTACAAGGCCGTGATGACCAATCCGGTCCTCGTGGGCAACATCCAGAGCTGCGGCGTGTTCATGGGAGCGGCCGGCAACAGCCCAAATGCCGCGGTGACGATGGAAGGCACCCCAGCCTGCTGGTAGCACCAGACGCGGGCTGGAACGATGCTACTCCCGGGCGGAGCCTCAGGCTCCGCCCGTTTCCATTGTATGCCGCGCTTGAATCGCCCCGTCCACACACCCATCTTTCGCCGCTTGCCTATGCTCAAGGTCACTGCGGTTTCTCCAGAATCCCTCGGCGCCGAACTGGGTCTCCAGTCCGGCACGGAACTGCTCACGGTCAATGGCCGCGAGCTCGAGGATTTTCTGGACTGGGAGTTCCTGACCGCAGATGATCAATTCCTGCTCCATGTGCGACAGCCGGATGGCGAGGAGATTGAATTCGACATCGAGCGCCCAGAAGGGCTGCCGATGGGCGTTTCGGTCGAACCACCTCGCATTCGCCGCTGCGCCAACCGTTGCGACTTCTGCTTCGTCGATGGCCTCCCGGCGGGGCTCCGGGACACGCTCTATATCCGGGACGATGACTACCGGCTCTCCTTCAAGTACGGCAATTTCGCAACGCTCACGAACTTGAAGCCGAAGGATGTCGAACGGATCATCGAGTACCGGCTGTCGCCACTCTATGTTTCGGTGCATGCGACAGATCCGGTGGTTCGGCGCTGGCTGCTGCGGAACCCCCTCGCGCCCGACATCCTCGAACAGCTGCGGCTCTTCGCCAGCCACGGCCTGGAATTCCACACGCAGATCGTGATGTCCCCCGGCGTCAACGACGGCGCCGTGCTCGAGCAGACGCTTGACGATCTGTACAACTTCGGCAGCCCGGTGCTCAACGTCTCGGTGGTTCCGGTCGGCCTGACGGAATACAGCAAGCATAGCCGGGTTCGCGAGCCCACCATCGACGAGTGCCGCAATGCGATTGCCCGGATCGAGTCCTTCGCCCTGAAGGCGCGGGAAGAGCGTGGCATCACCTGGGCCTTTGGCGCGGACGAGCTCTACCTCCGGGCCGCCCTGCCGCTCCCACCGGCTGAGTCCTATGACGGGTTCGAGCAGGTGGAAAACGGTATCGGGTCGGTCCGCTGGCTGCAGCGGCGAATCACCGATGGCGCAGCCGGTCTTGCCGACTGGCGGGGCCGCCGAATCGCGGTTCTGACTGGCACCTCGATGGCGGGGTTGATGGAACAGGTCCTCCAGCCACTGCGGGACATCACCGGGGCCACGTTCGAACTCATCCCTGTCACCAACACACTATTCGGACCGAGTGTGACCTGCGCTGGCCTGCTTCCGGGCGCTGCGTTCCGGGTCGCCCTTGCGGGCAGAAGTGACTTCGACCTCGCCCTGATCCCAGGCGAGTCTCTCAATGAGGACCAGCTGTTCATGGACGATCTGACTCTCGCGGAGCTGCAAGCCACGTCGTCGGTGGAGGTACGCCCGTCGTACTGCTTCACCGACGCCCTCGATACACCGGCCACCCAGTGAGCAAGCCCACCGTTGCCATCGTCGGCCGACCCAATGTCGGCAAGTCGACCCTGTTCAATCGCCTCCTCGGCGGGCGGGACGCGATCGTCTCCGATCAGGCCGGCACCACCCGGGATCGCCATTTCGGGGATGCCGACTGGGCCGGACGTCGTTTCTGGCTCGTGGATACGGGGGGACTGATGCCCGGCTCCACGAATTCCATGGACATCGCCGTGCGACTCCAGGTCGAACTCGCGGTCGAGGAGGCTGACCTGATCGTCATGGTCGTCGACGGCAAGGAGGGGATGAACCCCGTCGACGCGGAGATCGCCGCCCAGCTTCGGAAGGCCGGACGCCCCGTCATCTTGGCCGTGAACAAGCTGGACGATCTGCCGAATACGACCGCGCAGTACGGCTTCTACGAGCTGGGCCTGGGCGAACCACTCGGGATGTCCGCCGGAGTCGGGAAGGCAAGCGGGGACCTGCTCGACGCCATCGTCGAACGGCTTCCTCCGAAGCTGGCCGGGGAGGATGAGGACGCCATCCAAGTGGCCGTCGTCGGTCGGCCGAACGCAGGCAAGTCGTCCCTTATCAACAAGTTGCTGGGGGAGGAACGACTGGTGGTCTCGGCGACCCCAGGCACGACCCGGGACGCGATCGACACCCCCTTGCGGTATCACGACAAAACGCTCAACTTCATAGATACAGCGGGTTTACGACGCAGAGCTAAAGTAGAAGATGACATCGAATTCTACTCGACCCTCCGCACCCACCGCGCGATCGAGCGAGCAGACGTCTGTGTCCTGGTGGTAGATGCCGAGCTGGGGATGCATGCCCAGGACCTCCGCATCGCCACGGAAGCATGGGATCGGGGCGCCGGACTCATCATCGCGGTGAACAAGTGGGACCTGATCCCGGAGAAGGACCCTAACACGGCCAAGCGTGGCCAGGACCTGCTCGCCGAGAAGGCTCCCTTCCTCCGGTACGTGCCGTTCGTCTACATCTCGGCACTTCAGGGGCAGCGTGTGACGAGGCTGCCAGAGCTGATTCTCGAGGTGGCGGAGGCGAGAAATCGTCGAGTGACCACCTCCGAGGTGAACCGGGTTCTGCAGGACTTGATCGCGCGCAATGCGCCGCCGCAGGACTCGGGGGCGGAGGTCAAGCTGCTGTACGCCTCGCAGATCGGTACCCGGCCGCCAGAGTTCGCGATCGTGACGAACCGGCCCGACGATGTCATGGAGTCGTACCAGCGGTACCTCGTCAACGGTTTCCGGGCGGCATGGGGGTTCGAGGGGGCACCACTGCGGCTCAAGTTCACCGGGCGGGGTGCCAGTCAGCACGACCGGAAGGACGACGGACGCCGGGTGCGGGGTGGGTGAGCGGGCCGAGCGTTCCTAACCATGTGAACAGGGGCTGACCGCGATGCCGTTGCTGTGGCTGGCCGCTTCCTACCTGATCGGTGCCATTCCCACGAGTTACCTCGTGGGGAAGTGGTTTCGGGGCATCGATCTCCGGGAACATGGCAGCAGGAACCTGGGCGCGACGAACCTGTACCGCACCCTCGGGTGGAAGTACGCCCTTCCGGTCGGTGCCTTTGACGTCCTGAAGGGGACGCTGCCAGTGCTCCTCTTCGGGCCGAAGGCACCTGCGGTGCCGTACTTCCCGATCTGGTGCGGCGTCGTGGCAGTCATCGGCCACGTCTTCTCGGTCTTTGTGGGATTCAAGGGTGGCAAGGGTGTGGCGACCGCCGCCGGCATGATCATCGGACTCGCACCGCTGGCATTCCCGGTCGTCCTGGCCGTGTGGGTGCTCGTCGTCTGGCTGACCGGCTACGTCTCGCTCGGTTCGATCATCGCGGCGCTCAGCTTCCCGCCGGCGGACTGGCTGCTGCACCCGGCGAGACGTTCGGTACTGACAGTGACCTTCGACATCGCGCTGGCGGCGTTCATCATCTGGAAGCACCGGCAGAACATCCAGCGACTCCTGGCGGGCACCGAGAACCGGTTCGGCAAGCGGGGCTCAACCAAGACGGCGGCACCGACCGCGTGACGAGCATCGGCGTACTCGGCGCAGGGAGCTGGGGCACCACCCTCGGAGACCTGCTCGCGAGAAGAGGCCACACGGTGCGCCTGTGGGCCTACGAGGCGGAAGTGGTCGCGGCGATCAATCAGCAGCACGAGAATCCGCTGTTTCTTCCCGGAAGCCCCCTGTGCGCCTCACTGGAGGCCACCAGCGATCCGGTGGAAGCAGTGCGAGGCGCCGACGTGGTGCTGACCGTCGCCCCGAGCCCGGTGGTTCGTCGGGTGGTCGAGCAGGCGAAACCGGGAATCGGTGATGCGGCGCTGATCGTCAGTGCGACGAAAGGGATCGAGCCCGGCACCCTGCAATTGATGTCCGCCGTGCTCGAGGATGTCCTGCCGAATCACCGCGTCACGGCACTCTCGGGACCGAGCTTTGCGGCCGAGGTCTACCAGCAGCAGCCGACCGCCGTCGTGGCCGCGGCACGCTCGGACCAGACTGCCCGCGAGGTTCAGGCGGTATTCTCGACGCCACGGTTCCGGGTCTATTCGAATACCGATGTCGTTGGCGTTGAACTGGCCGGGGCGCTGAAGAATGTCATCGCCATCGCAGCCGGCATCCTCGAGGGGCTCGGGCTTGGCAACAATCCCAGGGCGGCACTGATTACCCGCGGGCTCGCCGAAATGACCCGGTTGGGAGTCGCCATGGGGGCGGATCCGCTGACATTCGCTGGCCTGGCTGGGATGGGGGACCTCATTCTCACCACGACCGGCGCCCTGAGCCGCAATCGAGCCCTCGGCGCGGCGCTCGCTCAGGGCACGAGTCTGGCCCAGTACAACGCGACCCATCGAACCGTCGCCGAGGGCGCCAATACCGCTCAGGCCGCCCTGGCACTGGCCGCCCGCCTCGGGACGGAACTCCCGATCTGCGCCCAGGTGGCCAGCATTCTTTTCGAAGGAAAGCCAGCGGGGCAGGCGGTCGCAGACCTCATGGAGCGCACCCTCAAGTCGGAGCAGTGGCGGTGACCATGGCACGGCCGGTCCAGGAGTTCTTCAGCATCGGGGAGGTCTGCGCCCTCACCGATCTGAAGCCGCACGTGCTCAGATATTGGGAGAGCCAGTTCCGGTTCCTCAATCCCGCGAAGAATCGCTCCGGCAACCGGGTGTACAAGAGCAGGGAAGTCGAGCTCATCATGCTCGTCAAACACCTGCTGTACACTGAGAAGTACACGATCGAGGGTGCCCGGCAACGGATCGAGCACTATCGACGCACCGGAGAACTCCGGGGATCCGCCCGGGCCGCCATGGAGCGCGAGACGCTCCGTGAGCTTCGCGAGGCGGTCGAAGAAATAGTCGGGATCCTTGACGGCAAGATCCCCCCGCCGAAACCGGAGCCGCCTGTGGAGTAATCGTGGACCCCGTCGCTCACCGGTTCGCGACGTCTCCTGTTACCTTTCGGACCCCATGAACATCCTTGTCTCGAACGATGACGGGATCCTGGCACCCGGCCTGGCCCTGCTGGCGGAAGTGTGTCAAACCGTCGCCCAGGTGACGGTGGTCGCGCCTGATCGCGAACAGAGCGGCACCTCCCACAGCCTGACGATGCACCGGCCTCTCCGCCCCAACCGGCGGCCCGACGGGAGTTTTCAGGTGGATGGGACCCCCACGGACTGTGTCCTGCTCGCGCTCGGGACGCTGCTCACGGAGCGCCCGGACTTCGTCTTCTCGGGCATCAACCATGGCCCCAATATGGGAGAGGACGTCCTCTACTCCGGGACCGTGGCGGCCGCGATGGAGGGTGTCACCCTCGGGGTCCCCAGCATCGCGATCTCCTTCGCCGGTCCAGCAAGCGACCTTGACGCGCTGCTCAGCTATCGAAGCGTCCTGACCCGCCTGGTGCAGCGGATTGTCAGGGTGGAACGGTTTCCGCCGGAAACGCTGCTCAATATCAACCTGCCGCCCTGCGGCGCCGCGGGGGTGCGGGGCGTGAAAGTGACTTCCCTCGGCAGCCGGTATTTCAAAGAATCACTGACGCGGATGCGGGACCCCTGGGGGCGGGAGATGTTCTGGATTGGCGGTGGCTCGATCCACTGGACGGGTGGAGCGGAGACTGATCACTACGCCGTGGCCGAAGGCTACATCTCCGTCACGCCGCTGCACATGGACCTGACGAACTACAAGCTGCTCGAAACGGTACGGGAATGGTCGCTCGAGGGGTAGGCGAAGGAGACAGCTACGGCGGGTACCGCTCCCAGCTGGTCGCCGAGCTCCAGGCCAAGGGCATCCGGGACCTCGCCGTGCTACGGGCGATCTCCCAGGTACCCAGGCATCTTTTCGTCCCCGAGAGTGTCCGCCATCGCGCATACGAAGACAGCGCGCTGCCCATCGCCGCCGGGCAGACCATCTCGCAGCCCTGGGTCCAGGCACGCTCGCTGGAGCTGGCGAAGCTGACCGGTCGCGAACGTGTCCTCGAGGTCGGCACCGGTTCGGGCTACCAGACCGCCCTGCTTTCCCTGTGTGCGGCCCAGGTCTTCAGCGTCGAACGGATTCCGTCACTCGCCCACGCGGCGCGCGCCGCGCTGACCCAGGCCGGGATCTCCGCCGTGTCGATCATGGTCGGCGATGGGACGCTCGGATGGCGGCCCTACGCGCCATACGACGTGATCATCGTCTCGGCTGCGTCACCCGAGGTCCCCGGGCCGCTGCTCGAACAGCTGGCGCCGGGCGGACGGCTGATCGTGCCGGTGGGTGACCGGGACAGTCAGACCCTCCGACTGATCACCAAGAGCGGCTCAGGCCAGACAACGTCCCAGACCGTCAGCGACGTCCGCTTCGTCCCTTTGATCGGCCAGTTCGGATTCGCCGGCGACGCCTCCCTCTGAGTTGGAGCATGCATGGAGTTCATCAAGCAGTTCGTCGATTTGTTCCTGCACCTGGATGTTCATCTCAGCGAGCTGATCGCCGCCTACGGCACGTGGACGTACGGCATTCTCTTTCTGATCGTCTTCTGCGAGACCGGGCTGGTGATCACGCCGTTTCTGCCTGGCGACTCGCTGCTGTTCGCCGCGGGGACCTTCGCGGGCATGGGGAGCCTCAATCCGGTTCTGCTCTTCCTGCTCCTTTTCTGTGCCTCCGTGCTGGGTGACTCCACGAACTACTGGGTCGGCCGTTTCATCGGAGTCCGGGCGTTCAGTGGGAATCTCCGGTTCCTCAAGCAGGCACACCTGGACAAGACCAGAGCGTTCTACGATCGGCACGGCCGGAAGACCGTCATCCTGGCCAGGTTTCTTCCGATCATCCGCACCTTCGCTCCATTCGTCGCGGGGGTAGGGCAGATGCCCTATGCCAGGTTCCTCGCCTTCAGCGTACTCGGCAGTGTGAGTTGGGTGGGGCTCTTCGTCGGCGCAGGGTACTTCTTCGGCAATATCCCGGTCGTCCGGAATCACTTCAGCATCGTGGTCATGGGCATCATCGCGGTCTCGCTGCTCCCCCTGGCGATCGAGGCCGGGAAGGGGTGGCTGGCCGGAAGGCGCCGGGTGTGACACGGCGGTATCTGATCTCGGGACGAGTACAAGGGGTCGGCTTCCGGGACTTCGCCTGTCGACGTGCGACAGCCATGGGACTGGCGGGGTGGGTGAGGAACCTGCCGGATGGACGCGTTGAAGTCGTGGCCTGCGGATCACCTGAAGACCTGCTCGAACTTCTGGGGCTCCTGAAGGCAGGCCCGCGCCATGCCCGGGTCGATTCGGTCGAGGCAGTCGAGGTTTTGGATGAAGAAACACAGCCCAAGACGTTTGAAATCAAGAGTTAACGCGGCCAACACAAACCAAATTCTGGACCTGCCATGAGCACCAACATGATCGAGAAGCTCCGAAAGACCCTGCGGGCGATCCCGGACTATCCGAAGCCTGGTATCGTCTTCCAGGACATCACTCCCGTACTCCAGGACGGGCTGCTCTTTCGACAGGTCCGGGAGGAACTCGCCGCACCGTTCCGGGGCCTGGGGATCACCCACGTCGTCGGGATCGAAGCCAGGGGATTCATCCTTGCCGCGCCAGTCGCCGTGACGCTGGGGGCAGGGTTCATCCCGCTGCGCAAGCCGGGCAAGCTGCCGTGGAAGACCATCCGCCACGAATACCAGCTCGAGTACGGGACCGACTCGCTGGAAGCCCACCGGGATGCCTGTCCTCCCGGCGCCCGGATCCTCGTGGTCGACGACGTGCTCGCCACGGGAGGCACCGCGGAAGCGGCGGGCGAACTCGTCCGGCGCCTGGGGGGCGAAGTGATCGGGTGGTCCTTCCTGCTGGGCATCGGCGGGCTCGGCGGCGTTGAGCGCCTGCGGGGCGCCCCCAGCCATATCCTCCTGGACATCTGAACGCGTTGACGCGTTGGGGTTTGCGCGGCTATTTTGAGAGGCTTTGCCCCCGTAGCTCAGCTGGATAGAGCAGCGGTTTCCTAAACCGTTGGCCGGACGTTCGAATCGTCTCGGGGGCACCTCATACCTGCGGATTCGCCTCGAATCCGCCGTCTCGTTCGCGACGGAATAACGATGGCAGCAACCATGCAAGCTCCACCCTCGCCCTCCGCCGCCGCTCGCGCGGGCAGCACCGCGCCCAAGTGGCTCGACGGCCAGACGAACCGCTACCTTGCGCTGGGCGGCATCGTGGCCGCCATCGCGCTGATCACGTGGTTCGTGATCCTCAGCGGGAAGCGCAAGGAGGTCTTTGCGGGCCGTGCGCTCGACGACGCCCGCAACATGGCCGAGCAGGGCAACCTGCCGCTGGCCGCGAGCGAATTGCAGAAAGTCATCACCACCTATTCCGGGACGCGGGCCGCCCAGGAGGCGGTGATCACCCTGAACCAGGTTCGACTGGTGAACGGGCAGTTCGAACTGGCGGCCGTGGGGCTCCAGGACTTCCTGAAGGGTGGCCCGGACGCGCAGTACAAGGCTCCGGCATACAGCCTCCTGGGAAGGGCGCTGGAGAACTCGAAGCGCCCCGGCGAAGCCGCCCAGGCCTACCTGAGCGCCTCCGCGGCGGCTGACGTCGACTACCTTCGGGCCGACCTGCTGCTCGATGCCGGCCGGGCCTTCGCCAACGCCGGAGACCGGCAGAAGGCAATCGAGACCTACCGTCGGGTGACGAAGGAGTTTGCCAAGAGTGTCGCCAACACGGAGGCCGAGGTGCGGCTCTCGGAGTTGACTGCCGGCTCGATGTAGAACGGGCAGCTGAAGGCTGGAAGGGCCAAAGGCCGCCGCGTCTCTCAGGGGATTCCGGCGGCCTTGTCGTGTCCATGCCGCCCGCGCCCATGGCCCCCGCGGGCAACCTGGTCCGGGGCTCCTCCAGACGGTCGACGGCACCGGACAGCGAGCGTGAAGCCCGATCGAAGAGCCGGGGGACTACGGATCGGCTCCGGAAAGTAGGGTGGTCTCGGCCAATCCTCACCTCCTTTCAATGTCGTATAATATATATTATGTTAAGTTGACGGGTGGACAACTGGGGATAACTGGGGACAACCCCATCCCCACCGATCTAAAATATTTCTGGGCAAGAAGTTACGAACCAGCGATCGGATCCTGCAGCACTCCCGTGAAGACCAGACGACCTTCGCCCCTCAGCCAGACATCACTCGCGTGCGTGTCCGACAGTGTCGCGGTGATGGTGAGAACCCTGCCCCCCCTGGTGATCATCGCGAGCGGGAGCGTGCCGCGCCCTGAGCGCGCCAGCGAGATAGCCGCCGAGACGGCGCCCGTGCCGCAGGCCAGCGTCTCACCCTCGACCCCTCGCTCAAAGGTCCGGAGCGCCCATCGGGCACGATCGGGCGTGGCCGCCACGAAGTTGACGTTCGCGCCAGCAGGCCCCGTCGCCGGGTGGCGACGCAGCTCGGCACCTCGGGCCATCAGCCCGGGCAGCTCCAGGTCGGCGACTTCGAGGACCAGGTGCGGCACCCCAACGGTCACGAGGGCATGTCCCGATTCCCCCGGTGCCGCTGGCAGTCCTTGCGGGCGGGCCGGCAATGGAAACGCGGGGATGTTGATCTCCGCCTCGTTCGGCGAAGGGAGGCACCGGGAGGGAAACAGCCCTGCCCTGGTAACCAGCGTCATCGATTCCGCCGGGGCAAGTTCAAGGAAAGCAGCCAGCCTCGTGCTGCAGAGCGCCGCATTCCCGCACATGTCAGCCCGGGAGCCGTCGCAATTCCAGAAGTCCATCCTGACCCGGCCGGCCCCTTCGGGCGTGAGGAGGACGAGGCCGTCGGCGCCAATACCGGTCCGCCGGTCACAGACTGCCTTGACGCGATCGGCGGTCCACGCACCCGGCTCGGTCCACCGGCCATCCAGCATCACGAAATCGTTGCCGGACCCGGACATCTTGTAGAAGACGCTGCCCTTCACGCGCTCAGATCCGCCCGAAGATTGACTGTAGCCGCAGCCACCACACCATCCAGATGGCCTCGCGCACGATGCGCTTGCTCATTTTGCTCTGGCCCTCCACCCGGTCATGGAAGATGATCGGAATTTCCTTGAGCCGAAATCCTTTCCTCCAAGCCCAGAAGCTCATTTCGATCTGGAACGCGTATCCGTTCGACCGGATCCGATCGAGATCGATCGACTCCAGCACGGCGCGGCGAAAACACTTGAAGCCGCCTGTGGCATCGGACAGCGGCAGGCCAGTGACCACCCGAGCGTAGAGATTCGCACCCAGACTCAGCAGCAGCCGGGAGATGGGCCAGTTGATGACGTTCACGCCGGTGGCATACCGCGAACCCAGGACCAGGTCGGCCTCCTCGATCGCGACCAGGAATCCGCCGATGAACGCGGGATCATGCGAGAAGTCGGCATCCATCTCGAACATGGCCTGATATCCTTGCTCCAGCCCCCACCGGAAGCCCGCCAGGTAGGCCCGGCCGAGGCCCTCCTTGGCCTGCCGATGCAGGACGTGAACCCGGCTCTTGGACTGGGCCATGCGGTCGGCGAGGTCCCCCGTTCCATCAGGAGAGTTGTCATCCACCACGAGGACCTCGAGCCGGGGGTCCTGCTTGAGGACCGCCGGCACGATCTGGGGCAGATTCCGGGCCTCATTGTATGTCGGGATGATCACCAGAATCCGCTCAAGCACCGGCTGACCTCCGAGCCAGGAGGACGGGTGCGGCTGTCAGAGCGAGCGCGAGCAGCAGCGAGACCAGCGTGACCATCTTCCCCCGGGCATAGGCGGCTGACTCGAAGCGAAGCGACACCTCGTGTGCCCCTGGAGGCACGACGACGCTGAGCAGGGTATGGTCCGCCCGGTGCACCACCGCCGGCTGTCCATCCACCGTGGCTTTCCAGTCGGGATACCAGTTCTCGGAGACTACGAGATAGGACGGCGCCGGATTCGACCCTTTCAGGGAGATGCGCATGGCCCCGGGAGCATAGTCTGCAATCGTGGCGGTGATCCCGGAGATCGGGAACGGCTGGACCAGCGGCCTGACCGCGATGCCCGCCGTGTCGTCGTAGAGCGCAAGCGCCCCGGCCGGGAATCGGGAATCCAGTACGGTGGTCGTCACCTGCGCCGACGGTGCCTTGGCGGCCGAAGCCAGTACCCTCGCGTACGCGGGGATGGTGTCCCGCTCATACAGCACCGCCGGGTCTCCGAAGGTCGACGTGATCGGGCCGAGCAGCTTGTGGAAACCAGGAATGACATGTTCTTCCTGGAGCACCAGGAATCGGACGGCGAGCAGGTCGACGAAATTGGGACTGAAGACATTCTCCCAGCCTTTGTCCTTCCCACCCAGTTCGTCGTATGCCTGGAGTTCGTTGCCGTGATAGCCGAGCGGCGTCGCGATTCGATACGCCATCAGGGTGGATTGCGGATAGGTCCCCTGGCCGTTGAGAACGCGAAACGGCCCGGCTTCTGCCTTGAGGCGCGCAAGGATCTCATCGTCGCGAAACAGCACCGACGCGCGGGGCGAAAATGTGTAGAACATCCGATCAATGCTCCACAGGTCCGCCGACAACCCCACGAGGAGCAGGCCCGCCGCCAGTGCCCCCCGGACCCGGCCCGCCGCAGTAGCCCACAAGATTCCGCCGCCGATCACGACAAACAGCAGCAGACGGATGGCGCCTCCGCGGAGTTCCGTGGCGTTGGCCTGCACCGCGGACATCCGCTCGGGAATCGCCAGCCCCTCCGCCATGACCTGCAGAATGCCTGCGACCCCGAGGAGCGCGAACACCGCGAATCCGCCGACCACGAGGAGGACGCGTCGGGCCGGCACCTCGCCTCCGAGAATCCGGTCGAGTCCGATCCCGGCGAGCATGGCGATCGGGAACGCCACCAGGAAGAAGACCATGCCGACCGCTCGCATCTTCTTCAGCATGGGGAGGAATTCGTAGAACGGACGGTAGAACGGAGTGTGCCCGGCGAAGGCGAGGAACTGGAAGAGGACCAGTCCCACAATCAGCGCGACGACCAGGCGGCGCCGGCTGCTATCACCCCAGGCGAAGCACGCCAGCGCGAGCGGGAGCACTCCGACGTACTCGGTGTGGAACTTGATGGGATTGCTTCCCCAGTAGTGATCCAGGACCCCGTTGAACTGCGGCAGGAGGGTCGTGAAAATCTCCGAGGGTGGCATCGCGTAGCTGTTCACCCATTCCCAGCCGGTGCTTGGCCCACCAGTCGCTCTCGGCGAGAACGGGATATACTGGAGGAAGGGGAGCACCTGGAGACCCGCGATGCCGATGCCAATCCCGACGGCCAGCGCGGCGAGCGCGACGCTCACCCATGGACGCGCCTGTGGTCTCCGTTCCGAATCCCAGAAGGCCAGGTACAGCGTCCAGAGACCGAGCGCCAGCATCAGGAAATAGCACATCTGGTAGTGGCCGAGGACCAGCAGGGCGACCACCAGGCTGAACACACCAAATGCCCAGGTCCGGCCCCCACGGATGGCGATCAGCAGCACCCAGAAGGCCAGAGGCGTGAGGGCGGATACGAAGAGCTTCCCGTCGTGCCCGGGGCTCATCTGAGAGGCCACAATCCCGCTCAACTCGTAGGCCACGCCGGCGGTGATCGCCGCGGTCCAGCTGAGCCGCAGCGCACGGGCGAAACCGAAAGTGAACCATCCCGCGATGACGAAGTGCAGCGCCATCCCCCAGGTGATTGCGAGATCAACAGGCATGATCCAGCGCAGCCAGGCGGTGGGATAGAAAATGTCTCCGTGCATCGCCGCGATGTATGGAAGGCCGCCGAAGAGGTAGGGGTTCCACTGCGGTATCGCGCCGGTCGCGCGGAACTGTTCTGCACCGAACAGCCGGAACGAGTAGCCGGCGATGAACATGTCGGAGCGCCCGCCACCGAACAGGATCTGCCCGGTCAGCAGGGGCCACAGCAGCGTGAGGGCGGCGAGAGTACAGACCAGGAGCGCAGTGGCCCGCGGCCAGCGAGGTTCCCAGGGCATCCGATCAGACGGCACGCGTGTTCCCTCTGCGAAAAATGAGAAACGGGACAGCAGCACCCAGTTCCGTAATGGTCAGCAGCACCCGCGAGGCGACGGCGAGCGCCGTCGCGGCGCCGAGGCCGACACTTCCCTGAAGCATCAACACCAGCAGTCCCTCGCGAACGAGCAGTCCTCCGGGCACGAACACCGCGATCAGGCCGGCCACGTAGGAGGCCGCAAATCCGGCGATGGCCGGCGCGATCGAAAGGTCGCCGGTCGGAAGGACGGCCCGCGCAAGCAACCAGAGCGAGGCCCCGTAGCCCAGCCAGGCCACCACGTTGGCCACGAGCCCGAGTAGCACCGGGCCGGGACTCGGGCTGGGCGTGTCCGGATCGATCCGTGCCAGCGCGAGCAGTCGCCGCGAGACGGGTGGATACACCAGCGCTGCCACCCCGACGACGGAAGCCGCTCCCGCGACCCATAGGCCCACCAGCATGCCGGGGCGCTGGGCTTCGAGAGAGGCGGCCCCGAACAGTGCCGCGACCGCGGCACCGGTGCCCACTGCCAAGGCCTGCAAGATGATCGCGGATGCCGTCGCGGCCCAAGGGGCGACGCCGGCCTCCTTGGCCATCAGTGCCATCCCGGCGATGGCCCAGACCTTCCCCGGCACGTACTTGCCGAGACTCGACAACACCCAGATCCTGGCGGCCTGAAGCGGACCCAGTTCCTGTCCCCAGCCCGCGAGCATGCGGCGCCACGCCTCGATCAGCATGGCGTACATGGTCCACACCAGCAGGACGCTGCCGACCGCCGGCGCCAGCCGGAGGGTCCATTCGATCGGCTGGCTCTGCAGCTCATGCCAGTTCCGCTGGAACGACCGCGCTACAAACGTCAGAATGACGAGCGCGAGGCCCCATCGTCCGAACCGTATCAGCCGCTCAGATGCCAAGGGCTTCACGGTACCACTCCGCGCAGACACTGGCGACATGATCGGGACCGAGCGCCTGCCGCCAACGGATGCCCTGCACCCGTGCCTCGTCGCGCGCGGTGGGATCCGTCGAGATCGAGACGATGGCCGCGGCGAGTGCCTCGGGCTCGGGTTGAGCCCGCCGCCCCGCCCCGCCCGCCGGGACGACCGCAAGCACACCACCTCCGTCCTCGCACGCGACGACCGGCACCCCGCACATGAGGCTCTCGGCTGCCACGAGGCCAAAGCCCTCCTCCCGCGCGGGAAAGAGCGCGAGGTCGGCCGTTCCAAGCAGCCGCGCCACCTCAGCCGGCGATTGAGCTCCGAGAAATCGGACCCGATCGGCGAGGCCGAGTTGGTCCCGCAGCGCTTCGAGGCGCCCGCGTTCCGGACCGTCACCGACGATCGTCAGACTACCCAGCGATGGCGGCAGCAGCGCGACGGCCTGGAGCGCGAGATCGATCCGTTTCTGCGCGGTCAGCCTCGCGACTGCCATCATGCCGCCACCGCCATTGCTCCACGACTGGTATCGGCCGGTCTCGACCGGCATCGGCTGAATGTGCCGCTCGGCGAGCACGCGACCGGTCGACCGGGCAATCAGCCCGGCCGCTGCAGCCGACACGGCAGTGGCCACTCGCGCACGGCGGAAGACAGGACGCGCGAGGAGCCGCGCCGCACGGGACTTCCCCAGCAGTACCGCGTCCGTGCCATGGACGGTCACCACGAGTGGCGTCTCCGGGGGTGCCGCGAGTCCCGCGGGAATCCACCAGTGGGCGTGGATGAGGTCGGCTCCGCGCGCAACTTCCTCGCGGGCGGCACGGC
Organism: Gemmatimonadales bacterium; assembly: GCA_044229245.1. Taxonomy (GTDB): domain Bacteria; phylum Gemmatimonadota; class Gemmatimonadetes; order Gemmatimonadales; family GWC2-71-9; genus JADJOM01. Next base: position 65,966 of record JBGATI010000018.1, on the reverse strand, counting down.
GCAACGCGCGGATCAGCGACCAGGCGGCCAGCGCCCCCGCGGGCGTCCGCGCCGCGTCAGCCATGTTGCCGCGATAGGCCAGCGTTTCGCGTTCGGGGGACGCGTACCGCACTCGGCGCACCGGAATTCCCTCGATCTCGGCCCCCCCAATGTCGCCGCCGTCACTGGGCGCGATGGCGACGACGTCCACCCCTCGGTGCATGAGGCCCCCGGCGAGAGTGGCGAGGAAGGCGCCGGACACATCCCCCGAGAAGCGCGGAAAGTTGTGAGTGAGAAATATCGCGCGCATCCCTCAGTCCCCACAGCGGAGAGCGGATGCACCGCCATACGAGAGCAGGTTGCTCCCGCGCGCCACCGGCTCGGGCCCGCCGGGCGCTGCTCCAGCGGGACCTCCAGGAGGGCACACCGAACGAAGGCACTCAGGAGGCGGAATGGACGCGTTTCCCGCGCTGGGGTGAGCCGGGAGCGAATTCCAGTCGCACGCAGTCCGATATCCGGAACGAGAGGAGCGAGCCCATGCTGCTCAACGGACCACCGTGAGGAAGTCGGCCTCATTGCTGATAATGGCGGTGTGGCCGCTGACATCGAACGCGACGTTTCGCGGAGTTCCGCCCACGGTGAGCACCGTGTCCACCGCACGACCCACCCGATCGACGATCGTGATCAGCCCTCCAGGCCCGCCCGCGACGTAGGCATGCACTCCGTCAGGCGAGAGTCCCAGTCCGTAGGCTGACATGGCGAGAGTGGTATCGCGAGTGCCGCTCTGCAGGTTCCAGAAATCAAGACCGATCGTCTCGTTGGCGATCAGCAGCTGCTTTCCGTCCGGAGAAACGGCGAGCCGCTGTGGCTGGCCGCCCGTAGTGAATGTCCGGAGGACCTGGTGGCTGGCGACATCGACCTCCGAGACGGTTCCGCCGTCCCGCGAACTGATGTAGATCAAGTTCTTCTTCGGGTGGCGCGCGAAGCCGTTCACCACAGGCGGAAGCACGATCGAGTCGACGATCGCATTGCTTGAGGCATCGACCACGTAGACCTGGCCGGTACTCACGGAGACGAACACCTGCTTCCCGTCGCGACTGGTGATCAGGTTGAAGCCATCCGCCGTGAGCGGCACGGTGGTGATGGTCGTGCCGGTCGCCACGTTGATCACGCTCATGCTCTGACCGGTCTGATTGGTCGCGTACGCGCGATTGCCGGCGGGATTGAATACGACGTGCGGCGGCACCGCTCCCACCGTGACCGGTGCGGCGAAGCTGTCGAATGCGAGCGTGGTCCGGGCGATGGTGTTCGTACCGATCAGGGCGACGTAGACCTCGCCCTGCTTCGAAATGGCGACGCCGTAGGGAGTCCCCGCGAGCGGCACCGAGTCGATGCTCGCGAGACTCGGGTGCGTCCCGTTCGGCTGTCCTGGCCCATTTTCGCCGCAGGCGGCTATCGCGACGAATGCCGCCGCGGCTGTCAGAATCCGGAATCGCATGATCATGGTGTCGCCTCCACGCGGCAAAGTGAGCATGAATGCAGCAGAATCAGCTGAGGAGAATGCGCGGCTCAGTCCCCGGCGCCTCGTTCAAGGCGCCGCTGCCCCTCCCGCACTTCCTCGCGCAGGCTGGCCACCATCTCGCCGAGAAACCCGAATCCGAAGAGCACGATGCCGGAGATGACCATCGTCTCGATGAGATTCAGCAGCGGGCGGAACCCGATGCCGTAGCCGAAGCGGAGCACGAAGGCCACGATGCCGCCGAGGAAGCCGACGACGAACAGCATCGCACCGGCGACGCCGAAGAAGAGCATCGGCTTGCGGCCAAAGCGGAGCTGGAACCAGACGGAGAGGAGATCGAGGACCCCGATCGGAATCCGCCGCCAGGTGAACTTGGAGGTGCCCGCCCGGCGAGGATACAGCGGTACGGGACGGCTCGTCAGGCGGAAGCCATCGGCCGCGGCGATGACGACCATGTACCGGTGCCAGTCCGGGCGGAGGGGGACTCCGAGCATCACCTCTCGCCGGTAGGCCTTGACCGAATTCAGGTCGGTCACCCGCACCCCGAAGAGCAGCTGACAGAGCCCGTTGTAGATCCCGGACACGAAGGCCTTCTCGTACTTGCCCTGCTTGGTGCCGGTGACGATGTCCGCCTCGCCGCGCAGGATCGGCGTTACGAGAGCAGGAATATCGGCGGGGAGGTACTGCAGGTCGGCGGGATAGAACACGAAGATCGCGCCCTGCGCCACCTCCCCCGCGGAGCGCAGGGCGTCGGCGATGCCGCGCTGGCGTCGATGGGTCACGACCTGGAGGAACGGATACTCCCGCTGCAGCCGGGCGAGGACCTCGGCGGAGCCATCCCGGGAGCCGTCATTCACCAGCACGACCTCGAAGCTGAACCCGGCGGCGGTGAGGCTCTCGGCGCAGAGCCGCATGAATTCGGGCAGGTTCTCGGCCTCGTCCTTCGCGGGGACGAGGATGCTGACATCGAGTTCGCCCTGGGTCATACCCGCTTGCGCATCCGGGCCGGGAGGATACCGAGCTGATCTCGGTACTTCGCCACGGTGCGTCGGGCGATCTTGATCCCCTGCTCCTGGAACAGGTGCACGATCTGCTGATCGGTGAGGGGATCGGAGGTATTCTCCTCCGACACCATCTTCTGCAGCTTGGCCCGGATCGAGCGGGCGCTGGCATCCTCGCCGGAGGAGGTCGACAGCGCGCTCGAGAAGAAGTACTTGAGCGGCAGCACGCCGCGCGGGGTCTGCACGAACTTCTCGTTGGTGACCCGGCTGACGGTGGACTCGTGCATGTTGATCACCTCCGCCACTTCGCGGAGGGTGAGTGGCTTCAGGTACTCCACGCCCTTCTCGAAGAAGTCCCGCTGCCGGTCCACGATGAAGTTCATGACCTTGAGCATCGTCTGGCGGCGCTGCTCGATCGCCTGGATGAGCCAGTTGGCGCTGTTCATCCGGGTCGCGATGAACTCGCGGTGCTCGGTGGTGAACTTCTTCTTGTCGCGGGCGATCTCCTGGTAGGACCGCGAGAGCCGGAGGCGCGGCACGCCGGTATCGTTCAGGAAGACGCGATAGAACCCGTCGATCTTCTCGACGATGAGATCCGGAATGACATAGCCGTCCCCGCTGACCGAATACTTGAGGCCGGGCTTCGGATCGAGTCGGGCGAGGAGATCGGCCGCGGCCTGTACGGCGGCGGGTTCGGTACCGAAGCGGCGCCCGAGGTCGTTCCAGCGGTGACCGATCAGATCGGTGAAGGCTTCCTTGACCAGCCGGTAGGTCAGGGTGTCGACCTGTTTCCGCTCCTCGAGCTGGATCAGGAGGCACTCCCGGAGGTCGCGGGCACAGACGCCGGGAGGATCGAGTCGCTGCAGGATGCGCAGCATGTCCTCGACCTCGGTCATCGTGAAGTAGGGAATCCCCTCGCGCGGCGGCCGGGGAGCTGGGGGCGCTGGCGGGGCCTGATCGGCACGCGAGCCATGCGCCATCCCCATCATCTCCGTGCCCCCCTCGGGCTCGCCAATCAGGATGGTCGGCGTCGACGGGGCCGACTCATCGAACTGAACGTCGGCGAACCCGTCGTCCTCAGGCTCCGGCTCGGGCGCGAGCCGCGCGGCCGCCCGGTCGGCGTGCTCCTCGAGGAGACGATTCACCTGGGTCAGGATCTCCTCGAGTGAGGCGGCGAGGTAGCCGTCCTCCTTGAGATTGCCGAGGAATTCCTCCACGAGGAGCTTCTGCCGGGGCGTGAGGTCGAGCAGCATGAGCTGCTCCCGCAGGTGATCCATGAGATCATGGGTCTCGACCGTGACGGGCTCGGTGTATTCCTTCTCCTCGAACTCCTCGCGCGCTCCGCCCTGCACCTCGAAGCCGTTGAGCAGAATCTCTTCCCAGTCGGTCTCGTTCTCCTCCTTGACCTTCTCCTTCTCCTCCTCCTTCGTCGGGGTCTGATCCCCCTGGGTCACATCCTCTTCCTCGGGTTCCACCATCTCGAGGAAGGGGTTCGTGAGCAGTTCCTGTTTCAGATGCTGCTGCAGGTCCATCATGGGCATGTACAGCATGTCCATGGCCTGATACAGCCGGGGATTGATCCGCAGATCCTGACGGAGCGATGCCTGCTGCGAGAGTCCTGTCCTCACGCGACCTTCTCCAGGCGGGCCCGGAGCCGCGCCGTGAGCGTCGGCCCGAGATAGAGCTGGGCCACGCGGTCGTCGAAGACGAGGTCCCGGACCGGGCCGGAGACCTGCACCTTGCCTTCGAACATGATGTAGGCTCGATCGACGATGTCGAGCGTCTGCTCGACGTTGTGATCGGTGATCAGGACGCCGATGCCCCGGTGACGGAGCCCGGCCACGATGGTCTGGATGTCGTGCACGGCGATGGGATCCACACCGGCAAAGGGCTCGTCCAGCAGCATGAACTTCGGCTGGGTCACGAGCGCCCGGGTGATCTCGAGCCGCCGGCGCTCGCCGCCTGACAGCGAGTAGGCCTTGCTCTTCCGGAGGTGCTTGATCGACAGTTCGTCGAGCAGGCGTTCGAGGCGGGTGCGGCGTTCCTCGCGCGAAAGATCGAGGGTTTCGAGGATCGCGAGGATGTTGTCCTCGACGGACAGCTTCCGGAACACGCTCGGCTCCTGGGCCAGATAGCCGATGCCCTTCCGGGCGCGCTGGTACATCGGGGCGCGGGTAAGGTCCTCGCCATCGAGGCTCACGATGCCCTCGTCGGGGCGGATGAGCCCGGTGATGAGATAGAAGGTCGTCGTCTTGCCGGCCCCGTTCGGTCCGAGCAAACCGACGATCTCCCCCTGCTGCACATGCACGCTCACCTGGTCCACGACCCGCCGGCGCTTGAAGCTCTTGGAGAGCCCCTTCCCTTCGAGGACGCTGCCACCGACCAGCGGGCCGTGCGAGAGCTGCGCCAGGCTCGCCCGCCGCTTGAGCCCCGCCACTCCGGCCTCGAGCAGGCGGACCCGCATCGTGGCGCGATCCGCGCGCACCTCTTCCCACCAGGGACCGACCGCCCGCACGTGCCCCCAGTCGTCGCCGGCGGCGGGCGCGATCCATCCTTCGTCTGCGAGCCGAGGGAGCACGGACCGGGTGAGGTTCTCGTGCACTTCATCACTCGAGAGTTCAGGTCCGGCCTCGCCGGCCTCGGCGCGGGCGGCCACCACGGTCTCCCGATAGGAGATGCCGAGCGTGGGCAGATCCACCGCGCCGTCGTCGCCGGCGTCGCGGACCAGGGCCGCCAGCGCGAGGGGCACCGAGGGATCGCGTTCCGCGATACGGGAGAGGAGATCGCTCATCGGGCCGTCCGCGAGCTCGGTGCGGCGGCCGCCGAGTCAGGCGCGACTGGCGCCGGCTCGATGTGGACCCCGTCCACATTGCCGTGGATCTGCACCTTGTCCACGCCCCGCAACGCACCGGTCTTCATCAGCACAGTGATCCGATCTCCCCTGGTGTAGTCGATCGAGGGCAGTCCCTGCGGGCTCTTCTTGTTCGCCAGGCGGTAGTACGACCGCGCCGTCCCCCTGGCCTCGAGCTGCCCGAGCGAGTTGCGCTGCACCCCGGCGGAGTCCGACATCACGAAGGTCGCGAACACGCTGTCGCCGCTCATCCAGTCCCGCTCCTTCGTCAGGGTATCCACCTTGCCGCCGACCCAGGCATGGTGGAACGAGCGCACCTCGCGGAGCTGCTGGTCCGGCGTGTCGAAGGCGACCGAGTCGCCCTTGATTTCGTAGTCGGTCGTGAGACCACGCGGGAGGATGCTGTCGCCCCAGGCGACGGTCTGCACCAGCTTCCGCTTGTCGAGGTCGAGCCCGATCGTGTCGGCGACCAGATCGAGCTGCGCGCTGACCGCATGCCCGTTGCCCAGGGCCTTCACGTAGCTCACGTCCTGGTGATCGAGGTCGAGGTGAATCCGCCGTCCGGTCAGCTCGAAGGAGTCCGTGCCGAGGCCCTTCATGAGCGGCGAGCCAACGAGGACACCTTCATTCCCTGCGCCACTGTCCAGAAAGAGCGAGTCGCTCCGAGACACGAAGTCGCTGCGATCGATCTGCACCTTCCCCGCGGCCCAGGTCCGGTCGTTCCCTTTCATCCGCACCCGATCCGCGACGATGACGTACGGTTCTCCCTTCCTCCCGGCCGAGTCGGTCGTGAACGACCGGATGATCGGGCGGCCGATGGCGTACAGCTCCAGGGTGTCGCGTACGCCTGGCAGGGCGCGGAAGTAGTCGAGCGAAGGGCCATCGATCGTCGACTGGTCCTTCTGATTCTCGGTATGCACCCGCCCCCGGGCTTCCCAGCGATCGCCATTCCGGTAGTAGGTCCCTCGGTCGGCAGTTTGCACCGTGACCGAATCAACGTACCGCACGGAGCCAATGAACTGCACGAGCGTATTGGGGCCACGGCCATAGAGCGCGACGCTGTCGCTGGAGATCCGCGCACTGCTGTCGGAGCAGACCAGTACCACACCACCGCCGGCGTAGTAGTTGGTGTCCGCCCCGACGATGCTCTGCGTCCCCAGACCGCCGGTGTGCTCGAGCTGGAACTTGCACCCCGTCGCCCCGGGCCTGGCCCCCGTCCGCACCGGACGCTGCTGGGCCCCGAGCGACGTGCCCGCGATCAGACCAAGCAGGACGAGGGCGAGCGTTCTCATTGGCCGGGCAGGACCGCGCCGCCGCCGGTCGCGCCGGGCCGCTGGCCACCGCGCGGCTGTCTGGTCACGACGTTGCGGAAGTCGGGATCGCTGGTGAACCCATTGCCCTCCAGATGCTGGTCGGCACGGTCGTACACGAACGGCTTCTCCGAAGAGATCTGGTGCTTCGTCGCGTCGTACTTGAGCTCGGCGCTCTTGAGCCGTCGGCCGTCCGGGGTCGTCGCGACCACGTTGCCCCAGGCGCTCATCGAGCCATCGCGCATCTGGTACAGCCCCGAATCGGAACTCACGGTCGACGTCTCGAAGCCGTTGAGGTCATAGAAGGTCGTCTTCACGACCTTGAGCCGGGCGAGCTGGGTTGCCTCGTACAGATAGGCCGTATCGGCGATCACCCGGGTCCGCTTCACCCCGTCGGACGTGATGATGTGCTCCATCCCCTCGAGCACCTGATCGGCGGAATCGGCGGCGGTCACGGTGAGGGGCGGACGGATCGCGTCGTCCTTGCACGCACCGAGTGCGAGGACCGCCATCGCCATGGGCACCAGCATCACCGCCTTACCGGCCATTTGCCGTCTCTCCCCGATCTTCGAGATAAACCCGCACCGCCTCGTCCCACCGTCCCTGCGCCTTGAGCAGCAGCTCGATGGCCTCACGCACCGCACCGTGCCCGCCGGTTGCCTCCGTGGTGTAGGCGGCGAGTTGCTTCACTTCGTCGACGCCATTCGCGACGGCGAGCGGGAGTCCGACCCGGCGCAGCACCGGCACGTCCGCCAGGTCATCGCCGAGAAAGGCGACCTCCTCCCAGCCGATCCCTCGGCGCAGCAGCATTTCGGTCATCGCGGGCACCTTCCGGGCACCGCGATCCTGGATGACCTCATCGATTCGCAGTTCGGCTGCGCGCAGCGTCGTTGCATCCGAGTAGCGACCGCTCACCCAGGCGACCACGAAGCCCATGCGCCGCGCCAGCCCCATCGCGAGGCCATCCTGGATATCGAACTGCTTGAACTCGACCCGTTCCCCGGCGACCAGTCCGAGATACACGGAGTTGTTCGTGATCACCCCATCCACATCGAGGCCGATCAGCTTGATCCGCTTCGCGACGGCGCTGTCGATCATCGCGACGGCCGCGGCTCGACGACCCGCTGGCCGGCATGCCAGACATCGAGCGTCCGGGCCACCAGTTCCTCCAGCCGATCGAGCGGCCACTGCGTGGCGACGTCGCTGATGGCGCGCGCCGGATCGGGATGGGTCTCGAGGAAGAACCCGTCCGCCCCGGCCGCGGCCGCCGCCGCGAGCAGCGCCGGCACATGCTCCCGGCCACCGCCACTCGACCCGGCCGGTCCCTGCCCCGGCTGCTGTACCGCATGCGTCGCGTCGAACAGCACCACCGCTCCGGTTGCCGCGCGCATCCGGGCGAAGCTGCGCATGTCGACGATCAGATCCCCGTAGCCGAAAGCGGTCCCGCGCTCGGTGACCGCGAGATCCCGGCTTCCCCCCTCACGCACCTTGTCGGCGGCGCCCGCCATCGCCTCCGGCGCCATCCACTGCCCCTTCTTCACGTTCACCGGGAGGCCGGTGGCTCCCGCAGCGAGCAGCAGATCGGTCTGCCGACAGAGGAAGGCCGGGATCTGCAGTGCATCCACCACCTCGGCGGCCACCCGGGCCTGCGCCGCCTCGTGCACATCGGTCAGCACCGGCAAACCCGAGAGCCGTCTGATCCGCTCCAGTGCGGCGAGCCCGGCCTCGAGCCCGGGCCCGCGCGCCGCATCGACGCGCGCACGATTCGCCTTGTCGAAACTCGCCTTGAAGCAGACCGGGATGCCGAGCCGGATCCCGATCCCCGCCAGCGTATCGGCCACCTGGTCGAGCACCGCGTCGCTCTCGACCGCACAGGGCCCCGCGATCAGGAGCGGAGCCCTGCCGAAGGACCAGGGCATCAGTGCGCGGTCGTCGCGAGCTGGGCGGTGGTCGGTTCCGGCTTCGCGGTGCGACGCTGCAGCGCGGCACCGATGAAGGCCGCGAACAGCGGATGGGCGCGGTTCGGGCGCGACTTCAGCTCCGGATGGAACTGGCAGCCGAGGAACCAGGGGTGCTTCGGCAGCTCGATGATCTCGACCAGCCCGCCGTCCGGGGACTGGCCCGAGAGCCAGAGTCCGTTCTCCGCCAGCACATCGCGATAGGCGTTGTTGACCTCCCACCGGTGCCGGTGCCGCTCGCTGATCTGCATCGTGCCATACGCCTGCGCCGCCTTCGAGTCCTTGCGGAGCTTGGCCGCATAGGCGCCGAGCCGCATGGTGCCACCCATGTCCTTCACCTCGCGCTGGTTCGCCATCAGGGCGATGACCGGCGCCTCGCACTCCGGCTCGAACTCCGTGCTCGTGGTGTTGGTCATGCCGCAGACGTTCCGGGCGAACTCGATGATCGCGATCTGCAGTCCGAGGCAGATGCCGAAGAACGGGAGATCGTGCTCGCGCGCCCAGCGAATGGCCTCGATCATCCCCTCGATGCCACGCACGCCGAAGCCTCCCGGCACGAGTAACCCGTCGAAACCGGCGAGCAGCCGGCCAGCGGCCTCCTGGGAGGTGAACTGATCGCTCGACAGCCAGCCGATCTCCACGCCCGCATCGTGCGCGATGCCGCCGTGGATCAGTGCCTCCTGCACCGACTTGTACGCATCGTGCAGGTCGGTGTACTTGCCCACCACCGCAATCCGGACCTTCTGCTTCGGCCGGAGAATCCGTTCCACCATCGCCTTCCACGGACCGAGATCGGGCTCCTTCGTTTCGAGGCGCAGGCGCTCGCACACCACGCGGTCGAAGCCCTGGTCGCGGAAGCGCAGCGGGATCTCGTAGATCGAGGCAACGTCCGGGCTCTCGATCACGCATTCGAAGTCGACGTTGCAGAAGCCGGCGATCTTGCGCTTGATCTCGGCGGAGATCGGCTGCTCGCTCCGGCAGATCAGCACATCGGGCTGAATTCCGATCTGCATGAGGTCGCGCACCGAGTGCTGAGTCGGCTTGGTCTTGAGTTCACCGGCCGCGGCGATATACGGGACGAGCGTGAGGTGCAGGAACAGCGCGTTGTCGCGCCCCACCTCCTGACGGAACTGACGGATCGCCTCGAGGAACGGCAGCGATTCGATGTCGCCCACGGTGCCGCCGATCTCCGTGATCACGACGTCCTGACCGGGCGCCGTGCGCCGGATCGCATTCTTGATCTCGTCGGTGATGTGGGGGACGACCTGGACGGTGGAGCCGAGGTATTCGCCGCGGCGTTCCTTGCCGATGACGTTCTGGTAGATGCGGCCGGTGGTGATGTTGTTCTGCTGGGAGAGCGAGCGATCGATGTAGCGTTCGTAATGGCCGAGATCGAGGTCGGTTTCGGCGCCGTCGTCGGTGACGTAGACCTCACCGTGCTGGAAGGGGGACATCGTCCCCGGATCGACGTTGATGTAGGGATCGAATTTCTGCATCGTCACCGTCAGCCCGCGCTCGACGAGCAATCGGCCCAGGGAGGCCGCCGCGATGCCCTTCCCGAGGGAGGAGACCACCCCGCCGGTGACGAAGATGTACTTGGTCGCGTTGGTGCCGTTGGTCATCGGTGCTCCTCCAGTGCGAGCCAGCGCGCTTCCGCGCGGCGCAGGTCTTCGGGGGTGTCCACGCCCGGCTCGGCCGGCTGATCGATGCGTGCCACCCCGATGTGCATCCCGTGATGCAGCGCCCGGAGTTGTTCCAGGCGCTCGGCTTCTTCGGCCGGCGACGGCGCCAGCCGGGTCCAGCGATCCAGGGCCTCATGCCGGTAGGCGTACACTCCGACGTGCTGCCAGTAGAGATCATGCGTCGCCGCGCCCGGATCCCGGCGATGCGGAATCATCGCGCGCGAGAAATACAGGGCCCGTCCCCCTGCATCCGAGACGACCTTGACCCGGCCGGGATCGGCGGCGTCGCTCGCATCGAGCGGCGCCGCCGCCGTGCCGACGTCATCGCCCTGCAACACCCGTTCGATCGAGCCCTGCAGCGCTGCCCGCGGAAGAAACGGCTCGTCGCCCTGGACGTTCACGACGATCTCGTGCCCGGCATGCTCCGGCCGCGCCGCGACCTCCGCGACCCGCTCGGTGCCGTTCAGATGGTTCTCCCTGGTGAGGACCGCCCGGACACCGGCGGCTTCGACCACGCGGGCGATCATCTCGGAATCGGTGGCCACCACGAGATCATCCACCAGCCCCATCTCGCGAACATGCTGGATGACCCGGGCGATCAATGGTTCACCGGCCAGAAGCTGCAGCGGTTTGTGAGGGATACGAGTCGAGCCAAGCCGGGCCGGGATCACGCCGAGGACGCGCATTTCCGAACGTAATAACGCCGACCGGTCCTGTCAAAAGTCATGCCGGAGGGATTTACAGCCGGGCAGGTACCAGCTATGCGCTGGTATGTCAAATGGTTAGGCTATCGCCGCGTGGCGGTCGGCCCGAAAGGCGGCGGCGAGCCGGAGGAAGTTCTGGAGGAGGGTCTTTCCGCTCTCGGTCGCGATCGATTCGGGGTGGAATTGCACCCCATACAGGGGGTGGACCCGGTGCCGGAGCGCCATGATTTCCTGCCCCCGGGGGCGGTCCATCGACCATGCGGTCATCTCGAGTTCCGCCGGGAAGTCCTCGGCCGAAACGACCAGCGAATGGTAGCGCATGACCGTCAGCGGATTGGCGACGCCTTCGAAGATCCCGTCGCCGAGGTGGCTGACTTCGGTCGTCTTCCCATGCATGAGGCGGCCCGCACGCACCACCCGCCCCCCGAACGCCTCCCCCATGGCCTGGTGCCCAAGGCAGACGCCCAGCACCGGGATCTTCCCGGCAGCGGCGCGAATCAGTGGAATCGAGATCCCGGCAGCATTCGGCTCCCCCGGCCCTGGCGAGATGATGATCGCCTCGGGGCGGAGCGCCATCGCGTCGGCTGTCGAAAGGGCGTCGTTCCGGTAGACCACCGGATCGGCGCCCAGTTCACCGACGAACTGCACCAGGTTGTAGGTGAAGCTGTCGTAGTTGTCGAGGACGAGGAGCATGGGCGCAAATTACACCCGATTGCGCCCCGCGGGAGGCCCGGCGCGCGGTTCCCCCTCAGTTCACTCGGACCTTGGCGACAGGCTTGGGTGGCGCCGGCGGCTTGGGTGGCGCCGGTGTGGCTTTCGTGGTCGTCGAGGCCTCCGGAAGCGCCTTCTCGAGGTCGGCGCGCATCCGGACCAGCTCCCGGGCGACCTGCGCCTGAACCGAGTCCTGCAGCGCCGGTCCCAGGTTGGCGAGCGAGTCACGCTGGGCGATGCTGAGGCCGCGTACGTGCTCGATCGCTTCCATCCGTACCCGGTCGGCCTGCATCCGGTCAACCATAGCGCGCATCACGGCCCGGACCGAATCTCCCGAGGCCTGGACCCGCCGTCGTGCCCCCGTCGACAGGCGCGAGGCCGAGTCCTCCAGAGTGCTGGCGAGGTCCTTCAGCTCATCCACCGAATCGGAGCGGGCATCGATCCGCTCATCGAGCAGATCGTGCATCGAGTCGGTTCGAGCCTCGAGCATGTCCGCGATCGGATCCTCGGGCCCGCTGATCTGGATGCCATGACCGTTGACCCGGATCCTCGTCCCCTGGAGGTCGCTGACCGCCTTCCCGGGCAAGAGCAGCGCGAGGGTGTCCGACCCGCCCATTCGGCGCACCACCACCGTTCCGAACGGCTGCAGGTCCCCGAGCGCGGCCCCATCGGGCTGGCACTGGAAGGTGGTCTTTTCGTCGATGTTGTCGAGACTATGGAGGGCGAGCGTGCAGGCGCGGAGGCGGTCCTGAGCGATGCTGTCCGCCAGCTTGACGAGGACCCGGACACCGGAAACGTGCTCAGGATCCGAACGGAGGAATTCCACCCTGGTAACACTGCCGAGCTTGGCACTATCCACCCGAAACGGAACCAGCCCGATCAGCGGGATCGGGATAGGGTCATTGCTGTTGAGGGTGGTGGTGACCTTAGACTTCACGGCCCTCAGGCCGGTGATGACCATCATTCCGACGACGAAGATGCCGAAGGCGCCCGCAGCGATCTTGATCCAGTAGTTTCTCATGGCCTGCTCCGGGGACGAACCCGGGAAGTGGTGGCGTTCCACACAGAGACGTGGCCTGCGGGGCGGAGGTTTCAGCCACCGGCCGGATCGGAGCCAACCGAGGATGATCGAAGTCGATGGTCTTACGAAGCTGTACGGGCCCCTCATGGCCGTGCAAGGGCTGTCGTTCAGCGTCGCCAGCGGGGAGATCCTCGGGCTCGTCGGACCGAACGGCGCCGGCAAGACGAGCACCCTCCGAAGCCTGGCGGGCATCATCCAGCCGACCCGGGGCACGATCCGGATCGCCGGGCACTTGCTCGCCGAGCGTCCCCTGGAGGCGAAGCGGGCGCTTTCCTTCATTCCCGATGAGCCTCAGCTCTTCGAGTACCTGACCGTCACCGAACATCTGCAGTTCACGGCCCGGCTGTACCGGAAGCCAGAGAGCACCGCCCGGATCGGTACGCTGCTCGAGGAGCTGGAGCTGTCCGACAAGCGGGATGCGCTCGCCAGTGAACTCTCCCGCGGCATGAAGCAGAAGCTGGCGATCGCCTGCGGGCTGCTTCATGACCCACAGGCGCTCATGCTGGACGAGCCACTGACGGGACTCGATCCCGTCGGGATCCGCCGCATGAAGCGGACGATCGCCGCACGGGCCCAGGCGGGTGCAGCAGTCATCCTGAGTTCGCATCTGCTCTCCCTGGTCGAGGAGATCTGCACCAAGGTGCTGATCATCCAGGGCGGGAGGATGGTCGCGCTCGGGTCGGTCGCCGAGATCGCCGCCGGCCGGCCCGAACTCTCAGGCCGGGGGCTGGAGGAGATCTTCCTGTCATTGACCGGTCACTCGGACGAGCCGCGCACGTGAGGGATGCCGCACTGTTCCTGCTGCTCCACTCCCTGCGCAACCGGATGCGCGGCGTCACCTCCCGGCTGCGCAGTCCGCGCTACGTCTTCGCCCTGCTCCTCGGCCTCGGCTACCTCGCGCTGGTGCTGCTCGGCCAGCGCCATGGCACTTCGCCGGGGGTTCCCGCGCCCGCCATCACGTCGGGCGGAGCGATCCTGGTGATGGCGCTGGTGCTCAAGTGGTGGGTGCTCGGCGCGGACCGAACGGCCCTCGCCTTCACCCCAGCGGAGATTCACTTCTTCTTTCCGGCGCCGGTGAGTCGCGCGGCCCTGCTGCAATACAAGGTGCTGCGGGCGCAGCCACTCATTCTCGTGAACGTCCTGGTGTGGACCTTTCTGTTGCGGCGGGGAGAAGACCACCCGCTGGGCACCGCCTTCCATGCGATCAGTCTCTGGATCCTGTTTGATACGCTCTTCCTCCATCGTCTTGGTGTTGCCCTGACGCGTGACAGCGCCACGACCCACGGCACGGCGGGGCTCCGGAAGAGCTGGCCTATACTCCTCCTGGTCGCCGCTGTTGCCGGTACGCTCTGGGCGACGCTGCAGCGACTGCCTGCCGGGCCATGGTCGGGTCAGCCGGAAGGGATTCCGGGCGCCATTCGGAGTCTCCTCGAGACGGCGCCCCTCCGCTATGTCGTGTGGCCGTTCCGCCTTCCCCTCGCGCCGCTGGCCGCCACGACGGTACCGGAGTGGCTCGGCGCAACGCTGGCCGCGGTCGGCCTCCTGGGCCTGCACCTGTTCTGGATCATCCGGGCCGACCGAGCCTTCGAGGAAGCGGCGCTCGAGGCGAGCGCGCGGCGCGCGGCACGCCTCGACCGCTGGAAACGCCAGGGTGCGGGGGCGTCCATGGCCCCGCGGCGCACCCGCTACTGGGTGCACCTCTCGCCCAGCGGTCATCCCATCTCGGCCATCGTCTGGAAGAACGTCACCCGGCTGGTTCGCACCCTCAGTCCCGGATTCCTGGTGATGATCGCCATCATCGCCAGCATCAGCATGGCCGTCGTCATGATCGAAAGCCGTGAGGACCCCGCGATCCTCCGGGTGTTCGGCACGATGGCGCTCACCTGGGTCGTCGTCCTCAGTGTGCTGGGACCCCAATGGGTGCGTATCGATCTCCGGGGCGAACTGGAGCAGCTGAGTCTGCTCCGAACCTGGCCCCTCTCGGGGATGGTCGTGATGGCGGGACAGGTCCTGTCCTCGGCATTTGTCCTGACCACGCTCCAGCTGCTCCTCGCGGCCTTCGCCCTGCTCGGGCTGTGGGGCGATGCGACCACATACCTCTCCACGGGGCAACTCGTGGTCCTGCTGATTCCCGGCACTCTCGTTCTCGTTGCGCTGAATGTGGTCGCGCTCTGCATCCAGAACGGCGGGGCACTCCTCTACCCCGCCTGGGTCCGCACCGAAATCCGTCCCGGCGGCATCGAGCAGGTCGGCCAGCATCTGCTCACCGCCGGCGTCTCCTTTCTGCTGCTCACCGTCGCTGCGCTCGGCCCCGCACTGGCCGCGGCTGGCGTCGCCTACCTGCTCTGGCCCCGACTCGAGGCCTGGGCCCTGGTGCCGGCGCTCCTCCTCGCGGGCTCGGCACTGGCGCTCGAGTCGTTCCTCATCCTGGACTGGCTCGGGGAGCGCTTCGAACGCTTCGATCCCTCGGCGGCCTGACCACACTCAGCTCTCCGGCCTGCGGTGCCGATACTGGAGCCAACTGCCATGGCCTCCCGAACCGGTTCCCGCCTCGCCAGCGCCTTCCTTGGCTACCTCGTCGGCGTCGTCGTTCTCGTCACGCTGGTGCCCTTCGACTTCAGCGGGGGGATCCGCCACGGAATGCTCCTGGGTGGCAGTCTGGCCGATGCGGTCGCGAACGTGGCCATGTTTCTTCCGCTCGGATTCCTCTTCCGGCTCACGCGCGAGACCGGGCAGGACCGATGGGGCCTCCGCCCGCTCCTCTGGGGTCTGGTCTTCAGTGCGCTCATCGAGGGCACCCAGCTTTTCCTCCCCTCGCGGTTCAGCTCACCACTCGACGTCATCACCAACGGCCTTGGCGCCTGGTTCGGCGCGATCGCCCATGACGTGATCGTACGGCGGATTCGACTCACCCCCGCCCTGATCGGAGCGCTCGCGCTTGAACTGCCGCTGATGGGACTGGTGTACGTGCTGGTCCCGCTGCTCTGGCTGAGCGGACTGGCCGCCGCAGGTGAGCCCGCGCGGATGGGACTCTCACTGCTGCTCGGGCTCGTCGGTGCGATCGTCCTCGGCGCCATCTACCGGAATCGATTCTCGCCGGCAGGCACTGTGAGCTGCACCCGCTTCTCCCTGCTCGCGGCGAGCTGGTACCTGGTCGGCGCCATCCCCGGCCTGACCGAACACCCGGTCATCGTGCTCGTGACGGCCGCCGTCGTCGGACTCGCGACGGGACTCTGGTCCGCCGGGTGGGCCCGCGAGGACCTGCGCGGTGACCGCCGATTCGAAGGTGAGACGCTGCGCCGGCTGGCCCCCGTCCTGGGGCTGTATCTCCTCTGCCTCGCGGGCTGGCCACCCTGGTCGGCCTTCACTCCATGGCATGGCGAGGCCGGCCTGATGGGCTTTTGGGGATCGGCGGATACCGCGCGGATCCTCCGGGCGCTCGAGCACCTCGCCGCCTTCACCGTCCTCGGCTACGCGATCGCGGAATATCGGGGGCGCCGCGAACAGGGCTTCCTGCACTCGGCGCTGGCCATTGCCATCTGGGGAGTCGCGGTCTCCTCCTTCCTCGAGGTGGTCGCGGCGCTGCATCCCGGTGCGGGCGCGAGTCTGCTGCGCTGGGGCCTGGCGGTGGGAACGACGCTGTACGGCGGCGGGATCTACCATCTGCAGCGGGCTCACATACGCTGGCTGCTGCGCGAGCGGGATGCAGCCGCCGCATCCGGCCGGGCGGCTACGCTTCCTCGTCCGCCGCAAACCGGGCGAAGCGAAGTGCCAGCGTCGGCAGCACGAACAGGCTGAGCAGGGTCGACGTCGCGAGCCCGCCCAGGATGACGATCGCCATCGGGCCTTCGATCTCGCGGCCGGGATCGCCACTGCCAAGCGCCAGCGGGAGCAGCGCCAGCCCGGTCACCAGCGCGGTCATCAGGATCGGCCCGAGGCGTTCGCTGGCCCCCTGCAGCGCCGTCGCCGCTCCCCACTCCCGCCCTTCGACCCGCACCAGATGATCGTAATGCGAGATCAGCATCACCGCATTCCGGGTCGCGATCCCGAACAGCGTCACGAATCCGACGAGCGAGCCTAACGAAAGCGTCGCACCACCGAGCAGCACGGCGATGACGCCGCCCACGAGGGCGAAGGGGAGGTTGACGAGAACCAGGGTCAGCCGTCCCGCCTCACCGAAGGCGAGCCACAGGAGCAGGACGATGAAGGCGCCCACCAGGAGGCTGTGCAGCAGCAGCTCCCGCTGCGCCGAGCGCCGGGCCTCGGCGGTACCCGCGAGTTCCGCATAGACCGTTGCCGGGAGCACTGCGGGCGCCCGCAGCCGCCGCGCCAGTTCATCCGCGAACCCGGCGACGTCCCGCCCTGCCGTGTTCGCCGTGACGGTCTGGACCCGCCGGGCGCCCTGATGCGAGATCAGATATCTGCCGGACGAGCGCTCGACCTCCGCCACCTGTCCGAGACTCACCATGCGCCCTTCGTGGGAACGCAGCGGAATGCCCCGCAGATCCTCCGGGCGCCGTCGCGCCTCGGGCGCGAGCAGCACGACCACATCAGTCGCCCGGTTGCCCTCGAAGGTCTGCGCGACCCGGGTGCCTCGCGTCGCAATCTCCACCGCCTTCAGTGCGTCATCGGCCGCGAGCCCGGCTCGTGCCAGCGGTCCCGGCCGGAGGCGCACCGTCGCCGCGGGCACCACGGCCGGAGGATCGTACTGCACGTCGGCGGCGCCGCGCATCCCCTGGGCGATCGTTGCCACCCGGCGCGCGGCGACATCGAGGCTGTCGAGATCCTCGCCGTAGAGTCTCACGACGATCTCGGCGGTCGATCCGGTGAGGGTCTCCTCGATCCGCTCGGTCAGGAACCCGCGGATCGCGAAACTGACGCCGGGAAAGCCCGCAAGATGCGCGCGCAGGCTGTCCTCGAATGTGCGCGCGGCCTCTCCCTGCACCGGCCGGAGCTCGACCTCGATCTCGCTGTAGTGGGTCCCCCAGGTGTCTTCGGAGAGTTCGGCCCGCCCCACGCGCTGGGTGACCGCGAGCACGCGCGGATCGCGCTGGATGGCCGCGGTCACCATGCGCCCCAGCCTGAGCGACTCCTCCAGTGAGGCACCCGGCACTGCCGACATGTGGACGACATAGTGCCCCTCCCGGAAGTCGGGAAGAAAGCTGGTGCCGAGGCGCGGCAGGACTGCCAGCGCACCGAGACAGACGAGGGCGGTGACCAGCGCGACGGCGCGCGGGAACCCAAAGAGTCGGGCCACCACTCGCTCGTACCCGGCGCGCAGCGCACGCAGCAGCGCGGATTCGCGCGAGCCCCGGTCCCTGCCCGCCAGCAGGACGAGCGCGAGCGCCGGGGTGACGACCAGCGCCACGGCCAGTGAGGCGAGCGTGGCGAGGATGTAGGAGAAACCGAGCGGCCGGAACAGCGCGCCCTGCACCCCGCTCATCGTGAGAACCGGCGCGAAGACCACCGCGACGACGAAGGTCGCGTACACCACGCTCTGCCGCACCTCGATCGAGGCGGCCCAGACCACATCGCGGACGGGACGGGGATCGGCGAGCCGGCGGTTGAGCCGGAGCCGCCGGGTGATGTTCTCGACGTCGATGATGGCGTCGTCGACGACTTCGCCGAGGGCGATGGCGAGCCCGCCGAGCGTGAGCGTATTCAGCGAGAAGCCGAAGCGGTCAAGGACGATGATCGCGGCGAGCAGCGAGAGGGGAATCGCCGTGAGCGAAATGGCCGCCGCACGCAGGTCGTAGAGGAAGAGCAGCAGCACCGCCGCGACGAGGACACCTCCCATCAGCAGCGCGACGGTGATGTTCCGGACCGCGAGATCGACGAAGGCCGCCGGGCGGAAGAGGTCGTCGTGGAGCACGAGACCGGAGGCACGGATGGCGGGGGCAAGGTCCCGAAGCACCACGTCGACCGCCGACGCCACTTCCTTGGTGTTGGTGCCCAGCTGACCCGAGACGACGATGGCCACTCCGGGGCCACCGTTGATGAGCGCGTCGCCGAACTTCGTCTCCGCCCCCTCCCTGACCTCCGCGACATCGCGAATCCGGAGGACGCTGGCCGGCCCGGCGTTCAGCACGCTCATCCCCAGCGCCGACGGCGTAAGTTGCTGGCCCTCCGCGGTCACGACGAGACGCTGATTGGGATCGTCGATGACGCCCGCACCGCGCACATTGGTCGATCGCTCCGCGGCCGCCACGAGGTCGGTCAGGTCCATCCCGTGCAGCCGCAGCCGCTTCGGGTCGGCGAGGATCTGGAGCTGGCGGACCTCCCCGCCGAAGACCGCCACCTTGGCGACGCCGGGAGTGGCCAGCAGCCGCGGGCGCAGGATCCAGTCGACGAAGCTCCGCTGCTCCATCATGGTTCGCGTCGACGAAGTGATGCCCAGGACGAGGACCGTGCTCGACGAGGACGTCAGCGGACTCAGCACCGGTGCACGGACCGTCGCCGGCAGCTGACCGGTGAGTTCGCCCAGCCGCTCGGCGAGCATCTGCCGCGCCCGCAACAGGTCGGTCCCGTCCTCGAGGATCACCGTGATCACGGAGAGCCCCTGGATCGACTGCGATCGGATGACCGCGAGCCCGTTGATGCCGTTGACCGCGTTCTCGATGGGGGTCGTGACCAGGACTTCGACCTGATCGGGCGAGAGCCCGGGCGCTTCGGTCTGGATGGAAACCTGCGGAGGAGCAAACTCGGGGAAGACGTCAAGCTTCGCACGCGCGACGACGGTCGCGCCGTAGATCACGAGCGTCAGCGCGAGACCGATGACGATCCCAGGCCGCCGCACCGCGAAGCGCACCATGCCGTTCAACACGCTACTCTCCGACCTCCTGCCCGACGGAGATTCGCGCCCGGAACTCCTCCGAGAGGAGCTGCCCCGCGCCAGCCACGACGACTCGGTCACCCGCGCGCACCCCCCGCTGGACGAGCCAGCCGCCCGGCACGGCGAGGTCGGTCGGCACCCGCACCCGGACGTAGGTCCCCGGCGCGCGCTCCACGAACGCCCAGGCGAGCGCATCCCACTGCACCACGGCATCGCCCGGGACCAGTACCCCTCCCGCGGCCGCGCGTGCATCGGGCCGATACGCCACCAGCGCGACGCCGGGACGAAGCCCCGCCGTACCAGACAGACGGTAGAGCCAGGCCGGCATGCGCGTGAGCGGATCGGCCTGCGGCGCGGGCCCCTGGAACCGACCGGACCAGCGCTGGGCACCTGCGCCAAGCGAGAATTCCAGGGAGGCCGGTGGGTGAGCCTCCGCGGATTCGAAACTCACGCGGGCCAGGGCCGCACTGAAATCGGTGAGGCGCATCAGCTCCTGTCCGGCCTGCACGAGTTCGCCGGGCTGCGCGAGGAGCGCCACGACCGTGCCACCGCGGGGCGCCACAATCGGCCGTGCGTCGCCCACCTGTGCGATCGTCTCGCCAGCGATGACCGACTCGCCCACGCGTGGCCAGGCGCGACCACCTGCCTCCGTCAGGCGACCATTGACGCCCGACCGGACGCTGGTCCCCGCTCCGGGATCCTCCACGACTTCGGACGGCAGCTCGAGTTCGGGGGCACGCCCGCTCCGCTCGAGGGCGACCGTCCTGAGGCCGATGCGCGCGACGGTGGCGCTATCGAGCACGATGGCGCGCTCGGCGCCGACGGCAGCGATCTTCGACGCTGGCTGCCCGGCCACTCCCGACTCGTCATTCCCTGGTTTCGGCGCGGCGCCGCACCCGCCTCCCGCCAGCAGCGTCGCGAGCACCACCATCGTTCGCCTCACTGACCCTCCGTCCCGGACGCGGTTGCCGACTCCGGCCCCCAACGCCCGATCGCCCGTTCCAGTCCGAGCCCCGCCAATGCGACTCGCCCGCGGACCTCCGCGAGTCGTCGCTCGGCGCTGGTCACTTCGAGGCGGGCCAGCTCGACCTCGAGCAGGCCCGCTTCCCCACGCACGTAGGCGGAATCGGTCATCGCCAGCCTCCGCCGGATCGCGCTGAGCTCGAGCGACCGGACTTCCTCCTCGACAGCCCTGCAGTCCGCCAGCGCCTGCTCCACCTCGTCCAGGATCTGCTGCTGGGCCTCGGCCACGCGCGCCGCGGCCACCTCGCGCCGGGCCTCGGCCTCCGCGATCGGCCCACGGTTGCCATGAAGCGGTAGCGTGGGCGCGCCGAACCCGATCGTCCACTTGCCGACGCCGTGGTCGAAGAAGAGTCCCGGGCCAAGTTGCAGGTCCGGCCAGCTCTTCGCGACCTCGACCCGCACCTCCGCTTCCGCGACCTGGTACTCGGCCAGCGCCCGCCGCAGACTCGGCCGCGCATCGAGCGCCATGCGCTGCAGGGAGTCGCGTGGCGGGCTCCGATCGCACCCCATCGTGGAATCCGTGCGCAGCACGACGCGCTCCAGGTCGGAGACGGGGACGCCGACCGCCACGGCGAGCTCCGCCCGGCGTCCCGCCCCATCGCGCCGGCCGGCGGAGGCCTCGGCCCTCGCGCTCTGCGCGTTCGCGTCGGCGCGCGCCACGTCGGTCGCCGACAGCGCGCCGTCGTCGAAGCGGCGCCGGACGAGTGCCGCGACCGAGTCGGCGACCTCGCGCTCTCGTTCCGTCGCGATCAGCAGCGCCTGGCCCATCGCCACCCGCACCGACGCCTCACGCACCCGCCACCGCGTTGCCCATGCCTCTTCATCCCGGCGCGCGACCGCGGCGAGCACCCCTGCGTTCGCCCGCCCGATCCTGGCTCCGCGCTTGCCGCCCAGTTCGACCGTGAAGACCCCGCTCACGGCGAGGGCCCAGCGGGATTCTCCACCGGTTCCGCTGAAGGAGTACTCCGTCTCGGTGTTGAAACCGGGAGGCTCGCGGGCACCCGCCGTGATCCGCGCGGCCTCCGCCACCCTCACCTCGGCGGCGAGCCGGGCGCGCTCGGGCCGGAGCACCCAGGCCGCCTGGGCGAGCGCCCAGTCGCTCCATCCCTGCTCGGAGGGATGCACACCGAGGGAGTCGAGCGCCGTGGCGAGTGAGGCGGCGCCGAGGCTCCTCGCGTTGTAGCTGGTGGTTCCAGCCGGGATGTCGAGCGGGCGGGCATGGTAGGTCGCACAGCCCGCGATCGCGAGAAGGAGCGCCATCCCGAATCGTCGGCTCACCGGATCTCAGCCTCGAGGATGGAACTGGCGATGAACCGAGCGCAGGTATTCCCGGTCCACATGAGTATAGATCTGGGTCGTCGAGAGATCGGCATGTCCCAGCATCTCCTGCACGGCACGCAGGTCGGCTCCGCCCTCGAGGAGATGGGTCGCGAACGAGTGCCGGAGTGTATGGGTCGTGACCCGCTTCCGGATCCCGGCGACTCGCGCGCAGCGCTTCACCACGCCCCACGCCCCGACCCGCGAAAGCGGCGCCCCGCGCGCGTTGAGGAGCACCCGGTCCTTCGTCGCTCCCCGGTCGAGCGACGGGCGGATCTGGTGCAGGTACACCGAGACCGCACCGATCACATTCCGCCCGATCGGGACGAGGCGTTCCTTCGACCCCTTGCCGAAGACCCGGACCAGCCCCTCGCCGAGCAGCAGATTGGGAAGGGTGAGCCCGCAGAGTTCGGACACACGGAGGCCCGCGCCGTAGCCCAGCTCGAGCAGCGCGCGGTCGCGCCACGCCATCGGTTCGTCGGCCTGCGGGGCCGCGAGCAGGGCCTCCATGTCCGCCACCGACAGCGTGTCAGGCAACTGCCGCCCGCGACGCGGCATCTCCAGCCGGTCGCTCGGATCGGTCTCGGCGCGGCCCTCGGCCAGCAGGAATCCGTAATAGGTCCGGATGGCCGAGACCTGGCGCCGGATGGTGGCCGCCGATAACCCCAGATCCTTCAGCGCGTACACGAACTCCCGAAGCTGCTTCCGCGTGACGGCAGTCGGACCGGAGAGGCCGAGCGTATCTCCCCAGGCGACGAAGCGCCGCAGGTCGCGAAGGTAGCTCTCGATGGTGTTCGCGCTATGACCCGCCTCGAGCGCGAGGTAGTCGCGGAACAGCTCGAGCAGCCAGGTGCGTTCCGCCGCCTCGGTCCGGCTCACGAGGACGCCCGCCGCCTGGCCTCGGCGAGTGCCTCCGGGCCGAGACCGAGCAGATCGCCGATTCGGAGCATCAGGCGCTCCTCGTGCTTGCTCAGCGTTCCATCGCTTCGGGCGATCCGGTAAAGCCGTTCCGCGAGTCCCAGACGCCGGGTCTGATCGAACCGGTCCGCCACGGTGGTAACCAGCTCCCGGGTATCGGCCGGCTGCACGCCGGAGAGTCCCTGGGTCCTCCGGGGAGCCTGCCCCAGCCCCCATCGGCTCCGCAGGTACTCGGCGATCGCCGTACGCTCGTCCAGCGTGAACGCCGGATCGGCGTGGGTAAGCTCATGCAGCAACGCGGCGGCGCCCTCCGTCGCCATGTCGGGATCGGTGCCCGCCTCGGCCGCGACGGCCTCATCTCCGAGCGCGGCCCCGATCAGCCGGAGCAACCGATTCCGGCGCGGTCCCTGCGCCTTGGCTCGGCGCCAGACCAGGAGTCCGATCCCGAGCGCCATCACGATGGCCACGATCGCGAGTCCGCGGTTCAGGTGCGCCATGAACCGGCTGATCGCTTCCCACTCCGCGCCGAGCCGGACGCCGACCCAGGCGAGGAACCCGTACCAGATGGCAGAGGCAAGCGCGATCGGGAGCAGCGCCCGGAGTGGAGGGAGCCCGACCAGTCCGACGAACGGTGCGATAAAGCTGCGGAATCCGGGAAGGAGCCGGGCGAGAAAGATCCCGGCGACGCCGAAACGGAGGTACTCCCGCTCCATCGCCACGATCGCTTCGCCAGGCAGGAGCCGCCGCCCGAGCGGGCTCGCGACGAACCGGCGTCCGTACCGGCCGGCCACGAAATAGACCGTCACGGACCCCGCGAAATTGCCGAGCCAGCCCGCCAGCCAGATCGGGACCGCGGTGACTGCGCTGTGCTGGGTGAGGAAACCACCGAGGGCGACCGTCAGGTCGGACGGGATCGGCGGGAACACATTCTCGATGAACGTGGCGACCGCAATGACCAGGTAGATCGTGAGTGGCGAGAGTTCGACCAGCCACGCCACGAACCGCTCCATCACACCGCCTCCACAGTCGCGACCGCGATGACCGCGATCCCCTCCCCCCGTCCGACGAAGCCCATCCCCTCGTTGGTCTTCGCCTTGAGGCCAAGACAGCTCGCGGGGATTCCCGTGGCCCGGCTCAGCGCCTCGGCCATCGCGGGGAAGTAGCTGCCGAGCTTGGGTCGCTCTGCAATCACGGTGATGTCGGCCTGGCGGGGCGCGAACCCGCGGTAGCGAATCAGCTCCGCCGCCTGCTGCAGCAGCGTGATCGAGTCCGCATTCTTCCACTGCGGATCGCTGTCGGGAAAGAGCTGCCCGATGTCGCCCGCGGCGGCGGCCCCGAGCAGTGCGTCGGTCAGGGCGTGCGCCACGGCGTCGGCATCTGAATGCCCCGCCAGCCCCTTCTCAAAGGGTATGCGCTGGCCACCGAGAATCAGTGGGCGCCCTTCCACCAGCCGGTGGGAATCGTACCCGATGCCGGTGCGGAACATCACGCCGCCGCGATCGCGGTGGCTTCGACCATCGAATAGTCCTGACGGCGCCGGCGCGGCTCGAAGCCGGCATCGCGGATCATTCGCTCCATCTCGTTGATCGTGCTCCGGTGCGTGGTGCCGGCGGCCGAGACGACATTCTCCTCCATCATCAGGCTGCCGTAGTCATTGGCGCCGAACCGGAGGGCGACCTGGCCGACCTTGTGCCCCATCGTGACCCACGAGGCCTGCAGGCTCGGCACATTGTCCAGCACCAGACGGGCAACCGCCAGCGTGCGGAGGTAGGTCACCGCGTCGGTCTTGGGACTCGACGACATCTCCGGCGTGCCTTCCGGCTGGAGCGGCCAGGCGATGAACGCCGTGAATCCGCCGGTGCGCGACTGGACGTCCCGCACCCGGAAGAGATGCTCGATCCGGTCGGCGCTGGATTCACCCATGCCGTACATCATGCTGACCGTGGTCCGGAGCCCCTGGCGATGGGCCTCTTCCTGGACGCCGAGCCAGTCATCGGTCTGGGCCTTCTTCGGGGCGACCCGCTGCCGGACGGCATCCACCAGGATCTCGCCACCACCACCCGGGATGCTGTCGAGTCCCGCCGCGCGCAGTTCACGGATCACCTCGGCCACCGGCATCCGGAAACGCTCCGAGAAGAACACCACCTCCGACGGCGAGAAGCCGTGGATGTGAATCCGGTGATGCTCCTTGATGTACCGCATCAGGTCGAGGTACCACTCGAACGGGATGTACGGATTGTGGCCGCCCTGGATCAGGATCTGCACGCCGCCGAGGTCCTTGCACTCGTCGATCTTCTTGCCGATCTGCTCGAAGCTCAGGACATAGCCTTCACCATGCTTCGGCCGGCGCGCGAAGGCGCAGAAGCCGCAGTCGGCGACGCAGACGTTGGTGTAGTTGATGTTGCGATCGATGATGTAGGTGACCACCGGATCGGGATGCAGCTGCCAGCGCACCCGGTCCGCCATCTCACCCAGCTCGAGGAGGCTGGCCCGCTCGTACAGTTCGAGGGCTTCGCGGAATTCGCCCGATGACCGGTCAACGCTGTGCATGCCCAGATCCTTGATGAAAGCGGCCCGCGGGCCGCGCTACGCCGCCGTGATGAACGAGAGCGATCCGTCCGGTACCAGCCCATCCTGCGCCAGCCGGCGGAAGAAATCCGTCAGACCGGCCAGATGCCGGTAGGAGAAGCTGTAATCGAGGTCGCCCAGATAGGCACGGCAGACCGCGCGGGGGATCCCCGTGGTCGCCCACGCCTGATCCGAGAGCTGCTCCAGGTTGGCCAGTCCCCACGCGCGCGACTCCAGCAGCCGGGCGTGGATGTCGCGCACCCGATCCTGGTCGGCGGCGCGGCGGGCCGCCCACACGGCAAACACGAACGGCAGGCCGGTCCAGTCCTTCCACGCCGCCCCGAGATCCACCTGGACCGGGTAGACGTCCGACGCCGCGAGCAGCAGAGCCGCATCACCGATCACCAGCACCGCTTCATGCGGGAAACTGGCGAGCGAGCCCAGGTCCGCCGGCTCGGCGCGAACCGTCGCGAAGCGCGGGGTCACCCGCCACCGGTGCCGGCACAGGAGTTCGAGCAGCAGCACCGAGGTCCTCGATGAGGAGCTGCGAAGTACCGTCGCCCCCTCGAGTTCGGTCACGGGGCGCTTCGAGAAGAGCTTCACGCTGTGCACCGGCCCGTCGCAGCTGATCGCGAGATCGGGCAGCAGGTGATACGCCGCCGCGTCGCGCGCATACTCCACGGCTGAGACGACACTCAGGTCGAGTTCCCCCGCCGCCATCAGGTCATTGAGATCTGCCGCCGTCGCCGTCACCAGGTCGGCCGGCATGGCGACCAGCCCCCGGTCGATCGCACCGTAGACCGGGTAGCAGTTGATGTATGGGATCCGTCCGAGTCTCATGCGGCGTGCACGGCCGGCTGGCCGGCTTCGGGGCCGAGTTCGAGATCGTCGAATTGCTCCCGGACCGGCTGGTACAGGCTGTCCCGTTCGACGGGCCGCTTCCCCGCCCCCTGGATCAGCCCGACCAGATCGCGGTAATGCATGTGCATCTCGGTCGTTGCGCCCGCCTGGTGATAGATCCGCTCGTACACCACCGTGCCCTCGACGTCGTCGCAACCGAAGCTCAGCGCGATCTGCGACAGGAACGGCGTCACCATCGGCCAGTGCGTCTTAATGTGCGGAATATTGTCGAGGAACAGCCGCCCGACCGCGATGTTCTTGAGATCCTCGTAGCCGGTCGTCGCGGTCCCCACCCGCCCCAGCTCCTCGCCGAGATCGTTGTGATCGGGATGGTAGGCCAGCGGGATGTACGTCAGGAAACCACCGGTCTCGTCCTGGAGCCCGCGAAGGGCGCTCAAGTGCTCGATCCGGTCGTCCGCCGTTTCGACGTGACCGTAGAGCATGGTGCAGTTGGTCGGAATCCCCAGCAGGTGCGCCTCGCGATGCACCGTGAGCCACTCCTCGCCGGTCAGCTTCCGCTCGGCGATCGTGGCCCGCACCGCCGTCGAGAAGACCTCCGCCCCGCCGCCTGGCAGACTGGTGAGCCCCGCCTCCTTCATGGCGATGAGCACCTCCCGCACACTGGTCTTCTCGATCCGCGCGAGATGCGCGATCTCCACCGCGGTCAGCGCCTTGATGTGGACCTGGGGGTGCCGCTCCTTGAGCCCGCGGATCATGTCGGTGTAGTACGAAAGCGGGAGCTTCGGATGCAGGCCGCCGACGATGTGGAACTCCCGCGTCGGCCCGCCCCGCGCCTGCTCCGCCTCCGCGTACACCTCGTCGAGCGAGCGGGTGTAGTTGCCATCCTCCTTCGGCATCCGCGCGAACGAACAGAACACGCAGGTGTTGCGGAGAATGCAGACGTTGGTCGGATTGATGTGCTGATTGGCGGAGAAGAAGACCCGGTCGCCGTTTCTGCGCGCATTCGCGTAGTCGGCGATCAGGCCAAGACCGATCAGATCATGCGTGGCGTAAAGGGCGCGGGCATCATCGGCGACCAGTCGCCGTTCCGCGAGAACCTTCTCGGCGATCGGCCGGAGCGCAACGTCGCGCAACCGCGCGGGATCGAGGGTGGCAGGCATCGTATGTCCTTGGACACGAGCGACTTACTACGAACGCCTCAATCTACCTACGCTCCCGCCTTCATGGCCAGTGGAGACCCTAGGGTAGACGGTTGTATGTAATGACCGGAATCGGACTCCCGGGGAAGGCGACGTGAATCTTGTTGTTCACGGTATCGATCCCGATCCCCGCACTCCAGGAGTAGGAATTGCCGCAGCCGGGGCCGCAGGCCAATTGGCCGACCTGGGCGAGACTGCTGCCGTCGTAGACGAACAGGGCCATGGTTCCGCTCGACTCGGCCACCTGGTAGACCCGATCCACCTTCGGATCCGACTCGAGCGTGTAGCCAGTGTATCCGGGGGGAAGCGCAACCGCCCCGAGACGCAGGCCATCGCTGCCGCGCACCGAGATGAGTGAATCGCCCTGCAGGGTCGACGCGCTCACGTAGAGACGGTCAGCCAGCCGGGCGAAGGCCACACCCCAGGGCCGGGCGATTGGCAGCGAGTAAGCCGTGTCACCGGTGGCGGCATTGATCACGGGAGCGTGGTCCCCCGGCGCCGAAGCAAGCGACATGGCCAACCGGGTGCGGTCTGCCGAGAACACCAGCCGGATCGGGTCGTTGGTCAAGCTCTGGAAGAAGTACTGTCCGGTCGGACTCGAGCTCTGGAGAATATTCGAGAAGGTGGTGAGCCAGGCGCTGTCGCCGAGCTGCACCACGTGGCGCGCCACCGGATTGTGCACTGCCGAGGTATCGACCAGGGACACGGTCGGAAAGAGCTGATAGACGGCGAGACTGCCGGTGGAATCCCGCAGCACAAACCGATTGTTCTGGAAGCTCGGCTGAATGCCGAACGAGGAGAGACTCGGGCCGAGGCCATGCACGTAGGTGACCTGATCGGTGGAGGCGTCGAGGAAGCTCAACCCGCTCGGCGAACCGGCGCTTTCGGCAACGAACACGACCGACGGCGCCCCCTCGGGCACCAGCGGCTCATAGCCGAGCACTCCGGGAACGTTCCGCGAATGGCTGACGCCGACAACCTGAACGACCCCGACCGTATCGTGACCCGTCGCGTCGCGGGTCAGCACCAGATCACCACTCGGCCTCACCGGGAGTCGGATCGTGACGGTGGTGTCGTCGAGTCGGGTGATGGTGAGCGGGATCCCTCCGCCATACACCACAGGCACCGCCGCCCCGTGGAAGGCGATGGAATGGCCGGTGACGCTGCCACCGCTCCATTGCACCGCCGGAGACACGCCGTACTCGGCGGGGTGGTCGCTCGAGGTACTGTCGGAACAGGCAACGGCTACTATCAGCAGGAACGCGCCGGCCAGCATCTTCCGCATAGGAGCCTCACAATCCATTCGCGGGAATGCCCTGGAGACTGACACCATATTGTGAGGTGGCAGACGCTCCGGCAAGGAAGCCCTAGAAGGCTTCCGCAGCACCCAGGCTCAGCCCCCGATTTCCGAAGCTCGTGAGGGTGTAGTCGGCCCGGATGTTCAGCGGGTCCCGCGGATTGATATTGAATCGGAGCCCGGCTCCATAGGTGAACTTCATGGCTTCGAACAGCCCGCTTCCCGCCGAACCGTACACGTTTCCCGCCGAGCCGTAGACGACGTAGCCGAACCGCCCGGCGAGATGACCGCGGTAGTCCGCCTGCGCGACCACCTGATTCCGGTCGCGAAACCTGCCGAAGTAGACCCCGCGCATCAGTTCCTGCGTCGTGTAGCCGCCGAGCATCGCCATCGCCTGAAGGGGCACCCGCGCACCGTTCCACTGCCCGTACAGGGCCAGCGCGATGACATCCCTGGAGCGAACCGGCAGGTAGACACGCGCGTCAACCGCCAGCGACCCGTAGCTGAAGTCGCTGCCTGTCCAGCGTGAAAAATTGAGGGCATCCACGAGCAGGAAGTGCCCCCGCGTCGGCGTAGTCGTCGAGTTCCTCGAATCGAACTGCGCCATCGCCCCCGCGCCGGAGATCGTTCCTCCCTTCCCGCCCGCGAGTCCCGCGGGAATCAGCGCCGGGACCTCCCACTCCACCTGCGAATACGATGCGCCCCGGTAGTGCACCCCCAGGGAGAATTCGCCCTGAACCCGTTTCAGGACTCGCGTATCGGCCGCGATGAAGTGCTGTTCGAGCAGCATCCCATCCCCGACCCTGCTCCTGGGGCCGATGCCGTAGTACGTCGCCGGGAAGAATCCGGCGGCAACACCCCCCGCAAGCCACCAGCGATTCTTCGGCAAATAGAGGCTTACCGCCAGCGAGGTGACCCATTGCCCCTTCGTGGTCACCGCCCCGTTCCCCGCCAGGTACGAGGGACGGGTCGCACTGTCCGCCTTCGCACCCGGCCACTTGAACTGCAGCCCACCCCCGACCCCGAACTGCAGTCTGGTCTGGGGACTGTAGCTCACATAGGGAAGGGCCAGCAGCCGGTTGCGATAGGTCGCCCCTGAGGTGTCCACGGCGGCCGCCGAATCCCCCTGCGCCTCGAGCGGATGGGTGATCGCCGCGGCGGCGGCGAACACCCAGACTGGAACCCGGCGCACTCAGCGCCTGCTCCGCAACCAGCCCGCAGTTCCCGGTCCGGTGTCAGCCGTCGGGAGGTACTGGGGCGGCCGACGGTGCCGGGTCGCCTGCTCGAAGGCGAAGGCCATGCGGATCAGCGCCGGTTCGCTCCAGGCGCGGCCGAAGAAAGAGATGCCCACAGGCAATCCGCTCACGAAACCTCCCGGTACAGTGATATGGGGATAGCCGGCCACCGCAGCCGGGGTCGTCACCGACCCGGTGAAGTGGTCACCATTGATCAGATCGATGGGCCACGCGGGATTCCCCGTGGGGGCGATCAGCGCATCCAGCCGGAACTTCGTCATGACCTGGTCGATCCCCTCCGTCCGCCACAGTCGGCGGCAGGTGGCCAGTGCGCGGCGGTATACCGGATCGGTCAGCGGACCGGACCGCTGCGCCCTGATCATGGTCTCCTGTCCGAAGAAGGGCATGACCCGGTCCCGCTCCCGCTCATTGAACGCGATCACCTCCTCGAGGGATTTGACCGGAGCGTCGGCCCCGAGGCCGGCGAGGTAGGCGTTCAGCCCTGCCTTGAATTCGTAGTGCAGCACCACCCCCTCTGCCTCACCGGCGTCGGCGGCATGGGGCAGGTCTGCCGGGTCCACGATGATGGCGCCGAGGGAGCGCATGACGGTGAGAGCCTCCTCGAAGAGCCGATCGGTACCATCGTGGTATCCCGTGAAGACCTTTCGAGTCACACCAAGGCGGACCCCCTTGAGTCCATCGGGATCGAGAAACCTGGTGTAATCCGTTCCCTCCAGGGAGGCGCCTGCCCGGGTCGCCGGATCCCGGGGGTCCGCCCCCGCGATGGCGGATAGCAGGATGGCCGCATCCGCCACCGACCGAGCGATCGGGCCGGCGGTGTCCTGGGTGGCAGATATCGGGATGATCCCGCTCCGGCTCACCAGCCCCACCGTCGGCTTGAGTCCAACCAGGGCCATGATCGATGCCGGGCAGGTGATCGATCCATCGGTTTCTGTCCCGATTCCGGCGCCGGCCAGGCTGGCCGCCACCGCCCCTCCGGTGCCGGAACTGGAGCCGCAGGGCGTCCGGTCCAGGACGTACGGGTTCTTCCCCTGTCCACCCCTGCTGCACCAGCCACTCGAGGATCTGGTCGATCGAAAGTTCGCCCACTCGCTCATGCTGGTCTTGGCGAGGAGGATCGCACCGGTGGTCCGGAGCCGTTCCGCCAGAAAGGCATCCCGCCTGGCGCAGGATCCCTCCAGCGCCAGCGAACCCGCCGTGGTGGTCATCCGGTCGCCGGTATCCACGTTGTCCTTGAGCACGATCGGAATCCCGTGCAGCGGACCCCTGACGTGGCCTGCAGCCCGCTCCCGATCAAGGGACTCGGCGATGGCCAGCGCGTCGGGATTGCTGTCGAGGATGTGCCGGAGGGTCGGCCCTGAACGATCCAGCTCCGCGATTCGTGCCAGGTAACCTGCGACCAGATCCCGGGAGGTCCAGCGGCCCGACTCCATCCCCAGCCTGAGATCGAGGAGGCCCACATCGACCAGGTCGGTTGTGGATATCCTGGGAGCGGCCGTCGATGTGGGCAAGTTACGTAGTTGAGGGACGCCAGAAAGTCCTGACCGATCGGCAGCGAACAGGGCCGCGCCCGATGCTGCGAGGAAACCCCGCCTGGTCATCCCCTTCTCCCGACCGTCGTCCACCGGCTCACCATGCATGGACCGCCTCCATCCGAGGGTTCTCGTTCAACTTGCGGTACCGGCTTCTGGCCCGAGTCGATTCCAGTCGAATTTCGGGCCCAATTACCCCATCGATTTCAAGTAATGCTCGAAGTAAGACAAAATCACAAGAGCTTGTATGGCAATGGTATCCACAGATGCATATGAACCATTTTCTAGGGCATGCGCGAGAACTGCATAAAACCAGCGCTGTGCGCATTCTGCTCACCCGTCCGGGCACGCAAACTGTAGTGTTGGGGAAAGCGGAGTCTCGGGTCTCTCAAGTCGGAGTCGCATGTACCGCATCAGGCTGGCCTCAGGGGAAGAGGCTGTGTACCGAACGGCGGAGGAACTCGCCCAAGCGGTGACCTCAGGGGTGGTCAGCGCGACCGCCGAGGTTTTCCACAAGTCCGCGGACCGGTGGCTGCCGATCAACCTGCACCCGGACTACCGTGCCGCCGTCACGGGCAAACGACCCGCGGCACACACCCCACCCATCGTCGTCAGCGGGCCGCGACCAAAGCTCCCGCAGGTCGCGGAACCGCCGAAGAGCGAGATCATCCTCCCGCCCGCGCCGCCAGCCATCGAGCCAGCGCCACCCCCGATCGAGCTGGCGAAGGTGGAGATACAGGCAACGCCCCCACCAGTTGAGTCCCCGGCGATGGCGCCGACGCCCTCCCAGGACGGGTGGCATTCGACAGGGGGCCCCCTCCCGGGCGATCCGACCCGAGCTGGGAGACTCCGGGTGATGCTGGCGCTGGCGATGGGCCTTGGAGCGATCGCACTGGTTGGCGGCGGTGCCTTTTTGGCGTGGCCGAGGGCGTCCACCTGGCTGGCCAGCCACCGGGAGCGGAAGCCCATTCTCTCGGAGGGTATGTCGCCAGTCGCCGACCCAGGATCTGCAGGCAGCACCCAGGCTCTGCCGCCCGCCCCCCCCGTGGCCACTGCGGCAACCCGACGCCTGGACTCGATACCCGACCTCTTCCCCGCCCCGTCCAAGCCGCTGGCCAACGCGCCGGCCGTTCCGGATTCCAGCTCGGCGCCGAGCCGGGAGGAGACCCGGGTCTCCAGACTGACGGCGACGCGAACCCGGCTCCCGAGCTACTACGAGGCGTATGCCGATGCCCGCTCGGAGATGGACGACGGGTTCGACTACGTCAGCTTCCGGCGAGTCTTCGCGCCGTCCCGTTTCGCCGCCCCGGAAAGCGTTCGGGCGACGCGCCGCATGGTCCAGGCGGCGGGGAATATTCTGCGAGTCTACCGGGGCCGGGAGGTGATGCTCGAGCAGACCTACCGTCCCGACGACCCCGGGGGTCGTGGATCGCTCCGGGAGCCCTTCGAGACGGCTGAAGCGTCCCGGGCCCTGCTGGCCGACGTGGACAGCCTCTTCGGCATCCTGGTGAGCCAGCAGGGGCGCTACACCTTCTCCAGCGACGCGGTCCACTTTCAGGAACCGAGGACGGCACGGACCTACAATCAGCTGCGGACCGAGATCCTCGCCGCCCTCGCCGACTGGCGGGATTCGAGTGGCGCATCGAACCGGGTCACTCTGCCCCGCCTCCTGCAGGCCCTTGGAGGGACCTCGCCGCCGCCCGCCAGATAGACGACATCGCTCGCCGCTCCCCCCTGCGCCACTTCTCCGCTATACTGTTCGCTCATGTTCCGCATACGGCTCGCCTCGGGCGAGGAAACCGTCTTTCGTTCCGTGGAGGAACTGGCGCTCGGCATCCAGAGTGGGGCCATCTCCCCGGAAGCGCAGATCTACCACTCGGCGAGTCAGCAATGGCTCCCGATTACGACGCATCCAGAGTATGAGCGGGCTCGGGCGAGGGCAGCGACCCTCGCTGCGACGACCGACGCGGGCCCGCTGCCCCTCCCGGCGCTCATCGAGGCCGCCGGAGGCCCCACCGTCCCGATCTACCAGATGTTCTCCCGGAGCGCGCGAGAGATCGCGGAGCGTCGCCGGCCACGCTGGGTCATCCCCGCGGCAAGCACCGTGGTCGGCTGTGCCTTGATCGCCGTGGTCATGCTGGTGCTGGTCCCGGAGCCGCCCGGAGCTGATGAAGCGGTCCGGATTGCCAGTTCGGCGCCACACCCGAGCAACGCCCCGAGCCATCTTGCCCCCATCCTCTCCGAGGAGTCGATGCTCGCGGCTCGGAACGCCCCCTACAACCTTGCCGGCCGGTTCAGCCGAGCGGCCGACAGCACCCGCCGCACGCTGGCAGACAGCAGCCGGGACATCGGGCTCACGATGCTCACGAGTCCCGACCGGCTTCGTTCGGAGGAGGGCCTCCAGGCGGGCCGGGAGGCGCTGGCGCTGTTCGACTCCATCGTGCAGAGCTACCGGAACCGCCAGCATCGGCTCGATTCCATTTACAGAGACTCCGCCAGCTCCCTGCAGGCGCATGGCCAGTGGTCCCGCGCAGACCTCCAGGAGTGGCGACTCCGCACCCCGCGGATGGAGACTCCCGCCGAGGCCGCCAGGGTCGATTCCATCATCGCCGTACTCGACCGCCTCTACGCCCTGCTGCTCGAGCAGAAGGGTTCGGTGACCTTCACCCCGATCGCAGTGCGGTTCGAGGATCGCAAGGCGGGCGGCACCTACGATGCGCTGCGTTCGGAGCTGCTGCGGCAGACCACGATCACCCGCCGCGACGGGGAACGGCTCACCGAGCCGCTGACGCTGCTGCTCGGAGGTGTCGGCGACCTGCAACTCCCCCTGCGCTCGAACCGCTAGTCGACCGGAGGCCCCTCGCCCGGCCCGCCGACGAGACGATGTGCCTTCCGCCCGCTGAGCTCCATCGGCCGGTCGCTTCCCCCAGGTCGCCCTTCGAGCAGTCGCCACAGCTCCACCGATCGCTCCGCCAGCTCCCCCGCTGCCGCGGCCAGCGCATCACTGGCCCGCACCAGTCGTACGTTCGTCTCCATGTCCTCCGCGTCCCAGCCCCGCGAATGGGCGATGAACGGGAACTGGGGAAACACGAAGCCCAGCTCGGCCCAGAAGGTCAGCAGGTCCCCGACCACCCCCTGAACGTTGTCTTGGCCACCCGTGACGATGAACGCCGCCACCTTCCGTCCGATCAGGCATCGGTTGTGAATCGTGATCTGGTTCTGGATGCAGTTGAGCCGCTCCGCCATCCGATGATACAGCGCTGACGCCTGCCCCCATCGAATCGGAGTCGAGAGCAGGAGCACGTCCGCCCACTGCACCAGGCCCTCGTAGACCGGCGTCAGCTGATCCTCGGGATCACGCTCCGTGATCGCGCAGGGCCAGGTACAGGCGTGGGCGGCCTTGGAGTAGTTCCCCTCGCAGGGACGGAACTGCAGATCGTTGAGACGAATCAGACGGGTTTCGGCGCCCAGGGCCCCGCGGGCGCGATCCAGCGCCACCTCGAGCAGGTGGTCCGACGTCGAGAACCGCGGATTCAGGGCATCCATCGCCGTGGTCGAGATGCCGAGTACCCTGGGCGGTGCGCCGGCCGGCCGGGGCGTGAGCACGGTGAGGGGATGCGGGTCATGCCGCACCAGGCGCCGCGGGCTGACCGGCTCGGCATCGAGGTAGACGCCGTCTGATCGTTCCTCGAGGGCGAAGACCGGCACCGACTCGCCTTCGTACCCCGGGGGGCCTTTGCCGGTGACGAGACTGTACTCCCAGGCATGCCAGGGGCACATCACGAATTCGCCGCGCACCCGGCCCTCACAGAGCGGCCCGCCCTTGTGATTGCAGCGGTTGCCGATCGCGCGGAAGCGGCCTTCGTGATGGAAGACGGCGATCTGGTGCCGGTCGATCTTGGTCGCGAAAGGGACGCGAGCCAGCAGTTCCTCGCGTGCTCCGAGACGGTGCCAGCTGGGCATGCGGGATCCCTCCCGGTGTCAGGCGGACGGCTGCAGCAGCGCGGGCGCCAGCACGAAGGGCCCGGCCGGGTTGCGCCCGGCGCGGGCCCTCGAGCGGCGTGTTATCCGGGCACTAC
Organism: Gemmatimonadales bacterium; assembly: GCA_044229245.1. Lineage (GTDB taxonomy): Bacteria > Gemmatimonadota > Gemmatimonadetes > Gemmatimonadales > GWC2-71-9 > JADJOM01. The sequence goes on along the minus strand of JBGATI010000018.1, from coordinate 30,288 downwards.
GGAATGAACCGGCGGACGGCCAGAGTGACGTTGTGCCCGCCAAATCCGAACGAGTTCGAAATCGCGACATCCACCGTGCGCTCGACCATGACGTTCGGAGCGCAATCGAGATCGCACTCCGGATCGGGGGTGTCGTGGTTGATCGTCGGCGGGATCTTCCCCGTGGTGGCGACCATCATCGAGACCGCGAATTCCAGGGCGCCGGCTCCCCCAAGCAGGTGGCCGGTCATCGACTTGGTTGACGCGAAGATAAGGCGGCGCGCGTGCTCCCCGAACACCGCCTTGACGGCCTGGGTCTCCGCCACGTCGCCCTGAGGCGTGGAGGTCCCGTGCGCGTTGATGTAGCCCACGCTGTCGAGGCTGATCTTCCCGTCATCCAGGCACATCTTCATCGCGCGCTGGGCACCCTCACCCTCGGGCGCGGGCGCGGACATGTGGTAGGCATCCCCGCTCAGCCCGTATCCGATGACCTCGGCGAGAATGGTCGCGCCGCGGCGTTGGGCATGCTCGAGACTCTCGAGCACGATCACGGCACCACCATCCCCGAGGACGAACCCGTCGCGATCCTTGTCGAAGGGCCGGCTCGCCGCGGCCGGGTTGTCGTTGCGCGTGGACATGGCCTTCATGTTCGAGAACGCCGCCACGGTAAGCCCGGTGATCGCGGCCTCCGATCCCCCGGTCACCATCGCGTCGGCAGTCCCGGCCCGGATCAGATTGTACGACTCGCCGATCGCATGCGCCGACGACGCGCAGGCCGAGACCGTCGCATAGTTCGGCCCCTTCAGCCCGTAGCGCATCGACACCAGGCCAGGGGCCATGTTGGCGATGAACATCGGGACGAAGAAGGGCGACACACGGTCCGGCCCCTTGAGTACGTACGCGGCGCAGTTGTCCTCGTACGTCTGCATCCCTCCGATCCCGCTGCCGAGGATGACGCCGACGCGGTTGGGATCGGGGACCTTTCCCTCGAGGCCGGACTGGACCATGGCCTGGTGGGCGGCTCCGAGGGCGAACTGCGCGAACAGATCGAAGCGCCGGGCCTCTTTCCGATCGATGTACTGAAGCGGATCGAAACCCTTCACTTCGCACGCGAAGCGGACACTCAGGCGCGCGGGATCGAACTTCGTGATGGGCCCCGCCCCGGACTGGCCCGCCAGCAGGCCAGCCCAGGTCGTGGCGACATCGGCGCCGAGCGGTGTGACCAGCCCGACGCCGGTGACGACGACACGGTGCGCCAAGTTACTTCCCGAGCTTTTCGTGGAGGTACTTCAGCGCATCCCCGACGGTGCGGAGCTTCTCGGCTTCCTCGTCCGGGATGTCGATGTCGAATTCCTTCTCGAATGCCATGACGAGCTCGACGGTGTCGAGGCTGTCCGCGCCGAGATCCTCCATGAAGCTGGCTTCGTTCGTGAGCTTTTCGCGCTCCACGCCGAGCTCCTCGACGATGATGTCCTTGACGCGGTCTTCAACGTTGCTCATGACGTTCCTCGAGAGAGGGGGTTGAGTGGTGTGCCCGCTAGACGGCGAGACCGCCGTCCACCACGAGCACCTGTCCGGTAATGTAAGCCGCGAGATCCGATGCCAGAAAGACCACAGCGCCCGCCACGTCCTCGGGCCGCCCGAAGCGACCCAGAACGATGCCGCCCAACATCGCCGCCCGGGCCTCCTCGGGCAAGGCGCTGGTCATGTCGGTATCAATGAAGCCTGGTGCCACGGCATTGACCAGCAGCCCGCGGCTGCCGTACTCCTTGGCCACCGACTTGGTAAATCCGATCAGTCCGGCCTTGCTGGCGGCGTAATTCGCCTGCCCCTTGTTGCCGGTAATTCCGATGATGCTCGCCACGTTGATGATGCGGCCGCTGCGGCGCTTCATCATGCCCTTGAGCACCGCCTTGGTGGTGTGGAAGGCGCCCTTGAGGTTGGCCTCGAGCACCTCGTCCCATTCGGCTTCGCTCATCCGGAGCAGCAGATTGTCCCGGGTAATGCCGGCATTGTTGACCAGAATATCGACCGGACCGAGCGCCTTTTCGGCGGCAGCCACCGCACGTTCGACTTGCGCGGCATCGACCACATTGCAGGCCACGCCGAGGGCTCGCTCCCCCAGTTCGGCGGCGACGGCTTCCGCCCTGGCCAGATCCCGCCCGACAATCGCGACCTTCGCGCCGGCCTGATGCAGGGCGCCCGCCACCGCTCGACCGATCCCCCGGGTCGAGCCGGTGACGAAGGCGGTACGGCCGGTCAGATCAATCGTGGCTGGCATCGCGCCTCACACCGCTGCCGACTGGAGAAACTTCTCGACTTCATCCGCCGTGCCAAGCGCAAGGGTCGCCGCGCCAGGCACGATTCGCTTGACGAGCCCGCTCAGCACGTTCCCCGGCCCGATTTCCACGAATGTGGCCCCGGGCGCCAGCGCGGCAGCCTGCTGCATGCAGGCGACCCAGCGCACCGGCGCCGTGAGCTGCTCGGCCAGCAGCCGCTTGGCCGCCTCGGCCGTCGACACGGCGGTGGCCGTGGCGTTGGCGATGATGGGCACGGCGGGATCGACGAAGGTCGCCTCCGCAAGCGCCGCCGTGAGGCCGGGGACGGCCGGCTGCATCAGCGGGGAATGGAAGGCGCCACTCACCTTGAGGGCGATCACCCGCTTGGCGCCGCGCGCCTTGCAGCCCTCGCCGGCTCGCTCGACGGCACCAGGATCGCCTGACAACACCGTCTGGTCCGGCGCGTTCAGGTTCGCGGCGACGGCGACCTCTCCCCCGGTGGAAGCCTCGCGGCACGCCGCTTCCACCGCCTCCGTCGCGAGACCGAGGACCGCCGCCATGGCGCCCGGACGCTTCGTACCCGCCTCGTACATCAGCTCGCCGCGCCGCCGCACCAGTCGGGCGGCGACCTCGGCGCTCAGCGCGCCCGCCGCAACGTAGGCACTGTACTCCCCGAGGCTATGGCCGGCGGCCACACCGAGCGTGCCCCGGAGGGTGTCGCCGACGACGGCCCAGACCGCCGCGCTGTGCGCCAGGATCGCGGGCTGCGTGTTGTGCGTGAGGGTCAGCTCACTCTCCGGGCCCTCCCACATGACCCGCGACAGCGCAACGCCCAGCGCCTCATCGATCCGGGCAAAGGTCTCCCGCGCGGCCGGAAAACGCTCCGCGAGATCCTTCCCCATCCCGACCTTCTGGGCACCCTGCCCCGGGCACAGGAGCACGCTTACCATCGGATCACCGCGCTACCCCAGGTGAAGCCCGCACCAAAAGCAACCAGCAGCACCAGCATGCCGGGCTTGAGCCGGCCCGTGGACTCGGCATGCGCCAGCGCCATCGGGATGGACGCGGCGGAGGTATTGCCGTAGCGATCGACCGTCACGACGATCTTCTCGTGCGGAATTCCGGCATGCTTCGCCGTCGAGTCGATGATGCGGATATTAGCCTGGTGCGGAATCAGCAGGTCGAGCTCTTCCGGCTTGACCCCGGCGCGGCGAATCGCCTCGTCGCAGGCCTCCGCCATGGTCAGCACCGCATGCTTGAAGACCTCGCGGCCCGCCATCTTCATGTAGTGCGTCCGCTCGCGGACGATCTTCTCGCTGATCGGGTCGGCGCTACCGCCGCTCGGCACGTAGAGCAGCTCGGCCAGACGTCCGTCCGACTTGATGAAGGACGACAGCAGGCCCCGGGTGCCGCCAGCCGGCGCACGGGAGACGACCGCCGCCCCCACGCCGTCGCCGAACAGGATCGCGGTGGAGCGGTCCTGCTGATCGGTGATGCTCGTCAGCTTCTCACCGCCGATGACCAGGATGTGCCGGGCCTGGCCGCTGGCGATCAATCCTTCGGCGACCGTCAGGCCGTAGATGAACCCCGAACAGGCGGCGCCGATGTCGAAGGCGGCGGCCCTCTCGGCGCCGATCAGCGCCTGCACATAGCAGGCGGTGGACGGGATGATGTGATCCGGGGTGGCGGTCGCCACGATGATCGCGTCCAGGTCCATCGGCGCAAGGCCGGCGCGCTGGAGCGCCATCAGGGAGGCGCCTCGGGCCATCGTGGCGACCGTCTCGTCGGCGGCGGCGTAGCGCCGCTCCCGGATGCCGGTGCGCTCCACGATCCACTGATCGGAAGTTTCCAGCCGCACCTCGAAGTCGCGGTTGGTCACGACCCGTTCGGGGACGTGCACACCGAGGCCCGCGAGATACACGAATGGCCGCTGCATCAGGCGCGTGACTCCGATTCCCGCCGCGCGAAGTTGGCGCCGATGTGGGCACTCAGCTCATGGGCGACGGCCTGCGTCGCGATCCGGATGGCGTTCTTGAAGGCATTGGGCGTGGACGAACCGTGGCAGATCACCGCGACGCCCTTCACGCCGAGGAGTGGCGCGCCGCCATACTCGGAATAGTCGAGATGCCGGAACACCCGCTGGATCTCGGGCTGCTGCAGCACACCGGGGGCTTCCCGCTTCACCAGACGGAGAATCAGGCGGGCAAAGGACTCGTAGAACTTGAGCACGATGTTCCCCACGAACCCGTCGCACACCACGATGTCCAGCATCCCCATCCGCGGGTGGCCCGCGACGATGTCACGACCCTCGATGTTGCCGACGTAGTTGAGGTCGGCCGCCTGCTTGAGGAGCCCGTGCGCCTCTTTCGCGGCGGCATTCCCCTTCTCGTCCTCTTCGCCAACGTTCAGCAGCCCCACCTTGGGATTGGGGCGGCCGAGGACGTCCTGCATGTAGATGGTGCCGAGCCAGGCGAAGCCGAGGAGTTCCCGGGGGGAGCAATCCACCGTCGCCCCGGCATCGAGCACGAGGACCGGCAGGTCGGCGGAGGGAAAGAGCGTGGCCACCGTCGCCCGCTCGACTCCCGGGTGCAGTCCCAGCAGCATCGTGGAGCCAACGAGCACCGCGCCGGTGTTCCCGGCGGATACGAACGCGTCAGAGACCCCGGCCTTCTGCAGACCGAGGCCGACCGCGAGGCTCGAGTGTGGCTTTTTCCGGACCGCCGCGAGCGGCTTCTCGTCCATCCCGATCACGTCCGGCGCCTCGTGAATCTCGAGGCGACTCCGATCGATCTCCGGGAATCGCGCCAGCTCGGCTTCAATCGCCGCCCGGCGCCCCACCAACTGGATGAGGAAGCCCGGCGGAAGCTCGGTCAGGGCCTGAACCGCACCCTCGACTTCGGCCTGCGGGGCGTGGTCCCCCCCCATGGCGTCGAGAGCGATGCGGATCACGCTCAGGCGTCCTCGACCTCAATCATCTTCTTGCCGCGATAATACCCGCAGGTCGGGCAGACGCGGTGCGACAGCTTCGGGGAGCTGCAGCGGGGACACGCCTGGGTGGCCACGGAGGCCGCCTTGTGGTGGCCGCGGCGGAGCCGCTTGCGGGACTTCGAGAGTTTGCGCTTCGGGACAGCCATCGGAAGCCTCAGTCAGAATGGGCCTTGCACGTGCAGGGCCCGGCGTTGAGATCCGCCCCGCACCGGGGACAGAGCCCGGCGCAATCCTCGCGGCAGAGGGGATACGCGGACACGGCGAGCGCGAGTTCTTCGCGTACCGCCGGGCGGACGTCCACGTGGGTTACCTGCGCCGGAAGCGGGTACACGGCGGGATCATCCGCCGCGTCCGGATCAGCGCTGAAGAGCACCTCGACATCCGCGTCGAGAGGGGAAATCACGTTCGTCAGACAGCGCCGGCACGTGCCACGGAGACGCCCCGTGACCCGGGCCTGCCAGAAAAATTCGTCGTCACCCGTCTCCGACAGGCGACCCTCAACTACCACCGGTCCGTCGAGATCGAGGTTGAGCCCGGCGAATGTTGCATCCCCGGGCTCCAACTGACCGACGGTCTCAACCGGTCCCCGGCGAAGGTCCCGGACGTCGACCTGAAGCATAGCCCGAAAAGCTAGTCTGGACAACGACTTGAGTCAAGTATCGCCGGCTCTGCCCTGGGCTCTGGACGCGGCGGAACGGGCTCAGCCCCAGAGGCCGGCCAGCTCGCTCTCGGTGAAGAAGAAGGCGACCTCCCTGAGGCCGTTCTCCACGCTGTCCGAGCCATGCACCGCATTCTTGCCCTTGGACTCCGCGTACAGCTTCCGGATCGTCCCCGGGGCCGCTTCGGCCGGGTCGGTCGCGCCGATCACGGTGCGGAAGTGCGCGACGGCATCCTCCCGCTCCAGCGCCATCGGCAGGACCGGACCGGAGGTCATGAAGGCCACGAGATCCTTGAAGAACGGCCGATCCTTGTGGACCTCGTAGAACTTCCCGGCCTGGGCCTGGGTGAGTCGCGTCATCCGGGCGGCACGAATCACGAACCCTTCGCGCTGCAGATGGGCGATGATGAGACCGGCCTTGCCGCTCTCGATAGCATCCGGCTTGAGCATTCCCAGCGTCAGAATCTTTGCCACGACATACCCCGCGTTGATGGTTCCCGTTGCTGCACGAACATGCCGGCGGTCTCCCGCCCCGCTTCACAGTCTCGCTTTGACGAGCGGCACCACGTCGATCGGACGCCGCATCACCGCGATCCCGGCGGCCTCGAACGCCGCGATCTTCTCGGCAGCCGTCCCGGAGGACCCGGAGATGATGGCACCCGCGTGGCCCATCCGGCGTCCCGGTGGGGCCGTCTGCCCCGCGATGAATCCGACCACCGGCTTGGTCACGTACTCCTTGACGAAGCTCGCCGCGTTCTGCTCGTCAGTGCCGCCAATCTCGCCCATCATCACGATGGCGTCGGTCGCGGGATCATCCTGGAAGGCCCGGAGGCAGTCGATGAAGGAGGTCCCGTTGAGCGGGTCGCCGCCGATACCGACGCAGGTGCTCTGCCCGATCTTGTGCCGAGTGAGGTGATTGACGATCTCGTAGGTGAGCGTGCCGCTCCGCGAGACCAGCCCGACCCGTCCCGGCAGGCAGATGTTGCCCGGAATGATGCCGACCTTGGACTCACCCGGGGTGATCAGTCCTGGGCAGTTCGGCCCCAGCAGCCGGGCCCCCCGCTCCCGCACGTACGGCAGCACCCGTGTCATGTCCATGACGGGCACGCCTTCGGTGATGCAGACGATCAGCCCGATGCCGGCATCGGCCGCCTCGAAGATCGCGCCCGCCGCGCCAGTCGGCGGCACATAGATCACCGATGTGTTCGCACCGGTCTGGCGCACCGCCTCGGCGACCGTGTTGAACACGGGCACCGTCCCCTCGAACTTCTGGCCGCCCTTGCCCGGGGTCACCCCCGCGACGACCGTGGTGCCGTACTCGAGCATCTGCTTCGCATGGAACGATCCGTCGCGCCCGGTGATGCCCTGGACCAGCAGCCGGGTGTCCTTGCCGGCGAAGATGCTCATGCCGCCTCCTTGGCCAGCGCGACAACCTTCTGCACCGCCTCATCCATGTCGGAGAGCGCGGGCATACCGATGCCCTGCAGGATCTTCACGGCTTCCGCCTCATTGGTTCCTGTCAGGCGCACCACGATGGGCACCTTGACGGGGAACTGGGAAAGCGCCGTCTTGATCCCATTGGCCACGTCGTCGGTGCGGGTAATGCCGCCGAAGATGTTGAACAGGATCGCCTTGACGCTCGGGTCGCTGGTAATGATGCGCAGCGCGCTCACCACCTTGTCCGGGTTGGAACTGCCGCCGATGTCAAGGAAGTTCGCCGGCTCGCCGCCGTAGTATTTCACCAGATCCATCGTCGCCATCGCGAGGCCGGCACCATTCACGCAGCAGCCCACGTTTCCGGAGAGCTTGATGAACGTCAGGTTCGCCCGGCGTGCCTGCACCTCGCTTGGCTCCTCGGCGGTCTCGTCGCGCAGCAGGGCGAGGTCCGGACGCCGATCGAGCTCGTTGTCATCGATGGAGACCTTCGCATCGAGCGCGAGTACCCGGCCATCGGGAGTCGTGACCAGCGGGTTGATCTCGGCGAGCGAGCAGCCATTCGCCGTGAAGACCTGGTAGAGCTGCTCCATGATCTTCGCGGCGGCACGGGCCTGAGCGAAGTCGCGATACAGGAAGAAGGCGAGTCCGAGCGCCTGGTGGGGGAGCAGCCCGTAGCGGGGATCCACCGCGAGCCGGCTGATCTTCTCCGGCGTGGTGGCAGCAACCTCCTCGATGTCGATGCCCCCGGCCGGGCTCACCATGAAGACCGGTCGCTGGCTGGCGCGGTCCATGATGAGGCCGACGTAGGCCTCGCTGGCGATCTCGGCCGCCGGCACGACCAGCACCTTCTGGACGATCAGACCCTTGATGGCCATCCCCAGGATCTTCTCCGCCGCCTCCGCGGCCTCGGCGGGAGACTTGGCGAGCTTGACCCCGCCAGCCTTGCCCCGGCCGCCAGCGTGGACCTGTGCCTTCACCACGACCGTGCCACCAACTCGGCGGGCAATCGATTCCGCCTCCGATGGGGTTGAGGCGACGTCGCCGTCCGGCATGGGGATGCCCGCCGCGCGGAAGAGCACGCGACCCTGATATTCGTGCAGATTCACGGTGACCTCGGACTGAGGGATCCATTGGCTGGGGCCCCGTCTGGCAACGGGGAGCCCCTTGCGGCGCGGAAGGTAGCTAGCGTGCTAAGCGATGGCAAGATTGTCACTTAGGCGCCTTCAGGGTGCGCTTGAGCGCGTCCCAGGCCCGCCCGAATGCTTCCAGGTCGCCGCGCTTGAGGGCGGCATCGGCCGCATCGATGTAGCGGCGTGCCTCCAGCAGCTGGCTCCCCCGTTCTCCGGCGGAGACGATCGGCGCCGAGAGCCCCAGCATGTTCTGCCAGGCCTCCTCGAGATCATGCCCGGCCCCCCTCCGTTCGGCCACCGCGATACTGACCCACGCAAGTGTCGGTTCCTGACCTTCGCGCCGCGCAAAGTGGACCTGATAGGCACCCAGGCCGGCGTCCGTCGGCCAGTAGCGGATCGGCCCAGGCTCGAGCCGGGCTCCCCCCTTCTCGACCGAGTCCTTGAGCTGCTGATAAGTCGGGAAGCGTCCCCATCGGGACTGCAGCGCCGCAGGCTCGGGCAGCGCGAGCAGGCTGTCGATACGCAGGATGCCGAGGGACTCCCAGCCGTCCATCATCCGGGCGCGTACGATGGCGGAAACCTGGCGCTGAGGGGCCTGCTCGTACGCCGCCACCAGTTCCACGCCGCTCGTGTCGCTGGCCCACAGCGCCTCTTCGCTCGGGCCGCTGCTCCCGAAGGGCTCTCCGCGTCCGATGACCTGCCCCAGGCCCCAGTGCGACTGGGCGAGGACCCGTACCTGCGCCTCGAGGACCTCACCGGGATAATCGAGGGCCCGGACGACCTCCGAGGGGATCGCCGAGGCCGGCTGCACCAGACTGTCGCTGATGGCCCGCCACTGCTTCGCAAGCTCGTCGGCCGAGTGGCGCAGATAGATGCTGGTGGTCCCCGTGCGGGCATTCACCACCCCGACGAAGCCCGCTCGGAGGGAGCCGATCCAGTTGCCGCGCCAGCGGACCCGGGTCGAGCCCGGGAAGGTCTCGCTCGGCAGATACCCGTCGACCAGCCAGACGAGATCGCCCCCGAGGAGGCGGGGCGAGGGTATGCCCCAGACCGCGAATGGGGCCAGCCTTTCGACCCGCTCGACCGGATCCAGGTGCCAATAGACCTGTTCCGATGCCGCCCCGGGTCCCAGCAATGCGCCCGATTGCAGTGCCCACGCCAGCACCAGGCGCCGGACCCCGGAGCCGATTTCGACGCCGCCGGCCGCAGTGTCCATGACGCTGCCCGGTCCTCTGGGCCAGATCCCGCGTACCGGCACATGCAGCACCGGCGTCCCCGCCGGGGTCCTGAGGCTGTCTGCGTCGCGGTAGACCACGGCCTGGCCCGCGGTGGTCGTCTGGTCGTCGAGCACGACGCTGACGGTGGCGCCCCTCGTGCCATGGTCGCGGACGACGAGCCAGGAGGCACGGGGGCGCCGACTCACGAGCACGACGGAACGATCGGTGGCCGCGACCCGCCCGGAGTCCGACTCGGTGGCCTCGGCGGCAAGCGTGGGATGCCAGAGCGCGACGGGCCGGGGCGGATCGGGCAGCGTATCGAGTCGGATGAGTGCCGTGTCCCGCAGCCCGGTCATCCCGTAGGCGAGCTGATCGAGATGCCTGCGGGTCGCCGGCTCGAGCGTCGACTCGTGACTCGAGCCAATGAAGGCCGGAATGATGTGGTGTCCGAGCAGAGAGGCGGCCGCGAGCAGCGCCCAGATCGAGAGCAGTGCGGCGTGCCGCCCCCTGCTGGCCCACCACAACGAGAGAAACGCCGCGGCCACCGCGATCCCGGCCAGGACGAACGCCACCGTCTGGCGGTATTCGAAGAGGCCCTCGTGCACCGTGCCGATCACCCCGGCGATGAGTTCGTAGGGTTCCAGCAGGTATCCCCAGGCCAGCACCAGCGCCAGGAGCACCGCGAGTCCGCCGAGATGGCGCCGGGCGTGATCGTTGATGGCGGGCCGGTGATCGACCCAGCGGACCGCACCGATGACCGCGTACATCGTGGCGATGCCGATCAGCGCCGTCACGGAGAGGAGCACCGCGTAGCCGTGCAGCAGGCGCCAGACCGGCAGCGTGGTGAGATAGAAGCCGAGATCCTGGCCGAGCAGCGGCTCGGCTTCTCCATACTGGAATCCGCGCCAGCCGAGGAGAATGGTCGGCGCGGAATCGCTGAGGCCTCGCCCCGCAAGCAGGCCAAGCAGGAGGCCCCCGCCGATGCTCAGCCAGGCGAGGGCCCGCATGTTGACCGCCTCACGGATCTCGAGATTGCCGACGCGGCGGTGGACCTGAACCGAACCGATGGCGCGGTAGACCAGCAGCAGGTGGCCGATGAACCAGGCACAGGCGACGACCACCCCGGTGACTTCCAGCAGCAGGGTGTAGACCGCCCAGTCGGTCACGAAGCGTGCGGCCTGAGGGGAGATCTGCTCGGCCCACCACCGTTCGGTGAACAACCCCGCCATCCATCGCCCTGCGAAGAGCAGGACTACCACCAGAAGGACGCCAGTGGTGGCGCGCAGCGCGCGGGGGGTCATGCTCAGGGATTGGCTCGGAGCCACTCCATGACCTCGCCCTGATAGGCAGCGAGGGAGGCCTCGTCCGTCGCTTCGAAGCGGAGCACGAGGATCGGTTGCGTGTTGGACGCACGGACCAGTCCCCAGCCGTTCGGGAACGTCATGCGCACACCGTCGATCGGGTTCACCGGATAGCGGGCAGCGAAGTGCTTCGCCGCCTCCGCAACCAGCGTGAACTTCCGTTCTTCCGCGCAATCCACCCGGATCTCCGGCGTGGCGAAGGTCCGCGGAAGATCGGCGAGCAGTCCGCCAAGGCCACCCTTCCCGGCCGACACGATCTCCAGCAGGCGCGCGGCGCCGAAGAGAGCATCGTCGAAGCCGAACCAGTCGCCACCGAAGAACATGTGCCCGCTCATCTCGCCGGCGAGCGGAGCATGCAGCTCCTTCATGCGCGCCTTGATGAGCGAGTGCCCCGTCTTCCACATCTCGGGCACCGCGCCCGCCGCCCGGAGCGCCTGCGGGAGAACCTCGGAACACTTCACGTCGAAGATGACGGAGAGTCCGGGGCCGAAGCGCTTCACCGCATCCCGGCCATAGAGCACGAGCAGCTGATCGCCGTAGATCACGCTGCCGTTCTCGTCGACCGCCCCGATGCGGTCCGCGTCACCGTCAAACGCGATACCGAGTTCCGCGCCATTCCGTCGGACCTCGGCCTGGAGGTCGCGGAGGTTCTCCATCACGGTCGGGTCGGGATGGTGATTCGGAAAGGTGCCGTCCGACTCACAGAAGAGCGGAATCACCTCGGCGCCGAGCGCCTCGAGGGTGGGGACGGCGATGAGGCTGCCGACACCGTTACCGCAATCGACGACCACCTTGACTCGCCGCTTGAGGGTGTGCCGCGCGACGATGGCCTCGCGATACTTGCCCAGGACCGACCCGTCGGCGGTCTCCCGGCCGCTCCCGGTCCGCCACTGCTCCAGCATGATGATTTCATAGAGCCGGAGGATCTCCTCGCCGTGGATGGAGTCCCCGGTGAGGACCATCTTGAACCCGTTGAACTCGGGCGGATTGTGCGAGCCGGTGACCTGGAGGCCGCCGTCGGTGCCGAGTGCGTGGACGGCGAAGTAGAGCGCCGGAGTCGGCATCTGCCCCACGTCGACCGCGGTCGCGCCCGTCTCCGCGATGCCGAGCCGCACCGCGGCGGCCAGCGTCTCGCCGGACGGCCGGTTATCGCGACCGACGGCCAGCACCGGGGCACGACCCAGCCGCTCCCAGCCGATGGTCGCGTAGGCGCGACCGAGGCCGCGGGCGAGTTCTGGCGTCAGTTCGGAGCCGACGAGGCCGCGGACATCATACTGCCGGAAGATGGAACGGGGGACGTTCATGAGTCGCCAGGAAGTGGAGCCACGCGGCGGGACGCGCCGCCGGCGCGTCCCGGAACGATCACTGTCCGCCGGTCGCCTGCGACGCGGTCTGCGCCAGCGAGGCGGCGGCGCCATCGGTCATGTGCAGCAGTTGGACCGGCCAGATCCCGAGGGCGAGGATCAGCACGACGCTGACGACGACCGCCAGGCGTGCGGTGCCGGGGAGCCCGCGGTCGAAGTAGACGAGCGGCGCCCGGGAAGGACGCATGTACATCGCCATGATGACCGGCATGTAATAGCCTGCCGACACGATGCTGGTGATCACCAGGAGCACGGCCAGCAGGGGATGCCCGGACGAGACGATCGCCGAGATGATGTACCACTTGCCGATGAAGCCGATCGTGCCCGGGAAGCCGAGCAGTGAGAGCAGGCAGACCGCGAACGCGAACGCCATCCACGGCCGAGTCTCGGCGAGGCCGCCGACATCGGCGAGCGTCAGTTCGCGTTCCCCGTCGCGCCCGAGGGCGCCGAGCAGCGCAAAGGCCGCGATGGTCGTGAGTCCGTAGCCCAGCAGGTAGAAGGTCATGGCCGAGACCCCGACGGCCGAACCCGGCCAGATGGCCGCCAGCAGGTAGCCGGCGTGCGCGACGGAGCTGTATGCGAGCATGCGCTTCAGCGACTTCTGCACCAGCGCCACGAGATTGCCGACCACCATCGTCGCGAGGGCGAGAGTGAACACCACCGGCTGCCAGGCCACCGCCGAACCGGAGAACGAGGTGTACAGGACCCGCGCCAGGGCGATGAATGCGGCCGTCTTCACCGCGGTCGCCATGAAGCCGCTCACCGGGGTCGGCGCGCCGTCGTACACATCGGGCGCCCACATCTGGAACGGCACCGCCGCGACCTTGAAACCGAAGCCGATGACCAGCAGCCCGAGCCCGAGGCGCGCCATCAGCGAAAGGGAGCCCTGCGAGAACTGCGCGCCTGCGAGCACCAGGTTGGACGAGCCCGCCGCGCCGTAGACCAGGGCGATGCCGTACAGCAGGAAGCCCGACGCGAAGGCCCCCATGAGGAAGTACTTGAGGGCTGCTTCGGCGGAGAAGGCGCTCCGCCGGTCGTAGCCCGCCAGCACATAGACGGCGACCGACATCGTCTCGAGGCCGAGGAACAGGACGATGAGATCCTGCGCGTTGACCATGAACAGCATGCCGATCGTGGCCAGCAGCATCAGGACGTAGTACTCCGGCGCGACCAGCTGCTCCCGCTCGAGGTAGCCGAGGGAGGCCAGGATGGATCCGGCCGTGACCAGGAGGATCAGCGCGGAGCCGACGAAGCGGAAGCCGTCGAGCGCGATCATCTGCCCGATGCCCGGATCCTCGGGTGCGTTGAAGCTGAGCCAGAGCAGTGCGACGGCGGTGAGTCCGAGCGAGGCCAGGCTCATCCAGCCGGCGCGCCGGCTCGCGGCCGCTCCGTCGTGGCGGAAGCTGATGGCGAGCAGCACACCGAGCGTCGCCACCGACAGTACCACTTCCGGCAGCAGCGCCACCGTCTGACCGACCGGGGTCGTGGGATCGAAGACCAGGGTCACGGGCGCACCTCCGCGGTCTGGGCGGTCGTGCTGGCGGGACCCTGGTCGAGACCGGGCTGGACGAGGTGGATGTAGTTCTTCGCCGCGGCATCCATGCGATCAAGCACCGGCTTGGGGTAGAGCCCGAGCCAGACCATGCCGGCGACGAGCGGGAGCACCACCACGAGCTCGCGCACCGAAAGATCGGCGAGGTGCTCGTTCTCCGGCTTGTCCAGCTTGTTGAAGACGATCCGCTGCAGCGCCCACAGCATGTAAGCCGCGGCAAAGATCACTCCCGTCGCGGCGAGTCCGGTCGCCCACGGATAACGGCTGAAGCTGCCGACCAGCACCAGGAACTCGCCGATGAATCCGTTGAGCCCGGGCAGGCCGATCGACGCCAGCGCGGTAACCACCAGGATCAGCGAGAAGACCGGGATCACGCGGGCGAGACCGCCGTAATCGGCGATTTCGCGGGTGTGGCGCCGCTCATAGATCATGCCGATGAGGAGGAACAGCGCGCCGGTGGAGAGGCCGTGGCCGATCATGATCATCAGCGCGCCCTGCACGCTCTGCAGCGTCGCCGCCCAGATGCCCAGCATCACGAAACCGAGATGGCTCACCGACGAGTAGGCCACGAGCTTCTTGATGTCCGGCTGCACCATTGCGACGAGGGCCCCGTAGATGATGCCGATGACCGCCAGTGCCACCACGATCGAGGTCACCAGCGGCGAGAGTGCCACCTCGGGGAAGAACGGCACCGCGAAGCGCAGGAAGCCGTAGGTTCCCATCTTGAGCAGGATGCTCGCCAGGATCACGCTGCCCGCCGTCGGCGCCTCGACGTGCGCGTCCGGCAGCCAGGTGTGGAACGGGAAGATCGGGACCTTGATCGCAAAGGCGATCGCGAACGCCAGGAAGAGCCATGGGGCGAGCGCGCCCATCTGCGGCGCCGCCGCGAGGAACTGGTCGTACGCGAAGCTCGGCGTCCCGGTGCTCCTGTAGACCTGGAACATCATGACCACGATGGCGACCAGCATCAGCAGCGAGCCCGCCATCGTGTAGATGAAGAACTTGATCGCCGCATACAGCCGGTTCTTGCCGCCCCAGATCCCGATGATGAAGTACATCGGGATCAGCATCACTTCCCACATCACGTAGAACAGGAACATGTCGAGGGCCAGGAAGACCCCCAGCATCCCGGTGAGGAGCGTGAGCAGGAGCCCGTAGTACAGCTTCTCCCGCTGCTCGATGTACTTGAAGCTGCTGAGCACCGCGAGCGGCATGACGCAGGTGGTCAGCAGCACCATGAAGAGCGACAGCCCGTCGAGACCGATGGTGTAGCTGATGCCCCACGCCCCGACCCAGGGCGCGGTGACGGCGAACTGCATCGCCGAGGTGGACGGATCGAAGGCCCACCAGAGGCCGAGGGACAGCACCAGCTCGAGGCAGGTCACGGCCAGCGCGATCTGCCTGGCGCGGGCCGCGGGGAACAGCGCGATCGGAATCGCGCCGACCAGCGGCAGCAGGACAAGGGTATTGAGGATCCAGTGGGCGTAGCCGATAGACGTCAGGAAGGCACTCATCGCCAGGCTACCATTCCGAGGACGTACACCGCCCCGACCACGAAGAGGACCACGTAGACGCCGATCTGTCCGTTCTGCAGCCGGCTGCCGAGCCAGCCCAGCGCCCGGGACGCGCCCGCCGCCCCGTTGACGCCGCCGCCATCGATGACGCCCTGGTCGACTCCCTTCCAGAGCACCACCCGGGACAGCCCGATCAGCGGCTGCACGATGTAGCGATCGTAGAGCTCATCGATGTAGTACTTGTTGTAGAGCACCTTCCAGAAGCCCCGTTCGGGGGCGGCATCGTGCGCCGGCACCGTCTTCGCCTTGAGCGTGAGCGTCATGCCGAGGAAGAGGCCAAGCAGCGCGATGGCCACCGCGAGGCCGACCAGTCCCATGCCCGTGGCTCCCTCGGGCGCCACCACACTGGTCCCGATTTCCTGGGAGACCTTCATCCCCGCCGAGGTGACCGGCTCGAGCCAGTGATGCATCCGCTCGGTGGGTCCAAGTCCGTGCACGAACTCCGGCAGATTGAGCCAGCCGCCGACGACGCTGAGAATGCCCAGCACCAGCAGCGGCCCGGTCATGATCCACGGCGCCTCGTGCAGGTGTTCCCGCTCGGTGGCCCCGGTGCGATTCTCGCCGAAGAAGGTCATGGCGATGAGCCGGGCCATGTAGAACGCGGTCAGCAGTGCCGCGGTGGCGCCCATCGCCCAGAAGACCCGGAAGATCGGCTCGTGCTCCCCGCGCCCGAAGGCCATGGCGAGGATCTCGTCCTTGGAGAAGAACCCGGAGAACGGCGGGATCCCCGCGATCGCGAGCGTCGCCACGATCATGAGGAACGAGGTGACGGGCATGTACTTCCGGAGCCCGCCCATGTTCCGCATGTCCTGCGCATCCTCATGGCTGTGGGTGGCGTGATAGGCGTGATGCATCGCGTGGATCACGCTGCCGGAGCCGAGGAAGAGGAGCGCCTTGAAGAAGGCGTGGGTGACGAGATGGAAGACGCCCGCCGTGATCGCTCCAGTGCCCACGCCGAGGAACATGTATCCGAGCTGCGACACCGTCGAATAGGCGAGGACCTTCTTGATGTCGTACTGGCGGAGGCCGATCGTCGCGGCGAAAAGCGCGGTCAGGGCGCCCACGCCGGCCACGACCATCTGGGTCGTCGGCGCGAGCGCGAAGAGCACGTTCGATCGTGCCACGAGGTAGACACCCGCCGTCACCATCGTCGCCGCATGGATCAGGGCGGAGACCGGTGTCGGGCCGGCCATCGCGTCGGGCAGCCAGGTGTAGAGCGGAATCTGCGCCGACTTGCCGGTGCAGCCGAGGAAGAGAAAGAGGGTGATCGCCGTGACGACGGCGCCGCCCGCCGGGAGCACGCCCGTGGCCTGACTGAACACCGCCTGGTAGTTCAGCGTCCCGAAGGCCTGCCAGATCAGGAACATCGCGACCAGGAAGCCGAAGTCACCGATGCGGTTGACGATGAACGCCTTCTTGCCCGCGTCGGCGTTCGCCTTCTCGGTGAACCAGAATCCGATCAGCAGGTAGGAGCAGAGCCCGACCCCTTCCCAGCCGATGAACATCATCGGGAAGCTGGCGCCGAGCACCAGCACCAGCATGAAGGCGATGAAGAGATTGAGGTAGGCGAAGTAGCGCGCGTACCCGTCGTCCGCCTTCATGTAGCCGACGCTGAACAGGTGGATCAGGCTGCCCACGCCGGTGATGACGAGGAGCATGACCATCGACAGCTGGTCGAGCTGGAAGGCGAAGTCGATCTGCAGCGCCCCGACCGGGAGCCAGCTCCATAGGGTAACGATCTGGGCTGCGTCCGGAGTGCCCTCCCAGACTGCGCTCAGCTCGAGGAAGAGCTTGAGCGCCAGGGCGAAGCTCCCGAGCAGCACGCCGGGCCCGATGAGCGACACGGCGGTCTTGGCGCCGGGCAGCTTGAGGGCGAGCGCGCCGTTCAGCAGGAAGCCGAGCAGCGGCAGACCGATGATGAGGGCGATCGTGAGGTGCATCAGCCCCTGAGCAGGTTGATGTTCTTGAGGTCCACCGACTTGTGGTGGCGGAAGATGGCCAGGATGATCGCGAGCCCGACCGCGGCCTCTGCGGCCGCCACCGTCATGACGAAGAAGACGAAGATCTGTCCGGACAGCCCGTAGGCCTCCGAGAGCGCCACGAAGGTGAGGTTCACCGCGTTGAGCATCAGCTCGACGCACATGAAGATCACGATCGCGTTGCGCCGGACGAGCACCCCGGCGACACCGATCGAGAACAGGATCGCCGAGAGCAGCAGCGAGGGACCGACGAGGGGCATCAGATCCTCCGCTTGGCGAGCACCACCGCGCCGACGATGGCCGCGAGGAGCAGGATGGAGGTGAGCTCGAAGGGCACCAGGTACTGCTCGAAGAGCGGCTTGGCGATGTCCCCCGGGACGCCCCGCGCCTGGGTCGCGCGCACCGGATCGAGGCCGGCCGCGTACATCGTCGAGTCGAACATCACCGCCGGCTCCGCCAGCGACGCGGACCGGCTGTACTCGAAGGCCATCCGCTCCCGGCTGTACCCGCCGAGCGGCATGAGCTGGCTGCCCATCACCCCGACCAGCACCACGGCGACGAACCACAGCGGCGCCCGGCGGAACTCGCCGTGATCGTGCCCCAGATTGAGCAGCATGATCACGAAGAGGAAGAGCACCATCACGGCGCCGGCATAGACCAGGATCTGGATTGCGCCGATGAACGGCGCGTGCAGCATGAAGAAGATCCCCGACAGGCAGAGCATCGTGGAGATGAGCCAGAACGCCGACGCGATCGGGCTCCGCATCGTCACCACGAGCAGGGCCGAGAGGATCGCGACGATGGCGAAGAACCAGAAGACCTGTTCGGTCATCATTCGCCTTTCGGGTCGGTGGGATCCCAGAGCGTCGAGACCGGATGGGTCTGCGACGACAGCCGCTCCAGATCGTACACGAACCGGTCCCGGCTGTATTCGGCGTTCTCGTAATGCACGCCGACGTGAATCGCTTCCTCCGGACAGACCTCCTGGCAGTATCCGCAGAAGACGCAGCGGAACTCGTCGATCTCGTAGACCAGGGGGTAGCGGTTCCCCTCCTCGTCCTCGCCCGGCACCAGCTTGATGCAGTTGGCGGGACAGATCTGGGGGCAGAGCCCGCAGGCGACGCACTTGGAGCGACCCTGCTCGTCGGTGAGCATCCGGTGCGTTCCGCGCCACCGGGGAGAGATGGTCCACGCGCCCCGCTCGAGCTCGGGCGCGCTCTTCTCCTCGGGGTACTCCATGGTCACCTTCTGCTCGAACATCTTCTTGAAGGTGATCGCCATCCCCTTGAGCGTCGCCCGGACGTAGCTCACGTCCTTCACGGGCCGCTTCATGACCTTCACGCCAATTGCCATAGTCTCCTCAGGCCGCCCGCTCGAGACCGCCGGCCGCCGCATTCCTGCGGCGCGAGCCGGTGATGAGCAGGCCGCGGTCGAACACGCGGAACACGATGAAGCCCAGCCCCACGTTGATCACGAACAGGACGACCATCTTGACGATCGGCGTCGTGACGCCCGCGACGTTGTCGATGAGGTAGATCGCCAGCGCGATCAGCATGATGTACGCGAGGCCGATCGGCATCAGCACCTTCCAGCCCAGCGCCATCAGCTGGTCGTAGCGGAACCGTGGCAGCGTCCAGCGGATCCACATGAAGAAGAAGAGCCAGAAGAAGACCTTGAGGAACATCGCGAGGCCGGTCAGCGCCGTCGCGAGCGCGCCGGGATGCAGGCTGCCGAGCAGGCCCGGGGGCGCCGGATCCACCGAGACGAAGGGAATCCCCCACCCGCCGAGAAACAGCGTGGTGACCATCGCCGAGACGGTCACCATGTTGGAATACTCGGCGATGAAGAACATCGAGAACTTCATGGCCGAATATTCGGTGTGATACCCGGCGATGAGTTCCGACTCCGCCTCCGGCATGTCGAAGGGCAGCCGGTTGGTCTCCGCGAATCCCGAGACCAGGAAGATGAAGAAGGCAAGGAAGAGCGGGAAGATGAACCAGCCCTGCTGCTGCTGCGCCTGGATGATGTCGGTGAACGAGACGCTGCCGGCGAGCAGGATCACCGGGATCAGCGACAGCCCCATCGCGACTTCATAGGAGATCATCTGCGCGCTCGCCCGGAGCCCGCCGAGGAGCGAATACTTGTTGTTCGAGCTCCAGCCGGCGAGCGCGATGCCGTACACCCCGGTCGAACTGATGGCGAGCACGAAGAGGATGCCGATCGGGATGTCGATGACCGACATCGTCATCAGGCCGTCGTAGCGGAACTGCCCGAGCAGCGGCACCGTGAAATCGAACTTGACCGGCAGCGGCGCGGCCCACTGGATCACCGAGCCGAGGATCATCGCCGGGATGAACGACATCATCGGCGCGAGCGTGAACAGCACCCGGTTCGCCTCGCCCGGGAAGGTCTCTTCCTTGAGGATGTTCTTGACACCGTCGGCCGCCGGCTGCAGCAGGCCGCCGATGCCAACCCGGTTCGGGCCGAGGCGATACTGCATCCAGGCCGACACCTTCCGCTCCATCAGGGTGAGCAGCGCGACGCCAACCACCGTCGCGGTGAAGACCACGATCAGCTTGAGCGCCGTGAGGAGCAGCATCCCCTTCAGTTCTGGTGTCATGGCTCAGGCTCCCTGGGGCGACGGCACGCCGGCCTGCACGACGCGACCGGTGAGCCCGAGGTCGTCGTAGGTGAGCCCGGCGAGCGCGGGGGCCAGATTCGCGACGTGCGCGAACGCCTCGGCCGCCGTGCTGGGTTCGAAGCGCCCCGCCTCGGAGGCGATCCACCACGCCGGTCGCGCCATCCCCGGCGCAGTCCGCGCCTGGCGGTACCGCTGCACCCGCAGATCCCGGTTGACGAAGGTGCCATGCTCCTCGGCGACCGTGGTGACCGGGAGGATGAGCTGCGCCGCCGGCAGTTCCTGCCCGAGCAGCGTGCCGAGCACCACCACCGCCATGGCCCCGCCCACCAGCGCCGCTTCGGCGTCGGTCAGGGTGACGTCGAGCAGGACCACCAGGTCCGCCGCCGACGCGGCCTTCACCGCGGCCTGCCAGTCGGTGGAGTAGCCCAGCAGCCTGGCGCCATCGCCGTTGGCCGCGCGCTCGCGCCGGAGCGCCAGGTTCGGCACGCCAGCCAGGGGCTCCTCGGCATCCGCCATCGGCACCTGTACGGCGAGCGTCGCATTCGCGCTCTTGAGCAGCACCTTCACCATGCCGAGCGCCTCGAGCGAGGCGTTGCCGGAGGCCAGCACGACGGCCTTCCCGCCCTTGGCCGCCAGCTCGCCGAGCCGGACGAGTGCCGGCGCCCAGTCGGTCGCCACGTGGCGGCTCCCCTCGCGGAGCAGCGGCGCCTCGATCCGGTCCCCGCGATTCATCCAGCGGTAGTTCATCCGGCCGTGATCGCAGATGAAATGCCGATTCACATCGAGGTTGGGCCGGGGACGGAGCCGCACGACGGTGTTGTCGCGGGTGTCGATCATCACGTTGCACCCCTGCGAGCAGCCGGTGCAGACGCTGGCGGACTTGTCGAGATCCCAGGCCCGCGCCTTGTGCAGGAAGTCCTTCGAGATGAGCGAGCCCACCGGACAGAGGTCGACGACGTTGCCCGCCCAGGGATGATCGAGCAGGTGTCCCTCGTCGATGCCGATGTGGGCCCGGTCGCCGCGCTCCGTCACGTTGAGCACCGGCTGGCCCGCGACGTCGTCCATGAAGCGGACGCAGCGGGTGCAGAGGATGCACCGGTTGGTCACGTACAGCACGTCCGGCCCGAAGTCCTCGACCGGGTTGTACCGCTTGGCGTAATCGCCGTAGCGGGTGCCGTCGCGGCCTTCCTGGAAGGTGTAGTCCTGCAGCTCGCACTCCCCGGCCTGGTCGCAGATCGGGCAGTCGAGCGGATGGTTGATCAGCAGGAACTCGAGCACCCCGGTGCGCGCCTTGCGGGCCTGCTCGCTGTCGGTGTGGACCACCTGGCCGTCGGCCACGGTCGTCACGCAGGCCGGCATCAGCTTCGGCGCCTTCTCCACCTCGACGAGACACATCCGGCACACCGCCGGCGAGGGGAGCGAGGGGTGATAGCAGTAGTGCGGGACGAGGATGCCGGCCTGCTTGGCCGCCTCGATGATGCTGGTCCCCTTCGGGACCTGCACCGTCATGCCGTCGATGGTGACCGAGACGAGATCCGTCACACGCCCGCCATTGCCGGCTGCTTCATCCGGCTGAGATAGGCATCGAACTCGCCGCGGAACTTCTTGATGCCGCTCACCACGGGGGCGGCGCAGGAATCACTGAGCACGCAGATGGTCTTGCCGGTCATGTTGTCCGCGAGATCGAGGAGCAGCTCGAGGTCCTGGGGCCTGCCCTTCCCGGCCAGGATCCGCTCCAGGATCTTGGTGGTCCAGGCGGTGCCCTCCCGGCACTGAGTGCACTGGGCGCAGGACTCGTGAGCGTAGAACTTGGCCAGCCGCATGATCTGGTAGACCATGTCGGTAGAGTCATCCATCACGATCATGCCGCCGGAGCCGAGCATCGAGCCCTTCGCGACGATGCCCTCGTAATCCATCGGGCAGTCCTCGATCTCCGCCGCAGTCATGATCGGGACCGAGGAGCCGCCGGGGATGACCGCCTTGAGGGTCCGCCCCGGACGCATGCCGCCGCACATGTCGTAGATGACGTCCCGCATCGGCGTGCCCATCGTGATCTCGTAGTTGCCGGGCTTCTGCACATGGCCGCAGACCGAGATCAGCTTGGTGCCGGTGCTCTTGGGGCTGCTGAGACAGAGTCCCTTGTACCAGGCGGAGCCGCGATTGAGGATGTGCGGCACCGCCGACAGGGTCTCGACATTGTTGATCGTGGTCGGACAGGCCCACAGGCCGGCGACCGCGGGGAACGGCGGCTTGATCCGCGGATTGCCGCGCTTCCCCTCGATCGAGTTCATCATGGCGGTCTCTTCGCCGCAGATGTACGCCCCCGCCCCGCGATGGACCACGACGTCGATCCGGCGTCCGCTGCCGAACACGTTCGCGCCGAGCGCGCCGTTCTTGTAGGCGTCCTCGACCGCGGCGGTCAGGATCCGGTGCTCGGCGGTGAACTCTCCGCGGATGTAGATGTACACCCGCTCCGCGCCCATGGCATGCGCACCCACCGCACAGCCCTCGATGAGCTGATGCGGTGTCCAGCGCAGGATTTCACGATCCTTGAAGGTGCCTGGCTCCGACTCGTCGGCATTGCACACCAGGTAGTGCGGCTTCACCACGTCCTTGGGCATGAACGACCACTTGAGCCCGGTGGGGAAGCCGGCGCCACCGCGGCCGCGCAGCCCCGAGGCCTTGAGCTCCTCGATGATCTGGTCGCGGGTCATGCCGAGGGCCTTCTTGAGCCCCTCGTAGCCGCCCCGCTTCACCCAGCCGTCGAAGGTGCGCGCGCCCGCATCCCCGAAGTACTTGGAGAGGACCGGCGTTTCCTTGGCGTGGCTCGGATGCGGATAGCCCATTACTTGTACCCCTGCAGGATGCCCGCCACGCGCTCGGGGGTGACGCCCTCGATGAAGTCGTCGTCGATCAGTACCGGCGTCGCGAATCCGCAGGCCCCGAGACACTCGACCTCGATGACGGTGAAGCGGCCATCGGCGCTGGTCGCGCCGAGTTCACCGCAGCCGGTGTGCTTCAGGAAGGCCTTCGTGACCTCCTCGGCGCCGCAGATGTTGCAGGGCGAGGTGGTGCAGACCTGGATGAAATGGCGCCCGACCGGATGGGTGTGGTACATGGTGTAGAACGTCACCACGCCCTTCACGTACGCCGGCGTGAGCCCGAGCACCTCGGCCACCTCGCCCACCGCACGCTCGGAGATCCAGCCACGATGCTCCTGCACGATCCAGAGCGCGGGCAGCAGACAGGCCTGCTTGGTGGGGTACTTCGAGAACAGGACCTCCAGCTTCGCCTTGGCGTCGCCGACGAAGACGGGCTGGTAGTTCTCGTCCTGGACGGCCGAGTGGGCGGTGCCGCTCATCGGTCGATCTCTCCCATGACGATGTCGATGCTGGCGTTGATCGCGATGACGTCGGACAGGAGCACGCCTTCGCAGAGCTTGGGCAGGCAGGCCAGGTTGATGAAGGACGGCGGACGGATGCGCCAGCGGACCGGCTTGGCGGTGCCATCGGAGACGAAGTAGTAGCCCAGCTCGCCCTTGGGATTCTCCACGCCGAGGTACGCCTCACCGACCGGCGCCTTCACCCCTTCCATCACCTGCTTGAAGTGGTAGATCATCGCCTCCATGTCGCTCATCGCCCGGGACTTGGGCGGGAGGATGACCCGGGGATCGGTGACGTTGATCGGTGCGCCCTTGAGCTTCTCGAGGCGATCGAGCGCCTGCTCCAGGATCCGCACCGACTGGTACATCTCCTCGAGCCGCACCCGGTAGCGGTCGTAGATGTCGCCGTGCTCGCCGATGGGCACGTCGAAATCGTAACTGTCGTAGCCCAGATAGGGCCGGTCCTTCCGGACGTCGTAGTCGACGCCGCTGGCCCGGAGCATCGGCCCCGACAGCGAGTAGTTGATCGCATCCGGGCCGCTGATGACGCCGACGCCCTGGGTGCGCCCGCACCAGATGGCGTTGCGCGTGAACATCGCGTCGGTCTCGTTCAGCGTCTTCGGGAAGGTGCGGCAGAAGTCGCGCAGCCCCGCCTCGAACCCGTCCGGGATGTCGGCCATCAGGCCGCCGACCCGCGCCATGCTGGTGGTCAGCCGGGCGCCGGTCCACGACTCCTGCAGGTTGTAGAGCCGCTCGCGCTGGTAGAAGAGCCAGAGGAACGGCGTGAAGGCGCCGAGGTCGATCCCCGTGGTGCCGAGCCAGACCAGGTGCGAGATGATCCGGCTGATCTCGCAGGCGACGACCCGGAGCACGGTGCAGCGCTCCGTGATCTCGATGCCCATCAGCTTCTCGGCCGCCAGCGCGAGGCAGACGTTGTTCGCCATCGGGCTGAGGTAGTCGGTGCGGTCGGTCAGCGGGACGATCTGATTGTAGTGCCGGTATTCGCCCAGCTTCTCGAAGCCCGAGTGGAGGTAGCCGATGTGCGGCACCACCCGGACGACGGTCTCGCCATCGAGCTCCACCACCAGCCGGAGCACGCCGTGCGTCGCGGGATGCTGGGGGCCGATGTTGATGAGCATGTGCTCGCTGCCCATGTCATCCTGTGCGGCCCGGTGCTCCGGCAGCGCCACGCCCAGGGGCACGCGGCTCGGCTGGCCGTGCGCATCGAGGCCCGGCGTGGACAGACTCACCTCGAGGGTACGCGTGCTCACTTGACCCCTCCGCGCTCGCCCTGGCTCAGCCGTTCCTTCATGTCCGTCGGCAGCTCGCTGTAGGCCTCGGCGATCGAGAGCTCCTCGAGCGAGTAGTGCGCTTCGGGATTCGCGTTGAGTGCCTGACGAGTCTGTTCGGCCCGGCTGAAGTGTCCGCGCAGCGGGAAGTCCTTGCGGAGGGGAAAGCCCTCGGCGTAGGTCTCCCACATCAGGATGCGGCGGAGATCGGGATGCCCCGTGAAGCTGACGCCGAACATGTCGAACACTTCGCGCTCCAGCCAGTCGGCGCCCTTCCACAGATCGTAGACCGAGTCGACCACCAGCGGCCCCGCCTTGTCGAGCTCGACCTTCACCCGCAGGTCGGTCTTCCGGCTCAGCGAACGGAGCTGCCAGACCACCTCGAGCGGCCGCTCCATGTCGCGGTACTCGACGGCGGTCACATCGGTGAGGTAGTTGAAGAGCTGGCCGGCATCATCGCGGAGCCAGGCGAGCACCTCGTGACTGCGCGAAGGGGCCACGTAGACGATCGTGTCGCCGCAGGAGACTTCGTGCCGGAGGACCGCGTCCGCGAACCGGGCCTCGAGTGCGGCGACGGTTGGTGAGGCCCCCATCACGCCGACCGGGTCTGGTGGACGGAGTTGCCGAACGGCTCGGAGACCTCGTCGATCTTGCGGGCCGGCAGGAAGAGGCCGTCCGCCCCGACCAGGTGCTCCTGCCGCAGGTCCTCGTCGAGGAAGCTCTCACCCCGGATCTTCTTCTGCAGCAGCTGGATGCCGTAGATCAGCCCCTCGGGCCGCGGCGGACAGCCCGGCACGTAGACGTCCACGGGAATGATCGTGTCGATCCCCTGCACCATCGTGTAGGTGTCGAAGATGCCGCCCGAACTGGCGCAGGCCCCCATCGAGATCGACCACTTGGGCTGCGGCATCTGGTCCCAGATCTTCCGGATGACCGGCGCGAGCTTGAAGGGGAGCCGGCCCGCGCAGATCAGCACGTCGGCCTGCCGCGGCGAAAAGCTCATCCGCTCCATCCCGAAGCGGGCGATGTCGAACCGGCTGGCGGCACTCGCCATGAACTCGATCGCGCAGCAGGCGGTGCCGAAGGGCATCGACCAGAGCGAGTTCGACCGGGCCCAGTTGGACAGGAAGTCGAGCCGGGTGGTCACCCAGTTGGGCGACATCGCGGAGACCTCGGTCCCCGCCCCACCCTCCGGCAGTGTCAGTCCCATTGCAGGGCCCCGCGCTTCCAGATGTAGAAGTACCCGATCGCGAGGATCGCCACGAAGACGAACATCTCGACCAGGAGCAGGCCGCGGATCGCGGTCAGCTGATTGAACGCCGCACTCCAGGGGAGCATGAAGACGGTCTCGATGTCGAACACGATGAAGAGCATCGCGACCAGGTAGAACTTCACGCTGAACCGCTCGCGCGCGTCGCCGAGCACCGGCATGCCCGACTCGTAGGGCGCGAGCTTGGTGGGAGTGAGACGGTACGCGGATAGAATGTGTGACACACCCAGCATGAGGATGGCGTTGGCGACTACGAACGCCACCACTAACAACACCGGGATGTAAGCCTGCAGCATGGAGGGAGCCTCGCTCGTGAATTCCTTCACTTTGGGGCGCGAATAAAGTAACCCCGACTCCTTCAGGTTGGTACCCCTGGAATCTTCCGAAACTGGGGTTCCGGCGCGACATGCTCTGTTTCGCGCGCCCGGCAGGCTTATATTCTGCGGCCACCGAGCGCGTCGTCCCCCGTCCTGCCGAGTCGCCCCGCCGCACCGGCAGCCCAACCCACAGGTCTATGTCAATCAAGTCCGACCGCTGGATCCGCCGTATGGCGAAGGAAACCGGTATGATCGAGCCGTTCACCGAGTCCCAGGTGCGACAGGTGGACGGGGCCGGCCGCCGGGTGATCTCGTATGGGCTCTCCTCCTACGGCTATGACATGCGGGTGGCGCCCGAATTCAAGATCTTTACGAACGCACTGTCCGCGATCGTTGACCCCAAGGAATTCGACAGCAAGAGCTTCGTGGAGTTCGAGGGACCGGTCTGCATCGTGCCGCCGAACAGCTTCGCGCTCGCGCGGTCCGTCGAGTACTTCCGGATTCCGCGGAACGTGCTGACCATCTGTGTGGGAAAGTCCACCTACGCCCGCTGCGGCATCATCACCAACGTGACCCCCTTCGAACCGGAGTGGGAAGGCCACGTCACGCTCGAGATCTCCAATACGACGCCACTGCCGGCCAAGGTCTACGCCAACGAGGGGATCTGCCAGGTGCTCTTCTTCGAGGCCGATGAGGACGATATCTGCGAGACCTCATATAAGGATAAGGCGGGGAAGTACCAGAAGCAGACCGGGGTGACGCTCCCGAGGCTATAAATGTGATGTGGGAAAGGTTGTCCACACGAAATCGGGACCGCGACCCGAGGCTAGCCCTCCCCCCGCACATAGGTTCCCGTGGTCCGCCGCCGCCGGTCGACCTGATCGGCGGCCGCGCGCCGGGCGAGCCGCCACTCGTAGATGGTGAGCACCGGCCCATAGAACGCCACGTCCGCCAGCAGCTTCCCAGCCAGCGCCCCCAGACCCCCGCCGATCCACCGGAGTCCGAACCCCAGCAGCAGCGGGCGCAGCAGCCCCGCATCGAGCGCCTCCGCGACCCCGAATTCCATCAGCATGTTGCGGAGGACCGGCAGCAGGTCTCTGCTCCCGTAGGGCTTCCCGGCGACCCCGGCCCGGTGCGCAGCCCGTACGCTCTCCCGCAGGAACATCACCCCATAGAACACCGCCGTCTCCGCGGCGGTGGCGACATACCCGGCAAGCACCGGCGAGTCCGTCGCCTGTTCCACCGCCACCGCGGCGCCCACGGCCACGATGGTGCCGAGGATTTCCGACGGCCCATATCGGCGAATCCAGGCCGCCAGCTTCCCCCCTGCCCCCGGCGGCCGTACACCCGCTTCCATCGCCGAGCTGCTGCGACCCCGCCGCCGCTCGACCCGGAGCACCAGCCCGCCGATGTCGACGAGGTCGCCGTCGGCAAGCACCCAGGGCGCCTGCATCCGTTCGCCATTCACCCACGTCCCCGCCCGGCTCCGGTCGACGATGAGTGGGCCGCTCGGGGTCGGGACCACGTACGCGTGGACCCGGGAGACCTTCTCGCTGCCGAGGGTGATGTCGCACTCCGGCTGCCGCCCGATCGAGACCGGGCGGTGATCGATGGCCCACTGCAGGGGTCCGCGTGTCAGGTAGAGGCCGGTCGGCTCGGTCATGGCTGGCGACAATATGTCCCGGGCACGAAGGGAAGCAAAGAACGAAACTCGGTTAGATTCCCTGCGTCAGAGACGGCACGTCATCCCCGGATGGGCCCGAGGGCCCACCCTCTCTGTTTCTTCAGGACGGATCATGCGTACTTTCCTTCTCACCCTGCTCGTCGCCGCCCCGCTCGCCGCCCAGAACCCGCCGCCCCCCCCGACCCCCGCTCCGCCGGGCGGTCCGAGGCCGTCGGCGCCTGCACCGCAGCGGGACCTCCGGGCGCCGGTCGCAGACACGGGGATCTTCAGCCCCCTCGCGCTGCCCCCGGCCAACGACCTCCGCCGCGCGAATGGCGCCCCGGGCACGAAGTACTGGCAGCAGCGCGCCGACTACACCATCAAGGCGACCCTCGACACCGCGGCCAAGCGGCTCGACGGCACGGTGAGCATCCGCTACACCAACAACTCGCCTGACACCCTGCGGCGGGTCTGGATGCAGGTGGATCAGAATCTCTTCCGGAAGGGGAGCGTGGGCTCCTACCTCAACTCCCAGGAAGGGCGCTTCGGCGGGGCCGGCTTCGACGGCGGCTTCCAGATCAGCAGCTTCACCCAGGCGATGGAGAGCGGGCTTCGTCCCAGCCGGGGCAAGGTCGGGCAGCTCGCGCCGCGGCCGGCGCCGGTGAAGACCCGGGTGGACGACACCATGATGGAGGTCGTCCTCGCCTTCCCGCTCGCTCCCGGCGCCACCACGATCTTCGACATCGCCTACGGCTTCCTCATCCCGGAGCATGGCGCCGACCGCATGGGACGCGATGGCTCGCTCTACGAGCTGGCGCAGTGGTATCCGCGGATGTGCGTCTATGACGACGTGAATGGCTGGAACACCCTGCAGTATCTCGGGCAGGGCGAGTTCTACCTCGAGTATGGCGACTTCAACTACGAAGTGACCGTCCCGGCGGGCTACATCGTCGCCGGCACCGGCACCGTGCAGAACCCGCTCGAGGTCTTCACGCCGACGCAGCGGGCCCGGCTCGCGGCGGCGCTCAAGTCGGACAGCATCACCCCGATCGTGACCCAGGCCGATCTCACCTCCGGCGCCGCGCGCCCGAAGAAGACCGGCACCATCACCTGGAAGTTCCAGGCCCGGAACGTCCGCGACGTCGCGTGGGCCGCGAG
Organism: Gemmatimonadales bacterium; assembly: GCA_044229245.1. Taxonomy (GTDB): domain Bacteria; phylum Gemmatimonadota; class Gemmatimonadetes; order Gemmatimonadales; family GWC2-71-9; genus JADJOM01. Next base: position 1,050 of record JBGATI010000018.1, on the reverse strand, counting down.
CCCCGAGTATCTGTGGGATGCGAGCAGCTGGGACGGGATCCAGGCGAACGCCTACTACCGCCCCTCCGCCATCGCGACCTGGAAGGACGGCGCCGACATGAGCCGCGCCTCCATCCAGGAGTACAGCACCCGCTGGCTCCGCTACCCCTACCCGCAGATCTCCGCGGTCGAGGGGCCGGTGTCAGGCATGGAATACCCGATGGTTGCGATGGAAGCGAAGGACGACACGAAGGAAGGCCTCTACGCGGTCATCACCCACGAGATCGGCCACATGTGGTTCCCGATGGTCGTGGGCTCCGATGAGCGCCGCTACGCCTGGATGGATGAGGGCTTCAACACCTTCATCAACATCTTTTCCGAAGAGGGGTACTTCAAGCGCGACGATACCCGCCGGCGGATCGGCGAGGCGCGTTTCGCCCTGATGAACGACCAGGCCCCGACGGCGCAGCCCATCATGACCTACGCCAACCGCTTCCGCACCGAGGGGAACCTCGGCGCCCTGGCGTACATCAAGCCGGCGCTTGGTCTCTACGTGCTGCGCAACAAGGTCCTCGGCGCCGATGTCTTCGACGCCGCCTTCAGCGAGTACGCCCACCGCTGGGCCTTCAAGCATCCCCAGCCCGCCGACTTCTTCCGCACGATCGAAGACGTCTCCGGCAGGGACCTCGACTGGTTCTGGCGCGGCTGGTTCTTCACGACCTCGGCGCTCGACCAGGCCGTCGATTCGGTCTCGCAGCGCCCCGGCCGGAACGGCCAGCCCCAGACGAGGGTCTACCTGCGCAATGCCGGCCAGCAGGTGATGCCGGTCGAACTGCAGCTGACCTTCGCCGACAGCACCACCCAGCTCTACAAGTACCCGGTCGAGATCTGGTACAAGGGCGACAAGTACACCGCGATCATCCCGACCGACAAGCCGGTCATCGCGGCCACCGTGAACCCCGACAGCCAGTTCCCGGACGTCACCCCGGCGAACAATGGGTGGAAGGCACCGTCAGGCAACTGATCGCGATTCCCCCACGAACGCCAGCGGGGCGAGCCACTCGGCTCGCC
>JBGATI010000017.1:0-121841 GCA_044229245.1 Gemmatimonadales bacterium | reverse complement strand
CAGGTCGTGGTCACCGCCACGTCCCTCTACCTCGCCCCCGGCGATACCGTCCGGATGATCGCGCAGGTGCTCGACTCCGCGGGCCGCGACCTGCAGACCGAACCCATCACCTGGTCGAGCAGCTCGCCACTGGTCGCACACATCGACGCGACCGGGCTCGTGACCGCCGACTCGGTCGGCGCCACCACGATCACCGCGACCGCCGGCGGCAAGTCGGGCCACACCGACGTGACGGTGCAGGTCACCACCCTCTGCGCCTGCACCCGGATCCTCGACTCGACCAGCGTGCAGCTCATCTCGTTCAACGACACGACCGGCATCTACATCTTCCAGATCATCCGCGGCCCCGCCCCCGACATCGACTCCGGCACGATCATCGTCGGCGCCCAGGGCCAGGGCTACCTGCGCCGCGTGCTGCACAAAGACGTCGCCGGCAGCCAGCTCACCCTCAAGACGACCGAGGCCTACGTCGAGGAAGCGGTCCAGGACGGCGGCTTCGAGAACACCGCCTTCACCGACGCCGCCAGCGCCGGTGCACTCCGCGAAGGACAGGGAGGCTGGGTCGGGCCGTGGACCACGGTCTACATGGCGCCCGGCGTCCACCTCACCAACGCCGGCTTCTGCTGCACCCTCGACGGTCTCAACTTCAACCTGAAGCTCGGCGGCAAGGTCGCCGGCACCCTCGACTTCACCGTGAAGCAGGGGCGCATCGACTTCCTCCCCCGCATCGATGTCGGCGCCCGCATCCGCTGGTTCAGCCTCAAGGAGCTGCACGCGATCCTCCGCGGCGACCTCGGCCTCTACCTCGACAACTACGAGATGAAGCTCGCCGTCACGGGCAGCGGCAACGTGACCGAGAAGTACAGCAAGGAGAGCCAGAAGTTCATCGAGCAGCAGCGCCCCTATGTGACGTTCATCGGGCCGATGCCGGTGCTGTTCATCTTCACCAAGAAGATCTCGCTCGAGCTCACCCCGACCGTCACCGCCAGCACGGTCTTCTCCGGACGGTTCAAGGCCGGGGTCGGCGTTGCAGCCGGTGTGCAGTGGATCCGCGGCAGCGGCTGGCAGCCGGTCTCCGGCGCCACGTCGCTCTTCGATGCGACCGCCCCGCAGTTCCAGGGCGTGGAAGGCGCCGCCTCGATCCGGATCGCGGTGGTGCCGGAACTCAACGTGCTGGTCTACGGCGTCGCCGGACCGTACGTGAACCTGGAACCCTACGCCGAGGCGGATGCCACCGCCGCACTGGGCTTCACCGGCGGCACCCCCACCTCGTTCGACTGGGAGACCAAGGTCGTCCTCGGCCTCAACCTGAATATCGGCGCCAAGTTCTCATTGTTCGGCAAGAAGGACCTGCTGCAGACCGGCTTCACCATCCCGCTCATCCGGCCCCGGAGCCTGATCCGGAACTTCAGCGACGGCCCGCTCACGGTCCGCACCATCACCACCGGCGCCGACCTGCCGCCGACCATCGGGCTCCGGCTCCGGCCGGCGTTCCTGGACACCCTGCCGCTGCTCAAGATCCGCGACCTGAGCCACGACAATGTGGATGCGGTGATCGCGCCTAACGGCACGCAGACGCTGACGCTGATCCGCTCCGGCACCAGCTTCCCGCACCAGGTGATGCTGACCAGCCTGGCCGGGAACTGCTACGACAGCCTCCCCAACCCGGACACCCTCGCCATCGCCTCGAGCGAGCTGATCGCCCTCGGCGGCACCGCGGCCGATACGCTCTTCCACACCCACTGCATCCCGCTCGGCGATCTGCTGATCCGCACCACGACGACCGGCCCCGACCAGCCGCCGCGCTACGCCGTGACGGTGAAGCGCCAGGACACCACCGGCGTCGGCCGCGCCGACACGCCGGAACTGGTGGTGATCCCTGGCGGCCTGGCCGCCGCCGATACGGTGCTCGAGGACTTCATCCCGCTCAACCCGCGCCGAGGCGGCAATGGCCGGCTCGATGCCACGCTGAACGGGGTCCGGCGGAACTGCGCGGTCGCCCGGCCGGCGACCAACCAGATGGTGATTCTCTCGGGCGACACGGTGGTCTCCCAGTACATGGTGACCTGCGTGCCGCTCGGGCACCTGACGCTTCGCGCCGGCACGATCGATCTCGACCCGGCGCCGGTCTCCGACACGATCCGCTACACGCCGCTCCTCGCGCCCGCCGTCGCGATCGACACGGTGCCGGCCCAGCCGGCGGCGACCCTCGCCGGTGACAGCGCGCTGGTGAGCGGACTCATCCCGCTCTACAACGCGAGCGGCGCGCCAGGGCGCTACACGGTGACGCTGGGCAGCGTGCCCAACCGCTGCAGCGACATCTCGACCTTCTCGCGACTGGTCACCGTCTTCCCCGGTGACACCGCCCGCGCCGATTTCGCGCTGCGCTGCGTCGAGCGGCTGCAGGTGATCACCCGTACCACCGGGCCGGGCACCGACCCGAGCGGCTACGACATCGTGGTGACCCCCGCCATCGGTATTCCCGACACGGTGCACGCGACGGTGAACGACACCGTCGGCATCGCCGGTGTGCCCGCGGGCGACATCACCGTCTCGCTCGCCGACGTCGAACCGAGCTGCATCGCGCCGCTCCCGGTGAACCGCTTCATGAGTGCGCGCGACTCGACGCTCGCCACCTTCCAGGTGAGCTGCCCCGCGCCGGCCCCGGTGACCGGTCTCGCCGCGACCCGGGTCGACACCAACCGGGTGGACATCGCCTGGAACCCCGCCGCCTCCGGCACGGGTGTGGTGCTCTATCGGATCTATCGCGACGGCCTGCTCCGCGACTCGAGCACGACCGCGAGCTTCAGCGATCTCGGGCTCTCGCCCTTCACCCTCTTCAGCTATCAGGTGTCGCCGGTGAACAGCGCCGGACTCGAGGGCGCGAAGACCGCGGCGTTGCAGGTCCGCACGCTCGACGCCACGCCGCCCAGCGCACCGGTCGCGCTCGTCGCGACGCCGGTGAGCGGCAGCCGGATCAACCTCGCCTGGCAGCCGGCCACCGATCCGGAGACCGGTGTGACGCAGTATCTCGTCTATCGCGAGGGGATCGAGATTGGCCGCACGCCGATCGCGAGCTTTGCCGATACCGGGCTCACGCCGAGCACGGCGTATTCCTATGAGGTGGCGGCGCTGAACGGGCAGGGGCTCGTCGGACCGAAGGCCGGTCCGGTGACGGCCACGACGCTCGACGTGACGCCGCCGAGCGCGCCGAGTGGCCTCAGTGCCACGGCGGTGAGCAGCACCGGGATCGATCTGGGCTGGAATGCCGCGTCGGATCCGGAGAGCGGGATTCAGGGCTACAACATCTACCGGAACGGTGTGCGCGTCGCGACCTCGCTGACGACCAGCTTCAGCGACGCGGGCCGGACCCCGAACACCAGCTACAGCTACACGGTGACGGCCGTGAACGGCGCCGGCCTCGAGGGGGCGCCGAGTCAGGCACTCGTGGTGACGACGCTGCCGGATCAGACGCCGCCCGGCGCACCGGGCGGTCTCCGGGCGACACCGGTGAGCGGCACCCAGGTGAACCTCAACTGGACCGCCGCCGGTGATCCGGAGAGCGGCATCCTGCGCTACCGCATCTACCGCAACGGCACCCTGACCGACAGCACGACCGGACTCGGCTACGCCGATGCCGGCCTCACCCCCGGCACGACCTACACCTACGAGGTCTCGGCGCTGAATGGCGCGGGGCTCGAGGGGCCGCGGAGCCAGCCGGTCACGGTGCAGACGTCGGGCGATCTCACCCCGCCGTCGGCGCCGAGTGGACTGAGCGGGAGGGCGGTGAGCGATCACCAGATCGATCTCGACTGGGCGCCCGCGACCGATCCGGAGAGCGGGATCCAGGGCCACAACATCTACCGGAACGGCACGCTCGCCGGCCACAGCGTCACGACCGGCTTCAGTGATCCGGGGCTCGCTCCGAACACCGCGTATGTCTACACGGTCACCGCGGTGAACGGCGCGGGGATCGAGGGGCCGCCGAGTCAGGCGGTCACGGTGAGCACGTTCCAGGATCAGACCCCGCCGAGCGCGCCGAGTGGGTTGAGCGCCACGGCGGTGAGCGGCACGCAGGTCGATCTGGCGTGGGGCGCCGCTGGTGATGCGGAGAGCGGCATCGCGCTGTACCGGATCTATCGGGATGGCGCGCTGGTGGACAGCACCACCGGGCTCGCCTTTGCGGATGCTGGTCTCACCCCGGCCACGACCTACAGCTATGAGGTCTCGGCGGTGAATGGGGCCGGGCTCGAGGGGCCGCGCAGTCCGCCGGCCACCGCGAACACCTGGCTGCCGACGACCGGTGACCTGGTCGTGACCACTGCGACGACGGGGAGCAACATGCCCGCCGGATACACCGTGCAGGTCGAGGGAGGGAGCATCGGGCTGAATCAGCCGATCGCGGCGAGCGGCAGCGCCAGCTTCAGCAGTCTCCTGCCGCAGAGCTACGTCGTGCGGTTGCGCACTGTCCCGGGCAACTGCCAGGTGAGTGGACCGAATCCGAGAACTGTGGTGGTCAGTGCCGGTGCAGTGGCGACGACCACGTTCCCGGTCAGCTGCCGGTAGGTGACCATGTTCACCCTGCCTCTGTTCTCATCGCATGAAGCGCGTCGCCGGCTTCTGGCCGTCGGCCTGACACTCGTCGCCGGTCTCGCCTGTGAGGAAGACTCCACGGGCCCGACCCCGGTGCCGTCGGCACTCAAGTCGGTGGTGACGATCTCCCGTGATACCCTGGTCTCCGGCACCCTGGCGGATGTGACGCTCGAGAGCCGGAACCAGCGGGGCGTGCGGATCTGGGTCGGCGGACACACGGTGGTGTTCAGCACCAGCGGCGGCTCCAGCGCCGGCACCCTGAGTCCCGTCACCGATCAGGGTGACGGGACCTACACCGCCAGCTTCACCGGCCAGAGTGCGGGGACGGCGACGACCATCACCGCCACGCTCGATGGTCAGACGGTCACTCAGCCGCTTCCCACGATCACGGTGGTGCCGGGTCCGATCGCGATCGCCTCGACCACGATCGAGGTCCGGCCCGCCACCATCCTGGTGGGGGGCGTGGCGACGCTGGAGCTGGTCACCCGCGACGCCGCCGGCAACCCGCTCGGCAGGGGAGGGAGCCGAGTGCAGTTCGTCGTCACCAGCGGGACCAGCACCGGGACGATGAGCGCCGTCACCGATCATGGCAACGGGCACTACACGGCGACCTTCACCGCCGGCACCATCGGGACGCCGCTGACCTTCGGCGCCACGGTGGACCGCGCCACGGTGGCCGGCGCGCTGCCGGTGCTCACGGTGGCGCATGGCGTCGCGGCGCATCTGTCGTACCTCCGGCTCTCCACCGACAGCATCGCCATCGGTGACGGGGTGCAGGCGACGCTTCGGGTCATCGACTCGCTCGGCATTCCGCGGACCAGCGGGGGAGAGACGGTGGTCTTCCAGGTCCTCAGCGGGCCGGGGACGGGCACCGGGACGATCGACAGCACCGTCGATCATGGCAACGGCAGCTACACCGCGCAGTTGACCTCGACCGCGGCGGGGACTGCGGTCGCGATCGGCGCCACGCTCAACGGTGTTCCGGTCGGCGGACCGTACCCGACCGTGGTGATCCGCTCGCTGCCGCCAACGCCGCAGCAGTCCACCGTGAGTGTGGGCCGCGACACTGTGGCCGCCGGCGAAACGACCAGCTTCATCGCGATGGTAGTGGACCAGCTCGGGACCCCGATCACCTCGGGCGTCACCGTCACCTTCAACCTCGCGAGCGGCGGCACCAGCAACGGCATCATCGGCGCCGCCAGCCTGCAGCCGAACGGGAGCTACAGCGCGAGCTTCACCGGCGTCCGCGCCGGGACGCCGACGCAGCTGGGCGCCCGGATCAACGACAGCAGCGCGATCGAGATGCTTGATACCGCCGGCGTCTCGCACCTGCCGCACATCACCGTCATTCCCGGCGCCTTTGCGCCCGACTCCTCCTGGCTCACGGTCGCGAGCCGGCTGCTTCCGCTCGGCGATTCGGCCATGATCACCCTTGCCACCCGCGACAGCTTCGGCAACGGGCTCATTCGTGGCGGGCGCACTGTCGCCTTTGCGCGGCGCGGACGGCCGGGCACCGGCGTCGGCATCATCCGGGGCTACTTCGATCACAACGACGGCCGCTACACCGCCTGGTACGTCGCCGACTCCGCCGGCGCCGCCGATACCATCACCGCCACGCTCGATGGCATCGCGGTCTCGTCGGCGCTCCCCGCCGTCACGGTGGTCTGCAGCGCCGGGGCGCCGTCGCCGTCGGTCACGGTGGTCACGGTGAACGACACCACCGCCGCCCACAACCCGGTGCATCACGCCACCCTCCCCTCGGGGGTCAGCACCACGATCACGCTGCTCGCGCGCGACCAGCGCGGCTGCCCGGTCAGCGCGCCGCACACCGTCGCCTTTGCGACGAGCGGCGGCAGCAGCACCGGCCACATCGGCTCCACGGTGGACCAGGGCGACGGCTCCTACATCGCCACCTTCACCGGGCTGATCGCCGGCAGTGCCGTCACTATCGACGCGACGGTGGACGGCGTCCCGGTGACCTCGACGCCGGCCACGATCACCGTGGTGCCGGGTGATATCTCGCCGCACGCCTCGATCGTGACGGTCTCCCGCTCCCAGGTGGATTCGGGCGCGTATACGATCGTGACGCTCGAGGCCCGTGACTCGGCCGGCAACCGCCTGCTCACCGGCGGCCGCACCATCGGCTTCGGGGTGCGGGGCGCGCATGGCCATGTCGGCCTCACCGTCGATCACCACGACGGGACCTATCTCACGAGCTATGTCGGGACCGCTGTGCAGCCCGGCGCATTCGACACCATCACCGCCGCCATCGAGGGCACGCCGGTCGTGACACCGCTTCCCACCGTCGAAGTCGTGGCGGGGACGATCGCGGCGAGTCAGTCGCTGGTGACGGTCTCCGGCGGGAATGTGACGGCGGGGGACTCGGTGCTGATCACGCTGGTGGGGAAGGACGCCGCCGGGCGGTCGCTCGTCACCGGCCAGCGGCCGACGGTGATTGCCTTCACCCAGTCGGGCGCGAGCAGCGGGGTGTTCCGGCCGGCCGTGAATGCCGATGACGGGAGCTATCGCGCCTGGTTTGTCGGGATGGCTGCCGGAGCCCCGGCCACGATCGGTGCTACGATCGATGGAGTCCCGGTGACCACGGCGCTTCCGACCGTGACGGTCTTCCCGGGCCCGGCGTCGATCGGCACCTCGGTCGTGAGCACCGTGGTCGACACCCTGGCATCGGGTGACGCCACGATGGTGGCGCTGGATCTGTACGACGCCTTCGGCAATCCGGTGGCGGATCCGGGGCTCGCCGTGGTCTTCGTGGTGGCGCCGGTATCGCTCGGCAGCGTGAGTCCGGCGGCCTATCTGTCAGGCAACCACTATACGGCGATCTTCACTGCGGGGACTGCCGGCAGCGGCACCGTCTCCGCGACCCTCAACGGCGTGGCGCTCATCACCGCGCCGGCGCTGGTGACCGTGCGGTAAGGTGGGGCACTATATGCAACCTTCCTATTGCATATCTCCGAACGCCGCCCTATAATACGCAACAGAAAGGTTGCATGATTCCACGCCACACTCACCGCCCCCTCCGGGGAGAGAGCCCTGCATGACCGCCACCCCCAGCCCGTCCCAGACACCCAGCAGCACCGACCGGATCGACACCCGCATCGAAGTGAAGGCTTCCCGCGCCCGCGTCTGGCGCGCTCTCGCCGACTCGAAGGAGTTCGGCACCTGGTTCGGCGTCGCGATCGACGGCCCGTTCACTCCCGGCGTCACGGTGCACGGCGTGATGACGCGGGCGAACGGCGAGAAGCTGACGATCATCTTCGCGGTCGAGCAGATGCAGCCGGAGGGGCTCTTCTCCTATCGCTGGCGCCCGTATGCCATGGATCCCAAGATCGACTATTCGGCCGAGCCGATGACGCTGGTGGAGTTCCGCCTCGAGGAGATCGCGACCGGCACCGCCATCCAGATCACCGAGTCGGGCTTTGACGGCATTCCGCTCTTCCGCCGCGCGGAGGCGTTCAGCAAGAACACCGCAGGGTGGAAGGCGCAGTCGGCCAAGCTGGCGAAGTATGTCGGCTAGCCGCGGCGCGCTCGCGCTGCAGGACCCGGCGGCCGCACCGGTCTTCGCCGCACTCGGCGATGCCACGCGGCTCCGGCTCCTCCGGCGTCTCTCGACCGAGGGCCCGCTCTCCATCACCCGTCTGAGCGAGGGCACCGGTGTGACGCGGCAGGCGATCACTCGGCACCTGGATGCCCTCGAGGAGGCCGGACTGGTGCGCGACGCGAAGCAGGGAAGGGAGCGGGTCTTCTCGCTGGAGCTCAAGCGCCTCGAGAAGGCGCGGCAGTACCTCGATCAGATCGCCGCGCAGTGGGACGATGCGGCGGCCCGACTCAAGGCGTTTGTGGAGGGGGATTCGTAGGGCACGGGCGCGTGGGCCCGCACGGCCGTTTGCGCGCACGGCCGTGCGCGCCTACGGCCGTGCGCGCCCACGGGGTTACGTGGGTCCGCCCGCCTTCGGCTCCCACGCCTGCTCGATGTCCGCGGCGGCCTTGCGGAGAATCTCGGCCACTTCCTTGAGCGTCGGATGATCGGGGCCGCTCCGCCAGGCGCGGCGATAGGTTGCGCGGGCCACGTTCGCGAAGGCGCTGTTCATCTCCCCCATCGAGCCGCCGGCGATGTCGCGCACGGTGTCGCGCACCCGGTCGAAGATCTCGTCGAGCAGGTCCTTGTTCTCGTTGAGGTACTGCTCCCCCTCGGGGGTGATGTGGTAGACCTTCTTCCCCTCGGTGTCGACGGCGCGGATGTAGCCCTGGTCCTCGAGGAGCTGGAGGGTGGGATACACCGTGCCGGCGGAGGGGGTGTAGCAGCCACCCATCTTCTCCTCGAGCGCCTTGATCACCTCGTAGCCGTGCCTCGGCTTCTCCCGGATGAGGCGGAGGATGACGAACTTCATCTCCCCCGACTCGAACATCCCGCCCCGGCGCCGACGCCCGCCCTGCGGGCCCCACTGGCCCCACTTCCCGCCGCGAAGTTCCGCGAAGAACTCCCCTAAACCCCAGTCATCATGATGGTTACGCATATGTCGTCCAGGTTATGTCTTGAGTGATTACGTGCGATATATCGTGAAACATAGCGCATGACGGGTCGGGAGGGGAGGAGGTTTCGGGGGGTCACCCAAACACATACCTCGGATACCCGTTCCTACCCTCCGCCTGGCGCGCCAAGTCGAGATCCACCGTGACCCACGGCGACTCGGGGCTGGTCCGCGCGAGCACCTCGCCATCCGGCGCGATGATCCAGCCGCCACCTCCCCCGGCGCCCGAGGGATCGACCCGATTCGAGGAGAGGCTGTACGCCCCCGAGCGCACGGCGGCAACGACGCCTGCCGCGAACCACTTGGCGAGTGTTGCCGATGAGGTAGCCCGCGGCGAGAGGATGAGCTGCACGCCGCGCGCGGCGTAGGCGCCGTAGCTCTCGAGTGCCCAGAGTTCGGTGCAGATGTTGAGGCCGAAGCGGATTCCGCGCGACTGATACGCCGGGAAGGCCGCGTCGCCGCGGTCGAACCAGGCCGTCTCCCAGCCGCCCGGCTCCGCCGGCAGGAAGTACTTCCTCCGGAGCGCCGCCAGTCCGCCGGTGGTCGACCAGAGAAAGCCCTCGTTGAATCGCCGCCCCGCCTCCGCGGTGGGCCGGGTCCCGACGATCCGGTCGGCGCCTAACGTGGGAAGCCGGGCGAGCAGCGTGTCCCCCTGCGTCATCGCCGCCGCCCACCGCTCCGCATCGAAGCGCTCCCTCTCCCACACCGCATCCACCATCGCGAACTCCGGCAGCAGCACCAGCTCGGAGCCCTGGTCCGACACATGGCGACAGAGGCCGTTCCACGCCGCGGCCAGCGCCGACGGCTCCTGCGGGAGTTCGCAGACGGTGACGCGCATGCGGGCCGCCGCTACCAGACCCGCACCCGCGCCGCCGGCGCGAGGTAGAGCCGGTCGCCCGGCTTTACGTCGAAGGCGTCGTACCAGGCGTCGAGATTCCGCACGGTCGAAATGCGGTAGATCTCCGGCGCGTGATCGTTGCTCTGGAGCTGGGTGCGGAAGGCGCTCTCCCGCATCTTGCTCCGCCAGCTCCGCGCGAAGCCGATGAAGAAGGCGCGGTCCTGCGCCCGCACGTAGGCGCTGTCGCTGGCGCGGCTTCCAAGACTCAACCGGTACGCCTCGAAGGCGGCGGAGAGGCCGGCGAGATCGGCGACGTTCTCGGACTGGGTGAGCTTCCCGTTGACGCCGAGGTCGGGGAAGGGGTGGTAGCTGGAGAACTGCTGCACCAGGGCGTCCGCCGTCGTCTGGAACGCGGCGCTGTCGGCCGAGGTCCACCACCGGCGCAGCCGTCCCTCGAGATCGTACTCGGCGCCTAGCGGATCGATGAAGTGGCTCGCCTCATGGCCGATGATGGCGCCGATCGCGCCGTAGCTCTCGGCCTCGGAGGCCGCGGGGTCGTACTTGGGCGGCTGCAGCAGCGCCGCCGGCAGGGTGAGTTCGTTCTGCTGGAACATGAGGATCCCGCCGACGATCTGCGGCGCGATCCACCACTCGGTCCGGTCCACCGGCTGTCCCAGCCGCGCGAGCGCGTGACGATAGCTCCGCTCCTTCACTCGGCGGAGATTCCCCAGCGCATCCTGACGATCCACCACCAGGTCGGAGAAGTCCTCCCACCGCTCAGGATAGCCGATGCCGAGATAGAGGGTGCGGAGCTTCTCGACCGCGACCCGGCGCGTCGGCTCCGACATCCAGGTGTCCTGCTCCACCCGCCGGGAGAGCGCCGCGATGACGTCGGCGCCGATCCGCTTCACCCGCGCCTTCTGCTCCGCCGGGAAGTATCGCTCCGCGTAGAGTCGGCCCAGTGCGGCGCCCATCGCGGATTGCGTCGCGGCGATGGCGCGCTCGCTCCGGGGGCTGTCGTCAGGCGCTCCGGTTGCGGCGCCATGCAGGTCGCGTGCGGCCTCCGCATAGGCTCGGGGCAGCACCTCGGCGTACTCATCCAGCAGGTGGAAGCGCAGATAGTCCTGCCAGGTCTCGAGCGACGTCGCCTTGAGCTGGGCCGCGAGTCCAGTCGCGGCGGAGGGCTGCCACAGCACGAAGGACTTCTCGCCGCCCAGCCCCGCCTCACGCAGGTAGAGGCTCCAGTCCATTCCCGGTGCGCGCCGGGCCAGGTCGGCGCGGGTCCAGATGCTGTCGGCGTTGTAGTCGTGCGCCGAAGCGGCCTGGGTCGCCTGCGACCTCGCGAGCGCGGTCTCGAGCGCCAGCACGGCGGCCGCACGCCGCTCGGCGCGATCGAATCCGGCGAGCGTCAGCATGTGGCCGATGTACTGCTGATACTGGGTGCGGAGCGCCTGGGCCGAGGAATCGGTGCTCAGGTAGGGCTCGCGGTCGGGGAGGCCGAGGCCGCCCTGCAGCAGGAAGGCGACGTTGGTCTTCTCGCCGTGGAGCGAGGACTCCACCGCGAGACCGAGCAGGCGCGCGGAGCGGTAGATGCCCCAGTTGAGCGGGTCGACGTCGGCACCGAGCCGGTGGCCGAGGAAGCTGGTGAGCGCGGTCTTGTCGTGGATCTGCGCGATGCTTTCGAGCTCGGGCTTGAGCGGGGCTCGGCCGCGCGATTCGATCGTGGCCTCGTCGAGCCAGGCCCTCCGGTAGTCGGCGACCTGGCGGGCGGCGGTGCCCGCCGGGGCGGTGGCGACGGCATCGAGAAGCTGATTCACCTGCAGGCGGGTCAGCTCGGTCAGCTCGGTCCGCACGTTCGATCGATCCTTGCCGGCGGGGATCGTGGTGGCGTTGAGCCAGGCGCCGTTGGCGTAGGTGAAGAAGTCGTCGCCGGGACGGATGCTCGCGTCCACCTCGCGGCCCGGTGCGGACAGACCGCCGCTCGACTGTGCGGAGAGCGGAGTGGTGATCGCCAGCGCGAGGAGGGCCACCTGCCCGGTGATGCTGCGGCTCGGATGTCGGAACATGATCGGTGCCTCTCGAGGTCACGGTGGCGGGGGACGGGGTGTTCCGCCGCGCGGGTCGAGCACCAAGCTAGGACATGGGCCCGCCGCCGGCGCTGGCTGTGGGGGACAGGTTTCGCGCACTTTCGGACATCGAGGCGGCCTGGCTATTTCGCTCCGCGGGTCGGGGACGTATCGTGGGGCACCTCGACCATGTCCTGAAATGATCGCACGCGCGCACCTGATCGATCTGCTCTTCGTCATCGCCCCGCACTCGCTCCTGCTCGACATCGCGGGGCCGGCGGAGGCGTTCCGGCTGGCGAACCTGCACCGGAAGGCGCAGGGACTGCCGCCGCGCTTCCGGCTGCGGTACACCGGCCCCGTCGCCAACGCGCCGACCTCGGTTGGCCTGGGGCTCGTGAATCTCGACCCGCTGCCAGAGCGGCTCGGTCCGGTCACCTGGGTGGTGCTGGTCGGGCAGCCGACGGCGCAGCTCGCGCAGGTGACGCCCGCGATCACCGCCATCGCCGAGTGGCTCAGGCATCGGGTGGGGAAGGCGATCCTCGCGGAGGAGTCGCCGCATCGGCTGCTCGCGATCTGTTCTGGCGCCCTGCTCGCGGCGCGGGGCGGGCTGTTATCGCAGCGCCGCTGCACCACCCATCACGAGCTGCTCGCCTCACTCAAGACGCTCGCACCCGGTGCCGAGGTGATCGACAACCGGGTCTTCGTGGTGGACGGCCCGGTGGCGACCAGCGCCGGCATCACGGCGGGGATCGATCTCGCGCTGCATCTGATCGCCGAGGAGTGCGGCGAGGCGCTGGCGGGGGAGGTGGCGGAGGACATGGTCGTCTATCTCCGGCGCTCGCCGCGGGACCCGGAGCTCTCGCCCTATCTGATGCACCGACGGCATCTGCATCCGGCGGTGCACCGGGTGCAGGACGCCATCCTTTCCCGTCCAGATAAGGAATGGGACATGGCCTCGCTCGCCGCGGTGGGGAACGCGACGGGCCGGCACCTGCTCCGGCTCTTCATTGATCATGCGGGCGTCTCACCCCTGCAGTACCTGCGCTCGATCCGGCTCGAGCGGGCGCGGCAGCTACTCGAAGGGGGCGCCACGGTGTCGCGCGCCGCGGAGGTGGCGGGATTCAGTTCGGCGCTGCAGCTCCGGCGCGCCTGGAAGGCGCAGTGGGGCGGGTCGCCGCGGGATGTGGCGCGGGCGGAGGAGCCGGTGGCGAGGGTGCTGAGGTCGAGGGGGCGGATGGGGGCGGGGAGAGCGGTGGGACGGTAATTCTGGATTGAGCAATCCGGATATTTGATCGGTTCGGCGCCGCTTCGGGTACGCGTTCCGTCAGGACGGCGCTTTAGCGTGGCGCATGCTCCCCTCTTGCCTCACTCTCGCCGCCGAGCGTACCGTATGGGCATGGCTGCGCCGATCTACTATACCGCCGATATGATTCGGGCCCTCCCCGACGACGGCAACATCTACGAGGTCGTCCACGGGGAGCTGCTGGTGAGCCCCTCCCCTCGGCCCTGGCACGAGGAGGTGGGCATCCGTCTGCTCGAGACCGTGCGCGCCTATCTGCGTCGGGAAGGGATGGGCCACGCCTACGGCTCGCGATCGGACCTCTCCTGGGGACTTCGGGATGTGCTGGTTTCCCCCGACCTCTTCGTGGTCCCGCTGGAGGAGGCACGGCGACTCGACTGGCTCGCGCTGCGCAATGTGCTGCTCGTGGCAGAGGTGCTCTCGCCATCATCCCTCCGCGCCGACCGGTTCACCAAGCGGCGGCTGTATCAGGAGCAGGGCGTGCCACTGTACTGGGTGATCGACCCCGAGGCCCACTCGGTGGAGGTCTGGCACCCGGAGGATGACCTGCCGATTACGGAAATTGAAACGCTCTCCTGGCACCCCGCCGGTGCAGAGGCGCCATTCACCCTGCCGCTATCGGAACTGTTCCGGCCTATATAAAGAGGGGTGGCGATCGGGCGGATGGGCGGGAAGGCGGACAGGCGGGATCGGCACGGCGAGTCCCGGTGTGGTCCTGGAGGCCGCGTTGCTTCCCTCACCCGATTGCCCTGCCGTTCGATGAGAGGAAGCCGAGCGGCCGGAGGGACCCACCGGTCGAGCCACCTAGAGCGGTATCGGGTTCCGGTAACCAGGCACCGCTCAAATTCCGTACGTCGTCGCGAAGAACTCCCACCACTTCTCATATTGGCAGTCGCCGCCGATGGCGGCGCGGGTTTCCGCCGTGAGCCGGCCCGCCTCGTCGAGCCGAACGAGCAGACAGAGGGCGTAGATCCGGAAAATGTGGCGTCAATATCGACCACCCTCCCGGTCGCGCTGCGGGACCATATCTTTGGATGGTCAGATCGCCACCGCACCATCGCCGCCGGAGTTCTGTGATGAAACATTCCATCCTGATGCTCTCACTCGGTCTCATCACCCTTGCCGCCTGCGGTGAGGGGACTCACGCGAATCCGATCGCGCCGAACGGTGGCGGGTCGAGCGCCACCTTCCACCCGAAGCCCGGTGTCGACACGACGACCGCGCCCGGCTTCCCGAATGCGGTCACGATCCAGGGGCTGGTCTATCGCGCCGGCACCGGGGTACCGACCGACACCGGGGCCGTGAGCATGGCGCCGCCGATCGCCGGGGTCACCATCCGGATCATGCACAACGTGCTCCGGAATGGTCAGGCGACGCAGGACGAACTCGCGCGAGTGACCAGCGGCCCGCAGGGCGACTTCTCGGTGAGCGGGTTGCCGGGCGGATACTACGTGGTCGAAGGCCTGACGAGCAGCGGCGCCGTCGCGGCATACGAGCTGGTGGCGACGCGAGCTGCCGTGACGAAGACAGCGATCTGGATGCCGGAGCGGTAGCGCGGGAAGGCGGACTGGCGGGGAGGCCCTGTTCACCACCAGCCTTCCCGTCTTTCCCCCTTTTTACCCACCTTCGATCCCCAGGCCTCTGTCTCACCAGCCACACCCAATCCCCTCCATGACACTCCAGGTGACCATGCGGTTCCGTTCCGCGCTCAGCACGCTCGCCCTGCTGTTCGTCGCTGCGACCCGCGCGCCGGCGCAGGCCGCCGACTCCTCCGCCGATCCCTTCCTCTGGCTCGAGGAGCTGAACGGAACCCGCGCCCTCGAGTGGGCGCAGGCGGAGAACGCGAAGACCGTCGGCGTCCTGCAGAAGGATGCCCGCTTCGCCGGCCTCTACGCCGATGCGCTGAAGATCGGGGAGGCGAAGGACCGGATCCCCTATCCGGAGATCATCAACGGCCTGGCGTACAACTTCTGGCAGGATCAGGAGCATGTGCGCGGGATCTGGCGCCGCACGACGCTCGCAGTTTACGCGAATCCCGAACCGGCCTGGACGACGGTGCTCGATCTCGATGCGCTCGCCACCGCGGAGGGAAAGAACTGGATCTGGCACGGCGCCGACTGCGATTCGCCGAGCCGCACCCGCTGCCTGATCTCGCTCTCGGACGGTGGTGAGGATGCGTCGACGGAGCGGGAGTTCGATCTCACGACGGGACAGTTCGTGGCCGATGGCTTCGTACTGCCCCGCGGCAAGCAGAACGTCGCCTGGGCGAGCGAGGACACCCTGCTCGTGGCGCGCGAGTGGGCGCCCGGCGACCTCACTGCGTCCGGCTACGCCTTCATCGTGAAGACGCTGGCGCGCGGGCAGCCGCTCACCAGCGCCACCGAGATCTTCCGCGGCACGACGACCGATGTCTCGGCCGGTCCCTTCGCCATCACCGACGGTGATGGCCATCGGCTGCTCGGCGTCTACCGGGGCGTCTCGTTCTTCGAACGGGAACTCCGGCTGTTCACCCCGGCGGGGCTCAAGCAGTTGGGCATCCCGCTCAAGGCCAATCCCGCGGGCTTGCTCCAGAACCGGCTGCTGATCCACCTCGCCGACAACTGGAATTCGAACGGTGCCAGCTTCAGCGCGGGCTCGCTGGTCTCCGTCGATCTCGCCGAAGCGCTCGCCGACCCGGAGCACCTCAAGCCCACCAACGTCTATGTCCCGGGTCCGAGGGAGAGCTACGACGGCTCCGCGACGACCCACGACCGGCTGCTCGTCACCAGCACCGAGAATGTGCGGGGCCGGGCATTCATCTATACGCCGGAGGCGAATGGCGGCTGGTCCCGCCATCAGCTCGACCTGCCGGACAACTCTTCCATCTCGCTGGTGGCCTCCGACGATCGCGCCAGCGATGCCTATGTCGCCGTGACCGGCTTTCTCGCGCCGACGACGCTAGTGCACATCGATGCCGCGACCGGCGCGGCGACCACCGTGAAGGCGGTCGCGCCCAAGTTCGATGCATCGCGGCTGGTGGTGGAGCAGCGGGAGGCGACCTCGAAGGACGGGACCAAGATTCCCTACTTCCTGGTCCATCCGAAGGCGATGCGGTACGACGGCACCACGCCGACGATCCTCTACTCCTACGGCGGCTTCGAAGTCTCGCTGACGCCGTCCTACAGCGGCACGCTCGGCAAGCTCTGGCTCGAGCATGGCGGTGCGTACGCACTCGCCAACATCCGGGGTGGCGGGGAGTTCGGCCCGGCGTGGCACGAGGCGGGGCTCAAGACCAACCGCCAGCTGATCTACGACGATTTCGCTGCCGTCGCCCAGGACCTCATCACCCGGAAGGTGACCTCGCCGCGGCACCTCGGCATCGAAGGGGGCTCCAACGGCGGTCTGCTGATGGGCGTGGAATTCACCCAGCATCCGGAGCTGTTCCACGCGGTGGACATCCAGGTGCCGCTGCTCGACATGCTGCGCTTCGAGCAGATCCAGGCCGGGGCGTCGTGGGTGGGGGAATACGGCAGCGTGTCGATTCCGGAGGAGCGGGCCTTCCTCGCCTCGATTTCTCCCTACCACAACCTGCGGCGCGGGGTGAAGTACCCGGAGCCGCTGGTCTGGACGACGACCAAGGACGATCGGGTCGGCCCGCAGCATGCGCGCAAGTTCGCGGCGAAGCTCTCCGCGATGCACCTCCCCTACTTCTTCTACGAAGTGACTGAAGGGGGACACGGCTCCGGCGCCAACATCAAGGAGCGCGCCTTCATGGACGCGCTGCAGTACACCTACTTCAGCCGGAAGCTGATGAAGTAACGCGGGCCCCGGGAAACCGGCGGGACCCTCGCATCAACCTCCCGAGCGATGGCGGGAGGCGCCGCCGGGTGCGCGAAGATCACCCCATCTGGAAGGCGGGGTCGGCGCGGGTGAGTGCGGCGCGCGCCCGGGCCGCGGAACAGAGCAGCTACCCGACCCCCAGCATCCACATCGCGACCGCGCGCCTGACGGAGAGCCGTCTCGAGCTGCTGCAGCCGCTCCGCTGGCCGTGGGAGGGGTCGGCCCTCAAGCGGATGGGTAAGCAGGAGGTGGCCGCGACCGCCGCCGATGCCGAGACCGACCAGCGGGCCGTGCTGCTGGAAGCGGCGCAGCGCTTCGCCGATGGCATGCGGAGCCGCCGCACCCTCCTGCTCGCGATGGAGTCGGAGAGCCTCGCGCAGCACACGGTGGATGCGGTGGCGCCGGGGAAGGAACCGGACAAGGGCGCCGATCTCGCGCAGCTTCAGACCCTGATCAGCCTCGACGAAGCGCATCGCGAGCGGATGGGCGCCGCGATGCAGTACACCATTTCACAGGCGCGCCTCAACGCCGCCCTGGGGCAGGACCCGGGGACACCCATCGACTTCCAGGGCGACCTCGACTCGATCGCGCCGCTCACCGCGCCGGAGGCGGCGCTGGCGACGGCGCTCGCCACCGATCCGCAGTCACACCGGCTGCAGCACGAGTCGCTGCGCGCGACCGAAGAGATCAGTCTGGCCCGGGCACGGGGCTGGCCGACGCTCGAGATCGGTCCGGCCGCCACGGTGGGCGACCGGTGGCGACTCGGCGTCGCGCTGGGATTCAACATTCCGTCGTGGCACCGGCTGGGGAGCGAGATCCGCGCGGCGAAGGCGGAACGCCTCAACGCCGATGCGCAGTTCGAGGTGCGGCACCGGGAGATCGCGGGGCAGGTGACCGAGGCGCTGCTGACGCTCGCCCGGACCGATACCGAGCTGGGAGTGCTGCGGGAGGGCGCCCTGGCGCGCGCCGCACGGGCGCTCGCGCTGGCCGAACAGGTGGCGCCGCAGCGCGGGACGTACATCCTCGCCTGGCTCGCGGCCCGGCAGGCCTACCTCGCTGCCCGGGCGGCGGAGCTCGATCTGGAATGGCAGGCCGCGCGGGCCCGGCTGCTGCTCCGGCACCTCTCCGGCAGTCTCGTGATGGAGGAGTAGCCGGGGCCGATGTAATTTCCGCCTCATGGCTCACTCCCACCTCAACCGTCGCGACTGGCTGCAGCTCGCGTCACTCGCCACCATGAGCCTTTCCGGTTTCGACGCCCGGCGGATCCTGCCGGGCGGCGCGAACGCGAGCGAGGGTGTCTTCTCTCGGCTCCCCTTCGGCGCGGTCCGTCCCGAAGGCTGGCTCCGCGCTCAGATGCTGCAGGATCTGGACGGCGGGTTCGCGGGCCGTCTCGACCGCCTCTCCACCGAAGTCTCGAGCGGGATCTTCACCACCGCCCGGAACAGCCGCCAGGCGATGAACCTCGCCAATCAGGACGGCGTCCCCTGGTGGAATGGCGAATCCGAGGGGAACTGGCGCGCGGGCCACATGATGCTCGCGGGGCTCACCGGTGAGCCCGACGCGATGGCCCGCGCCGGAGATTACGTGGCGGTGATTCTCGCCTCACAGGATCCCGACGGGTATCTCGGCGCCTACGCGCCCGACCTCCGCTACACCCGCGAGGGCGATCTCTGGACCCAGACCTGTCTCCTCCGTGGCCTCCTCGCCTGGGCCGAGCTCACCCACTCGGCCCCCGTCCTCCGCGCGGTCGAGCGGGCGGCCCGCACCACGATGCGCGCGCTCCGTCAGGCGCCCGGCGCCTACACATGGAAGGAAAACCACGACCTGATGTTCGTGGATGTCATGGAGTCGCTGTACGAGCATACCGGTGACGCGACGTATCCCGAGTTCGCGCTGTGGCTCTACGACACCTGGAATGCGGCGGTGCCGAGGACGGACACCAGCCTCCAGACGCTGCTCGATCCCGACGCCCGCTGGAGCGACCATGGCGTCCACACCTACGAGATCCTTCGGGTGCCGATCTGGCTCGCCGCCACCAGCGGACGCGCCGACCTGGCCCGCGCCGCGCGGCAGTCGATGCACACCCTTGCGCGGTACACCCTGCCGAGCGGCGGTGCGGTGAGCCAGGAGTGGATCGAGGATGCGGCGCCTGATCCCTCGGCGGCGCGGTACGAGTACTGCGCACTCAAGGAGATCCTGGTGACGCTCACGTCCGCGTACCGGACGAGTGGCGACCCGGCCTATGGCGACTGGATCGAGCGGCTCTTCTTCAACGCCGCGCAGGGCGCGCGACTCCCTGACGGCACCGCGATCTCCTATCTCACCCGTGACAACCGGGCGCTGTGCGGAGGGCGGGACCGGGACGGCAAGCGGCGCGAGAAGCTGTCTCCGGTGCATGCGGATGTGGCCGTCTGCTGCACCCCGAACGCGACCCAGATCGCGGGACACCATGTCCGTGCGCTCTGGATGCGGCATCCGGATGGTGGCCTCGCGGCGATGACCCACGGGCCGAGCAGACTCCGCACCCGGGTGCGTGGCACCGACATCGAGATCATCTCCCACACCGACTATCCGTTCGAACGGACGATCACCTTCGAGGTGCGCCCGAAGACACCGGTGCGCATCCCGCTCTGGCTGCGGAATCCCGGCTGGTCCGGCGGGACCGTGGTGCGCTGCACTGGGGCCAGGATCGAAGAGCGGGGAGGATTCGTGCGGGTGGAGAAGAACTGGCAACCTGGCGATCGGGTCGAGATCAGTCTCACGCCTGACGTCCGTATCGTGCCGGCGGTGAATGGCGAAGTGGCGCTCGCGCATGGTGCGCTGCTCTACGCCGAACCGGTGGCCTCGCACCCGGTGACGCTGCGGGAGTATCCCGGTGGCCTGCGCGACGTGGAGTACGAGGCGGTGCCCCTGGCGGGGGCGGCAGCGCTGCCCGCGTCGGAGCAGCGGAGCGGCTTCGGCTTCGCGGCGAGCACGACCGGGACGGATGCGAGCGCGCACCCCTTCGCTTCACCACCGATGGTACTGACCGGCGAAGGGCTGGCGGAGGACGGGCGCCGGGTTCCCCTGTCGCTCCTGCCGCTCGGCAGCGTGCCGACGACCCGGAGGCTGACGCGCGTCGTGCGCTGAGCGACGGCCAGCGACTGAAGCGACTCACGAGATTGCGCTCAGTTTACTGACCTCTGCCGAGTCGCGGCTTCAGCCGCGAGCTCGAGAGGGGGCGCAGCCCCGAGCTGGGGGGCCTGCTCGTCGCTAAAGCGACGGCTCGGCAGATGTCGCTGAAGCGACGAGATCGCGAGTTTGCGGTCAGTTTACTGACCTCTGCCGAGCCGCGGCTTCAGCCGCGAGCTCGAGAGGGGGCGCAGCCCCGAGCTCGAGCGGCGGGCCTCGACCCCGGCCTAACCCACCGCCTCGCCGGTCGGCCGCACCAGCGCGCGAGTCGTCCACCAGACGACCAGTCCGATTCCCGCGAGCCGCACCGCCATCCCCAGCCACGCCTCCGTCTCGAACTGCCGGGCGATCGCCGGCCCTGCATACCAGTAGTAGAGTGCGCCCGCCGCCGCGGCGACCAGGGGGAGTGCCCGCTGCGACGTGAGCTGCAGCGCGACCACGGCCAGAGCCACCACGACGAGGCTGAGCAGCGACCAGGCGAGGGTGGTGGCATAGATCGCGGGCGCGCTCGCGAGCGGGCCGTCCGGCACCTGGTTGTACCCCGCGATGAATCCCGGCAGCGCCGCGAAGAAGGCGCCGTACGGCGTGCCGATCCAGCGGAGGCTCTTCCGGGTGCTGCCGAGGAGCTGCGGGATCGCCTTCCGCTCTGCGAGGTCGATGCAGCCGCGGGGGGTGCAGACTTCGCAACTCTGGCAGCGGCCCCGCTCGAGCTGCATCAGTGGCGCCTGGCCGTAGAGCAGTTCGACGGGGAGGACGGGGCAGAGGGCGTTGCAGAAGGCGGAGCGCACCGGAAAGAGGGCGCCGAGCAGGAGGGCGAGCAGCGCGACGAGGGCGACGACGGCGGCCAGGACCGTGCCGTGCTGATTGAATTCGAAGTGCCGCGCCGGGACGAGCACATGGAAGAGGACCAGGCCGCCGATGCCGAGCGCGCGGAGGGTCCCGCTCGAGGGAGTCCGCTGGGTACCGATCCGGTTGCCGAGCTCGTTGAGGGTGGCCAGCGGGCAGATGCTCCGCCAGAGCACGGTGCTGATGAAGAAGGTGGCG
The DNA here is from genome assembly GCA_044229245.1 of Gemmatimonadales bacterium. Lineage (GTDB taxonomy): Bacteria > Gemmatimonadota > Gemmatimonadetes > Gemmatimonadales > GWC2-71-9 > JADJOM01. Next base: position 100,460 of record JBGATI010000017.1, on the reverse strand, counting down.
GGGAGCACCGGGATGACGATGTACCAGAGAGTCCGGAGCGCGCTCTCCGGCCGAATGAGGAGCCAGGCGAGCAGGAGCGGCACCGCGACGAGGGCGGACCAGCGGGCAAAGGCCCGGAGCCCCGGTTCTCGGGGGGTGGGAATGACGCTCAGGGTGCTCGCCATGCGGTGCTCGTGCCGAAGGGGGCCGCTCGCGCGGTTTGAACCTGCCGCGCCTCCGGGAAAGGTGCTGCGGAATTGTCTCCACCGCCATACGCCGATGGCGGAGGTCGGCAAACGAAGGCCCCGCGACGGGATCCGTCGCGGGGCCTGCTGATTCCTGAGTGCCGCCCCGGGGGACGGGGCGGAGAATCCGCTCAGGTTTACTTGGTGAACACCGAGAGGCCGAGCAGGACGATGATGTTGTCGCTCTTGGCGAGGGTGTTGGTCTCGAAGGCGTGGGCATAGCCGGCTTCGAACCGTCCCACGACTCCGCCCGTGCCGGCCTTGTAGCCGATGCCGCCACCGGCGGTGAACTGCGAGGCGGACGAGCCGCCCGAGCTGATGTGATCGTAGCTCACGAACGGCCGGATGTAGATGCCCTCCTTGAGGCCCTTGAGGTGATAGAGCAGGCCCGCGCCGATCTCGATCTCCGAGGCGGACTTGGTGTTCTGCACCTTCACATAGTTCAGCGAGCCGCGCGGCTCGATGCTGATCTTGTCGGTGACGCCAATGCCGACGCGGAGATCCTGGATCGGAATCCCGATCGTGGTGACGTGCGGACTGTTGGACCGATAGGTGAGCCCGGCATCAACGCCGAGTTCGATCGGCTTGCCCTGTGCGGCGAGGAGAGTCGGGATGGCAACCAGCGCCGCCGCGAGTGAAACAAGACGGAAAGATTTGGACATCGCTACCTCCATGGGTGAAAGAATCCGTGGCGTACGGTAGCAACCGTCCAATGAGAGAATGTTGAATGATGCGCGAAGGAGCGATGAGTCACGCCTAACGCGGCGGCCACTCCTGCTGCATTCCGATCGTGAGCGCGGTGTTGCGGTCGAGCAGCCCGGTCGCAAGATCGAGGCGGAGCACGCCGAGTCGGCCATCGAGGAGGGCAATCCGGAGCCCGCCGCCGGCATCCAGATAGAGACGATTCCGACTCGAGCCGTCGGCGGGATGGAGAATCTCGGCGCCGTCGAGGAACACGCCGACCGCGAAGGTGAACGGTCCCCAGCGGTAGACGGGTTGATCCCCTGAGAGACCGCCGTGGATCATGCTGCGTCCGGCGGTCGCGCCTGGCAGGAGATCCCCGGTCGTCCGAGAGTGAGCTCGCAGGGGAATCGCCCAGCCGAGATCGCCACTCGCGACCGGCCAGAGGCCGAGCGGCGTGTGATGACTGACCAGATCGACACCGATTCGCGACGACCAGCTCGCGCGCTCCAATCCGAGCGACGAACTCCACATCGCCCTGACGCCCCCCCGATTGAAGGAGGGGTGCTGCGCGAGCGCCTGTCCATGATCGAGGCTGGCGGAGAGGGTGAAGCGGTCGCCCGCGGCGCGGAACTCCGTGCCGGCGCTCATCGAGAGGTACTTCCGGGCGCCCGACCACTGTTCCAGCCTGAGCCCCGCCGTGGGGCGGAGCGACGGCGTGATCCAGCCGCCGAAGCCGAGGCCGGCGGCGTGGCGCTTCTCGTTGAGGTGCCCGGTCGCGGTCGAGTCGAGCGCAAAGCGGAACTGTTCCCAGACGCCTTCGGCGTCGAGCACCCCTCCAGCGGCCGGAACATCGAGTCTGAGCGAGGCACGCGGATGGGCATGCTCCCAGCGCCAGGCGCCATTCCACAGCTCCCCGCCGCCAGTCGGCGACGCGACGGACAGCATCAACTCCTGCTGGGTGACGGCGCGCAGGGCACCGGCACCGAGGAGCCGCCACGCCGGCTCCAGCACCGGTCGTTCGGAGATCGCGGCCCGGACCTCGACTCGTCCCCCTTCCACTGGCTGATAGGTGATGCTGCTCCGCCTGACGGCGGGGACGTCGTCGAGCCGGCGGCGGGCGAGTGCGAGGGCGCCGGGCGTGAGTATCGACTGTGCCGGGAGGCCGATCGCGTCCTGCAGCGGACGGAACCGGATCGCCTTCACGCCGTCGATCCGATTCAGGTCCACGGTCGGCGCGCCGACGTGATTCCAGGCGGCCAGCGCCGCGTCGCGGTCGCCGGAGAGGTACCGGCTTGCGGCCAGGAGTTGCCAGCCGAGTGCGTCGTCGGGGGAACGGATCACGTAGGCGTCGGAGAGCCGGATCGCCTCGGGCAGCCGCCGCTGCTTGAAGCGGACCGCCGCGAGCTCGCGGAGCACCAGCGGCTCGGCGGGGCAGGCGCGTGCCGCGTCGGCGAGCCAACCGGAGGCGGCATCGAGTCGGCCATCGGTTGCGGCGGCCACCGCCTCGTTGAGGAAGGGGCGGCAGGGCATGGAATCAGTAGTCAGCGGCCTCGGTGGGGCTGGCACTCGAACGACGGGCTCCGCGGGCTGGAGCACCATCGCCCAGCGCTTCCCGCCTTCCCACTGCTCGAGGAATCGCGCTTCGGTCACGCTGCGCGATGGGCCGAGCGCCGGGTCGTGATAGACCACCCGGTTCCCGGCCCATTCGAGCAGCACGATGTAGTGATAACGATTCTGCCCTACCCGGATCAGCGCGATGACGGGGAGCTGTGCACCGAGCAGCCGCTGTACCTCCCCGGCGCTGCCATCGAAGGCGTCGGTTTCCCACCCGCGGGCACGGGCGGCGTCGGCGAGGTCGGTCGTGCGAATCCCCCGTTCGCTCCGGCGCACGATGGCGGAGAAGTCCTCGGCATAGACGCCGCGGCGGCCCCACCACCGTTCGACCATCGCCACCGCCGCTCCGCCACAGAGCAGTTCCGACTGCGCGAGAAACGGCACGGCGAGTGGGGAGGACGGATCGTGCTGGTCCGGAGACGGCAACTGGGCGGACGCGGGTGCGCCGCCCAGTGTCAGGCCGAAACCAATTGCTGCAACGATCGAGCGGACGAGTCTCCGCACACGAGCTACCGGCTCAGCGTCAGTTTGCGAGCAGAATGATGATGATGATGATCAGCAGGATCGCCGTTGTGCCGAGGACGATGGTCTGGTCACCACCGGCGAGGCCGCTCTGGCCGGCGCGGGTGCGCGCGGCGACATCACTCAGCGTGACCTCGTCCATCGTGCTGACGCGATTGGACAGCTCCTCGGTGCTGACGCCCATGCCGTTGGCGATGCCGGTGACCCGCTCGCTGTGGAGGAAGCCCTGCACGGCGGCCTGATTGCTGCCGGGGGCGGCGACGACCGCCGACTCCAGTTCACTCCCGCTCACGGAGCTCTGCGCCTGGGCGGTGAGCGTGGTGGTGGTGCCCAGCGAGGCCAGGCCGACGATCCCGAGAACTGCGACGAATTTGTACATGGTCACTCCTTTTGAATGCAGGGTCAGACGGTGGTCTTCCGGTGCGCGGCCAGCCGCAGCACGCTGTTGATGCCCATGTGCAGCAGCATGTACGCGACGATCGCGACCACGACCGGCAGGGCGAGGGTAAAGCCTCCCTCGGTCGTCGGACTCGGCACGATGCCGCGGAACGGCATGTAGAGGGGGGCGGTCACGGTATTGATGAACTGCACGAAGCCGCTGCCCGAACGGGCCGCGATCAGTGCCAGCACCAGCCGGACGGTGAGGAGGGTGTAGACGAGGTAGAAGGCCAGGTCGATGAACTGTGACGTCCTGGCGGCCGTGCGGGAGCGGGCGACGGCATGCTCGCTCGCGACGGTCTCGTCGATGGCCCGGCCGCGGAACTCGTCGGCGACCTGGGCAACGCGCACCGACTGCCCGGTGGTCGCGGTCTGCGCCCGGCCCTTGATCTCGGCGTTCACGTTGCCTTCGATCTGGGCCCGGACCGACGCATGCTGCGCATCGCGGCGCGCCTGGTCCATCGTCACCTTGTCGTCGTCCATCGCCGCCTCCCGGATTGAACCGCACGCCGCTCACCAGGATGCCGGTGAGGCAGGGGCACTGTGTCAGGCGGGGGCGTGGGTCACCGCTGGCGAGATTCTTCCCCTGACACAATGTCCCCGGAATGAAGCGCGAATACCATCGCTCGTTGGGCGGGCGGAGCTAGATCGCTGGAGGGAGCAGGGATGGACGGCGGTGGGTTGGTGGGGTGACGGGATGGTGGAAGGTGCTAGCGGGCGAACAGCCGGAGGGCGAGGAAGATGCCGGCGGCGATCAGCAACGGAACCACCAGGCTCAGCACCCGGTAGCGGATGCCGACGATGCGGTAGCAGCGGTCGCACCAGGCGCCGGTCGAGGGAACGGGACCGGGGTAGTGGCGGGTGTGCCCCGGCTCACCGCAGCGCTCGCAGGTGCCGCAGCTGGTCTGGCCGGGAGTGCAATAGCAGGCGCGCGCGTTGGTGTCGTTCACCGGGGGATCCTCTGGGAGTGGCTCGGCACGGGCACGGTCGGCCAGGACTAGGTCTTCGGCGCGCCGTACCAGGCGCCGAACCGCGCCGCCGCGGCGCGGGGAATGATCCGGGTGCCCCAGGCGAGGAGCCGGAACGGCAGGAAGGGCAGCACGTGGCAGGCGTCGCGTTCGTACGCCCGGATCGCGCGACGGACCATCGCCTCTGGGGACTGCCGCATCCACTGTGACGGCGGGGCCGTGAACCCGTTGAACTGGAAGAACGGCGTGTCCACCGGTCCGGGCGAACAGCAGCAGCAGCGGACCCCGCTTCCCCGCAGTCCCACCCAGACGCCTTCACTCCAGTTGACCACGTACGCCTTGGAGCCGGAGTAGACCGGCAGCCATTGGAGCCCCTGAAAGGCGGCCGTCGAGGCGATGTTGAGGATGCCTCCGCGTCGCCGGGCGACCATGCCTGGCAGCAGCCGGGCGGCGAGCTCCGTGGCGGCCCGCACGTTGACGTCGATCGTGGTGAGGTGCGAGGCCGCGTCGAGGTCCTGGAAGCGTCCCTGCGGCCCGACCCCCGCGTTGTTGATCAGGTGATCGACGACGATGCCCCGTGCCTCGAGCTCCCTGACGAGCGCGGCCGGCGCCGCGGGGTCGGCGAGATCGGCGGGGAGGATCGTGGCCGGCGCGCCCTTGAGCTCCGCGGCCACCGCGTCGAGCTGCGTCGCCGTTCGCGCCACCAGCACCAGCCGGGTGCCTCGCGCCGCGAGGGCCTGGGCAAAGGCGGCGCCGAGCCCGCGGGAAGCGCCGGTGATGAGGGTGGTCGTCCCGCGCCAGAGGTCTGTCATGCCGCCAATCATGCGCGGGGACGCGCGATCGTGCCATCCCCTGAAACCGCTACGCGATCTCCTGCTCCGGCTCGTCGTCCCGCGGGTCGACCTCGAGGGCGAAGAGGTCGCGGATCGCTCCCGCATACAGCCGGGAGCGGGCGGGGTCCGCCTCGTTGCGGAGCCGCACGGAGGGTTCGTGCAGCAGCTTGGAGACGAGCGCCCGGGAGAGCGCCTCGACCTGGCGCCGCAGGTCGGGATCCCTGCCCGCGAGCTTGCGCGCCATCCGCTCGATCTCCTGCTGCCGGATCGCTTCGGCGCGCGCATGCATCGCGGCGAGGACCGGCTTGAACTCGGCGCCGCGGCGCCACGCCTGGAACTCGCGCACCTCGTCCTCGATGATCGCCTCCACCAGCGGGATCTGTTCACGCCGGTCGGCGAGATTGCCGGAGAGCCGTTCCTGCAGCGTGTCGAGGTTGTGCACCCGCACGCCCGGCAGCTCCGCGACCGAAGGCTCGACGTCCCGGGGTACCGCGAGATCGACGAATGTGAGCCATCGCCCCGGTTCGCGGCGCGCCAGGGCGGGCTGGACCAGCTCGCGGGTGAGCACGGCGTGCGGAGCCGCGGTCGAGGTGAGCACGACATCCGCCTCGCGGAGGGCGGCGCCGAGTTCGTGCCAGGGTCTGGTGCGCCCGCCGATCGTCTCCGCGAGGGCGCCACTCCGTTCGCCCGTGCGTCCCGAGACGGTGAGGTTGCCGTAGCCTTTGCTGCGGAGCACCTGGCCGAGGACCCGCGCGACCTCACCAGTGCCGACGAGGAGGATCGGTGCGGACGCTGGAGCGCACTCGCGCACCAGCCGAACCGCCTCGGAGGCAGCGCTCATGGGATTCCTGCCGATGCCCGTCTCGGCTCTGGCGCGGCGGCCGGCGCGGATCGCGGTGGTGAACGCCGCCTCGAGGATGGGCCCTGAGGCGCCGCGTTCGGCCGAGCGCTGGTGCGCGGCCGAGAGCTGACCGAGAATCTCGGCCTCGCCGAGAATCATCGAGTCGAGGCCGGCGGCGATCCGGCAGAGATGGCGGATGGCCGCGACTCCGGCGTGGCCGTAGAGGGAGGCGCGCACGAGCTCGGGTTCGATGCCGCGCGCGCGAACCAGGAAGTCGGCGAGAAACTCCGGCACGGCGGAGTAGCGCAGCCGGGGGCTTCTGGCCGCCGCGTACAGCTCGGTGCGATTGCAGGTGGAGACGATGCAGAGCTCGGCGATGCCCGCCGAACGAAGCTGGCCGAGCTGTGTCGGGGAGAGGGCCGCGCCCAGTTCCTCCCGGCCGAAGGCGAGGTGTTCGCGCACCGGAAGCGTCGCGGTGCGATGGCTGAGACCGACACAGAGGACTGGCATGGCGTGCGTTCGCTGCGGAAAAACTATGTCCAACGTCGCGGGCGCCGCCATTGAGATGAGTACCGGGGCGTGCCCCCGTAGGTCTACGGATCGTGAGCAATGCTCTACTGGCGCGGCTCCCCTCCGGCCCGCAGCTTAGGGCGAGACGCCTTCCACGCTTCGAGGAGACCCCGTGAATACCCGCCGTCAGTTCCTCATCCAGGCCCCCGTCGGATTGCTCAGTGTGGTCGCCGCCTGCAAGGGCGGGGAGCCCCTGCCGCAGACGCCGGCCGCCACGCCGACGACACCTGGCGCGCCACCGACCTTCGGCACCCTCCCCGCCATGGGCCCGGAAGTGTCGGCCGCGACCTTCGCGGAAGCGGAGAAGCTGGCGCAGGTGACGATGACGCCGGCACAGCGCGAGATGGCGGCGAAGAGCTGGCGCCGTTCGATGGCGGCGATGCTCGAGCGTCGCACCGGCCCGCGTACGGTGGCGCTCGAGGACGGGCTCGCGCCCGGCACCCGGTGGGATCCGGCACTCGGCGCGCCGGCGGGGGGACCGGGAAAGGATCGCTTCGTCCGCAGCACGGGCGATCCCGGCCCGCTCCCCGCGAGTGATGACGAGATCGCCTTCGCGCCGGTGACCCGGCTCTCCCGCTGGATCGAGACCCGGAAGCTGACGTCGGAGCGCCTGACAAGCATCTACCTCGCGCGCATCGACCGGCTGAACCCGAAGGTCAACTGCATCATCACCCTCACCCGGGATGCCGCGCTCGCCGCCGCGAAGCGGGCCGATGCCGAGATCGCGGCGGGGAGGTATCGCGGCCCGCTGCACGGCATCCCCTATGGAGTGAAGGACCTGCTCGACACTGCGGGGATTGCCACCACCTGGGGGGCCGAGCCGTTCAGGGACCGGGTGCCCGCGGCCGACTCGGCGGTCGTCGCGCGACTCAATGCGGCGGGGGCAGTGCTCATCGCGAAGCTGAGCCTCGGCGCGCTCGCGCTCAACGACATCTGGTTCGGCGGGCAGACGATGAATCCCTGGGTGCTCGAGGAGGGGGCCTCGGGTTCGAGCGCCGGTCCCGGCGCGGCGACGGCGGCGGGGCTGGTCGGATTCTCGATCGGCAGCGAAACCGGCGGCAGCATCGTGAGCCCCGCCATGCGCTGCGGCATCACCGGGCTCCGGCCGACCTACGGCCGGGTGCCGCGCACCGGCGCGATGACGCTCTGCTGGTCGCTCGACAAGCTGGGGCCGATGACCCGGAGCGTCGAGGATGCGATGCTCGTGCTGCAGGCGATCAGCGGCCCCGACGGCGGCGACGTCGCCAGCGTCCCGTGTCACCTCGACTTCGACGCGCTGGCGCCGGTGAAGGGCCTCAAGGTCGGCTACTTCCCGGGATGGATGAAGGAGAGCCCCGCCACCGACGTCGATCGCGCCTCACTGGAGGCAATGGGGAAGCTCGGCATGGTGCCGACCGAGGTGAAGCTCCCCGACTGGCCCTACGATTCGCTCAATCTGATTCTCTTCGCCGAAGGCGCGGCCGCCTTCGAGGAGCTGGTGCTCAGCCGCAAGGCCGATCAGCTCAAGGTGCAGGTGCCGGACGCGTGGCCCAACCTCTTCCGCGAGGCGCGGTTTCTGTCGGCGGTGGACTTCGTGCAGGCGGACCGGCTCCGGCGCAAGGTGGCGCTGGAGATGCGGCGGGTGATGGGGGAGGTGGACCTGCTGCTGGTGCCTTCGCTCCGGGGCGAGATGCTGGTGATCTCCAACAACACCGGGCATCCGTCCCTCACCATGCGCACCGGATTCGTGGAGATCGGCGAGGCGCGGAGCGACTGGGCGCCCGACCCGGCGCATCCCCTTCCGACCTTCAGGCCGCCGCGCCGGGTGCCGCATGGCATCACCCTGATCGGCCGGCTGTTCGATGAGGGCACCATCGCGCGGGCGGGGCTCGCGCTGGAGCAGTCACTCGGAGTAGTGGGGGAGCACCCGCCGGGGTTCTGAAGTCGGGTGGGCAGTGAAGTGACCAGGTTTCCCGGGCTCGGCCGGGTGCGGCGTGTCCCTCAGGGTGTGTCGCTCGTCCCCTTGCTGTCCCTCCTGCTCCCTCCGATGAGCTTCGGCTCGTCGATCACAAGGCGTCCCGATGCGACTCATGTCTCGCCTGGCGACGCTGCTCGTCGCCGGCGTGCTCGCCGGTTGCGGTAGCGACTCGCTCGGTCCCGCGGCCGGCGCCGTTCGCGCCCTGGTCACCGATCCCGTGGGTGACACCTACGGGCTCGACCCGGTGACGTGGGACCTCACCGACATGAGCATCGCCCGCGACACGACCGGCATCACCGTCCAGCTCGATTTTTCCCGCATTGTCGTGTCGCCGGCCAGTGGCGATTCGACTGCGATGATCGCCTTCGTCGAGTTCGACACCGATCAGGACTCGACGACCGGCTTCACCAGCACGGTGGACGAGTTTCGCCCGAACGTCGGCTCCACCGGAATCGGGGCGGAGTACCAGCTCTCGCTGGTGAGTTACGGCGCCGACGGGAGCGTGCCCCTCTTCAATCAGCTCGGGGTCGAGACGGGACGGGTCAAGCCCGTCTTCAGCGGGAAGCGGGTGACCGTCCGCGTTCCCCGCGCGCTGCTCGGCGGGGATGACGGCTTTCTCAATGCGGCGTCGATCGCGGGGACGCTCAACAGTCCCTCGGACATCATTCCTGAGACCGGCCACCTCGAACTCGATCCGTCGCCGAGTGCCTCGGTCACCTGGCTGCCGAGGCTCCTTCCGCCCTCGCTCGACGCTGAGCGCTCACAAATCGTTGGCCCGCTGCAGAGGCGCCCACAGGGCTGGCTGCCGCCCATCCAGCGATGATTCTGCTGCTGGCGTAAGGTCTTCGGGGGCCGTACTTTCCCCCGTATTCCCGCAGGGCACAGACCTTCTCCGGCCGCTGGAACGCCTTGGACCTCCGAGCACAGCTGCAGGCCCATCTCGGTTCAGCCTTCACCATCGAGCGCGAGCTTGGTGGTGGCGGCATGTCGCGCGTCTTCCTCGCGAACGAGGTCCGGCTGTCGCGCCGGGTGGTGATCAAGGTCCTGAATCCCTCGCTGGCGCAGGGACTCAACGCCGAGCGGTTCGAGCGCGAGATTCTCCTGGTCGCGTCGCTGCAGCAGGCCAACATCGTGCCGGTGCTCGCGACCGGCGATGTCGAGGGCATCCCCTACTACACCATGCCCTTCGTCGAGGGCGAATCGCTCCGCTCCCGTCTCACCGGGAGCGGCCTCGGCGTCGGCGACACGGTCGCGATCCTCCGCGACGTGAGCAAGGCGCTGGCGTACGCCCACGCGCACGGCGTGGTGCATCGCGACATCAAGCCCGACAACGTCCTGCTCTCGGGGGGCACCGCGGTCGTCACCGACTTCGGCATCGCCAAGGCCCTCGCGGCGAGCCAGACCTCCGAGCACGCCGTCGAAGTGCCAGGCGCGGCGCTCACCCAGACCGGCACCTCGCTCGGGACACCGGCCTACATGGCGCCGGAGCAGGTCGCCGGCGACCCCACCGTCGATCAGCGGGTCGATCTCTACGCCCTCGGCTGCGTCGCGTTCGAACTGCTCACGGGGCGGCCGCCCTTCGCCGACCGCACACCGCAGCGAATGCTCGCCGCGCACCTGAGCGAGGTGCCCCCCGCCGTTGCCGGCCTGCGGGGCGATTGCCCACCCGCGCTCTCCGAGCTGGTCGCCCAGCTGCTGGAAAAGGATCCGGCGCACCGGCCGCAGTCGGCGGCCGCGGTGCTCGCTGGCCTCGATGCGGTGCTCACCAGCAGCGCGCCGATGCTCTCGCAGGATGCGCCGGCGATGTTCCAGCGCGCACTCGGCGTGTACGTGGTGGCATTCCTCGCCGTGGCGATCCTGGCCAAGGCGGCGGTGCTCGCGATCGGTCTGCCGGACTGGGCCTTCCCCGGCGCGATGATCCTCATGCTGCTCGGCCTCCCGGTGCTGCTCCTCACCGGCTACGTGCAGCGGGTGCGCCGCCACGCACAGACCGCGACGCCGACGCTTACCCCCGGCGGCACGCTGCAGCCGAAGGTGCCGACAGGCACCGTGGCGACGATGGCGCTCAAGGCGAGCCCGCATGTCACCTGGGGCCGTACCGCCCGCTTCGGGGCGCTCGCGATGATCGTTTTCATCGCGATGGTCGCGGGGTTCATGATCCTCCGGGCCCTCGGCATCGGGCCGGCGGGCTCGCTCTTCGCGTCAGGCAAGCTCGCGGCCGACGACCGGATCCTCGTCGCCGACTTCACCGTGGCCAAAGAAGATTCGGCGCTCGCCCCCATCCTCGCGGAGGCGGTGCGGGCGGCGCTGTCGCAGTCGAAGGCGATCCGGCTGCTGGCGCCGTCGGAGATCGCCGCGATTCTCGGACAGATGCAGCGCGACAAGCTGACGCCGATGGACCCGTCGCTCGCGAGGGAAGTCGCCACGCGGGCCGGCGCCAAGGCGGTGCTTGGCGGGCGGGTGGCGCGCATCGGGAACGGCTTCGCGGTGAGTCTCGAACTGCTGAGCCCCGATGCCGGGACGCTGGCGTCGTACCAGGCGACGGCGGATGGACCGAGCGACCTGCTCGATGTGGTGGACGGCCTGACCCGGAAACTCCGCGGCAAGATCGGCGAGTCGCTCAAGCAGGTGCAGAACTCCATTCCGCTGCAGCAGGCGACCACCTCGTCGCTCGAGGCGCTCCGCAAGTACAGCGAGGCGGTCCGGGCCAACGACGTGGATGGCGACTACGAGCGCGCCGTGCGAGCGGCCCGTGAGGCGGTGAGGCTCGACAGCACCTTTGCGCTCGCCTGGCGGAAGCTTGCGGTCGCGCTCCAGAACTCGGCGGGCTCGAGTGCCGCGATCGATTCCGCGGTGGAGCGCACCGCGCGCTACGCCGACCGGCTCCCCGACCGGGAGAAGTACCTCGCCCTCGGCATGTACTACAACCAGTCGCGCACGGCTGCGGACCGGGGCAAGGCGCTGGCGGCGTATCAGGCCGCCTACGCGGCGGACACCAACAGCAACACCGCCGCCAATCAGCTCGGTCAGCTCTTCGCTTCGCGCCGGCAGTATGACAGCGCGCATCGCTACGACATCCGCCAGCTGCAGCTGAGTCCCACCATTCAGCGTGTCGTCACGCTCGCCTACGGACTGCTCAATCTCGGTCAGGTGTCACCGGCCGAAGCGGTCGTCGATTCGCTTGTCCGATCGACTCCTGGGGCGGCGTCGACCGCCTACGTGGCGCAGATCCGCCGCGCGATCTACCTCGCCCGGGGCCAGCGCGATTCCGCTGCCGCGATCATCGCCCCGTTCGCCAATTCCCCCGTGCCGGCCAATCGGCTCGGTGCACTCGGTGCGCTCGAGGACGACGCGCTGACCAGCGGCCGAGTCGCGCATGCGCTGGATCTGGAACACCAGCGCAATGCGCTGATGGTCGAGCGCGGCATCTTCCAGCCGATCGACGGGGTGTCCGAGGCAGGGTTCGATATCGTGTGGCGGAGACAGACGGCAGATGCCGTCCGGCGGCTCGACGCGATCGTCGGCGGCAAGCAGTGGGCGGCGGCCGCCCCGCAATACCGGCCGTACAACTTCGTGTCCACGCTCTATGCCTGGGCCGGCCAGCCCGCCAGGGCGCGGGAGGTGCTGGCGCGCTATACCACCGAGTATCCGGACGGCGCGAAGGCCCCCGCCGCGCGAGCCAGCATCGATGCCAATCTCGGGGAGATCGCGCTCGCCGAAGGGAAGTACGACGAGGCGCTCAAGCGCTTCCGGGCCGCGGACGTCGGCGAGGATGGCGCGCCGCAGGGCTGCGAGGACTGCTCCTATTTCAATTACGCCCGGGTGTTTGACCGCTCGGGGCAGAAGGACTCCGCGCTGGTCTATTACACCAGGTATCTCAGCATCTCCCCGGCGCGTCGCGGGCAGGACTGGCTTTCCCTCGCGCACACCGAGCGGCGCCTCGGTGAGTTGTACGAGGAGCGGAAGGATCGCCCCAGCGCGATCACCCACTATTCCGCCTTCGTGGATCTCTGGAAGAACGCCGATCCCGAACTGCAGCCCCAGGTGGCGGCGGTGAAGAGCCGGCTGGCCGACCTGATCTCGAAGGAAGGGAAGTAGCGACTGTAAGACCCGCCCGCCTCATCCGTCAGCAGTGGTGCAAGGGCCGATACCCGGCCAGATGGACCACCACCCAACGGATCAGGAGTCCTGCCATGACCGCCTTCGAGAATGCCTCAACCACCGGCTGCAACTGTGGTTGCGACTGTCAGCCCAGTTGCACCTGCTCCTCCGCCTGCGCCGCGCAGTGCGGCGGCTGTCAGGGCTGAATCACTGACCGCGGGGTCATCGGGCATGATGATGCCCGGTGACACCCGGCTCACCTTCGCATCATGACGACCAACTCCGACGATGTCACGTCGAGCGCCGAGCGTGATCCGGCCTCCCCTGATGTGCTGAACGTGCTGGTGGAGAACCATCGCCGCTTTCTTGCGTTCCTGGAGCGACGAGTCGGGTCGCGGGCGACCGCGGAGGACCTCCTGCAGGAGGCCTTCGTGAAGGGTCTGAACCGGGCAGATTCGATCCGCGACGAGGCGGCGATCGTGGCCTGGTTCTACCGCCTGTTGCGGAACGCGCTGGTGGACCATTACCGGCACCAGGGAGCGGAGGAGCGGGCGCTGGCGCATGTCGCGGGGACGGAGGAAACGACCGCGCCCGGAACGGACGGGGAGCTGCACAACGAAGTCTGTGCCTGCGTATCGGCGCTGGTGAAGACCCTCAAACCGGAATACGCGATGGCCATCGAACGGGTGGATCTGGGGGGCGCGACCGTGGCGGCATACGCGAGTGAAATCGGCATCACGGCGAACAACGGCGCGGTACGGCTGCATCGCGCCCACGAGGCGCTGCGCAGGCAGCTCGTCCGGAGCTGCGGAACCTGTGCGACGCACGGCTGTCTGGATTGCACCTGCGGGGCCGGACCGCACTAGCCCGCCCTTATTGCTCCCGGAGCTTCGGCCCCATGACGGGCCGGTTCGGCAGCGGAAGTGGCCGCCCATCCAGCGTGTCGAGCACCGACCAGTCGATGTCGGTCTTCACGCCCTGCCAGATCTCGAGGGGGCCGTGGAGGATCAGCGCCTTGTTGGATGAATGTCCCAGCGTCAGGCGAAGTGGCCAGTCGAGCTTGACGGGAGTCTCCGAAAGCCAGACCGGGACTCCATTGATGGCAACGCCGCATCGACCGTCGGGGAGTATCTGCATCCGGACCCGGTACCACGATGCCTCACGGATCCAGGAGCCGACACGGCCGCGACTCGAGGGACTGCCCCCCGCTTCCTGACTCCACTGCCCCATCGCGGACATCCCTTCATTCGAGGGATACGCGATTCGACACGACCTGGTGTTCGGGACCTGCCCCGGTGGGGGAAACTGGGGCTGGTTCCTGGTTGCGAGGATCTGTTCCGTGGTGCCGATGTCCCAGAGCGCGAGGGTCCAGAGCTGCCACTGGCCCCGGTTCACCGGTGTCGACGCGTCGACTTCGACACCGATTCCCGCGGTCGCATCCCAGCGAGCACTGGTCGATGCGACGCTCGCGTAGCTTCCATCGCCATTGTTCAGGAATGCGCGGCGCCCCCCCGGCCCGGTCGTCACCAGGGGTGTGGGCTCGCCGAAGGGCAGCCAGCGCGTCTTCCAGTCACTGCTCCAGTCTTCCCGCAAGACCGTTTCTGCCGCGTGACCTGCGATCCTCACTTCGATCGTCGCCCGGCGCCACCCCCCGGCAGAGGCCGTGATGTGTACGACTCCTGCGCGGACTGGCCGGAGCAGCCCCCGGTCGTCGACCGTCGCGATGCTGTCATCCGAGGAGTGCCAGCGGATGGGGACCCTCACTCGGATGAACTCGCCGTGTGGGCCCCAACCGGTGCAGTGAAGCTGCGTGGTGACACCGAATGGGATGACCGATGGCACCCTGTCGATTCGGAGCGTGTCCAGCATCTGCTCCCTTCTGGAATCGCTCCAGCTGACTTCGCCCAGCAGAGCGGGAATGCTGCGTGGGAGAACCGCCATCTGATCCGGTGCCTCACTCGGGAACAGCATCATCGAGCCGCCGGCGGCTCCTGAAGCAAGCCCTCCCACAACGACCCAGCGACCGTCCGGACTTGGCCGGGAGAATGCGGTCCCGCGGGCCAGGACGGTGAGCGCTCCAGTTTCGGCATCCAGCCTGACGAGGAGACTGTGCCCGGCGCTATCCACGGTTCCCAGGAAATGCGCGGGGTCGGTCCAGCCCGAGATTTCCGTGAGGAGGCCAAAGGATGGCACGACGCAATGCTCCCCGGTTTCCGGGTCGAGCGTGACCCAGCAGGCCTCATCCGCTGCGGGAAGAGTCTTCCATCGGCGGATGAAGCCGATCCGGGTGCCATCGGGGGACCAGAACCCACCCATCTCGAATTCCGGTCCGCCCGCGAGCCTGCGCGGCTCACCCCCGCTGGGATCGAGGACCGCCAGATCGTAGTCATCGCCATCGGGCGGGCTCCAGCGAGCGGTGTTGATGGTCAGCCAGTGACCATCGGGCGACCAGCCGACCGGGCTGTCGTCTCGCGGGGTACTCGTCAGGCGGTGTCGTCCTCCCTGCCCATCGATCAGATAGATGTCGTTCGTGCCTCCATCGTCGACCGGCAGAGTTGTGGCCCATTCCTCCCGTCCTGGCCGTTTGAGCAGGTAGTTCCCGCCGCTCCGGAGCCAGGGGGCCCTCGTCACCTTGTACGGCGCCGGTTGATCCCGAAACGCCTCCCCCATCCGCCAGCGATCCCGCCGCAATGGAATTGCCCAGGCTGTCTGCTGGCCGTCCGGGCTGGCGACGATTCCATAGAGCGTGATATCGGCCTGTGGCCGAGGCCAGAAGGCTGCGCTGATTGCGACCACCGCCAGGAGGAGCGCGCCCACCATCGTGAACCGGCTCGCTGCGCTGTAGCGCATCCGGTTGAGGCGGCCCATCAGGCGAAACAGGTCGGTCCGGGCCGCGGGGGACGGGTCCTCGAGGAAGTCGTCGGCGAGCGAGGCGAGGCGGCGGCTGTCGCCCTCTTCCCGGGCGAGCTGCAGGTAGCGGACGAGCGCCGTCCGCAGCTCGGCACGAGCCTCGGCGAGCGTGAGATGGTGCCCCGCCTGGCGCAGCTCCATGCGTGCGGTCCTGCGGCCTCCGAGGTACATGCGGCCGAGGCCGAGATGAGCGGCACGGCGCTCTTCGATCGTGGCGGCCGATTCGGATTCGGCCGAGATCTCGTCGTGCGCAGGCTGCCACTCTTCACCGCTTCGCATCACGAACCCGCGCTGTTCCAGGACGCCGAGTGCGGCCTCCGCAGCCTCCATTGGGCGGCCCGAGGCGAGGGCGAGTCCGCCAAGCGGGAGGGGCCTGCCGGCCAGCGCGAGCAGCAGCAGCAGCCAGCGCTCGTCCCGCTCGAGCCGGGCCACCCGGTGGCGGAGTGCACTGCCGCTCTCGAGGCCGTGGGCCAGGGCGATCGGATCGGGACAGCCCCAGGCCTGGTCCGTGAGCGACAGCCAGCGCCGTTCCAGCGCGAGCTGCAGGGTTTCGAGGACGAGCAGCGGCGTGCCGCCGGCCGCGCGGGTCACCGCCTCGGGCAGGCTCCGCGTCCAGGCTTCATCGGGCAGCCGACCGATGCTCGCGATCAGCTGACCGGTCTGTTCCGCGCTGAGCGGCTTCAGCTCCACCCGGACGCTGTGCTCGGTTTCGAGCGAGTTCGGACCGCTGAGCCGCGATGCGGTGACGATGAGGGTCCGGCTCTCGGTCGTCTGCTCGAGCAGGGCGCGGAGCATCTGGCGGGAGGCGGGGTCGAGCCAGTGGGTGTCGTCGAGCAGGAGGGCGAACCGCGCCTCCTCGCTCACCGTGCGGAAGAGCTCGATCAGGGACGCCGCCCGGCGCCGGGCCGCATCCTCGCCCGTGGAGCTGTCCGCCGGCGCGCTGAACCGGGCGGAGAGCGTGGGATTGAGGGCCACGAGCGTTCCGGCGGAGGCCGGGGAGACGCCGGCCGCGCCCGGCAGTGCCGCGAGTGCGGCGACCAGCTCCGCGGCGAAGCTGCAGGAGATGCCGCGCTGGCCCGGATGGACCCGGAGCGGGACCACCCGCGCACCGAGGGTGCGAAGCCGGGCGCCGACATCGCCTAACAGGCGCGTCTTGCCCAGTCCGGCCCCGGCGGTGACGTGCAGGTGGCGGGGGCCACCCGGGCGCTGCCAGGCCTGCAGGATTGTCGCGAACTCCCGTTCCCGGCCGACCAGCTCGCCGGCGAGGGTCGCCGGTCCGTTGTCCCCGGCGGTGGAGCGACTGGCGACGGAAGCCTGTTCCAGCAGGGCGCGGGTCGCGGGCTCCGGCTGGCGTCCCGTGCGCTCCAGCTGGGCGAGGAAACGATCGGCCTCGAGCGTGAGGGCGAGCCGGTCACCGCTCTGCACCATGGTCTCGAAGAGGAGCCGCCAGGTGCGCTCCTGCTCGGGGGCCGCCACGTGCGCGCGGCGCGCGAGCTCCAGCGCCTCACGAGCATGACCGTCGTTGAGCCAGCCACGGATCACCGATTCCGCGGCGCGGAGGAAGGTCTGTCGGAGCCGCTCCCGCTCCAGGTCGGCCCAGTGCTCGAACTCGACGCCGCCCGGCGCCGCAAAGCCGTCGAGGAAGGTGCCCCGATAGATCGTCGTGGCGGCGGTGAGGTCGCCGCTCTCGATCGCGGCGAGGAAGGCGTCCCGGTCCACGAGCACTGTGGCGGCCAGCGCCAGGGTATCGCCCTGGGTGGTGACGATGGACTGGCCGAGAAGCTGGCGGAGATACCAGATGGTTTGTCGAAGCGCGTGACGGGCCTTGTCCGGTTCGACGTCAGCCCAGAGCAGATCGATCAGATGCTCGCGGCCGGCGGCCCGGCGCGGGGAACTCCCCAGATAGGCAAGCAGGGCGAGCGGCTTGCCCTGGCCGAGCAGTTGCCGGCCGTCAGGCAGCACGAGGCTCGCCCCTCCCAGCGTCTGCAGCGTGAGGGGGAGGTCAGACGAAGCAACGGTGTGGTGTGGCAGCGACATCTGACGGTGTCCTGACGCGGGAGGAGTAGAGTTGCGTCAGCGTCTCACGGCGACGAAACCGTTCCTCCCGGAGCACCCGCCAGCCCTACGGCCTCACACAACTACGAGGAGAAGGTACGGGCTGGCGGAGGGGTGGGCAAGGCGACCCTCCCCCTTTCCCCCTCCCCCTCGTACCATCCACCCCATGCCAGCCTCCGACGACCCGCTCGGCATGGGTCAGCCGATCACCCGCCGGGACTTTCTCGACGGTGTTGCCCTCGCCATCGGGGCGGGCATGCTGGCGGGCGGCTGTACACCGGACCTCCCCGAACCACCCGCTGCGCAGCAGGGAGCGGCGTACTATCCCCCCGCACTCGACGGTCTCCGGGGCAGTCACCCCGGCTCCTTCGAGACCGCCCACAAGCTCCGCGACGGTACGCTTCGGGCGCCGAAGGCGCGGGACACCGGCGAGAACTACGACCTGATCGTTGTCGGCGCCGGCATCAGCGGCCTCGCCGCGGCGCACTTCTTCCGCAAGGCGAGAGGCGAAGACGCGCGGATCCTGGTCCTCGAGAATCACGACGACATCGGTGGCCACGCCAGGCGGAACGAGTTCACGGTCGACGGTACTCCGCTGATCACCTTCGGCGGCACCGAGTCGATCGAGAGCCCGGCACAGTACAGTGACGTGGCGAAGGGACTGCTCCAGGAGATCGGTGTCGAGACGAAGAAGTTCTACACCGCCTTCGATCGAGGGCGCGACGAACGACAGGGGCTCCATCCCGCCATCTTCTGTGACCACGAGACCTTCGCCGTCGACCGGCTCTGCCGGGGAAGCGTGCGCGGCCTCACCCGGGAGGAGATTGCCGGGATGCCGCTCTCTCCCCGCGGACGCCAGGATCTGCTCGCCCTCTACCACGGAACCAAGAACTTCTTCCCGCAGAACTCCGGTCCCGAGGTCAAGGCGCTGCTCGCGAGGCTGAGCTATCGCGACTACCTGCAGAAGATCATGGGACTCGGCGAGGAGACGCTCACGCTGCTGCAGGTGCGGTCGCACGATCTCTTTGGCGTCGGCATCGAGGCGATCCCTGCGCTGGATGCGTGGGGCCTCGCGTATCCCGGCTTCGCCGGCCTGGGGCTCGATGGCGAACCGGCCCCCGGGCTCGGCCGCACACCGCGGCTCGAAATGCACGAGGAGGAGCCCTACATCTTCCATTTTCCCGACGGCAACGCCTCGGTCGCGCGGCTGCTCGTCCGGCGACTCATCCCGACTGCGCTGCCGGGAAGCACGATGGAGGATGTGGTCACCGCCCGGCTTGACTACGCCGAGCTGGATGGCGTGACGCACACCACCCGCATCCGGCTGAACGCGACGGCCGTCGCGGTGCACCACGCCGGCAATCCCGGAAGCGCCCGGGAGATCCGGGTGACCTACATGCGCGGCGGGGCGGCGTGGACGGCGCGGGCGCGGCACTGCGTGCTCGCCTGCTGGAACATGGTGATCCCCTACCTCTGCCCCGACATGCCGGCGACGCAGCGCGAGGCGCTGGCCTATGGCGCCAAGGTCCCGCTGGTCTACGCGAGTGTCGCGGTGCGCAACTGGGAACCGTGGAAGAAGCTTGGTGTCTCCGATGTCTACTGCCCCGCCGGCTACTTCTCCCACGTCTTCCTCGACTATCCGGTGAGCCTCGGTGCGTACCACGCGGCCGCGTCGCCCGCGAACCCGACGGTCGTCCGGATGAACCGGATGCCCTGCAAGCCGGGACTGCCCGCGCGGGAGCAGCAGCGGGAGGGGCGAAAGACACTCCTCGACACCACCTTCGAGACCTTTGAGCGGGAGATCCGGAGCCAGTTGCAGCGGATGTTCGGACCGGGGGGATTCGAGGCAGCACGGGACATCGCGGGGATCACCGTGAACCGCTGGGCTCACGGGTATGCCTATGAGTACAATTCACTCTGGGACCCGATCGTCCCGGAACACCTCGAACCCTGTGTGATCGGCCGGCAGCGATTCGGCCGGATCACCATCGCCAACTCCGATGCCGGCGCCTTTGCGTACACCAACTGTGCCATCGACCAGGCTGAACGGGCCGTCAGCGAACTGCAGTCGGACTGAACGCCAGATGATCAACGAAGCCGATGCCGATCGCGGACCGATCGGCTACACCCTCTTCGATACCACCCTTGGCCGAGTCGGCATCGCCTGGAGCGATCGCGGCATCGTCGCGGTGCAGCTGCCCGAGGTCACCGAACGGGACACTCGTGCCCGGCTGCTCGAGCGCTTCCCCGTCACCGTCGCCACCGAACCGCCGCCGGAGATTCAGGAGACGATCGATGGCATCGTGGCACTGCTGAAGGGAGAGCGGCGGGATCTCTCCGCTGCACCGCTCGATCTGGAGGGGATCCCGCCCTTTCACCGCCGAGTGTACGACGTCGCCCGCGGCATCGCCCGGGGGCGGACGCTGACCTACGGCGCGATCGCCGCACGGCTCGGCGAACCCGGTGCCTCCCGGGCGGTGGGCCAGGCGCTGGGCGCCAATCCCTTCGTCATCGTCGTCCCCTGTCACCGGGTGCTCGCGGCGGGTGGCCGGGTCGGGGGTTTCTCGGCGAGTGGCGGCCGGGTAACCAAGCTCCGCCTGCTGCACATCGAAGGCGCGCAGACGACCGACCAGCCGTCGCTCTTCGATCCGCCGCCGGACTGAGCTGGCCTGCCTTGGCCTGCTGCGGCGTATGGGGCGCTCGCTGCACCAGGAGCGACTTTCGCTGCACCAGCCTTCTCCCCACCGGGTCCGGCGCGTAGCTTGACGCGCATGGACGACTCCCCGCTCCCCATCGGCCGGCAGCTGTTCCTCGTCGCGCTCGGTGTCGCCACCGTGCTCGGTGCCATCGGCTCCGGCGAACACCATCTCTCGATGCTGCAGCATGGCGGCGATCCGACGATCGCCCATGCGCTGAAGATGGGGATGCCCTACTGGTTCATCTGGATACTGCTGGCCCCGATCATCATCTGGTTTGTGAACCGGGTGCCGCTCGAAGGCGAGTGGCCGCTGGCCAAGGTGCTGCTCCACCTGATCGTGGCGATCGCGGTCACGATGCTGCACTCCGTCATTCAGAGCCTCATCACCTTCGCCTTTGGCATTATCCACTTCTCGACACCGGCGACGCTCGGGATCGGGCTGCTGGTCGGTGCGATCCGCTCCCTGACTTTCGACCTGCCGGCCTACGGCTCGATCCTCGGGCTCCTCTATGCCGCGGGGTACTATCGCCGCTTTCGGGAGCGGGAGCGCGCGGCGGCGAACCTCGCGGTGCAGCTGGCGGAGAGCCAGCTCGAGGCCCTCCGCAACCAGCTCAACCCGCACTTCTTCTTCAATGCGATGAACAGCGTGGCGATGCTGGTCCGCGCGAAGCGCAACGATGAGGCGGTCCGCGCCCTCGCGGGACTGAGCGAGCTCATGCGCTACGTGCTGCAGGAGCACCCGGCCCTCGAGGTCCCGCTGGCCGAGGAGCTGGGATTTCTCGAACGGTACCTGGCGATCGAGCGGGTGCGATTCCAGGACCGGCTGCAGGTCGTGGTGAACACCGCTCCCGGCACCGCGGAGGCGTGGGTGCCCAATCTGCTGCTGCAGCCGCTGGTGGAGAACGCCATTCGGCATGGCATCGGCCGGAGGGCGGCCGCCGGTCTGGTAGAGATCGCCGCCGCGCGCGACGGCGACCGGCTGCTGCTCACAGTGCGGGACGACGGTCCCGGGCTCGACGACTCCCGCACGCCCGTGCCGAGCACCGGGGTCGGGCTGCGCAACATCCGCGAGCGCCTCGCCCGGCTCTATGGCGGCGAGCAGTCCTTCGAATTGCGCGAGGCGGACGGGGGTGGGGTCATCGCGCGCATCACGCTGCCGTTTCGCACCCGGCCGGCGTCCCCGGTGCCGGCGATCGCATGAGCGCGCCCGTCCGGGTGCTCGTGGTGGATGACGAGCCGCTGGCGCGGACGGGAGTGGTACAGCTCCTCGCCAGGGATCCGGAGATCGCCGTCGTCGGGGAGGCCGCCGATGGCCGCGCCGCCGTCGAGGCCATCCGGACTCTGCAGCCTGACCTGCTGATCCTCGACGTGCAGATGCCGGAGCTCGACGGCTTCGAGGTCCTGCGCACGCTGCCGCGGGACCGGATGCCGGCGGTGATCTTCGTGACGGCGTACGATCAGCACGCCCTCCGGGCCTTCGAGGTGCACGCGCTGGATTACCTGCTCAAGCCCTTCGACGATGAACGCTTCGCCGAGGCACTCGACCGTGCCAAGAAGAGTCTCCGGAGCGCCGAGCTCGGCGAGCTCAGCCGCCGGCTGGTCGGGCTGCTCGAGGATCGCGGTCGTGCGGCCCCGTCCGAGCCGCGGCTGACCCGGCTCATCGTCAAACACGAGGGGAGCGTGGCCTTCGTCCGGGTGGAGGATCTCGACTGGATCGAGGCGGCGGACTACAACGTGAAGCTCCACACCCGGGGGCAGGTGCACCTGCTCCGGGAATCGCTGAACGCCCTCGAGGCCCGGCTCGATCCCGCCCGATTCTTCCGCGTGCATCGCTCCGCCATCGTGAATCTCGACCGGATCCGCGAGCTCCAGCCCTACTTCAAGGGGGAGCATATCCTGCTCTTGCAGGACGGGACCCGGCTCAAACTGAGCCGCGCCCGCCGCGAGCACCTCGAGGCCCGGCTCGGCCAGGCGCTCTGACGACTCGCGCCCTTCCCGCCATTCGCTGCACCGGTTGACCGTTCGCTGCAAACTGATTGTCCCGACGTGCCAGCCTTCCCATCGTGAAGCCGGTTACAGCGACTTCACACCCGGGAGGCCTCATGCTGGCACTGCTGCTCGCTTCGTCCCTCATCTTCGCCACTGATCCTGCCCCCGCCGCCCCCGCGGCACGCGCCGAGCCGATCCTGGTCTCGCCCGCGTGGCTCGCCGCGCACCTGCACGATCCTGGCCTGGTCCTCTTCGAGATCGGCCGTCCGGAGGAGTATGCGGCCCGCCACATCCCCCGCGCGCAGCGACTGGACTTTCGTGACCTCTCGACGCCGCACGACATGACCGCGACGCCGATGCCGCTGATGCTCGAACTTCCCTCGGCGGCGAAACTCGACTCGGTCTTCTCGGCCAAGGGCGTCTCCAATGACTCGCGCGTGATCGTCTACTTCGCCAACGACTGGGTCTCACCCTCCACCCGCGCGGTGCTGACCCTCGAGGCCGCGGGGCTTCGCGGGCGGGTGTCGCTGCTCGACGGCGGCCTCCCGGCCTGGGTGACAGCCGGCAACCCGGTGACGACCGAGGTCCCCGCGGTGACGCCGGGCCATTTCAAGACCGCCTTCAGGCCGGATGTCATTGTGACGGCGGACTGGCTCAAGGCGCGGCTCGATTCGCCGGAGATCGCCCTCATCGACGCGCGTGATCCCGGCTTCTATCTCGACACGCTCGACAACGAGATGCCCCGGGGCGGACACATTCCTGGCGCGAAGAGCCTGCCATATGACCGGCTCGTGGACGACCAGAATCATCTGCTTGATCGCGCCACGCTGGAGGCGAAGTTTGCCGCGGCCGGCGTGACCAGGGGAAAGACGGTGGTCGGCTACTGCCACATCGGTCAGCAGGCCTCGCTCGTCTGGTTCGCGGCCCGCTATCTCGGCTACGACGTGCGGCTCTACGACGGCTCCTTCCAGGAGTGGAGCGGCCGCAGCGACCTCCCGGTGGAGGGCGCCAATCGGAGTCTGCACACGAAATGACCGCCGCCATGGGCCTGGTTGCCGGCGGCGACGTCCAGGTGCCGCTGCTGGGAGGAGGGATGACCAGCTACGTGAACTTTGACAACGCCGCGAGCACGCCACCCTGCCAGGCGGCACTCCAGGCGGTCAATGGACTCGCGTCCTGGTACGGCAACGTGCACCGGGGCGCCGGCTTCAAGTCGCGCCTCAGCACCTGGGCCTACGAGGCTGCGCGCGAGGATATCGCCAGGCACCTTGGCGTGGATGATGCGCATGGTGTGGTGATCTTCACCCGCAACACCAGTGAGGCGATCAACCAGCTCGCGGCGCGCTATCCACTGGCCTCCGGTGCCGTGGTACTGACGACCCTCATGGAGCATCACTCCAACGAGCTCCCGTGGCGGCGGGTCGCGGAGGTCGTGCATGTCGGGCTCACGGCGGACGGCGCGGTGGATGAATCGGATCTCGTCGCGAAGCTCGCGGCGTATCGGGGCCGAGTCGCACTGCTCGCGGTGACGGGTGCGTCGAACGTCACCGGCCTGCTCAATCCGGTGCACACCTGGGCGGAGTGGGCCCACGCGGCGGGCGCTCGCATCATGGTGGATGCCGCCCAGCTTGCCCCGCATCGCCCGATCGAACTGGGACACCCGGATGACCCGCGTCACCTCGATCTCCTGGTCTTCTCCGGGCACAAGCTCTACGCACCGTTCGGGGCTGGCGTGCTGGTGGCACCGCGCGCCCTCTTCGCCTCAGGCGCGCCGTACCAGGTCGGAGGTGGCACGGTGAGCCGGGTCGCGGAGCAGGAGGTCATCTGGACGACGCTGCCGGCGCGCGAGGAGGCCGGCACGCCATGCATCATGGGCGCCGTGGCTCTCGCGGCCGCGCTCCGCTACTGCAACGAGATCGGGTGGCGCCGGATCGTGGCCCGGGAGGCGGAGCTGACTCAGCTCGCGCTGCAGCGACTCGGCGCGATTCCCGGCCTCACCCTCTACGGCGGCACGGCGCGGCCACGGGTCGGGGTCGTCTCCTTCAACCTCAGGGGGTTGCCGCACGGCCTGGTCGCGGGAATCCTCGGGGCCGAGTGGGGCATCGGAACCCGGAGTGGGTGCTTCTGCGCGCAGGCGTACATCCGGCATCTGCTCGGCATCGACGAGCGGTCCGTCCCGTCCGGCCATCCGCTGCCCGGAGCGGTGCGGGTGAGCTTCGGTCTCGACAACACGCGGGAGGAGGTGCTCCGCCTTGTGGAGGCGGTCACGGCGATCGCCGAAGGGAGGTACGCCGACGGATACGCGTACGACCCCGCGCACGGGGACTACACCCACCCAAGGGGGAGCGTCGACTATGCCGCCTACTTCCGCCACTGATCCCGGGGAACGATACGCCAACCCCTATCTCGCTGGCGTCGCCCTTGGCCTGGTGCTCCTCGCCTCGTTCCTGATCGCCGGCCGAGGGCTGGGCGTCATCGGCGCGGTCCGGACCGTGACCGGCGATGCCATGCGCCTGCTGCTTCCGGCGCAGGTCACCGCCAACCCGTTCTATGCCGACGAGCGCACCGCGACGCCGTTCGCCGTTCGCTACTGGATCGTCTTCGAGGTGCTGGGCCTCATGCTCGGCGCCTATTACTCGGCGAGACGCGCAGGTCGGGTGCGTCTCTGCGTCACCCGCGGAGATCGAGTCAGGGACCCGGCGCGACTCGCCTGTGCCGCGACCGGAGGCTGCGTGATGGGGTTCGGGGCCGCACTGGCACGCGGCTGCACCAGCGGACTCGCGCTCACCGGTGGCGCGCTGCTGGGGGTAGGGAGCTGGGTGTTCATGCTCGCCCTGTTCGGAGGCGGGTATCTCTCCGCCTGGTTTGTGAGGCGGCAATGGGGCTGACCTTTCCGCTGGACGGCATGCCGCAGCCGTTCGGCCTCGGCTTCGCGCTTCTCCTCGGCGCCGGCTTCGGTGCGGCGCTCGAGCGGGGAGGTCTCGGTGACGGCCGGAAGCTCAGCGGACAGTTCTACTTCCGGGACCTCACCGTGTTCAAGGTGATGTTCACCGCCATCATCACGGCGATGCTGGGCCTCTACTGGGCCGAGCGGTCCGGGGTGCTCGATCGGGCGGCGCTCCTTGTTCCTCCGACCTACGTCCTGCCGCAGCTCGTGGGTGGACTGATATTCGGGGCGGGCTTCGTGCTCGCCGGCTACTGCCCGGGCACCTCATGCGTGGCCAGTGTGAGCGGACGACTCGATGGCCTCGCGGCGCTCGTCGGCATGGTGGCGGGCATGCTGGTGTTCGGTGAGGTCGCCGGCTCGCTCGGGCCGTTCCTCGAATCGACCCCGATGCCGGGGGCGACGTTGTCCGATCTGCTCGGTCTGCCGACTGGAGTGGTGGTCGGGAGCATCACGTTGCTGGCGCTCGGTGCGTTCCTGCTGATTGAACGGCTGACGGCAGGGAGGAAGCGGTGAGCGATGGTCTCCCACGCGGGCTGAGCGTCGCCTTTGCACTGCTCGGGCTGGGAGCGATCGTGGCCGGCGCTCGGGACGGCATCGCTCCGGTGGCGGTCGCTGCGGCCGAGCACTTCGATACCGCTTTCGTCCGTGCGAACGGGTTCATGATGGATTCGCTCCGCCTCGGGCGGGATCAGGCGAAGGCCCCGCGGACCCAACCACCACAGCGGCATGCGGCGCCCCCCACGCGGCCCGTCGCACGCGACACGCTCGCGAGGCGGGACTCGATCCCGCTCAGGTACTCGCCTCGGGGATGCATGCCGGAGTAGCCGCGACTCCCCTCCCGCGCGGTCCGCGTCGCCGCCGGCTCCCCGCGATTCGGGCTGCGGACGAGGAGGACATCCGTCCCGACTGAACCGCACGCGCTGGCTCAAGTCGCTGCACCCCGACTCCCGGCTCCTGGTCGCTAGCCGGGTCCCCAATCCGGGCGCATACTTCCCGCCACCCATGACCCCATCAGACGCTGCCTCCGGGCACCGCGCCACCGTCCTCGCCGGGTTCCTCGGCTGGACGCTCGACGCCTTCGACTTCTTCGTCGTGGTCATGACGCTGACCGCGATCGCCAAGGAGTTCGGCCGCACCGACGCCGAACTCGCGCTCTCGGTCACCGTGACGCTGGCGTTCCGCCCGGTGGGCGCGCTGATCTTCGGGCTGATGGCCGACCGCTATGGCCGGCGCATCCCGCTGATGGTCAATCTCATCTTCTATGCGTTCATCGAGGTGCTGTCTGGGCTCGCGCCGAGCTATGGAACCTTCCTGGTGCTCAGGGCGCTGTTCGGCATCGGCATGGGAGGCGAGTGGGGAGTCGGCGCCTCCCTGGTGATGGAGAAGGTCCCGCCGAGGCTGCGCGGCCTCTTTTCCGGACTGCTCCAGCAGGGCTATGCCGTCGGCTATCTGCTCGCGGCGCTGTGCTACCTGATCGTCTTTCCGCGGTGGGGCTGGCGACCGATGTTCTTCATCGGCGGGCTGCCCGCGCTGCTCGCCATCTACGTCCGCTTCAAGGTGCCCGAGTCGGAGGTATGGCAGCGTACCCGGCACAAGGACTGGTCCCAGCTCGGCCGGGGGATTCTCTCGCACTGGCGAATCTTCCTGTATCTCTGGGCGCTGATGACGATGATGAACTTCGTCTCCCACGGCACCCAGGACCTCTATCCGACCTTCCTCCAGCGCGACTGGGGCTTCACGCCGCAGCGCCGCGCCGTGCTGACCGCGGTCTCGATGGTGGGCGCCGTACTGGGCGGGGTGCTGTTCGGGATGTACTCGGACCGGATCGGCCGCCGTCGGGCGATGGTCACCGCCCTGGTCGGCGCGCTGGTGATGATCCCGGCGTGGGCCTTTGCCCCGTCACTGCCGGTGCTGTTCGTCGGCGCCTTTCTGATGCAGTTCATGGTGCAGGGCGCCTGGGGGGTGATCCCGGCGCACATCACCGAGCTGGCCCCCGACGCGGTGCGCGGATTCCTGCCAGGATTTGCCTATCAATGCGGCGTGCTGGTGGCGGGGAGTGTCGTGTACATCGAGGCGATCTTTGCGGCGCGCTTCAGCTACACCTGGGCCATGGCCTGCACGGCGGCGACGGTCTTCCTCGGCGGGGCGGTCATCGCGGCAGTCGGGCCGGAGAAGCGAGGCGTCGTCTACGGGGGAGAGTAGAGGGTTCCGGGGTTCCGGGTTCCGAGTACTTAGTACTTAGTACTTAGTACTTAGTACTTAGTACTTAGTGCGTAGTGAGTAGTGCGTAGCGCAAGGTTCTCGCTGCGAGCCCTGCGCGGGTCCCGGGAGGCGCGTGGCCTCGCAGCCGCGGAATCCTCTGTAGCACCGCGAGGCCGAGCGCCGGGAGGGATCGCGCAGGGCGAGCCCCGGGTGGAATCGCGCAGGCCGAGCGCCGGGAGGGATCGCGCAGGGCGAGCGCCCTAGGATTCAGTTGAGGCAGGCGCCGGCGAGTCCTTCCCCCACGTCTGAATGAAGTTCAGCACGATCGCCTCGTCGCGGCGAATCTTGGCCGACGGGTGATCGCGGGAGGGGGTCGGCGGCTCGGGGGGAATCGGCGGCACCTGTCCCTGGAGGTAAGCCTCGATGATCACCGGATGCACGTAGTACTTGCGGCAGACCGCACGGGTATTGCCCAGCCGCTTGGCCACCTCATCCACCGCCGCGACGATGTTCGCCTTGGCCTGCTTGTCGTTCGGCGCCGGGCCCAGCTTGCAGAGCGCGTTGGCGGCGAGCATCGTCCCGGCCCAGGTGCGGAAGTCCTTCGCCGTGACCTCCCGCCCGCTGATCGTCCGCAGATACTCGTTGATGTCCCCCGAGTCCACCGACTGCCGCTTCCCATCCTCATCCAGATACTGGAACAGCTCCTCGCCGGGGAGCGACTGGCAGTGCTGGACGATGCGGGCGATGCGGCGGTCGGTGACCGAGAGCGCGTGCTTCACGCCGCTCTTGCCGCGGAACTCGAAATCCATCCGCGACCCGGAGACCGTCAGGTGCCGGCGCCGCATCGTGGTGAGCCCGTAGGAGCGGTTGTCCCGGGCGTATTCGTCGTTGCCGACGCGGATGAAGGTGCGCTCGAGCAGCCACACGACGGTGGCGAGCAGCTTGGGGCGGGGAAGGCCGGTGAGCGCGAGATCGTGCTCGAGATGTTCACGGATGCCCGGCAGCAGTTCGCTGAACTCGAGCATCCGGCCGAACTTGGTCTCGTCCCGGACGGCGCGATACCGGGGGTGATAGCGATATTGCTTGCGTCCCTTGGCATCGCGGGCGGTGACCTGGATGTGCCCCTCGGAGAAGGGACAGATCCACACATCGGTCCAGGCGGGCGGGATCACCAGGCCGCGGATCCGCTTGAGTGTCGCCGGGTCCTTGACCCGGGAGCCGTCGGGGCGAAGGTAGGACACGCCCCGGCCGACGCGTTTGCGCCGGATCCCCGGCATCGAGTCGGTGACGTACCGGAGTCCCGCCGCAACGGCGGACTCCCGGTGCTCGTCGACAGGAGGGGTTTCGGTGAGGTCGGTCCCTTCCGGAACCGGGCCGCTCACGGGGGGAGCGGGGCTTTTCGCGGTCGTCGCCACGGGTGGATGATGCCGCCTAAAGGAAGGGGGGTCAACCTTGATCGGTCGCACCGGCTCCTCTGGCGGGCCTGTCTCCGGCCGAATCCGGCCGGTTTTACCAGTTCGTTGCACTACCGAGACCGGATCCGGGGCCTCGGATGGGTAACGTCGTGCACCCGAGCCATGGGGGCCGGGTTCAACGGATAGAGGAGTCCATCAATGGGTCTCGTGACGCGGGCGGTAATGCCCCTTGGTTTGGTAATGGCTGGTGCTGCGGCGACCTGGCAGCTGCAGCAGGAGCCACCGGTGATCGCGAAAGTACTGCCGAGGACCGTCCTGGCGACCGTCAAGGGAGTGGAGGTCTTCGATGCCGGGTACGGTTCCGGGATCGCTGCGGATCCGGCCGCTCCGGGCTTCTTCTACCTGCTCGCCGACCGCGGCCCGAATTACGATGACGGCAAGGACACCAAGGCCTTCGTGCAGCCGGGCTTCGTCCCGCGGATCGGTCGCTTCAAGCTCGAGAACGGCGTCCTCACGCAGGTCGCCAAGATCGAAATGTCCAACAAGGAGAAGAAGCCCCTCTCGGGCATCCCGCCGCTCATCGGTCTCGGCGGTACCGGCGAGACCGCGCTCGGCACGGACGGCAAGATGTTGCGCTCCGACGCGGAAGGGGTCGATCCGGAGGGCGTCGTGGCACTCAAGGATGGCGGCTTCTGGATCTCCGAGGAGTATGGCCCGAGCCTGCTTCACCTCGACAAGAATGGCCGCACGGTCGAGCGCTACAGTCCCTTCACCGGCGGCTCCTCCGCGCTTCCGCAGGTGCTCCAGAAGCGCCGGGCCAATCGTGGCATCGAGGGGCTGACTCTCCTGCCTGACCGCAAGACCATCGTGGCAATCTTCGAGGGCCCGCTCGACAACCCGAAGGATCTCGGACGGAAGTCGACCATCACCCGACTGCTCCGCTACGACACCAGGACGGGGCAGAGCAGCCAGTTCGTCTATCTCCAGGATGCGGCCGACAACCGCAACAGCGATATCGTCTCCATCGACAAGGACCACTTCCTGGTGATTGAGCGGGACGGGAACATGCCGGGCGACTCGGCCAAGCCCGCCGTGACCAAGCGGGTGTACAAGATCGACCTGACCGGGGCTACCGACGTCTCCGATCCCGCCAACGGCCCCGACGGGATGCTGTTCGGCGGCAAGAGTCTCGAGTCGATCGCCCCCGCTGAGCTGCAGGCGGCCGGCATCGTACCGGTGAAGAAGGAACTGCTCGTGGACCTCCTCGCCCTCGGCTATCCCCACGACAAGCCGGAGGGAATCACGATCGTCGACAACAGCACCATCGCGATCTCGAACGACGACGATTTCGGGGTGATCGAGGGGCCGGCGCCGAAGCTGCTGCCCAAACTGGATGGCGCGGACTTCAACGAGGTCTTCTTCATCAAGCTGCCTGCCCCGCTGCGCTGACCTGTCGCGGTTCACGGCAGACGTACACCATTCCTTCATGTGATCTTCACGGTCCGGGCGATAGCCTTGGACCGTGAAGATTCTTATCGTCGAAGACGACCGGAAGGTTGCCGGATTTCTCGAGCAGGGCTTCCGCGAGGAACAGTTCGAGGTCGCGGTCGCGCGCGACGGTGAGGATGCCCTCGCGCAGGCCCTCGCCGGGCGGTTCGATCTCATTCTCCTCGATTATATGCTCCCCAAGCGGAGCGGGCCGGAGGTCGCGGCCGAGCTTCGCCGCAAGGGTCAGACTCTTCCGATCCTCATGCTCACGGCGCGCGATGACGCCCACGACATCCGGACCGCCCTGGGGGCCGGCGTCGACGCCTATGTGACCAAGCCGTTCCGGTTCGACGATCTGCTGCAGCGGGTCGAATCGATGCTGCCCCGGAGTTCTCACCCGGCCTGAGTGCCGGTGACCCGTCCGACGCTGCCCCCTCGAAGTTCCGAGCCCGAATGCGCTCGCTCCAACGCACGCTCACGATGCGCTACGCCGCCACCATGCTGGCGGCGCTCCTGTTCATCGGGCTCTGGGCCTATCTCGGCGTGCGCACCACGCTCGAGAACGAACTCGATCGCGCCCTCGGGGAAGCGGCCGCCATCATGTCCGACGTGGTGGCGAGCGGCGAGCCGCTGACCGCTCACGCCGGCGCGAGCGACCTGAGCGGCACCGTGACCGAGGGCATCCGCCTGGTCGTCACACGCGACGCCGCGGGCCATATTCTCAAGGGCAACTCCCGGCTCGCGGCCACCCTCCCCCTCGACAGCTCCGCGATGATCATCGCCCGCTCCGGGCAACCGGGCTGGGCAACGACGCGCATGGGTGGGCGGACCTTCCGCTCGATCTACGTTCCCGGGCCGACCCCGGGCCGGGGCCCGGCCGGTGATGTCGCCGTGCTGCAGGTGGCGGCCCTGGTCACGCCGGTCTTCTACGCCACGCGGACCATCCTGATCCGCATCCTCGCCACGGTCCTCCTCGGCACCCTGGTCACCGCCGTGGGGGCGGCCTGGCTCGCCCGGTCCTCGCTCGAGCCGGTCGCCGAAATCGCCGCGCAGGCCCAGAGCATCCATGCGCGCGGCGGGCCGCAGCAGATCACCGTGCATGCCGACGTCATCGAGCTCCGGTCGCTGGTCGAGGTGCTGAACGCGATGCTCGCCCGGCTGGAGCGCTCCCTCAGCGTCCAGCGGCGCATCATCCGCGATGTCGGCCACGAGCTGCGCACGCCGATCTCCGCAATGCGAGGGGAACTCGAGGTCGCGCTCCATCGCGAGCGCCGGCCAGAGGAGTACCGCGCGCTGCTCGGGAGTGTGCTCGAGGAGGTCGAGCGGCTGGGGCAGATGGGAGACCAGCTCATCTTCCTCACCCGCTTCGAGGCAGGTGAGGCGGAACTGCGGCCTGAACGGGTGGACCTCGCTCGGCTGGCGGCAAGCGCCGTGCGTCAGGTTGCCCGCCGCCTCGCCGGATGCACCATCGAGATCGGGGAGGCCCCGGCGGGTCTCTATTGCGAGGCCGACCCGCGGCTCCTTTCGCTCGCCGTAGAGCAGCTCCTCGACAACATCTCCCGGCACACGCCCCCGGGCACACGGGGACAGGTCGAGCTCGGCCGCGCCGGAGATCGGGTGACCCTCTCGGTCGAGGACAGCGGCCCCGGGGTGCCCGAAGCCCTGCTGCCGCAGCTCTTCTCGCCCTTTTTCCTCGCAGACGAATCCAGGACGCGTAACCGGGCCGGAGGGGTCGGGCTGGGGCTCTCGGTCGTCAATGCGATTGTCGCGCTCCATGGCGGGGAGGTGTTCGGCTCCCGGAGCCGACTCGGCGGGCTCAAGGTCCTGCTCTCCCTCCCCGCCGCCTCCGCTCTGACGACCGCAGGAGCGACGATGAGGGATTCTTCATAAACGAGTCACCGCTGATTCACCCGCTCGGGGTGAGGATTGAGGCATGACGCGCTCACTC
Organism: Gemmatimonadales bacterium; assembly: GCA_044229245.1. Classification (GTDB taxonomy): domain Bacteria; phylum Gemmatimonadota; class Gemmatimonadetes; order Gemmatimonadales; family GWC2-71-9; genus JADJOM01. Next base: position 68,056 of record JBGATI010000017.1, on the reverse strand, counting down.
GACCCGACACTCTCACCGAAGTCCATCGCCGTCGTCGGGGCCTCGCGCTCGCCGACCACCATCGGCCATCAGATCCTCGCCAATCTCGTGAACTACGGCTTCACCGGCACGGTCTATCCGGTGAATCCGAGCGCGGCCTCCATTCACTCCATCAAGGCCTGGCCGAGCGTCACCGCGATTCCCGATGCGGTGGACATGGCGGTGGTCTGCGTGCCGAAGGCGCATGTCGCGAGCGTCGCGGAGGAGTGCGGCCGGAAGGGGGTGCGCGGCCTCGTCGTGATCAGCGCGGGCTTCCGGGAAGTGGGTGGCGAGGGGGTGGAGCGGGAGCGCGAACTGGTCGAGATCTGCCGTCGTCACGGGATGCGGCTCGTCGGTCCGAACTGCATGGGGGTCCTCAACGCCGATCCCGCCATCTCGATGAACGCCACCTTCGCGCCGAGCATGCCGCCGTTCGGCCGGGCGGGCTTCGTGAGTCAGTCGGGGGCGATGGGGCTGTCGGTGCTCGACTATGCCCAGGAATACGGCATCGGTATCGCGCAGTTCGTGTCGATGGGCAACAAGCCGGACGTGAGCGGCACCGATCTCCTGCTGCACTGGGAGGATGATCCGGGCATCGAGGTCATCCTGATGTACGTGGAGAATTTCGGGCATCCGCGCCGGTTCCTCGAGGTCGCATCGCGCGTGACCCGGAAGAAGCCGATCATCGTGGTGAAGTCGGGGCGCTCCCGCGTCGGAGCCCGTGCCGCGTCGTCCCACACCGGGGCGCTCGCGGCGAGCGACATCGCCGTCGAGGCGCTGCTCGCGCAGGCGGGCGTGCTGCGCGCCGGCTCGGTGGAAGAGCTCTTCGACCTGGCGATGTCGTTCAACGGCCAGCCGCTGCCCCGCGGGCGCCGGGTCGCCGTCGTCACCAATTCCGGCGGGCCCGGCATTCTCGCCGCCGACGCGCTCGAGGCCAACAACCTGAACGTCGCCGATCTCGATGCGACGACCGTTGCGCGGCTGAAGCCGCTCTTCCCCGAAGAGGCCTCGCTGCGCAATCCGCTCGACATGATCGCCTCCGCGACCCCGCCCGGCTATCGCGCCGCACTCGGCGCCCTGCTGGACGATCCGGGGATCGACGCCGTGATGTCGATCTTCGTGCCGCCGATGGGGGTTCGTCAGGCGGACGTGGCCGAGGCGATCGTCGCGGCCAAGGCGGGCGGCCCCGACAAGCCGCTCATCGCCGTGCTGATGGGCCGGCAGGGGCTGCCGCAGGGGAGAGCGGAGCTCCACGCCGACAACATCCCGGCCTATATCTTCCCCGAATCCGCGGCCCGGGCACTCGCGGCGATGTGCCGTTATCGCGAATGGCGGGAGCGCCCGCTGCCGGTGGCGGAGGAGCTGCCGGCGGATCGGGCGGGAGCCGCCGCGATTCTGCTCAAGGCCCGCAGCGAAGGGCGACCCCGTCTCGACGAGATCGAATCGCTGCAACTGCTCCAGGCGTACGGAATTCCCACGGCGAGCGCGTCGCTTGCGACCAGCGCCGAGTCCGCCGTCACGGCGGCTGAGCAGATGGGATTCCCCGTCGTGATGAAGATCGTGGCACCGGCCATCATCCATAAGACCGACGTCGGCGGGGTGCAGGTCGACCTCGGTAATGCGGATGAGGTGCGGACCGCCTATGAGGATATCATGGCCGGCGCGCGGCGCGCGCAGCCCGAGGCGCCGATCACCGGTGTGCTGGTCCAGCAGATGGTGAAGGGAGGGCGGGAGATGATCGTGGGCATGTCACGCGATCCCTCGCTCGGCCCGATGCTGATGTTCGGGCTGGGGGGCACGCTCGTCGAGGTCCTGCACGACGTGGTCTTCCGCCTGGCGCCGATTCACCGTCTGGATGCCGCGGACATGGTGCGCGGCATCCGCGGATTCCGTCTGCTCACCGGGGTGCGCGGTGCACCGCCCGCCGATCTCGGCGCGCTGGAGGATGTGCTGCTCCGCGTTTCCCGGCTCGCGACCGATTTTCCCGACATTGCCGAACTCGATCTCAATCCTGTGCTCGCTTTCGCCGATGGCGTCCGCGCCGTCGACGCCCGGGTCATGCTCGCTCCCCCAGGCGACTGACCCCGATCTCTCACCCGAGTCCATCCCATGTCTGAACAGCGCCCCGCGATGGAGTACCTCCACGATCCCCGCCTGAACAAGGGCACCAGCTTCACGGACGCCGAGCGGGACCGCCTCGGCCTGCGCGGCCTGCTGCCGCCGCGGGTGACCACGCAGGACGAGCAGCAGGCGCGGATCATCGAGAACTTCCTGCTGAAGCCGAGCCCCATCGAGCAGTACATCTACCTGATCAGCCTGCAGGACCGGAACGAGCACCTCTTCTACCGCACCGTGATGTCGCACGTCGAGGAGATGCTGCCGGTCCTCTATACCCCGACGGTGGGTGAGGCGTGCGTCCGCTTCGGGCACATTTTCCGCCGCCCCCGCGGCCTGTACGTGACCGCGAAGGACCGCGGCCGGGTGCGCGAGGTGCTCCGCAACTGGCCCGAGCACGAGGTCCGCATGATCGTGGTCACCGATGGCGAGCGGATTCTCGGCCTCGGCGATCTCGGCGCCAACGGGATGGGGATCCCGATCGGCAAGCTCTCGCTCTATACCGCCTGCGCCGGGGTCGACCCCTCCATGTGCCTGCCGCTGACGATCGACGTCGGCACCAACCGGGAGGAGATCCGCAACGACCCGCTCTACCTGGGCCTGCAGCAGCCGCGGCTCCGGGGCGAGGAGTATGCGGCGCTGCTGGAGGAGTTCGTGATGGCGGTCCAGGAGGTCTTCCCGGCGGCGGTGATCCAGTTCGAGGACTTCGCCACCGACAATGCCATCCACCTGCTCGCCCGCTACCGGGACCGGGTCTGCTGCTTCAACGACGACATTCAGGGCACCGCGGCGGTCACGCTCGCCGGGCTGCTTTCGGCGGCCCGCATCACCGGGCAGCCGCTGCTCGAGCAGAAGGTGCTCTTCCTGGGTGCCGGGTCCGCCGCCACCGGGATCGCCGATCTGATCGTCTCCGCGCTGGTGCGCGAGGGAATGCCCGAGGCGACGGCCCGGCAGCGCTGCTGGTTCATCGACAGCAAGGGACTGGTGGTGGCCGGCCGCGCAAACCTCGCCGACTACAAGCTCCCCTATGCCCATCCACATGCCGAGGCGCCCGGCCTGCTCGAGGCGGTGGAAGCACTGAAGCCGACCGCGATCGTCGGGGTGTCGGCGATGGGGAATTCGTTCACCGAGGCGGCGGTGCGCGCGATGGCGCGGATCAACAAGCGGCCGATCATCTTCCCGCTCTCGAACCCGACCAGCAAGTCGGAGTGCACTGCCGAACAGGCCTATACCTGGACCGAGGGCCGGGCGGTCTTCGCGAGTGGCAGTCCATTCCCGACGGTCCGCACGAATGGCAAGACCTTCCTGCCGCGGCAGGGGAACAACGCCTACATCTTCCCGGGCGTGGGGCTCGGCGTGATCGTGTCGAAGTCGACTCGGGTCACCGACACGATGTTCTACGCGGCGGCCCGCTCGCTGGCGCATCAGGTGACGCAGGAGTCACTCGATGCCGGCTCGCTCTTCCCGCCGCTTTCGGACATCCGGAAGGTGTCGGTGGAGATCGCCACGGCGGTGGCGGAGGTGGCGTACGAGGAGGGTCTGGCCAAGGCGCCGCGCCCGGCCGATCTCCGCGAGGCGGTGCGGAAGCAGATGTACGACGCGACCTACCCGGTGTACGCGTCGTAGCTCGGGCCTCAGTGCCCGGGGAGCGTCACGGCAGGCGCAGTTCGGAATCCCCGGCGAAGCAGTGCAGTCCCTCCGGCGCGACGACCAGCGAGATCTGGTCGCCGCGCCGAACCGTTGTCCCCCCATCGACGCGCGCGATCAGCGCGGTGCCGCCGGCGTCCACGGTGAGCATCGTCTCGCTGCCGAGCGGCTCGACCTCCTCGATGCGGGCGGTGAAGCCGCCCGCTCCTGCCGGGCTCGGGTGCAGCGCCTCCGGCCGGAGGCCGAGAATCACCGAGGCACCGGCCTGCTGCGGGACGGGCAGGGTGAAGCTGCCAGTCGCCGCGGCGAAGATCCCGGCGGTGATGGTGCCGGGTACGAGGTTCATCGGCGGGCTGCCGACGAAGGTTGCGACGAAGGTGTTCGCCGGCGCGCGATAGATGCCGAGTGGCGTGTCCACCTGCTGCACGTGGCCATCCTTCATTACCACGATCCGGTCGCCCAGCGTCATCGCCTCGACCTGGTCGTGGGTGACGTAGATCGTCGTGGTGCCCAGGCGGCGGCGGAGCGCCGCGATCTCGCGCCGCATCTGCACCCGGAGCTTGGCGTCGAGGTTGGAGAGCGGCTCGTCGAAGAGAAAGACCTTCGGCTGCCTGACGATGGCGCGCCCGAGCGCGACCCGCTGGCGCTGGCCTCCGGAGAGCTGACGCGGCTTCCGCTCGAGCAGTTCGCCGAGACCGAGCAGCTCCGCCGCCTGGCGGACGCGGGTCTCGATCTCGGTGGCGGGCAGTTTCCGCAGCTTGAGCGCGAAGGCGAGGTTCTCGTAGACCGACATGTGGGGATAGAGCGCGTAGTTCTGGAAGACCATCGCGATATCCCGCTCGCTTGCCGGCACGTCGTTGACCACCCGGTCGCCGATGCGCAGGGTGCCCTTCGAGATCGTCTCCAGCCCGGCGATCATCCGGAGCGTCGTGCTCTTGCCGCAGCCGGATGGGCCCACCAGGACCAGGAATTCGCCATCCTCGATGGTCAGATCGACGCCGTGGACCGCGGCGTGAACCTTTCCGCGCTCCTCGTATATCTTTGTCAGCCCTTCGAGGATCACCCTGGCCATCGGCATGCCTTCTGAGAATGTCTGAATCGAATCACTTTCCCCACGGCTTCCTCTGGGGTGCCGCCACATCCGCCTACCAGATCGAAGGCTCACCGCTGGCCGATGGCGCCGGCGCGAGCATCTGGCACCGCTTCTCCCACACGCCCGGCATGGTGACCGACGACGACACCGGGGACGTGGCCTGCGACCACTATCGCCGCTTCGAGGACGATGTCCGGCTGATGCGCGACCTCGGTCTCGCCAGCTACCGCTACAGCATCTCCTGGGGCCGGGTCATGCCCTCCGGCCGCGGTCCCGTGAATCCGAAGGGACTCGCCTTCTACGACCGGCTCACCGACACCCTGGTGAAGCACGGGATCCAGCCCAACATCACGCTCTACCACTGGGACCTGCCGGCGGCCCTCGACGACGAGGGGGGCTGGCTCAACCGCGACATCGCCGGCTGGTTCGCCGACTACGCCACCGTGATGGTCCGCGCCCTGGGCGACCGCGCCGCGATGTGGGCGACGCTCAACGAGCCCTGGGTCGTCACCGACGGCGGCTACCTCTTCGGGACGCTCGCGCCGGGCCACAAGAGCGTCGCCGAGACCCCGATTGCGAGCCACAACCTGCTCCGCGCGCACGGGATGGGCATGCAGGCGATCCGGGCCGAAGGGGGCCGGAATCCCGGCCTCGTGGTGAATCTCGAGCCGAAGTACCCGGCGACCGATCGCCCCGAGGACCTCGCCGCGACCCGGCGCGCCGATGCGTACATGAACCGGCAGTATCTCGATCCGGTCTTCTTCGGGAGCTATCCCGACGAACTGCGCGAGATCTACGGCGCCGACTGGCCCGAATTCCCCGAGGAGGATTTCGCCCTCATCCGCCAGCCGCTCGACTTCCTCGGCATCAACTACTACACCCGCGCCGTCACCTGCGATGCCCCCGCCGAACTGCCGGTGCGCGCGGGCCGGGTCCGCCAGCCGCAGCACATCTACACCGCCACCGACTGGGAGGTCTATCCCCAGGCGCTGACCGACGTGCTCCTCTGGGTCCACCAGCGCTACGGCCCGGTGCCGCTGTACATCACGGAGAACGGGGCCGCCTTTCCCGATCCGCCGAGCGCCGATGGTCCGGTGCTCTCCGACCCGCTCCGCACCGACTACTACCGCGAACATCTGCGGGCCGCGCATCGTGCCATCGCGGCCGGTGTCGACCTGCGCGGCTACTTCGCCTGGTCGCTGCTCGACAACTTCGAGTGGAGCCATGGCTTCTCGAAGCGGTTCGGGCTCTATCACGTGGACTACGCCACCCAGAAACGGACCCGGAAGGCGAGCGCCGAGCTCTACGCCGAGGTCATTCGGACCAACGGCGCCTCGTTACTCTAGGCGTCGTGGGGTGTAGACCGGGCCGACGTCGGGCCCGAGCCTGACCTCCACCAGGTGCTTCTGCCCATCCCGGATGAGCGGGACAACGACGGCGCGCCCTTCGATTGCGAGCGGTGCGCCGTCGTGCGTTGCGACGGTGTGCTCTGCGCGGCTACGGGTCACCGTGATCTCGTAGCTCGTGGTGTCGTTCGGCATCCGGTAGCGCACGCTGTAGCCCGGCCACGCCTTCGGAATGCAGGGCGAAAGCAGCAGTGCCTCGCCGCCGGTCACGGTGACCCCAAGAATCGATTCCAGGGCGACGCGGAACATCCAGCCCGCGGATCCGGTGTACCAGGTCCATCCGCCGCGGCCGAGATGCGGCTCGACACCGTAGACATCGGCGGCGACGACATAGGGCTCGACCTGGTAACGCCCGACCTCCGCCTGGGTGCGCCCGTGGCTCACCGGGCTCAGCATCTCGAGCAGCGCCGCCGCCCGCTCACCACGTCCCGCCTCCGCCAGCGCCCGCACCGCCCAGAGGGCGCCATGGGTGTACTGGCCGCCGTTCTCCCGCACGCCCGGCAGATAGCCCTTGATGTACCCGGGATCGTTCGGGGTCTTGTCGAACGCCGGAGTGAGCAGCCGGATGATGCCGTCCTCCTCGCTCACCAGGTGCTGCTCCAGCGCGTCGAGCGCCTGGGTGGCCCGCTCCGCGGGCGCGGCGCCGGAGAGAATGGCCCAGGCCTGGGCGATCGCATCGATGCGGCACTCATCGCTCTGCTTCGAGCCGAGCGGCGCGCCATTGTCGTAGTAGGCGCGGCGATACCACTCGCCGTCCCAGCCGCCCGCGTTGAGCGCCGTGCCGAGCTCCCGCTGCCAGCTGCGATAGCGCGCCGCGCGGGTGCTGTCTTCCCGGAGGTCGCAGAGCGGCAGGAAGCCGTCGAGGATGTGGTACAGGAAGAAACCGAGCCACACGCTCTCGCCACGGCCCTCCCGCCCGACCCGGTTCATCCCATCATTCCAGTCGCCGGTCCCCATGAGCGGCAGGCCATGCACGCCCTTCGTGAGCGAGCGATCGAGCACGCGGCAGCAGTGCTCGTAGAGATCCGCCGACTGGCCCGAATCCTTCGGGATGAGGAACACCTCGTCCTCTCCCGGGGGGAGCTGGTGCGCGGTGAGGAAGCGTGCCGGTTCGCCGAGGATCGCGAAATCGCCGGTGTGACGGATGTACCCTGCGGTGATGTACGGCAGCCAGAGCAGGTCGTCGGCGAAGCGGGTGCGGATGCCCTTGCTGAGCGGCGGATGCCACCAGTGCAGCACATCGCCCTCGACAAACTGATGCGCCGCGTGCAGCAGGATCTGCTGCCGGGTGATGTCGGGGTCGAGATAGATGAGGGCCGCGGCGTCCTGCAACTGGTCCCGGAAGCCGAAGGCGCCGCCGGACTGGTAGAACGCCGAGCGGCCCCACATGCGGCAGCTGAGATTCTGATACGCCAGCCAGCCATTGACCATCAGGTCGATGGCCGGGGACGGGGTCTGCACCTGGATTCGCCCCAGCGTCTCGCGCCAGAAGGCGACGATGCCGTCGAGCGCCGCGGTCGTGGTCGCGCTGCTCTGGTAGCGGCGGATGACGATGCGCGCGGCCTCCCGGTTCGATGCCTCACCGAGAAGGAAGAGGAACTCCGCCGTTTCGCCGGGGGCGAGAGTGAGCGGCACGCGGAAGGCGGCGCACGGATCGAGTCCCGCTCCCGCGCGCCCGTCGAGCGGCTCGCCGCTGACGATCGCCGCGGGCCGCGCGGTGCTTCCGAGCTGGCCGAGGAAGGTCCGCCGGTCCGCGCTCGACTCGGTCGCCACCGACCCGTCCGGTCCCACCAGCGCGGCAAAGGCAACGCGGCTGCTGAACTCGACGTTGTGCGGGTTCACGGCGAGGATGGCCGCGGTGGCCTGATCGTGCTCGGTCGTCACGAACCTGGTCGTATCGCCTGGCACGACACCGAGCACCCACTCGCAGTAGGCAAAGGCGGAGAGCCGTCGTGCCCGCGCGCTCCGGTTGGTGACCTGGACGCGTACCAGCTTCACCCCATCGTGCCGGGGCACGAAGGCGACGACTTCCTGGCCGAGTTGCTGGCTCTCATGCCGGGTGCGGGTGTAGCCGAAGCCGTGACGCACCTCGTAGCCGCCAGCGCCCGGCACCGGGCCGGGGAGCGGCGACCAGAAGAGCCCCGAGTCCTCATCGCGGAGATAGATCGCTTCGCCGGGCGGATCGGTGATCGGATCGTTGGACCAGGGAGTGAGCCGGTTCTCCCGGCTGTTGACGCTCCAGGTGTATCCCCCGCCGCCGTCCGTCGTGAGGAAACCGAGCTCCTCGTTGGCGATCACGTTGCTCCACGCCAGCGGCGGGCGGCGCAGCTCGCCCCGCTCCCGGGGAAGGCGAATCACGTATTCGGTGCCATCGGGCGAGAATCCGCCGAAGCCGTTGTCGAACTGCAGCGTTTCCGTCTTCTCGAGCGGCGTGTCGCCACGCTCGTCGTGCACCGGGTGGAACTTCGCCGCCGGAACCTCGCCGACGTAGTTGCGCACTTCCGGCGGCGTGCCGAGCATCGTGAATCGGGCGGCGCGGTCCACCAGCTCGAGCAGCTCCGCGGGAATCTCGGAACTCCGCCGCACGACGGTGCGTCCCGCGATCAGCGTGGCGGGAAGCCCGGCGCGAAGTTCTTCGCTGTCGAGGTCATCCACGACCAGCAGGTCCACCGGGAATCCGGCGCTCCGCCAGTAGCTCGCGACCCGCGCGAGCTGCAGCACCGCGTGCGCGGTGGGTGGCGCGCCCACGCGCGCGACGACGAGCGGCACGCCGCCGGCCAGCCCGAGTGCCCGCGCATCCCCCGTCACCAGGGTGCTTGGCTCGGGAAGCTCGGCGCCGGGACTCGAGAGGGGAGCGCCATACGCCAGCGCGCCGGTGAGGAGCGGGAGCCGTTCGCGCCAGTCCCGCGGAACGCCGGCCTGCTTGAGGCGCGCCAGGTCCCGCTGCTGCGCGGCGCGGAAGATCTCCGTCGTCCGGGCTGCATACCCCGCTGTCAGGCAGGCGACGACCTTGTCCCGGTCGAGGCCGGCGGTGAGGATCGCGATCAGCCGCACGCTCTCGCCCGCGGCGAGCTCCACCGTTCTCCGCATCACGAGGACGGGATCGAGCACGTTGCCGGTCGTCCCCGAGAGCGTGGCGCCCGCGTCGAGCGCCGCGGGTCGGCCGAGCGTCCGGCCCCGCCCGATGAACCGGGCCCGGTCGGTCTCGATTGCGGGCGTATCGTCCTCTGTCGCGCGATCGACGAGGAGGCGGTGGCCCATGTACACCGGCTGCTCGTCGGGACTCCGTGGGCGGCGTCGTGCGAGCAGCGCCTCGTGGCGCTCGAGGAACTCGGTCTGCACGAACAGCTTGGAGAACGCAGGGTGCGCGGCGTCGGCTGCCGGCGCGTTCAGGGCCACCTCGGCGTAGCTGGTGACGTCGAGACGGCGCGGCTTCCTGCTCCGGTTGGTCAGCGCGAGGAGGCGAATCTCGGCGTCGGCATCGGGGTCCACGCAGACATCGAGTGTCGTGACGATCCCGTCATCCTCGCGCACGATCTCGGCCCGTCCCGGACCCGAGCGGGTCCGATAGCGATCGGGGGCGCGCTCGACCGGCTGCCGTCCCGCGCCCCAGAGGTGACCCCGGTCGAGATCACGGATATAAAGGAAGAACCCATCGGCATCCCGGGTGCGGTCGCCCGACCAGCGGGTGAGCGCGAGGGCGTCGAGGGACGACGAACCGGCACCCGCACCGGTCAGCAAGACCCGGTAACGGCCATTCGACAGAAGCTGCGCGTACGGTCCCACGAGAGCAGTTCCTCCAGAGGCAGAACGACGGGCGCTCGCGCCCGTCAATAATCGAACGCGATCTCCGCCGGCAGACTCCGCACGACGACCCGGCCCTCGGGGTCGAGCTCCGCCGGGGCGCCATTCAGGGTCGCGCGCCGCACGGGCGCGAGCGCGGGGGAAGATACCCGCACGCCGCCAGCCGGGACGTGGACGCCCTCGGCGAGCTGCACCCGTACGGTCCCCTCGTCGCGCCGCATGGTGTAACTCAGCGGTCCCCACCAGGTGTGCAGCGCACGGACCCCGACGCCGGGTCCGTCGAGCCAGGCATCGTTCACGCCCGCGCCCACCACGAGGGTGCTGTCTTCCTCTCGCTCGTACGCGAAGAGGTCCGCGGCAGAGCGCAGGAAGTCGGAGCCCACCCAGGTGTGCGGCGAGTCCCCGATGAACTTCGCCGCCCGCCGGTCGTGCCAGACGACTTCGGGCCACTGGTTCCACTCCGGCGGCTCCTGGTCGGCCAGGAACATGTCCATCAGCCGGAGCGCGCGATCCTTCCAGCCGAGCCGGAGCATCGTGCCGACCGTGCGGAGCTCGTAGGGCGTATAGGCGTCCCACTCCGCCGACGGCTCGAGCCGCTGCTGCGTGTTCCGCCAGTAGCGCTCGAAGGTCTCACGCAGGGCGGCCCGGGGCAGCGTCGCCTCTTCCCCGACCGGGGCGACCGCGATGGTGGTCGAGGTGGCGTCGAAGTCGCCGAGATCGGCGGCACCCGGGATGTAGTCGATATGATGGCGCGACATGACCGCGTCGAGGGACGCGAGGATGTCGTGCCGCAAGGCGTCGCGGAGATCCGCGAGCCGCTTCGCTTCTCCGGTATGGCCCAGGATGGCCGCCATCTCCGCCGCATCCTTGAGCCCGCGCAGCGCGAAGAAGTCGTCCCAGTAGGAATGCATCGGTTTGGCCGAGTAGCCCTCGTGGCTGATCGAGGGCGGCAAGAGGCCCAGGAAGTCGCGCTTCTCGCCGCCCTGGTACTCCGGCGTGAGCCGAGTCTGGCGGAGCGAGTCGATATAGGCCGCCGCGAGCTGCACGTGCGGCCACATCTGTTCGAGCAGCGGCCGGTCGCCGGTCTGGCGGTAGTACTCCATCACCAGGTAGATGAACTCGCCGTGACTGTCGTGCTCCGGAACTGGATCGGCGCCGCGCGCGTCGACGCAGCAGGGCACCTTCCCGCTTGTGTACTGGTACGGCGCGAACCAGGTGATGAAGTCGCGCACCTCCTCGGCGTGGCCGAAGCGGAGCAGCGCGGTGGAGGTGAGCGAGCCGTCGCGGATCCAGGAGCGTTCGTAGGAGCGCGACCCTGGCTGGATCGCCGCCCCATCCCGGTTCACCAGGATCCAGGCGAGGGTGCTCTTGATGGTGCGGGCGAGATGCGCCCCCGACTCGGGGAGCGTGATGTCGGTGTGGTCGAGCTTCTCATGCCAGTCGCCGGCGACCTCTGCCATCGCCTCCGCGACCAGTGCGGTGCGGGCAGGGGCCAGATTCGCCCCGCTGCGGGGTCGCAGCGGGATCTCGATCGCCACTTCGGCGGAATCGCCCGCCGGGATGCTGAGCGGCCAACCGAGCGCCGCGGAGGCGGCGCCAGAGGGATCGCGCGCCGCGGTAGCAAGTGGCAGGCGTCCGGTTCGCAGGTGGCCGACAATCTCTCCCCCATCGAAGCTTGTCGCCCCGATCCGCCGCGGGGGCGCGAAGGGGATCACCCGCCGGCTGCCGTTCACCACGAGCGCCTTGCCATTCCAGCGCAGCGAATCGATGCGGGCGGCTCCGCCCTGGGTGTTGAGGAACTGCCAGGGGGGATTCACCTGGAAGGGACGGGCGGCAAGATAGAGGATCGGTTTGCGCGTCACGCGGCCCGTATTCGCGACGCGATAGCGTACGATCACCGAGGAGGCCGACGCCGGACCGATCGCAAAGGCGGTGATCCGGAGCGTGAGATCGCCGGCGGTCCAGGCCACGGTCGGCATGGGGAGCACGCCATCCTCGAGCGATACGTGGCGCGAGACGTTGTGCCAGCCGATCAGGCCGCCATCGTAGAGGAACGGCTCGATCGAGAAGTCCCCCTTGCCGGCCTCCACGGCCCCGTCCTCGTTGATCAGCGCCTCTTCCGGAGCGGCATCCACCCCCACGACGGTCCAGTAGGAACGGACACCGCTGTAGTAGCGCGGGAGACTGCCCGGGAGTGCATCCCTCGCGATTGCCGTGAAGAAGGCATTCCGTGAGGCACCGAATGCGAGCGGCTGGACGGTGAGTTCCGCCAGACCGAATCCCGCCTTGCCGGCAGGGGAGAGGAGCCTGACCCTGAGGTAGCGCGACTCGCTGTCGGGCAGGTCGAGGTCATCCCGCCCGCCGTCCGAGCCGCGCACTCGGCGCACTACACGCCACTCGCGCCGGTCGTCGGAGAGCAGGACGTCGTAGTCCCGCGCGGCGCGGTCTGGTTCCCAGGAGAGCGTGAGGCCGCCGAATTCCCGCGGACGCTGGAAGTCCACCGTGAGCGAGGCCGGCGCCGTGCCGCTGCGCCAGGCGGTGAGGGTGTCGCCGTCCATGGCCCCCGCCGCGGGATGCAGGGCGAGGTTCGCGGTCGCGCTCACGATCGGCGTACGATCGTACGGACCGAGGTCGGGGAGCGGCGTCAGCGTCAGCTCGTCGAACCAGACACTCCCGCGCCCGCCGCCCTTGCCGGCGGTGATGACCAGTTCCAGCGAAGCCGCCTGACGGAGCTCCCCACCGCCCAGTGGCCCCCAGGCGAAGCTGATCTGGCGGCGGCGAATCGTCACCTTCTGCCACTGGCCATCGAAGGTCCGGTCGCGTTCCGAGTACCACCAGACATTCTCGCCGGAGGCGTCGATCAGTTTGAACTCGAGCGTGTTCGGTGCCGAGGTGCCCCGCATCCAGAACGAGAAGGCGTAGTTGGCGGGAAGCGCGATCGGCAGGGTGCGTCGTGCGATCGCGTACCCCCCACCACCATTGAAATCGAAATCCATCCGGAGCGCCCGGCCGGTTCGCCCGCGATCCCCCTGTAGCGTGGCACTGACGCCATCAGCGGGATGGGCGCTCCAGGCGCCGGGTTGCTCGAATCCGTCGAGCAGCCGGGGCGCCAGCGTGTCGCCCTGCGCACGCGCCAGCAGCGAGACCAGAAGGAGCGACGCGATCATCCCTTCACGCTCCCGGCCATGATGCCCTGGATGTAGTAGCGCTGCAGGAAGAGGAACGCGAGAAAGACCGGGAGCACCGTCACGACCGCGCCCCCCATCATCAGCTCGACATCCTGCACATGCTCCCCCGCGAGATTGGCCAGCGCGACCGGCAGGGTGTAGTGGGCGTCATCGCTCAGCACGATGAGCGGCCACATGAAGTCGTTCCACGCGCTGAGAAAGGTGAAGACCCCGAGCGTCGCGAGCACGGGCGCGAGCGAGGGGAAGACGATCGAGCGGAAGATGCGGAACTCGCTCGCCCCATCGAGACGGGCCGCGTCGAGCAGGTCGTCCGGGATCGAGAGGGCGTACTGCCGCACCAGGAAGATGCCGTAGATCGGTGCGAGCACCGGCACCATCGCGCCGAACAGGGTGTTGATGAGGCCCATCTCCCGGAGCAGGATGAACATCGGCAGCATCGCCACCTGTCCCGGGATCACCATCCCCGCAAGCAGCCCCCGGAAGACCGGCTCTCGGCCCCGAAAGCGCAGTTTCGCAAAGGCGTAGCCGGCCATTCCCGTGATCACGATGGCCAGGAGGGTCCCGCCGACGGCGATGAAGAGACTGTTGAGGAAGTACCGGCCCAGGCTCAGGGTCGTGAACAGCGCCCGGTAGTGCTCGAGCGTCGGATGTCTCGGGAGGAGCGGTGGCGGCGAGCTGTTGGCCTCCCCGGGGCGCATGAACGACGCGGAGATCATCCACAGGAGCGGGGCGGCCGCGAGCAGTGCCGCGACGGCGAGCAGGGCGTGAAGCCCGATCGACTGCAGCCGGCGCTTCATGGCTCCGTCGCCTTCCGGAGCCGGAGCTGCAGCAGCGTGCCGATCAGCGTCAGGATGAAGAGCACCACCGCGATCGCCGCCGAGAATCCCAGCCGCCACCAGCGGAACCCCTCCTCGTACATGAAGAGCACCAGCGTCTCGGTGGCCTTGAGCGGGCCACCCTGCGTCATCACGTAGGGTTCGCTGAAGATCTGGAACGAGGCGATCATCGTCACCACGCCGACGAAGACGAAGGTCGGGCCCAGCATCGGGAGGGTGATGTGCCGGAACCGGTGCCACGCCCCGGCACCGTCGAGCGAGGCCGCCTCGTACAGCTCCTCGGGGATCGCCTGCAGCCCCGCGAGGAAGACCAGCATGTTGTAGCCGAAGTTCTTCCAGATGGAGAGCAGGATGATCGCCGGCATCGCCCAGTGCGGGTTGCCGAGCCAGTCGATCGGGCCGATGCCGAGGTGCGAGAGTCCCGCGTTTACCAGCCCGTACTGCGGGTGGTAGATGTAGCGCCAGACGATCGCCACGGCGACCAGCGTCGTCACCCACGGCGCGAAGAAGGCGCTCCGGAAGAGCGGCTTGAGCCGCAGCATCTTCGCATTGACGAGGACCGCGGCGGCGAGCGAGGCGGCGGCCGAGAGCGGGCCGCCGACGACCACGAAGTAGGTCGTGTTCCGGAGTGCGGTCCAGAAGAGCGGCGTGGAGAGCAGGTCGTGGTAGTTCTTGAATCCGACGAACCGGGTGCTGCCGAGATCACCGATCGAGTAGAGATCGAAGTCGGTGAATGAGAGCAGAAAGGCGCCGCAGACCGGAATCGCGAAGAAGACGCCGATCAGGAGCAGGGCGGGCGTGACGAAGGCCCAGCCCGCCCGCGACTCGGCCCGCGTTCCGCCCGGCGTCACGGGGTCACCTTCCGCTCGCGCGCGAGCAGGTATCGCCGCCGCTCGAGCAGCCGGTCGACGTCGGCGTCGAGGGCGGCGAGCGCCGCAGCGGGCTTCGTGCCACCCCGCACCGCCGCCTCGGTGTGATCCATGATCTTCGTCGTCACCTGTTCCCACTCCGGCACCATCGGCGTGGGCACCGCCCGCAGGAGCTGAACGCGGAAGGCGTCCGCCTCGCGGTCGGCGGCGAGCGCGGAGTCCGCCCAGGCCTCGCGCCGGGCGGGAAGGTCCCCGGTAAGCCGGTAGAACGCCGCCTGCTGCTCGGGGCGGCTGAGATACTCGACGAGCTGGGTCGCGAGTTCCCGGTGCTTCGAAGCGCGGAACACGACCAGGCTCGAACCCCCTGCGAGCGACACGCCTGACTCGGCACCGGTGGGGCCGGGCAGGGGAGCGGTGCCCCAGGCCTGCTGCAGCTCGGCCGGGAGCCGGCGGCGGAATTCGCCCAGATTCCACGGGCCGCTGATGTACATCGAGAAGTACCCGCGCCCGAACTCCTGGTAGAGATTCGCGATCTCGGTGTTGCTCACCGGCGGGGCGAGCTGATCGTGATAGAGCGAAAGCAGGAAGTCGAAGGCGCGGGCGAACGCCGGCTGCGCGAACGCCCCGTGCCCGGTGGTGTCGATGAGCGGCGAGCCCTGTTGCAGCCCGAGGATCGCCTGCGGCGGCCATTCGTTGGTCGGCAGGAAGATCGCGTAGCGATCCTTCCCCACCGTCCGCTTGATGGCGAGCATCGCCTCGCGCCAGCCCGTCCAGGTCTCCGGCATCTTCGTGTAGCCGGCCTGGGCGAGGATGTCCTTCCGGTAGAACAGCACCCGGGTGTCCACGTACCAGGGGAGACCGTACAGCGTGTCGTGGATGACGTTCGTGGCGACGATCCCCGGGAAATAGCTGCTGTCGCCGAGCGGGGTGGTGATCGGCGCGAGCGCGCCGAGGGCCACCATCTCCGGAATCCAGGTGTTGCCCATCTGCGCCACGTCAGGCGTCGAACGTCCCACGATCGAGGTGAGCAGCTTCTCGTGTGCCGCCGACCAGGGAATCTGCTGCACCCGGACGCGGACGCCGGGGTGCTCCCGCTCGAAGCCGCGGGCGAGCTCCTGCACCACTTCACCCTCGCGGCCGAACGCCCAGAAGCGGATCGTGCTGGCGTCTTCGGCGCGCTGACATCCGATCAGCAGCAGCGCGGCGAGCGCCCTCCCCCCGATTCGCCAGCAAGGGGAGGGGCGCGGGGAGAGGTGCCTCACGGAGCCTGATCCAGCCAGCCGCCGGAGAAGCCGGCCCGACGCAGCCCGCGAATGATGTAGGGGCTCTTCCGCATGTACTTCCACACCAGGTCCGACCGGTAGTTCGCCAGCATCGCGAGGATCGGGCCCTGGTCGATGCCGAGGTAGTCGGTGTCGAACCACCCCTGGCCGGACACGATCCGACCCTGACTCACCGTGACGGGGAACTGGAAACTCGGATTGAAGGCGTCGAGGAATCCGTACTGGCCGAAGAGCCACTGGCCGTAGCGTTCCCGCATGCCGAGCAGCGCGGGGATCACCACTTCGGGAGCGAAGGGAATCGAGCCCGCCGCCGCCGTCGGTGCGATCGTGCCGTCGTCCCGCACTTCGGTGAACGAGGCGCCGCGCGCCGCATAGGTGAAGAAGCGCCGCGCGGTTCCCTGGTAGCTGAGGGTCACATCGGCCGGCCCGTCGGAGGCGGAGAGGCCCCAGCTGTTGGCGCCATAGCCGGCCCACCCCGCCGGATTGTCCATCGCGTAGCTGCGCTGGGAGAGCGTGGCCCGGCGCGAGTTCTCGAAGTAGTCGATGCCGTGGGCGCGGGTGTAGGGATCCTGCACGCCGCGGAAGTCGACCCAGACCTGGGTGTAGTGGTGGCCGAAGAGCGGGGCGAAGCCGATGTGCGCCTGGTGGTAGTAACTGCCCCACTGGTAGGTGCTCGACCAGGCGGACCAGGCGCTCGAGTCGATCGGTGAGGTCGGCGAGCCTAACGCGAGGATGTAGACCAGCATCGCCTCGTTGAAGCCACGCCAGTCGAGCGGCTGCCAGCCGTCTTCCGGCTTCCAGCCCATGTTGACGAGGGGTGGCGTCCGCTGCGCCCATTGCCAGTCCACCCGGCGATAAAGCGAGTCGGCGTACGCACGGATGGCCGCTTCGGTCGGATCGGCGCCGTCGAAGTACTGCTGGCAGAACAGCACGCCGCCGAGCAGGAGGGAGGTGTCCACCGTCGACAGCTCCACATCCCGGAAGCGGGCCCCGCTCTGCGGATCGAGGAAATGGTAGAAGAAGCCCTTGTAGCCGCTCATTCCGGTGGCCGCGGCGCCCTGGGGCGCCTGCCAGAACCAGCGGAGAGTCGTGAGGGTCCGATCGGCCGCTTCGCTGCGGGTGACGTAGCCCTGTTCGGCCCCGATGGGGTAGGCCGTCAGCGCAAAGCCGACCGCGGCGATGCTGGAGAAGCTCTGCGTGGGCCAGCGGTCCGGCGTCAGGCCGGTGGCCGCGTCGGTCCGCTCCCAGAAGAAGCCGAAGGTGCGCTGCTCGAGGGTGTCGAGGAACGCCTGGGCCCGCGGAGAGGTGATCGGTTCGGTGGTTGGGGCGGGCCCCATGCCGTTGCAGGCGAGGAGGCCCAGGAGAAGCAGGCTGGCGGGGGCGGGGAGCCGGGTCAGGAGTGCACGCATGGTCGTTCCGCCCCCGTCAGGGGGGATGCACCGTGAGGCATCCGGCGTGGATGCCCCACGGCTCAGGAGGTCAACTAGAAGTTATACTCGGCACCGAGCTGGAACCGGCGCGGATCGCTGACGGCGCAGAACGCCTTGCCCTGGTTCGGTGACTGGAAGCCCGTGTCGTAGCACCCGAAGTTCCGGTAATTGAACGCGTTGTAGATATCCATCGTGACGCCGAGCTGGGTGCCGGCGAAACTCGGGAAATCCTTCCGGAGACGGAGATCGACGTTCCGGTAGGCCCACGCGCCCGGGATGATGAAGTCGTACTTCTTCGGCGTGAAGCCGCCGTTGACGTAGGTGCTCGGGCCGCAGAAGCGGGCCGGGCAGCCGACGTCGAGCTTGGCGCCACTGCCGAGGGTGATCAGGCCGCTGAACTGGATGCCGAAGGCATACGGCAGGTCCATGATCCAGTTGGCCACGACATGGTGCCGCTCGTCGTTGCCGCCGTTGTCGGCATGCTTCGGGATGCCCTTGGCATTCGGGAACGCGCCGGGGAACGAGCTGCTCAGGTCGTTCAGGTTGTCCACGCCGGCGATGGACCGCTTGGCGTAGGTGTACAGCAGGCCCGCGCCCCAGCCGAACTTCGAGCTGGCGCTGCGGCGGTACGGGCGGTCGAGCTGGAACGACAGCGCGTCATACCAGGTCTTTCCGTCGTTCGTCGAGGCGATGAAGTTGTTGAAGCCGTGGGCCCCGATGTTGAAGCTGGTGCAGCAGGAGCCGTTCGGGTTGAGCCCGATGTTCGCCCAGGTGTAGGTGAACTGGTCGGTGCCGCGCTGGCCCTGGTAGGTCACCGTGCCGGCGAAGCTGCCGAAGGTGCGGCGGATGCCGAGACTCCACTGCTTCGACTTCGGCAGCTTGGTCTTGTTGTCGATCAGGAACGCTTCCGGCTGCCCGAAGCTGTGCACCAGGGTGTTGAGCACCGTGGTGTCGGCGGTGAGGTAGCTGTTGTTCCAGGCCACCTGACCCGGCTTCGGCGCCTGGCCCGGCGCGGCAAAGCGGATCTGGTAGGTCGGATGGGTCAGCTTCTGGATTTCGTCGACCGAGAAGTCGAAGATCGAGCGGTCGTAGTAGATGCCGAAGCCGCCGAAGATCGTCGTCTTGTTCTGGTTGTCGAGCGCGTACGAGAAGCCGACCCGCGGCTGGAAGGCGCCGGTGAAGGGCTTCCGGTTGTTGCCGGTGCTGATGTACCGGCTGAGGTCGAGCGGCGACGGCAGCGAGTCGTTGTAGCGGGTCAGGGTATCAACGACGTTCTGCGGCGTCTTGTACTTCGTGTTGAACATGTTGGACTCGTAGTCCCAGCGCAGGCCCAGGTTCAGGGTCAGGCGCGGGGTCGGGGTCCAGTCGTCCTGCAGGTAGGCGCCGATCTGGGTGTTGTTCACGTTCAGGCCGGGGACGCCGGTGCCGTAGGTCAGCTGGTACGGCGTCTGGAAGTTGAACGCGAGCTGGGTCGGATCGGTGGTCCAGCCGTAGTTGGTCGAGTCGACGTACTGCGAGTACTCGAACTTCGGCGTCTCGTCGTTCCGCTTGATCACGTCGTACTTCACGAAGTCCACCACCGCGCCGACCTTGAAGACGTGCTGGCCGGCCATCTGGAAGCCGGAGTAGGTCAGGTCGTTGCGGAAGCCGAGCCGCTTCTGGGTGAAGTCCTGGATGCTCAGGTTGCTGCCGATCCGCGCATCCTGGCCGGGGTAGTGGAACACCCGCGACGGGAGGCCCGGGGTGTCCGGGGTCGGGTTGCGGCGGAAGCGGGAATAGCTGACCGCCGCCTCGTTGAGCCACGGACCCTTGAAGAAGTTGTACTTGAGGT
This sequence comes from Gemmatimonadales bacterium, assembly GCA_044229245.1. Lineage (GTDB taxonomy): Bacteria > Gemmatimonadota > Gemmatimonadetes > Gemmatimonadales > GWC2-71-9 > JADJOM01. The sequence continues at coordinate 48,536 of JBGATI010000017.1, read as the reverse complement.
TCGCGACGCTGGTGATGTTGCGGAAGTTCGTCGCCGACTGCAGCGAGGTGGTGCCGCCGAAGTCGCGCACGTCTGTCTCATGCCGGTTGTTGAAGCTGAATTCGGCCGAGGAGTTCTGGTTCACCGCGTAGCTCAGCTTGCCGAAGAGCAGGGTCTCGCGGAACGGCGACTGCTTCGAGCCGTTGTAACCGGTGAGGTTCACCGTGTCGAGCGCGGCGATGCCGGTCGGCGGGGTGAAGTTCACGGTGGCGGTACGGTTCTGGTAGTTGCCCTCGTACGACCCGAAGAAATGCAGCTTGTTCTTGATGATCGGGCCGCCGGCGCTCAGGCCGAGGATCGAGCGGCTGTAGTCGGCCTTCTTCACCTTGTTGGCGATGTCGAAGGTGTCCCGCGCCACGAGCCCCTTGTCCTGGTAGCCGAAGAAGGCGTTGCCGGACCAGATGTTGCCGCCCGACTTCGTGGTCGAGGTGATCACCGCGCTCGAGGCCTTCTGGTACTCCGCCTTGAAGTTCTGGCTGATGACCCGGTACTCCTGCACCGCGTTCCGTGGGAACGGATTGCCGCGGCTGGCGTCCTGGCCCGCGATGCCGCCGGCGGTCAGGTCATTCTTGAGGCTCACGCCGTCCACGAAGATGTTCACCGAGTTGGCGCTCTGGCCGCCCGCGGTGATGTTCTTTGACGTCCCGTTGATCCGGTCTTCCGCCACGCTCACGCCAGGTGACAGCGCCGCGAGGTCGAGGAAGTTCCGGCTCGGCGTCGGCAGCTTCTCGATCTGTTCCTGGGTGATGTTGGTGGCGACCTCGGAGGTCCGGGTCTCCGCGACCGGGGCCTGGACCGTCACGGTCAGCTCGCCGATCTCGACCGCCTTCTCTTCCAGCTTGAAGTCCTGAATCAGCGTCGCGCCGACCTGGACCACGACGGTCCGCGCCTGCGCGCCGCTGCCGATGCGTCGCACCGTCAGCTGATAGGTCGCGGGCACCATGCCGGCGAGCGTGTAGGCGCCGTCCGCGCGGCTGGCCGTCGAACGCTCGACGCCGCTGGAGAGGTTCTTGGCCATGATTTCCGCGCCGCTGAGACCCTTGCCGTCGGCACCGGTGATGGTGCCCCGGATGGTCCCGGTACTCGTCTGGGCGGAGGCACTACCCGCCGTCAGGAGGATGAGCCCGAGTACCGCGAGCGCCCCTCCCAGCCATCGCACAACGTTTCTGATGGTCATACCGACTTCCTCCAGGGGTGGTGAAGATGCGGAGGCTTACGGCCTCCGGGCGCCGCAGGAACGCCGCACGATGAGGGTCGTGGAAAGCGTCTCACGACGGAGTTGGCGGTCCGGCGGCTCGCCCAGGGAGGACAAGAGCCAGGCCGTGGCGCGCTCGCCCAGCGCGCTGATATCGACATGCACGGAGGTGAGCGCCGGCTCGACGTACCGTGCCATCGGGATGTCGTCAAACCCGGTGACGGCGATGTCCACCGGGACCTGAAGTCCTGCCTCGCGAAAGGCGCTGAGCGCGCCGATCGCCATGCCATCGTTCGCCGCGAAGACCGCGGTGGGCCGGAGCCCGTTGCCGAGGATCGCCCGCGCCGCCGCATGCCCTGCCGCCTCGCTGAAGTCGCCGGGAAGTTCGAGCCCGGGCGCGACCTCGAGGCCGAGTTCCCTGACCGCAGCCCGATAGCCCCGCAACCGCTCCGCTGCGTCGAAGTTCTGTTCCACCCCACGGATGATCGCGATCCGGCGGTGCCCCAGGTCGGCGAGATGGCGCACCATCGCATAGGCGCCTTCGAAGTTCGCGATCCCCAGGCTGTCGTACGCCGCATCGCTCGGCGGACAGTTGAGCAGGACCACCGGGAAGTTCTCCGGCAGGCTCCGTCGCGAGGCGATGGCATCCAGCGCCGGCGACATCACGATCAGGCCATCGACCCGGCCCCGCATCGACCGGAGTGCGCTCTCGAGGTCGTCCCGCGCACTCGAGACCAGCAGGTGGTACCCCTCCCGCTGGGCCGCCTGGTCGATGCCGCGGATGACTTCCGAGAAAAACTCCCCGTAGATGTCCGGCAACAGCACCCCGATCGTGTGGGTGCGGTTGGTGATCAGGCTCCGCGCGGCGCCGTGCGGGCTGTAGCCCAGATCCAGCGCGATCTGCTGGACCCGCTCCCGAGTGCCATCCCGCACCAGGTCGCTGCCGTTGAGTACCCGCGACACGGTGGCCACGGAGACCCCAGCGATCCGGGCCACATCCTTGATGGTCACCATCAGTGAAGGCTCGCGGGCGTCGGATCGCCCGGACGCACTGGTGGCGGCCGAGGGATCGAGAGAATCCAATTTTGGTCTAGATCCGACGATTATGTCGGACTTGAGGGGCATGTAAACGTTTACATTTCCTCCCAATTTGTCAATAACGTGTCACAACGACGCTCGCGCCATCCCTCGTTGGGCCTAGATTGCCCACTCCATCCTCCGGACCAACCTCGATGCGACCGGTCTCGATCGTTGCCGCACTCCTGACCCTCGGCCTCCCCGCCGTCCTCCGCGCTCAGACCGCGCCGCCCCGCCACGTGATCCTCGTGACGCTCGATGGCGTCCGGCCCACCGACTTCTTCGGCGGCATGGACACCGTCGTGAGCGGCAGCGACTCCCTGAGCGGAATCGCCAACCGCGAACGGTTCAGGGGTTCGTACTGGCGCCCGACCGCCGGAGAGCGGCGCCGGGCCGTGATGCCCTTCTTCTGGGACTCGCTCGCCCCGCGCGGCATGGTCTTCGGCAACGCCGCCCTCGGCAGTCGAGCCACCATTACCAACACCCATGGCTTCTCGGCGCCGGGCTACCAGGAGATCCTCACCGGTCAGGCCCAACCCGATGTGAAGAGCAACGACCGGGTCCGCTACGCCCATGAGACCGTGCTCGAGTACACTCGCCGCCGGCTCGGCCTCCGACAGGACCAGGTCGCCCTCTTCGGGAGCTGGGAGAATTTCCGGGAATACGCGGCGAGCCGGGAAGGGGCCGTATTCGTCAACGCCGGGGACGACTCCGTACCCGCCACCCTCGCCACGCCGGAGATGCGCCGCATCGCGGTGCTGCAGGGCAGGGCGGAGGCGCTCTGGGAGGGGGCTCGACTCGATGCCTTCACCGGGGCGATGGCCATGGCGTGGCTCCGCCGTTACCAGCCCCGGCTTCTCTATATAGCGATGGACGACACCGACGATCTGGCCCACTCCCGCCGCTACGACAGGGTCCTCGACGCCCTCCACGGGCTCGACGGGTTCCTGCGGGAGCTGTGGCAGGCGACGGAGTCGCTGCCCGAGTATCGCGGGCGCACCACCCTCATCGTGACCACCGATCACGGCCGAGGACTCACTCCCGCGAACTGGACGGATCACGGCGAGGAGGTGGCAGGTTCGGAGCAGATCTGGCTGGCCGTCATCGGCCCCTACACCCCCGACCAGGGCGAAGTCGCGACCCCAGGGGAAGTCCACCAGGCGAACATCGCCGGGACGCTGCTCTCCTGCCTCGGGCTCGATGTGCGGGAGTGGAACGCGACCGCAGCCGACGGGCTTCCCGGTGTCTGCAGTGCGCCACGCTGAACGCCGCGTTGCCTCCCGCGACGACCCGGCCTGACGAGCGCGGCAGGCCGCCCGCCTTGTATCTTGGGAGTGGCCCGCCCCCTCATCTGTTCCATTCACGATCGCGCGCCACTCTGGAGCGAGGATGACTGCTCGCACGCCAGGACCCCTCCCGCTCCTCCTCGGAGCGGTGCTTCTCGTCTCGAGCTGCCATTCGGAGCCGCCGACGGTGCGCCTCGGTCTTGCGGTCTCGCTCAACGATGCCGGCGTACTGCCCATGCGACTCGGCGCCGAGCTCGCCGCGAAGCAGATCAACGACTCCGGTGGTATCGATGGGCGTCGGCTCGAGCTGGTGGTCGCAAACGACTTCGGCGATCCCGACTCCGCCGTCGCGCTCGCGACCCGGCTGTACGACTCCGACGTTTCCGCGGTGATCGGCGGTGCGTACTCCGGTGTGACTCTCGCGGCCGCGCCCGTCTACAACGGCGGCCGCCGCCCGGTCGTCCAGCTCTCGCCCTCCGCCTCCTCCCCGCTCCTCTCTGCCGCGGGCGACTACACCTTTCGCCTCTGCCCGAGCGATCTCGCCTACGGGGCGGCACTCGCCCGCTTCGCGCGCGACCGGGGCCTCAACCGCGCGGCCGTGCTCTACGTCAACGACGAATACGGCCGCGGGGTCCGCCGTACCTTCGCCAGCGAGTACGTGCGTCTCGGCGGTGAACTGATCGAGGTGGATCCCTTCCTCCCCGGCAAGGCCGACATCGGGACGTATCTCGTCCGTCTCGCCAGACAGCGCCGGGTGGACGTCTTGGTCCTTGCCGCCAATCAGGACGAGGGACTCGCCGTGCTCCGGCAGTTGCAGGCAGCGGGGAATCGCATCCCGGTGGTCGCGGCGGACGGAATGGTCGGGGCGGAGCGGGTGTCCCCGGCGTTGATGGAGGGGGTCTACGTCACCTCCGCCTATATCGCGAGCGACCCGCGCGAGGAGAACCGCCAGTTCGTGGCCGCCTACCGGAAGGCGTACCCGGACGCCGGGCTCCCCGATCAGGGGGCGGCGAGCAGCTACGACGCCGTCCGGCTGCTGGCCGCGGCGGCGAAAGGGGCGGAAGATCGGCGCCAGCTCCGGGATCGGCTGGCGGGCGTCGGTGGCGCCGAGGCCCCCTTCGAGGGGGTGGTGGGGCGCCTGGGCTTCGATTCGCTGGGTGATGTGCCGACACTGGCGGTACGGGTCGGGGTCGTCCGGCGGGGCGAACTCGTCCTGGCCGATCAGAGGGGTCGCCAGCCGTAAGTCCCCGGTTTGACACCGGTTGGACAGGTCGCTAGCTTCGGTGCTTCCGATGGAAGCCGTCTTTTCTGCGACCATCGACCAGAAGCAGTCCCAGGGGTCTGGCTCTGGCCGTGATCCCTGTTTTAGTGTCGGTGGCTACGGGCATCCCGAACTCCGACTACACGTTCATCAGGACATCAAGGAGTTGGGCATGGCTCGCACGACCGGGACCGTGAAGTGGTTCAACGACAGCAAGGGCTTCGGCTTCATCACCCCGAATGACGGACAGAAGGATTGCTTCGTTCACCATTCGGCGATCGTCGGCAGCGGCTTCAAGTCGCTCCGTGAGGGCGAAGTGGTCGAGTTCGACGTGGTGCAGGGTCCGAAGGGTCCGGCGGCAGAGAAGGTCACCCGCATGCAGAAGTAGGCGACAGACTCATGGAAATCGTTCTCGGTGAAGATGACCGCCTCGACTGGGCCCTGAAGGCCTTTCGGCGGAAGCTGGCGAAGTCGGGCATCCTGCGTGAGGTCCGTCGCCGTCGTTATTACGTGAAGCCGAGCGTCGCCAAGGCGCTCAAGCAGGCCGAGGCCAAGCGCCGTCGGCGCCGGAAGGCGAGCCGCGGGGACCGCTGAACTGGCGCGGTTCCGGACGGAATCCCGAGGGGCGGAGGGGCGCTTGGCGCCCATTCATCCTGAGGGCTTCCCCGGTGACCTCCCCAGCAGCGACGAGCGGCCAGCTCGAATCCATCGACGCGCTCTTCAACCGCGATGTCTTCACGCGGGCCGTGATGCGCCAGCGGCTCCCGAAGGACGTCTTCAAGCGCCTGATCCGGACCATCGATCTGGGCGAGGCGCTCGATCATTCCGTCGCCGATGTGGTGGCGGCCGCCATGAAGGACTGGGCGATCGAGAACGGCGCGACGCACTATACCCACTGGTTCCAGCCGCTGACCGGCTCCACCGCGGAGAAGCACGATTCGCTGATCGCCCCGGACGGCACGGGCGGGGTGATCTTCAACTTCTCCGGCTCCGAGCTGATCCAGAGCGAGCCGGACGCCTCGAGCTTCCCCTCCGGCGGCCTCCGCGCGACCTTCGAGGCCCGCGGCTACACCGCCTGGGACGTGACCAGCCCGGCCTTCCTGATCCGCGGCTCGAACAACGTCACCCTCGTCATCCCGACCGCTTTCGTCAGCTGGACCGGCGAGGCGCTCGATACCAAGATCCCGCTCCTCCGCTCCATGGAGGCGCTCTCCCACCAGGCGCTGCGCATCCTGAAGATCTTCGGCACCGACAAGGGCGTGACCCGCGTCTTCACGACGGTCGGTCCCGAGCAGGAATACTTCCTCGTCGATCGCGAGCTGTACTTCAAGCGGCCCGACCTGGTGATTGCGGAGCGCTCGCTCTTCGGCGCCAAGCCGCCCAAGGGGCAGCAGCTCGAGGACCACTACTTCGGCACCATCCCCGCCCGGGTCCTGGCGTTCATGGCCGAGTCGGAGCGGGAACTCTACGCCCTGGGCGTGCCGGTGAAGACCCGGCACAACGAAGTCGCGCCGGGCCAGTACGAGATCGCGCCGCTCTTCGAGATGAGTCAGCTCGCGAGCGACCACCAGATGCTCACCATGGAGACCCTGAAGCGGGTCGCCATCCGGCACGGCCTCGTCGCCCTGCTGCACGAGAAGCCCTTCGCCGGCGTGAACGGCTCGGGCAAGCACAACAACTGGTCGATGTCCACCGACGCGGGCCACAACCTGCTCGATCCCCAGGACGAGACCCACACCAACATGCAGTTCCTGGTCTTCCTCTGCGCCGTCATTCGCGCGGTGGACGTCCACGCCGATCTGCTCCGCGCCTCCATCGCCGCCGCCGGCAATGACCACCGCCTCGGCGCGAACGAGGCCCCGCCAGCGATCATCTCGATCTTCCTCGGCGACATGCTGCAGGACATTCTCGACCAGGTCGAGAAGGGGCAGCTCAAGCGGACCCTCAAGGGTGGCACCATCGATCTCGGCGCCCGTACCCTGCCGATGCTGCCGCGGCACAGCGGCGACCGCAACCGGACCTCGCCGTTTGCGTTCACCGGCAACAAGTTTGAGTTCCGCGCCGTCGGCTCGAGCCAGTCGATCGCCTGGCCGAACACGGTGCTCAACACCATCGCGGCCGAGTCGCTCGATTACGTCGCCACCGAGCTGGAGCGGGCGGTCGGCAAGAACCCGTCGCCGGCCAAGGTGCAGTCGAGCGCCATGGCGCTGCTCAAGAAGCTGGTGAAGCAGCACAAGCGGGTGATCTTCGGCGGCGACGGCTACTCGAGCGAGTGGCACGAGGAGGCCGACAAGCGCGGCCTGCCCCACCTGCGCGACACCGTCGACGCGCTCGGCGCCCTCAAGGCCCGGAAGAACGTCGAGCTGTTCAAGAAGTACAATGTGCTCAACAAGTCCGAGTTCGATTCGCGCACCGCGATCTCGTACGAGAAGTACATCAAGCAGCTCACGATCGAGGCCGAGACGATGATCACCATCGGCCGGACCCAGATCCTTCCCGCCGCGCTTCAGAACCAGTCGCGGATCGCCGGCGCGGTGGCGACCACCGAGGCTGCCGGGGTGAAGTGCAACGACACGCTGGCGGCACTGGGCGAGTTCGTGAACCTGGTCTCCCGCTTCCGCGAGGCGCTCGGCACCCTCGAGAAGGTCGTCGCTCACCACGACGAGGACCCGGTGCGCCACGCCACCTGGATCCGGGACAAGGTGAAGCCGGCGATGTCGGAGCTGCGCACCTACGCCGACGCGATCGAGACCCAGGTCGCGGCCGACCTCTGGCCGCTGCCCACCTATCGCGATCTGCTGTTCCTGAAGTAGTCCGCGCGAGCGCAGGGCCGGCAACGAAGAACGGGCGACCAGTCACTGGTCGCCCGTTCCGTCATATGGGGGGCTGGGCCGCCGCCTGGGTGAAGCTGCTCGGTGGCAGCGGGGGGATCTGGTCGGGCGCTCCGCCCATCGACAGATCGGCGAGCGCGTCGCGCACCGTCTTGAGCAGCTCGCGGGTCGCGAAGGGTTTCGGCAGGAAGGCGACGTCGGGGCCGAGCGCGGCGCGGTCGCTCAGCGCCTGGTCGGCGTAGCCCGACATGTAGATCACCTTGACGCCCGGATGGGCGGCGCGGATCCGCTGGACCAGTTCGCGCCCCGAGACATGGGGCATGATCACGTCGGTCAGCACCAGATGCAGCGGAACCGGATTCCGCGCGAGGAGATCGAGCGCGACCTGGCCGTTCTCCGCGGAGAGGACCTCGTAGCCGTGTCGCAGCAGCACCTTGCGCACCAGCTCGCGCACGTTGCGCTCGTCCTCGACGAGGAGCACCGTGCCGGTGCCGCTCGAGGCGATCGGCACGCCGCGCGCCGGGATGAGCGGCGTCGGCTGCTCCACCCCGGCCCGCGGCAGGTAGACCCGGAAGACGCTGCCCTGGCCCGGCTCGCTGTAGACCGCGACGTAGCCGCCGCTCTGCTTCACGATGCCGTAGACCGTCGAGAGGCCGAGCCCCGTGCCCTTGCCCATCTCCTTGGTGGTGAAGAACGGCTCGAAGATCCGGCGCTGGGTGTCCCGGTCCATGCCGACCCCGGTGTCGCTCACCGCGAGCATCACGTAGGAGCCCGGGCGTGACCCCTCGTGCAGCCGGGCGAACTCGTGATCGAGGTCGGCGTTGCCGATCTCCAGCGAGATGGTGCCGTGCCCGTCGATCGCGTCGCGGGCGTTGACCACGAGGTTGAGCAGGATCTGCTCCACCTGCACCGGGTCCGCCAGGGCGAGGCCGACGCCGGTCCGCGCATTCGCCACCAGGTGGACGTTCTCGCCGATCAGCCGCCGGAGCATCCCCGCCATGTCGGCGACGACGGCGTTCAGGTCGATCGGCCGCGGCTGCATCATCTGCCGCCGGCTGAACGCGAGGAGCTGCCGTGTCAGGCGCGAGGCCCGCTCGCTCGCCTTGTGCACCTCCTGGAGATCGGCGCGCCGCGGATCGCTCTCCGGCATCTCGTCGATGACCAGCGCGGTGTAGTTGCCGATGACCGTCAGCAGGTTGTTGAAGTCGTGCGCCACGCCGCCGGCCAGCCGTCCCACGGCCTCCATCTTCTGGGCCTGGAAGAGCTGCTCCTGGCTCTTGCGGAGCGCCTCCTCCGCCAGCTTCAGCTCCGAGATGTGGCTCAGGGTGTGGAAGACTCCCGCGACACCGAGGAACTCGAGCAGGCTCCGGAGCAGATTGGCCGCGAGATGGGGGACCACCTCCGGCATCGGCGCGGCCACTGCGCCCGGCACCAGGGTGACGTGCGTGATCAGGCCGAGGGCGCCGAGATGGGCCGTCGCGAGCAGCAGCGCGGCGACCAGGTGCAGCACCGCGGCCCCCGCAGTCTGAAAACGCGGCATACGGAGGTTCCGCCCCACCCGGCCGAGCCAGGGGAGCAGGCTGAGCCAGAGCGCCCACCGCCCCGCCTCCTCGAGATAGAGCCGTGGCAGCGAGAGGGTGGCGTGCGCCGCCCTCGCCGCCAGGAGCCGCTCCAGCGTGAAGAGCGTCGCGAGCACCACGACAGTGGCGCCCAGGAGGGCGACTCGGCGACCCCGGGAGCTGGCGGGAAACGGCTGAAAGGCCATGTCCGTAATGTCGGCGCCGGGAACGAGTTGCTTGAATGCCCGAGTCCCGATTCAGGGGGGATGAGCAAGCCAACCGCCCCCGTTCAGCTATCCTTCACGCCACGCCTGCAAAGTTGCAGCACATCGAATGAGGAGTACCCCATGCGACGCGCCCTCTGCTGGACGATGCTGGTTCCGTTCGTTGCCGCCTGCGGCGGGTCGCCGGCACAACCCATCCCGGTTCGCGGGGATCCGGCCGAAATCGCACTGATCGCCGGGGAGTGGGACGGGACCTACGAGTCCGACGACGGAGTGCGCCGGGGCTCGATCGACTTCCATCTCCAGGCGCAGCACGACACCGCCTTCGGCGAGGCGGTGATGATTCCGCAGGGGTGGGATCGCCCGGTGCAGGCGCGGGACGGCCGTCCGGGCGAGGTCCCCGACGCGGGCATCCCCAAGCCGCTGGTGATCAAGTTCGTGCGGGTGGAGAACGGCGAGGTCTCGGGCGAGGTGGAGAGCTACTACGATCCGATATGCGACTGCCGCAAGGTCACGATCTTCCGCGGCACGCTCAAGGGCAACACGCTGAAGGGCCGGTATCGCGCCTACCGCCAGCAGGGCGGGCCCCCCGACTCCGGGGAGTGGCGCGTCGACCGGAAGCCCGCGAAACCCTGAACCTCGGGGCTCGCGGGATCAGTCGGTGCCGGGGAAGATCGCCTCGATGGCCGAGGCGGCGGTGACCAGCTCCTTCGCCGCGCCGGTGTAGGGGAGCAGCTCCGCGAGCGATCCCTTGGCGAGCTTGAGCTTGCCCGTCATGATCGCGAGGAGCGGCGCGGTCCTGCCGGTGAGCACCAGGCGCCAGGCCGACGCGGAGCCGGCAAGCACGTAGCGCGCGCTGGTCTCGTCCTCGAGCTGGGCGGCACGGGCGGCGCGACAGTCCCCGTGCCAGAGGTCCAGGTAGACCCGGCGTTCCTCGCCGGGCACCGTGTCCGGCGTCATCAGGAGGACGAGGGCGCCCTCCCAGGTCGCGGCCGCGGCGCGGTAGGCGCTGCTCTTGTTGATGACGTCCGCGCAGGCGGTCGCCCAATCGTCGGAGAAGACGGGAAACGGCATCGGAGAGGGAAGTGAGGGGAGTGAGTACCCGGTGCGGAAGGGTAGCCACTCCCCTGCATGATCGGAACTGCCCGGCGGCGGTGCTCAGTTCAGCGACACTGACTGTATTCCTTGCCGCCGGTGGTGATGATCGGATAGCCGTTCGAATTGCGGGTGACCTGCATCGGCACCGGCTGCATCCCCTGGCCGAGATCGACGTAGAGCTGGCCGCCCTGCACCATCCACCGCGCCTGCTGTCCCCCCTGGCTCTGGCTGTAGTAGCTCCCCGAGGCACCCCCACCCAGATCGACATTGCCGCCGCCGTTCTGGTTGGTCGTGCCCCCCTCGTAATTGGTCCCGATCATCAGGATGCCATTCGCAAGGAAGACGTTGCGGCTGGTGCTGGTGGAGCCGCTGGTCTGACTGTAGGAGAAGCTGCACCAGGCGGAGCTCAGCAGAAAGTCGCGGAGCTGCTGATCCTGCGGAGTGCCCGCCGTCTGGGGCGGCTGGGCCGGCGCCGCGGCCTGCGCGCGGGGTGCCGCGCGGGGTGCCGCGCGCGGTGTCGCGGGGGTGCGTGGTGCCGGAGCCGGTGGCGGCGCGGGGCTGCCGCGCTGCGGCTGGGCGGGCGCTGCCATCGCGGTGCCGGAACGGGTGAAGACGATCTCCCGCGCCTTCTCGAGGTCGGGCTGCCCGTTGGCGCCGACATCGGCCACGATCAGGTGCAGCTCAGTGCCATCGAGGCTCGCCTCGAACCACGCGGTGTTTCCGCCGCCGGCCACCTGGCCCACCAGCTCGGGGCCCTGCAACTGGCCGCTGAGCTGGAAGCTCGCGCCGTTGCCGCTCATCGTGCCGGCGGCCTTGCCCCCGGCGTCCTGGCGCAGCGTGAGGGTGATGGTGCCGCCATTGGGCGCCTGCAGGAGGTAGGTGCCGCTGTAGTTCTGGGCGGCGGCGGGCGCGACAACGGACAGAGTCAGCAGCAGGGCGCTGCCGGCGATGAGGCGACGCATGGAGGCTCGGGGCTGGGGTGTCCCTGCTATATCGGCCGGAAGTGGACGAGAGTCAATCGGGGGCCCCGCCGGATTCCGGTGAGGCCCCCGATGCCTGACTCATGAAGCGCCGTTCACGAGGCGATCGCGGGCCATTGCTGGGTCACGCAGTGGAAGGAGCCGAGTCCCCATACCAGATCCTTCGAATCCACCGGAACCACGCGCCGGGTGGGGAAACACTTCTGCAGCGTCGCGCGCGCGATCTCGTCGGTCGGCGGATGATAGGCGGGCAGCAGCACGACGCCGTTGGCGATGTAGAAGTTGGCGTAGCTCGCCGGGAGTCGCTGGTCGCCGATGTGCATCGCTGGCGGCATCGGCAGGGTGACGACCCGGAGCGGGCGGCCGTCCTGGTCCGCCATGCGGCGCAGCCGCTCGAGGTTCTCCTTGAGCGGCTGGTAGTTCGTGTCGCGGGGATCGTCCTCGACCACGGTCACCACGCTGTTCTCGTCCACGAAGCGGGTGAGATCATCCACGTGCCCGTCGGTGTCGTCGCCCTCGATGCCGTCGCCCAGCCAGAGGATGTTGGTGACGCCGAGGTAGTCCTTGAGGTACCGCTCGATCTGCGGCTTCGAGAGCGACGGATTGCGGTTCGGATTGAGCAGGCAGCTCTCGGTCGTGAGCAGCGTGCCCTTGCCGTTGACGTCGATGCTGCCGCCCTCCATGACGATGCCCGGATGGAAGACGCGCAGCTTGAACTTCGCGGCGATCCGGGTGGGGATGACGTCGTCCTTGTCGAACGGCGGATACTTGCCGCCCCAGGCGTTGTAGCCCCAGTCCACGATCGCCTGCTCGCGGCGGCCGCTCGCGGTCTCCCGCTCGACGAAGACCGGGCCATGATCGCGGCACCAGGCATCGTTGGTGGGATTCTGGTGCAGGAAGACCCGCGTCAACGGCACGCCCGCCGCCTCGAGCCGGGCCCGGACGTCCGCCGCCATCTCGGGGCTCACGACGTTGATGTGCACCTCCTCGTGCGGCACGAGCTGGCGCACGATCTCCACGAACGCACCGGGCACCGGCGCGAAGCGCTCGGGCCAGGACTCCTCGCGATGCGGCCAGCTCAGCCAGGTGCCACGATGCGGCGCCCACTCGGCCGGCATGCGGAAGCCGAGTGAGGCGGGAGTGGGATCAGCCATCAGTCGATGTAGCGCTTCGTGAGGTCGCCGTAGCTGTCCACCCGGCGGTCGCGCAGGAAGGGCCAGTGGGTGCGGGAGAAGTCCACCCGCTTCGTGTCGATCGGCACGAGCAGGGTCTCTTCGCCGGTGCCGGCCTTCGCGAGGATCTCGCCGTTGGGGGCGCAGACGAAGCTGCCACCCCAGAACTCGATGCCCTGATTCGGGCCGCTCTCGACACCCACCCGGTTCACCGCCGCGACGAAGACGCCGTTGGCGATCGCGTGGCTCCGCTGGATCGTTTCCCACGATGCCTGCTGTGCCGCGCCGTACTCCGCCTTCTCCGGCACCAGCCAGCCGATCGCCGTCGGATAGAAGAGGATCTGTGCCCCGGTGAGCGCGGTGAGTCGCGCCGCCTCCGGATACCACTGGTCCCAGCAGATCAGCACGCCGGCCTTGGCGAACTTCGTGTCCCAGGAGCGGTAGCCGAGGTCGCCGGGCGTGAAGTAGAACTTCTCGTAGTAGTTCGGGTCGTCCGGGATGTGCATCTTCCGGTACTTCCCGAGGTATTTCCCGTCGGCGTCGAGGATCGCGGTGGTGTTGTGGTACAGCCCCTCGGCCCGCTTCTCGAAGAGGGAGGCGATGATCACCACGCCGAGTTCGCCGGCGAGCTTCGCCAGCCGGTCGGTGCTCGGCCCGGGCATGGGCTCGGCCAGCTTGAAGAAGTCGTGGTCCTCGGTCTGGCAGAAGTACGGGCTCCGGAACAGCTCCGGCAGGCAGATCACCTGCGCCCCGCGCTTCGCGGCGTCGCGAATCCGCTCCACGGCGCGGGTGAAGTTGTCCTCGGGATCGGCGCTCATCCGCATCTGGATGAGTCCGAGCGTGATCTGGGAAGCAGGGGGTGTCGACATGGGGCGGAAAGATAAGAGAGAATCGATGGGAGGGAACCGAAGGCGGGCGGGATAAGGGAAGGGGAGTGGCGCAGGGTCGGTCCAGGCGCCCTCGCGCTCCTGAAACCCCGGAGTAGATTCCCTCGTCGCCTTCAGGGTCAGCGGAGCGTCGCTTTCCCCTTCCCTCATCCCTCAAGATCCCATGCTCCCAGTTCTACTCCTCGCGCTCGTCCAGCAGCCGCAGCAGCAGGCGCCCTCGCCCATCGCCAGGGTCGAGGTCGCGCCGGCCACGGCCTCGCTGCAGGTCGGCCAGAAGCTGCAGTTCTCCGCCCGTGCGCTCGACGCCGCGGGGCAGCCGGTGCCCGATGTGCGCATCTCCTGGTTCGATGGTGGCGGCCAGGGTGATATCGATTCCACCGGCCTGCTCACCGCCGGTTATCGTGGCACGGTGCTGGTGACCGCGGTGGCGTCCACCAAGGACACCAAGCCGGTGATCGGCCGCGCGACGGCGGAAGTCGCGCCCGAGGCCGCGGCGCGGATCGACCTCGTGCCCATCAGCGGCAACGTGCTCGTCGGCAGCCGGCTCACGATCGCGGGGTCCGCCTACAGCGTCCACAACGATCCCCGCGACGACGCGATCAGCTATACCTCGAGCAATCCCCGTGTCGCGACGATCACGAGCGACGGTCGTCTCCGGGCGCTCGCGCCCGGCAAGGTGACCATCACCGGCACGGCCGGCCCCGCGAAGAGCACCCTCTCGCTGCAGGTGGTGCCGAACACCCTGACCGGGCTCGACATCGAGCCGGCGGGCCAGGGGGTCAAGACCGGAGACGTGGTCCGCTTCACCGCCGTCGGCCGCGCGCCGACGGGGAAGAAGGTCTCCGGCTTCGCCGCACGCTGGTCGGTCGCCGGCGGCGACGGCGTCGCACAGATCGACAACGACGGCGCCTTCGTCGCCGAGAAGCCGGGGCGCTACACCATCACCGCCGAGGCCGGCAAGCAGAGCGCCGACCTCGTCGTGACCGTGACGCTCCGCCGGGTCACCCGCGGCATGGAAGTGCTCGGCCGGCTGCCGATCAAGGACCTCGCCGCCGAGGTGTGGGTGCATCCCTCCGGGCAATGCGCCTACATGACCACGATCGCCGACCGGGCGTACGTGGTCGACATCAAAGACCCGTCGAACCCGGCTATCGTCGACTCGATGATGGCCGATGCCCGCATCCTCAACGACATCATGACCACGGAAGACGGCAAGTACGGCGTCTTCTCCCGTGAGGGCGCCTCCAACCGGAAGAACGGCATCAAGGTCTTCGACGCCAGCGACCCCTGCCATCCGAAGGTCATCGCCGACTACAACGAGACCGTCACCGGCGGCGTGCACTCGAGCTACGTGTACAAGGGTCACGCCTACATCACCGACGACGCCACCGGCTCGATGCGGGTCATCAGCATCGAGGACCCGTTTCACCCGAAGGAAGTCGGCCGCTGGCAGACCGAGCAGACCGAGGCGGGCCGCTACCTGCACGACATCATGGTGGTCGACGGTCTCGCCTATCTGGCCTACTGGAACGACGGCCTGATCATCCTCGATGTCGGCAACGGCATGAAGGGGGGCACGCCGGAGAAGCCGGTGCTGGTCTCGCAGTACAAGTACAACCTCTCCGAGACCTATGCCCGGGTGGACCAGCTCTACGGACTCGGCTTCCGCGGCACCCACACCGCCTGGCGCGCCGGCAAGTACGTCTTCGCCGGCGACGAGGTGTACGCCTCCCGGGAGGCGAAGGGGCTCAAGGACGGCAACAATCTGACCTGGGGCCGGCTGCACGTGATCGACGTCTCGAACATCGAGCACCCGAAGGAGGTCGCCTGGTACGAGCCGACCGACGGCGGCGTGCACAATGTCTGGGTGGTGGGGGACACGCTCTATCTCGGCAATTACCAGGGCGGGGCCCGGGTGCTCGACATCTCCGGTGAGCTCAAGGGCGACCTGCTGCGTCAGGGCCGCGAGATCAGCTGGATCTTCACCGCCGACTCCATGGGCCACAAGCCGCACGTGCCCTTCGCCTGGGGCGTGGTGGTCAAGAATGGCATCATGTACGTGCCTGACATCAACAGCGGCCTCTGGGTGATGCGGGTTGAACCAAAGAAGACGCAATTCACGCCATAATTCCTGCCAGGCGATCATGGATGTCCTGGCCATGATCGCCTGACACTGGCGGCCGGAGCGGGGAGGCATAGATTGGTTGCCACCCCTTCTCCGGCCGTGTTGCATGCACTTCCAGCGCTCGCTCGCCGGGCTCCTGCTCGGTGCGCTCCTCATCTCCTGCGGTGACGACGGTACTGGTCCGCACGTTCCCGCCAACATCGTCATCACGCCCAATCATCCCGTGGTCGCGCAGGGGGATACTGTCCGTCTGACGGCGACCGTGGTGGACGCCAACGGGACGGCCATCTCCGGCCTGCACGCGCATTTCACTTCGGCCGACCTCGCCCTCGCGACGGTGGACAGTGCCACCGGGCTGGTGACCTCGGTCGGCGCGGCCGACACGGTGCGGATCACCGCCGCGCTCGGTCAGGTCAGCAGCTTCGTGGACCTGGCGGTGACGCCGCACGCGGTGTCGTTCTATGTCGCGCCGGACTCGATCCTCATCAACGTCACCGACTTCGATCAGATCCAGGCCGAGCTGCGTGATTTCCTCGGCCAGCCGGTGCAGCCCACGAGCCCGATCACCTTCGCCTCGTCGGACACCACCGTCGCCAAGGTGGATCAGACCGGCCTGGTCTACTCCACCAGCCAGAAGACCGGCACCGCCACCATCACGATCGTCGCCGATACCTTCGTGGTGAATCGCACGGTCCACGTGGTGCACTTCCCGGCTTCCGTCGTGACCTCGCCGCTGGTCGTGGTGCTCCCCTCGGGCGGCACCCGCCAGCTCTCGGCGCAGGTGTTCGACACCAAGGGCTTCGTGATCCCCTCGCCCACGGTGAGCTACCAGTCCGGCACGCCAGCGCTCGTCACCGTGAGCCCGACCGGGCTCGTCACCAGCCTGGGACCGACCGGCAGCGGGACCGTGGTGGTGACCGGCAACTCCATCGTCCAGAACGTGACGGTCTACGTCGGCTCCCCGCCGCCCGGTACGCTGGTCAACCGGGTGAACGTCCCCGGCCCCGCCTATGCCTCGATCCTCACGGCAGCGGGAGAGATGCTCGTGACCGTGCCGACGACCAGCGATGGCATGCGCGGCAACCTCTCGGCCCTGGCCTTCAGCGATACGCTGACCACGCTGCTCGATCCCCTTGGCGTCGCGGCCAATCCCGCCGGCACCAAGGCGTACGCCGCGCTTCGGGGCACGTCGAAGGTGGCGGTCGTGGACCTTGCGACGAATGGGGTGAGCTACTCCGGCGTGCTTGGCGGCGGCGGCACAGTCTTCTCGACTGCCGTCTCCTCCGACGGGGCCTACCTGTTCGTCGGCACCTCGAACTGGCTGTACCGGCTCAATGCGTCGTCACTCGCGGTCATCGACTCGCTTGCGGCCAGCACGCCGATCCACTTCGCGATCCACCCGACGCAGAACCTGCTCTACGTCAGCAACAACGGGTCCGGCCTGGTGGACGAGGTGGACTGGACCACCATGACGGTGGTCCGCAGCTTCAACGACGGTGGCGGCTGTCAGGCGCTTGCCATCGCGCCGGATGGGTCCAAGCTCTACGTCGCGAACGAGGCGGCGGGGTCCGTCGCTCCCTGGGATCTCGGCACCGGGGTGAAGGGCACCCCGATCTCCATCCCGGGTGCCTACGGCCTCGCGCTCAGCGGGAACACCCTCTACATCAGTGCCTCGGGTTCCGGGACGGTCTACGCGATCAACCGTACCAATGGCTCGTCGGTATTCACGCTGAGCGTTGGTGGAATTCCGCGGCGGATGTCGATCAGCAGCGACGGGGTCCTGATCGTGCCCAACGAGGGCGGCTGGGTCGACTTCGTGCAGTAGGAGCCCGAAGAACACAACGACCCTCCGGCCGGACGCCGGGGGGTCGTTCGCCTTCTCCCGCCTATCGCTGTTGCGACCGCCCCCGGCCACCCGACGGGATCGCTTTGCCGAGTCTGCTAGCCGGGAATTGTGAAGCTGCATGGCCGGGGCATGCCTCGGCCCTATCTAAGCCGATCTTCATTCTTCGCGTCATAGCCGGACGCCCCGATTCGCCTTACCTTGGGCAAGTCGACCCCAGGAAAAGGCCGCTCTGCTCCCGCATCCACCATACGCCAACCAGTTGAGCCTCGAAGCGGAGCTGGCCGCCTTCGAGCGGCTCAAGCCACGCCTGGCCGACGTGTGGCGGCAGCTCAACTCGGAGGCCTCCACTCCGACGACGACGGTGGTGGTGCCATCCCTGACGCTCGATCAGGCGGAGCTCACCAAGCTCGAGGGCGCGCCGTTCTACGAGGAACGACTGCTCTTCCTCCTGATCCGGCTCCGGGATCCGCGGGCCCGGGTGATCTATGTGACCTCGCAGCCGGTCCACCCGATGATCCTGGACTATCTGCTCCAGCTCATGCTCGGGATTCCGGCGAGCCACGCGCGGGCGCGCCTGACGATGCTCTGCGCCCACGACGACTCGCCCCGCTCGCTCACCGAGAAGATCCTGGAGCGGCCCCGGCTGATCGAGCGGATCCGCGCCTCGATCCCCAACACGAGCCAGGCCTACCTCAGCGTCTTCAATTCCACCCCGCTCGAGCGGAAGCTCTCGGTGCTGCTCGACATCCCGCTCAACGGCGTGGACCCGCAGCTCGCGACCCTCGGCACCAAGTCGGGGAGCCGGCGGATCTTCCGTGAAGCGGGCGTCGATCTGCCCCTCGGCTTCGAGGACCTGCGCGACGAACACGACGTGCTCGACGGCCTCGTCGACCTCCGCCAGCAGCGCCCCGGCATCCGCCGCGCCGTGGTGAAGCTCAACGACAGCTTCTCAGGGGAGGGCAACGCGGTGATGACCTACCCAGAGGCCACGAGCCGCGCCGCGGTCGAGCGGGCGTTCAAGCGACTCAACTTCGTGGCGAAGAGCGAGGACCGGGAGGACTACTTCCAGAAGTTCGCGCGCGGCGGCGGGATCGTGGAGGAGTTCATCGAGGGGAGGGAGAGCCGCTCACCGAGCGCCCAGCTCCGCACCAGCCCGACTGGCGGAGTGCAGGCGCTCTCGACCCACGACCAGATCCTCGGCGGCGAGACGGGACAGATCTTCCTCGGCTGCCGCTTCCCCGCCGACGACGGCTACCGGATGGCGGTGCAGGAGGCGGGGATCCGGATCGGGGAGGTGCTGGAGCGCTACGGCGCCATCTCCCGCTACGGCGTCGACTTCATGGCGACCCGCAACGATCCGAACGAGGCGTGGAAGATTCACGCGATCGAGATCAACCTCCGGCTGGGCGGAACCACGCACCCATTCCTCGCGCTGCGCTTTCTCTGCGGCGGCGATGTGGACCCGGGGAGCGGGCTCTACCACTCGACCAGCGGCCGGCTCAAGTACTACCGCGCCACCGACAACCTGCAGTCGCCCCGGTATCACGGCCTCCTCCCCGAGGACCTGATCGAGCTGGTCACCATCAACCAGCTCAACTTCAGTCATCGCGAGGAGACCGGCGTGCTCTTCCACATGATCGGCGCGCTCTCGCAGTACGGCAAGCTGGGGCTGACCGCGATCGGCAACAGCCACGAGGAGGCCGATGCCCTCTGCCAGCGCGCCCTCGAAGTCCTCGAAGCCGAGACCGAGTACGGCCGCTAGCCGTCCCTCCTCGGCAGCACTCCCTCGTAGCCTGCCCGCCGCACGATCGCCCAGCCGATGATCGCCCCGCTCGCCGCCACCAGAAAGTCGGTCACGTCGGGCTGACGCTCCCGCACCACCAGCTGCATCGTCTCGAGGAACAGCGCGAGCAGGACCGCCGGTCCCGGCCCCGCGAGGAGACCGCGGCGCCGGAGCGGCCACGCCGCGAGCAACGCACCCAGCGGCAGATACAGGAAGAAAGGCGCGCAGACCAGCACGACGCTCAGGAGATCGAGCTGATACTCGGACGACGCGAGCGGGATGTACCAGGGCTGACCGAGCTTGTAGTGGATTGATGCCGCGGACAGATCCGGAAGGAAGGGGCGCCAGGCCCAGGCCGCGACGAGGAGCGCGTAGCCGGTCAGGAAGCGACGGGCGCGCTCGGGCGTCGCAGGGGTGCCGATGATGGGCGGCAGCAGGCGCGTCCCCAGCCAGGCACCGGACACGATCGCGGCGGAGCGGAGCACGACCGAGCCGGCGAGCATCTCCATGCCGAGGAAGCCGTGCAGCAGCTCGATGCCGGTGACGAGGGCCACGCCGGCCGGTGCCACCCGGCGGAACACGGTGCGGGGATCGAGGCCCAGCTCGGCCGCGGCGGCGACCGCGAAGAGCCCGGCCGGGAGGAAGATCGGGAAGTCGCTCACCGTGGAACTCAGCAGCGAACTCCAGTGGAACGCGGCGAGGCTCACCCGGAAACGCTCGAGCGGCCAGCCGTACGCGCCGGGCAGCGTCTGGTGCCAGAAGAGGGGGATCAGCGCCTCGAGGCAGACCGCGACGACGTAGCTGCCCGCGAAGACCAGCGCCGGCACGCCGAGCAGGGTCTTCCCCTCGCGCTGCTGGCGGGTGAAGGCGATCAGCATGATCAGCGCGAGCGAGCCGCCGAGCGCGCCGAGAGTGTTGGTGCTGACGTCCAGGAGCGAGGTATTCCGGTTCCAGGAAAAGAGCTGCAGCGTCTCCACGAAGACGCTGATGCAGAAGCCGGTGCCGGTGGCGCGGAGAATGGTGCGGCGGGCGCTGCCCGCGGCGGTGAGCGCCCAGATGACGCCCCAGCCGCCGAAGAGCAGGAGATTCCGCGCCGCGTCCACCACGTCGGCGCCGCCGAACTCGGGGTGCAGTGCCCGCTCGATCCGCGCCATGATGTTGGCGGTGGTCGTGTCGGGGTAGAACGGCTGCAGCGTGGCGAAGAGGAGGACCAGGACGTAGGCGAGCCGCGCCGGCCAGCGGAAGCGCGCCCGCCAGCTACCCGGAGTATACGGCCCGGTCACGACCGGCCGGAGGTCCGGATCTCGATTCGCGCCTCGCCGACGGTCACCGGCCAGAGCGGGGTCACCGCGCGGCCCTGGATCGTCGTCTCGATCTCCTTCTCCGACTTGGCGACCGTCGCGATGTCGTAGCTCCACACCCCGGTCGCCGGGGTGCAGGTGATCTCCATCGGCCCGGAGTAGCTCACCTCGGGGGCGAAGAGACCGTGCCCTCCGAGCGCGGCGGCGTTCCAGAGGTACTCGGCGACGAGCCCGCCCCCGGAGATGAAGTGGTAGCGCTTCTCGAAGACCGTCACCCCCGCCTCGACCGCGCGAAAGCTCACGCCGACGCCGTTTGCCTCCTTCGTCACGTTCATCTCGAGCCGGGCGCCTGACACGCTCCAGAGCGGATCGAAGTCGCTCCGGTAGTTCATCCCCTCATCCACTTCGGCGCCGATCAGCCGCTCGCGGATCAGGGCGCGCGGCTCCGGGTCGATCGGGGGCAGCTCGTTTCGCTGCTTGAGGTCCTCGTAATCGCGCACACTCGCTGTGCCGGTCTCGTCGTGATGGCTGACGCGGGCCCCATGCGCGGTGTCCGGCTCGTGGTACGCCTCGCGGCGTCGGGTGAGGGTATTGGCGTAGTTGATCCGGTGCTCGAACACCGTCCACTCCTCGATCACGCCGCCCCGCGCCGGACTCAGGATGGCGGAGAAGGTCCCGTCGTGGATCCAGAGCTCCTCGTGGCCGTCGCAGTCGATGTCGCGCATCTCCCACGCTGGCTCCTCCCCCTCACGGAGAATCGCCTCCGCGCCGGCGAGTTCGTACCAGACGTGGTCGCGGAGGTGGGGGAGATAGAGCCCGCCGAAGACGCCGTGCCAGTAGGCGTCGTTGCACTGCGCTCGGCCGATTGCGCGGCGCGCCTCGGGGGGATCGCCGGCGGCGCGACAGAGCGCGGAAAGGGCCGCCATCTTCTTGTGCATCCGGTTTGCCTCGGCGTACTTCACCATGAAGTTGCGCCAGTGCGCCCCGCGGATCAGCGCGCCCTCCGGGCTCGCGAGCCGCTCCTCGCCGAGCTCCTTCTCCAATGCGATCAATCGCCGGGCCGGCTCCGGCGGCAGCGCCCAGCCCTCCATCTCGCGGTAGGAGGCGGTCGGGAGGTACGCGATGCCGCCCGATGGTACAGAGGCGAGCGACTCGCTCAGCGTGGTGAGCAGCACCTCGCCGCCATCCACCAGGGCGGAGATGGCGGTGATGAACTGGTCGAGCCACCCCTCCTCGTAGACCCACTTCTTGGTGCCGGGCCAGCCGCCGAACTTCTCGCCGTCGTCGGCGAGGACGGCGAGCGCCTTGCCGCGGGCGCGGAGCTCGCGGAGGTAGGCGGCCGATTCCGCGGGCGGGCGGAAGGGGGTCAGGTAGCGGAGCTTCTCGTCGATCGGGAAGAGCGCGAGCTGGCGCCCATCGCTTTCGGTGATGTAGGGGACGTGCAGGTCGTCGCGGCGGAAGCCGGTGACCAGGAAGTGGCGGTCGTCGACGAGGGCGTAGCGGACGCCGGCATCCACCAAGTCGGCGGCGAGCTCCGGTTCCCAGACCCGCTCGGTGAGCCAGAGCCCGGTCGCGTTGACGCCGAAGCGGCGGGCGATCGCGTCGCGGAGCCAGCCGATCTGTTCCACGCGGTCGCGCCGGGGGAGGGCGGCGAGCACCGGCTCGTACATCCCGGCGCAGAGCAGTTCCACCTTGCCGTCCGTCGCCAGCCGGCCGAGCAGGTCGAGGTAGGCGCCGTCGTGCTTCTCCAGCCATTCGAGCAGGGGGCCGGAAAGGTGGAGCACGATCGGCAGGAAGTCGCGCTCGTCCACCTTCTCGAGGAGCGGGCGGTACACGTCGTCGAGATGCTGCTGGAAGACGGAGTCGAAGTTGCCCACCGGCTGGTGCAGGTGGACGCCGAAGACGAAGCGGATGGGATTAGGCATGGCGGGAAAGGTACGCGAAGGCAACGCGGCGGGGGAGAAGGAGTCGGGGTCTCCCGGTCGCTGGACCGGGGGGAGACAGGGATGCTCCGGCATTCGCGGAGCGTGGTCACGCCTTCCCGGAGCGTAGTCAGCGGTTCACGGGCGGTGCGCCGCCGCCGGAAATGGCTGCGCCCCCGCTCGACATGCGTTCGCCGCCGTTCGCAACGAGTCCGCCAGCATTTCCGCGGGGTGCGCCGGCGTTCGAGATGAGTCCGCCGGGGTTTGACGTGAGTGCGCCGCCCTTCACAGCGAGTCCGCCGTCATTCGAGCGGAGTTCGCCAACATTTCCGCGGAGTGCACCGGCGTTTGAGATGAGTGCGCATGGGTTCGAGATGAGTCCGCATGGGTTCAAAACGACTGCGCACGGCTTCGCACTGAGAACTCCGGTCCTTGAGATGAGTGCGCCGGCATTTGCGCGGCGTGCACCGGTCCTGGTTTCGGGTGATCTACGGGTCGGGGCGGGTGGCATGCTATTCCCCGGGAGCTGCCGCCTCAGACCACCATGCCGAGCAACAAGAAGATCAGGAAGCCCACGAAGAACATGCCGGTGGCGAACGGCGTCTCGGCGTTCTCGTGCGCTTCCACCATCAGCTCCTCCACGACGAGGTAGAGCAGCGCGGCGCAGCCGAAGGAGAGTACCCCGGCGATGGTGTGGATGGAGGCGCCGCGGAGGATCGTGCCGCCGGCGAGGGCCCCCAGCAGCAGCAGCAGGGCGATGCCGGTGGGGATGGCCACGATCTTCCACCGTTTCAGGGCGCGGAGTTCGACCGCCATCGAGAGGCCGAGCGAGAGCATCTCCAGCGTGAGGGCGAGGGTGAGCAGCAATCCCTCCTTGCTCCCGGCGGCGAAGGCGATGCCGATGAGGAGTCCGTCGATCGTGACGTCGATGGCGATCGCCACGAAGGAGCCGATCGAGGGCGCATCGCTCTTCCCCTTCGCGGCGTGCGCCGCCTCGATCCGCTGGCCGAAGGCCTGGAGCAGGAGCATCACGGCGACGCCGGCGGCGAAGGTCCAGCCGACCTCGAGCGGGTCGTGGCCGAGCCGGACGCCGGGGAGGAGTTCCACGGCGACCACTGAGAAGACCACGCCGGCGGCGAAGTGCTGGATGGTGCTCCGGAATACCCGTCCCGGCGGGAAGAAGGCGGCGAAGGTCGCGCCCGCGGCGACGGCGACCACCGGGATGAGGGCAAAGAGAAGGATGGCGGACAGCTCGGGCATGGCGCGCGGGGTATGGGGAGCGGCTCTCGGCGGGAGGAATATGGTGGGGAATGGGGCAGGAGCGGAAAGACTGTCACACCCCTCCTCTATATCATCCTGTGATTCACAGCGTGGCCATGTTGCAACACTGAGAGAGCCGGATGCCCCAGTTGGACACGATGTTCACCACTTTGCTCCCCTCGCTGATCGTGAGCGTTGCCACTGGCTTGATCACGGCGCTCGTATCCGTGCGGCTGGCGCTGCGCCGATTCCGCTCCGAGAAGTGGTGGGAGCGGAAGGCGGCGGCCTATTCGGAGATCTTCGAATCGCTGTATCACGTGAAGACCTACGCGGAGCACCTGCTTCAGAAGATCGAGGAGGGGGTGAGATTCAGCGAGGAACGGATGGCCGAACTGGGCCGGAGCTCCAAGGAAGGCCGGGACGGCATCCGCCGCGCGGCGGTGATCGGGACGTTCCTGATGAGTGAAGAGGCCGCGGCAAGATTGTCGAAACTGGTCTCCGACCTGGATGACCCGAAGTACGGGCTGGATCTGCCCGAGGAAGTGGCCGCCGACAGAGACCTCGTTGTCGCGGCGATCGAGGAACTCCGCCCGATCGCCAAGCGCGACCTGTCCGTCTAGCAGGCCACTCGAGGATAGGTCTACGGACTGCTACGGCGCCTTCTGCACCCGGAAATTCACCGTGCCGTCGGTGTTCGCGAGCTTCACCTCGATGCGCCACGCCCCGGTGGTCGCCTTGATCGAATGGAAGGTGCCATTCGTAGTCAGCGGCGACTGGTAGACAACAGTCCCAGCGGGGTCCTTGATCGTCAGGGTCGCCGTGCCTCCCGTGATGGCGGAGGCCTGGTTGATGCTCGCGCTGTCCCCGGTGTTGGTCCAGGTGTAGCGCAGCGTCTGTTGCACGCTGGCGAGGTTCGAGACCTGGAACTGGAAGTCGTCGGTGGCGTTGGTGACCTGGAGCTGATTGCTCGGACCGATGACGTTGGCGCTGTCGCTGCAGGCTGCGAGCAGCGCGCCGAGCATGGCGAGGCGAGGCAGAATCCCGATGCGCATATGTCCTCCTGATTGAGGCACCGGCAAGTATAGGATGGTGGCCATGAAACGAGGGTGAACGACCCCCGAACCCGATCGGTGTAACGGAACGGGACGGTCCTCCGGATGGCGCGGCGCCGTCCCTCGCGTACCTTCTCCGGCAGCCCCCGCCCCGACTCCCTCCCGTCCTATGGGGGACCTCATGAAATGGATCACCCGCGAACGCCCCAAGATCGACCGCGTGGCCTGCCCCTGGCTCATCGCCCGGTTCATCGATACGGACGCCGAGTTTCTCTTCGCCCCGCCCACCGAGGTGATACGGCTCGCCGAGTCTCTCGGTGCCACTCCGTTCGATGTGGAGGGTGTCGAGCTCTCCCACGATGGCCCCCTCTGCTCGTTTGATGCCCTGCTGGCGAAATACCGGCTCACCGATCCCGCCCTCGCCGAACTGGCCGTCATCGTGCGTGGGGCCGACACCGCGCGGCTCGACCTTGCGCCGCAGGCGGCCGGTCTGCTGGCCATCTCGCTCGGGCTCTCGCGCCTCTTTGCCGACGATCACGAACAGCTGCGCCACGGCTTCGTCGTGTACGATGCCCTCTACGCATGGGCGAAGCATGTCCGCGATGAGACACACACCTGGAACCCCCAGCGGATGACCTAGCCTCGCCGGGCCACCCGATCGCAGCAGCGCGGCGTCCGATCTCTTTGTCGCCGGCCGGCGCCTCCTTCCGATCACGGAGCGTGTTCAGCCATGAACCGACTCACTCTGCTCGCGCTGCTCCTGGTTCTTCCCGTCTCCGCCGCCGCGCAGGACTGGAGCCGCTACAAGGCCGGCTCGCTCCCGGCGATCATGGCCGATCATGAGCAGGAGCTGACCTCGGAAGGGTCACCCGGGAAACCCCACTGGCTGCTGTCCGCCGACGACTTCCCGACCTTCAGCCGGCTGCTCTACACCGGTGAACACCGGCCGCTCACCGCGGGGCGCCGCGGGCTGCTCGAGCACTGGCAGCTGGCGTTCGGCGTGAATCCCGCCGTGCGCGATGCCTTTGCCAACGAGTATGCTTTCAAGGCGGATACGGCGACGATCTGGCTCGCCGTCCAAGCGCAGCTCGAGGAGTCGCTCGCCCAGCCGGGGACGACGGGCACCGAGATGACCGTGCTCACGACCTTCATCGGGGGACACTACGACGGGGAAGCGGTCACCTGGCTGTTCCTCGTCAACGCGATCGACACGAGCCCCGAATAGCGGGCGCCAGGCGGGGTGTCGTATTTCGCTCCCTACTTCCGCGAGGCGGTGCCGCTTCGCATGATGGTGCTTCCCACGATCTCGAGGCGCCATGTCCAAGTCCCTGCCGCTGCTGGCATTGGCTGGTCTGCTCGCATCGACCGGATGCAATTCGTTCGAGCCACCACCCAATCAGCCGGCGATGCAATTGCGGTATCCGACCGGTGTCAGCGCGAACCTGATCAACCACAATCCCGGCGACAGCGTGCCGATCATCGCCATGGTGACGGATCATCGCGGCAAGCCGGTGCCCGGCATCGAGATCATCTGGGATGATGGCCGCTGGCCGGTGGGCGCCCAGCCATCGCGGGTGCTGTCCGACAGCCTGGGCCGAGCCAGGACGCTCTGGATTCTCCGTCCCCTCACGCCTGGCACCTACTCCGATCCGCGCTCGATCCGGGCCTATCTCCCCGGCGCCGCGAATTCCCCCCTCGAATACCGCACCATCGTCATGCCGTGCAGCAAGTGTCCCTGAGGCAGGGTGGCCGGGCACCGTGAGCCAGATGCCCGGCCCCCCACCCGGGTAGCTTTCCCCATCGCAGTGCCCGCCCTCCTCCTTCAGCACCGCAGGACGCCATGGCCAACAAGGTCTACCGCTTCGCGCTCGGCACCGCCGACGCTCCCCGCTCCGGCCTCTGGCGCGTCTGGACCCACGAGGACGAGGTGCACGCTGCCGTCGCCGCGGCGAACGGGCTGGTGGGGCTCATCATCTATCCCACCGGCCGATGGAAGATCACGGTCGATACCGCGGTGAGCCGATGGCATCGTCCCAAGGATTTCCGGCTCGGCTGGTCGCGCGGACCGGACATTCTCATCCCGCACGCGGCTGCCCCGGTCCAGGTCCCGACGAACGACCCCTACGCGAAGGAGGCGCTCCACTGGCTCGTGCCGCCCGCCGCGGGGCAGCGGGCCCGCATCTCACTGCTCATCGCCACGCCGCACGCCGAGATGAGTCACTGGCGGCCGGTCGAGACACCGGGGACCGAGACGCTGGTGACGCTCCCGCTCCGCACGGCGGGAACCCTGCATCTCTGCCGGCTCGACGAGCCGGTCCCGGAGGGTGAGCTGCGTGGCGGGACCGCACCGTCTGCGGAGGGGCCGATGGCACTCATCGTCGGTGTCAGTGCGGACCAGGCGGGGATGCCGTCATTCAAGGAGTCGCACGAGGGGTGATCGCGGCGCCCTCACCCGATCTTCATCGGTCCTGCAATCGGGGGCGGCTAGTTTCGCAGGCGAGTTTGACCAGGCGGATTCATGGAGCGATCGGCGGTGCAGGGGAGCCGCGACAGTGGCGCATCGGAGCGTTCCGTGCTCGTCGCGCGGAGCCGCAAGCTCACGATCGTGACGCTGTGCTACAACAGCCTCGAGGCGGTGATCGCGCTGGCCGCTGGGCTCGCGGCCGGTAGCATCGCGCTGGTCGGGTTCGGGTTCGACAGCGGGATCGAACTCAGCGCGAGCGCCGCCGGCCTGTGGCGTCTCGCGGCGGACGCCGATCCGGCGCACCGTGCGAAGGTCGAGGACCGGAGCCTCCGGTTCATCGGCGCCTGCTTCCTGGCGCTGGCGGCGTACGTCCTGCTGGAGGCGTCGAAGTCGCTCTGGTTGCGTGAGGCGCCGGAGGAGAGCCGGGTGGGGATCGTGCTCGCCATTCTCTCCCTGCTCGTCATGCCGTGGCTTGCGCGGCGCAAGCGGCGGCTGGCTGTTCAGCTCGAGAGCGGAGCACTCGCGGCCGAGGCCACGCAGACCCAGCTCTGCGCCTATCTCTCCGCCATTCTGCTCGGCGGGCTCTGCCTCAATGCCCTCTTCGGATGGTGGTGGGCGGATCCGCTCGCGGCACTGGTGATGGTGCCGATCATCGCGCGGGAAGGGGTGGAGGGGATTCGCGGGCGCTCCACCTGTGGCCCCGGGTGCTGCCACTGAGCGGCATCGCACCCCGATGAATCGGGCGCGGCCGCGCTAGCGTCCCCCCACCAGCTGGAACGGCGCCCAGAAGCGTGGCGCCTCGAAGCCCTTCGTCCCCCGCACATCCCCCTGCGCCCGGCGGAGCGCCTCGGCCTTGGCGGGCTGATCGCGGTCCCTGAGCCAGTGCTGATAGAAGCGCTGCATCAGCAGTGCGGTCGCCTCATCCGACACACTCCACAGACTCACCAGCAGGCTCCGCGCGCCGCGCGCCATGAAGGCGCGCTGCAGTCCGACCGTGCCCTCCGCCTGCTTGAGATTGCCGAGGCCGGTCTGGCAGGCGCTGAGCACGACGAGATCGGCGCTGAGCCTGAGATGCGGATCGTCGAGGACCTCGCCGACGGTGAGCAGCCCGTCGTCGGTGGAGTCTGGGGCGAGGGCGACGAAGGAGTTCCGCGCCTGGCCTGCCGCGGCGTAGGCATAGCCGTGGCTGGCGAGGTGGATGAGCGGTGCGGCCGGCATCCGCTCGCGAACGGTGCGCTCGCTCGCGGCCGCTCCGGTGAGGGCGGTGACGCCGACCCGCGCCGCCACGGCGCGGCCCTCGATGGCGGCGGCGGGGAGGGCGGGGAGGGTCGCGCGTTCGCCGCGACTGTTCCGCGGTGCCGGCATCGCGGGATCACCCACCACGAGCGATCGCTTGAGCTTCGCCGTGCGGGCCGCAGCGGTAAGCGGAAGCGTCCCGCGCTCCACTTCGACCAGGCTCGTGAGCGAGGGGGCGTAGCGAATGGCAGACCGCTCCCCGAGCACCACCGCCGGATCCGCGAGCGGCAGTGCGCCGAAGGGGATGACGGTGAGGGGGCCACTGCTGACAATCACCAGCTCGCCCGGCTTCCCGCCGGTGGACGAGCGGCGGAGTTCGTCGGGGAGAATGATGGCGGAGAGCGCTGCGCCTAACGCCGTCGGGTCGCCCGCGGCACTGACGCCGCCGGCTGCGCCGCTCCGCAGCCTCTCCTCGAGCGGCTGCCCCTCCGGCCCCGCGAGCCGCGCGCCGACGTCGGCATGATCGACCCCGAGCGCGCGACGCCAGCTTCCCACGAGCCGGGCCAGCGAGTCGGCCCCGACCGGCACCACCCGGGCGACGAGCGGTGCACCGGGCCGGGCATACCAGACCAGCAGGCTGTCCTCGGTGCTGAGATAGGAAAGCAATGTGGCGCCGCCCGCGCTGGCGGCGGTGACGAGGCGCCGGCCCGCGGCGACCAGGTCGGTGCCAGGCTTTCCGGCCTTGGTCGTGCCGCGCATGAGATCGAGCAGCGCCTGCGCCCGGCT
The DNA here is from genome assembly GCA_044229245.1 of Gemmatimonadales bacterium. Taxonomy (GTDB): domain Bacteria; phylum Gemmatimonadota; class Gemmatimonadetes; order Gemmatimonadales; family GWC2-71-9; genus JADJOM01. The sequence goes on along the minus strand of JBGATI010000017.1, from coordinate 19,152 downwards.
CCGTTCTCCGGCGGCGAGTGCCCCGAGGGCGGCGGGTTCGGCCCCGATCTTCGGCGCGAGCGCCAGCCAACTGAACTCCCACTCCCCCGGTGGCAGGGTGAAGCGCTCACCGATGCTGAGCTTGTTCTCGTCGCCGCCGGCCTCCTGGCGCACGCGTGCCCGATAGATGGAGGCGGTATCGAACGCGGCGAGGGCGCCGGCGAGGTCGGGCTTGGGGAGGCGGCGCAGCGTGAAGCCGAGGTTCCCGAGGATCGCAGCCGTCTGCTCCAGGGAGGAGTTCCCGCGCTGCCGGTCGAGCGCCTCACGGAGTGCGGCGAGCCCCTCCATCGGATTGCCGCGATCAGTCTCGAGGCGTCCGAGGGCGACGAGCGCCAGATCGAGCGACGAGGGATCGCCGGTGGCGCGCGCCAGGTCTCTCGCCTGACGGCGATAGGCGAGGGCCGAGTCGGCGTCGCCGGTCCGTTCGTACAATGAGGCGATATCGTTGAGTTCGTCGGCGGTGGTGCCGCCGGTGTCGGCGGCAAGCAGCGTGGTCAGCGCGGCCCGGAGCGATGCCGCCGCCGAATCGATCTCGCCCTTGGTGGTGAGCAGCGTGCCGATCCGCTCCAGCGCCGCGGCTTCGCCCCTGGGATCGGGGATCGAATGGGAGAGGTCGCGGGCCGCCCGATAGGTGGCGAGCGCCGAGTCGATGGCGCCGGCCGATTCGAAGTCGCCGGCGAGGTGCTGCAGCGCGGAGGTCTCGACGCTTGCCAGGGACAGTGTCTTCGCCGCGTCCCGCATGGCGCGATGATAGGTGATCGCCGAATCGAACTGTCCCACCGCGCTGAAGATGCTGCCGAGATGCCCGAGGCTCCGGGCGAGGGACTCCGGGTTGTCAGCATCCCGCCAGGCGGCCACGGCGCCACGGGCATTCACGAGCGCGGAGTCGTAGCGCCCGCTCGAGGAGAAGGCGACGCTGCGCACGCCGTGGAGGGTCGCGAGGAGACGCTTCTGTGCGCCGGGAGGAGCCAGCGTCAGCCCGCTACCGGAATACACCAGCGCCGAGTCGAATTCGCCCCGCTGCAGGTGGATGCCGGACACCGTCATGAGCGCGGAGGCCTCCTCGGACGGAACACCGAGCCGGTGCCAGGCCGCGAGCACGAGCCTGCCGTAGGCGAGCGCGGAGTCGAGCTGGCCCGCGTCACGGTAGAGCATGGCGACTCGGAGCAGCGCGAGGTTGTGGAGGCCCTGGGAGCCTTTGCGTTGCATCAGCTCCGCCGCCTTGAGCAGCGCGGGGATCGCCACGGCGGGCCTGGCCGTCGTCGCCAGGCCGAGGGCACGGTTGAGCTCCACAATCGCCGAATCCGAATAGATGCTCCGGCCCCCGTTGATCGCGATCCGGTAGTGCACCTGCATCGAGTCGAGTTCGCCCACCTTCTCGAGCAGCTGGCCGATTTGCGAGTGCAGGCCTGCGAGCTCGCGGGGGGAGGCCGTGGAAGGCCAGAGCCGGATGGCATTCCGGTAGGCGGCGATCGCGGCGTCATTGCGGTTCCGCGCCGTCTCCACGATGGCGAGCCAGGCATTCGCGGCGGAGATTGCGGCGCTGTCCCCCTGCGGACCAAGCTGGGTGATTGCCAGCCTGAAGCGCGTCGCGGCCGAATCGAGAGAGCCCGTACCCGCGACGAGGAGCGCGGCGGTGGCGCGGTGCCGGGCCACGACGCTGTCGGGGAGCTCCGCGTCGATGAAACGATCGGCGACCTGACGCAGCGCGCGACGCTCCGCCACGGGATCATGCCTTGCGGCTCCTGGCGGGGGCGGCTCGCTCAACCGGACGATCGCCGAATCGGTGAGCTCGAGCTCGAGGAGATCGTTCAGCGCGCGAAACGCCTGGCGCCGCAGGGACACTGACCGAAGCCGGGCGTAGAGCGGCCGCACGATCTCGAATCCCGTGCGCAGGGAGTCGAGCCCGCGCTGCCGGACGAGCAATCGATCGAGCTCTACCTGCATGGCACCTGCGTAGAGTGCGGTGGATGTCGAGGGGAGCCACTCGATGGCCGCGCGATAGGCGTCGATCGCCGCGGCGGTGTGATGGCGTCGGGCCTCGACATAGCCGAGCCAGCCGCCGGTGGAGGAGACGTAGCCACTGTCGCCAGCCGCGCGGCCGAGCTCGATGCCAACCCGCAAGGCGGTCGCGGCCGAGTCGAACTGACTGAGCCTCGCGTAGGCAATGCCCAGACTCCGGAGCAGCAGCTTCCTGGCCGCGGTGTCTGCGCCGGCGCTGACGAGCCGGAGCGCCGCATTCAGGTGAAGCGCTGCGCTGTCAGCGACCTTCTGATCCAGGTAGCGATCGCCCAGCCGGCGGAGGAGCCTGGCCTCGGCGTCGAGCGTTCCCACGGGAGGCGTGCCGAGGGAGAGGACCTGATGGGTCGTGGCGGAATCGAGGAGCTTCTGCTCCTCGAAGATCTGTCCAATCGCGCGGTGCACCCGACGAACGGTGGTGTCTCCTTCAACCGCCGAGTACAGCGGCAGCGCCTCGCGGTAGTGGGTGATGGCCCAGTCGACATTGCCCCGCTTCCCCTCGATGAAGCCGAGCCAGTCGTGGGCCCGTGCCTCCCCGGCACTATCGTGAATCTCATGGCGAAGCTCGGCCGCGCGGGTGTAGGCCGTGATGGCGTCGTCGAGGCGGTTGGCGGTGAAGTGAACCGACCCGATCCGGACGAGCACCCAAGCCTCGCCTGAAACGTCCCCAGCCTGGCGATAGCGGGCCTGCGCTTCGTGGAAGAGCACGAGCGCGGTGTCGGGGTCACTGTGTTTGACGCGGAGCTGCCCGAGCCGGCGGAGCGCCCATGCCTCCCAGAGGATGCTTCTCGCGGGTGGAGTGCCGAGAGAGCTTGTCAGGTGAACGATGGTGGAATCATCGACCCCGAGGGAGTCGAACACCTCGCCCAGGGTCAGGTGCAGGCGCCGCGCGGTCGAGTCCTGTCCCGCCGCGGTGTAGAGGAGGAGGGAGGCACGATAGTGCGCGAGCGCGGAATCGGGCCGGGCCAGCGTCCGGAAGAGTTCGCCCAGCCGGTTGTGGGTCTTGGCGAGATCGGTGGGGGCGCCGTTCGCTTCGTAGGCGCGGAGCGCCGTACGGCAGCTCTCCATCGCCTGGGGTGAGGCGCCCATTTCCATCCGGGTCCGACAGACCCAGGAGAGGGTGCTGGCCTGCTCGCGCATGCGACCGGTGGCGCCGAAGCGCCGGGCCGCTTCCTCCCAGGCTGCCGCGGCGCGGGCTCGGCCGTCGGGGGTGTTCTCGCGATACGCGGCCTGCGCCGTCCGGAAGAAGATGGTGGCGCTGTCGGTGGCGGTGCTGTCGACCGGCGTGCCCTGGGCCTGGAGCGGCGGTAACGCTCCCAGCGCCGCGATGGCGATGAGCAGGGCAGGCAGTGCGAAGTTGTGTGTGCGCATGACCGGAAATTACCGCGAGAACGTGGGAAGGTCAGGGAGTCGCACAGGCCGGCCCGGGCGGGGCAGCGTCCAAGTTCCGTCGGTTCGGGCGTTCTCAGACGCCGACCCCCGTGGAGCCGAAATGCCGAGCCTGACCGAAATGCCCCGCCGCTACCTGCCCGAAACCGCCGTCGCGCTTGCCATCATCCTGCTGGTCGCCCTCTGGCCCAGGCCCCCGAAACAACTGGCGATGCTGCCCGACGTCGCCAATGTCGCCACGCTCGACTCCACGCCTCCGGAGACGGCGGAGTCGCTGCCGGTCGCCGACACCATCCAGGTTCGTGCCTCGGTCCTGGAGGCGCTGGAAAGCGAGGACGCAGCGCCGGAGCCACGCTTCGCGCGAGCACTGCCCGAGATCGAGCGGGTGGTGCTCGTCCTGCTGCGCCAGGGGCGTGATGCCGATGCGATCAACCGCTGGCTGGCGAGCCTGCCCGGATATCAGGGTCCCCAATCGCAGGAGGTCTCCACCGTCGGCCGAGTGCAGTTCTTCGATGCGATCGCGCGGGAACACCCCAGCTACGTGCTGATGCCGCTCGCGCCGACGCGGGCCGAGGCGTTCGCGCTGCTGCTGAGCTACCCCTCGGTCAACGGCCCCAGCAGCGTGGCAATCATCAATCGGGATGCCGGGCGCTGGCACGCCGCCTTCCGCTACCAGAGCGACCGGCAGATCGAGGCCTACACCCTCGGGCTGGAGACGGGCTCGCCGCTGGTGGTGGTGTTCGAGCGGTTCTGGCGGGCGGACGGGTCGGAGGGGAGGCTGCACGCCTGGCGCCTGTCCGAGCCCGGGGAGGAGGAGATCCCGCTCGGCCTTCCGGAACTGCAGGACGGGGACATCGCGATGACCGATTCCAGTCTGACGATCTCGGCGGCCCAGTTCCTCGCGCATACCCAGGACTGCATCCTCTGCAGCCGGCACGGGATCGAGGCGACGGTGCTGGCGGGAGCGGTGCCGACGGTGACCACCCGGGAACTCAACCCCTGGGTGGCGGTCGTCGACAGCTTTTACGGGCTCCTTGCGGATGGACGGGCGCCGGAGGCGAAGCGGCTGCTGGCTGACGGCGCTCTCTTCGGCGGTCTTGCTTCGCCCGGCGCCGCCATCGCGGAGGACGCCGGCTCGCTGGAGCGTGGCGTCGGTGAGGTGACACTTCGGCTTCAGGATGCAAGGAAGAGCCGCACCCTCCGGGTGACGAGCCTCAGGCAGGCCGACGGCCAGTGGCGGATTGTGCGGGTGGGGGCGGCAGGACGGTAGGATGGAAGGCGATCAGGATTCCGGGAACACGATCATGCGTCATCAGGCCGCGCGCCTTGCGTCGCTGGCTGCTTTCTCCGCCATCGTCGCCGGCATCACGACGAGCCTGCCTGGAGTGGGTCTCGTGCTTCGGTCACCCGCGATACTCGGCGTGCTGGGTCTGGGGAGTTTCGCGCTCATGCTGGCCAGGAACGCGATCTCTCGCGCGCCGAAGCCGGCCCCACCCCACCTCCTTCGAGGCGCTGCGGCCCTTGCGATCGGGGTGCCGGCCGGCGGATTCCTCGGAGCGCTGGCTCGAGATCCCATCTTCTGGCACTACGCTCCCGCCTATGAAGAGGTGATTCAACGTATGGCGGTCGATGGACGCACGGGGCTGCTTCCCACAGCAGAACTTCCGCTGGCGGCGCGATTCTGCTGCCGCTCCATCCCGGCCGTTTATCGGGACCGGGAGGGGGACCCCTCGATGGTGACCGGATATTTCGAGGTGGCAGAGGATTACGTGTATCACTACCGGCCTCCGGCGGACCCCCAGAGCCGAACGGAATACTATGGTGTCGATGCCGCAGGGACGACCGGGCCGCCGACTCTGCAAAGCGACGTGGTGCTCGGAGAATGCGCCCCGGTCGGTCCTCGCGCGCAGTGGTGCCGAGTGCTGAATGGCGCAGTCCGGTAGGAGATCCCCGCCACGAGAGGTGAGGGCGACCGAACCCGGCCAACTGGCGCGACTGACTGTGTCTTCACAGCTTGTGGTATGCTCGGCAAGCTACTGCACCTCCTCCTGGTCCTTGGACCGATGGCGCTCGCGGCGCAGACGCCGTCGCCGTGCCTCCGGACTGACGCCGATACCGTCGTGCTGATTGGCGTGCTCGAGCGGCGGACCTACCCCGGCCCGCCCAACTACGAGAGCGTCGCTAACGGCGATCTCGCGGAGACCGGCTTCTATCTCAAGCTCTCCACTCCTCTCAAGCTGTGCCCCGATTCGGCGTCACCCGATCGCTGGACCATCGATGGCGGCGACCTCCTGCAATTGCTTCTCGATCAGCCCGGCTACGACCGGCTCCGCCCGAGTCTGGGCAGGGAGATCACCCTGCGCGGCGTCCTCTCTGAGGGGCTCAGCGGACATCACCATTCCGACACGCTGCTCGAGGTCATCGCGCCGCGCTACATCATCTATCTGCACGGCCGGATAATCGAGGAGCAGGGCCGCCGTCCGACCGATCCGTCGTACGGCGTCTACGAGTACGACGCGATCCTCGACAGCCTGAGGCATGCCGGGTTCGAAGTGCTGAGCGAGCAGCGTCCGCCGAAGACCGATTCCGACGCCTTTGCGACGCACGTCGCCGCCCAGGTGGACAGTCTCCTCGCGAGCGGGGTGCCGCCGCAGGCGATCACCGTGATCGGTTTCTCCAAGGGGGGATGGATCGCGATCCTCGCCTCTGGAAAGTTGCAGAATCCCGAGCTGTCGTTCGTGTTCATGGGCGCGTGCGGTCCGTGGGCGTTCGAGAAGGCGGACCTGCACGTCGCCGGCCGGATGCTCTCGCTCTACGAGACCAGCGACTCGCTCGGTGTCTCCTGCGCCCCGATGTTCGCGCGGCGGCGTGCGGGGTCGGAGGTGAAGGAGATCGCGCTCAGCCTCGGCAAGGGACATGGCACATTCTTCCAGCCGCGCCCGGCCTGGCTCGACCCGGCGGTGGCGTGGGCGCGTTGCGGGCCGAGGTGCCTGGAGCGAAACTGACACGAGTCGTACGAGCGCGCCACGCTTCCGGGCAGCTTCCCCACGCATTCCTCCGGAACCATGAATCCTCCAGTCAGCTACCCGATTCATCCGATCGGCATCGTCCGCTCCGCCATCACCCGCCGGGCCGACGCGCCGCGATCGAGCAGCGCCGATGGACCGGTGGCGCAGGTGCAGGTCGATGCGACCTTCCTCCCTGCGCTGGACGGCATCGCGGTGGGGCAGGAGATCATCGTGCTCACCTGGCTGCACCAGTCGCGGCGGGAGACACTCAGCGTGCATCCGCACAGCGACCCGGCCAACCCGCGGCTCGGCGTCTTCGCCACCCGGTCGCCCGACCGGCCGAATCCGGTGGGACTCCACCCGGTCACGGTGCTGGCCATCGAGGCGCCGGGGCTGCTCACCGTCCGCGGACTCGAGGCGATCGACGGGACGCCGGTGATCGACATCAAGCCGGTCAGGCCGACGCGCCGTGATACCTAGACCCACCGGCGCATTCCCTCCGCACCCACTGACTACTATGCTCTACATGATCATCGAACGGTTCCGGAATGGGGATCCGCTCCCGGTGTACCGCCGCTTTCGCGACCGCGGACGGCTCGCGCCGGAGGGGCTGCGCTACGTGGACAGCTGGGTCACCGCGGATCTGACGGTGTGCTACCAGGTGATGGAGTGCGCCGAGCGGTCGCTGCTCGATCGGTGGATCGCCGAGTGGAGCGACCTGGTGGCGTTCGAGATCGTGCCGGTGATGACCTCCGCCGAGGCGCGTGCCACGGTGGGACCGCGGTTGTAGCGAAGGCGCTGACGAGGGACGCAATGAGTTTGCCCGCCAAGTTCGATACCACGCGACTGCTCGCCGAGCGGCTCCGGGAGGAGCATCGGGTCGAGATCCACCGCATGCATCGCGATCCGGTCCAGATGGCGACGCTTGGCGGGGTGCGGAGCGAGGTGGAGACCGAGGCCTACATGGCGCGGAACCTCGAGCACTGGGAACGCTATGGCTTCGGCGTCTGGATGATGCGCGACCGGGTGGATGGCCGGGTGACGGGGCGGGCACTCCTCCGGCATCTCTTCATCGAAGGCGTCGACGAGATCGAAGTCGGGTACGCCTTCTATCCGGCCTACTGGGGCCATGGACTTGCCACCGAGGCGGCGAAGGCCTGCCTCGATCTCGCGCGGAAATCGCTGAATGTCCCTTCGGTGGTCGCCGTGACGCTTCCCGACAACGCCCGCTCGCAGCGGGTGCTCGCGAAGCTGGGGATGGTGTCTCAGCGGCAGGTCGAGCATGCCGGACTGCCGCATCTGCTCTACCGGACGACGCCGGCCTGGAAGCGGGGCACGCCCTGATCATCTGCTGTTCCCGCGCTGCTCCAACGGAATTCCTCGCGGCACCCACGCCAGTTCCTGCACCCCCGCCTCTCTCGCCAGATCCATCGCCGTGATGACCGCCTGATACGCCACGCTGTCCGAGGCCCGGATGAAGAGGAGCTTCACCGGGCCGCTCCGGATCACCCTTGCCTGACAGCGACCCGGGCTGCACGTTATCCGCCACCGCCCGGCGATCCCGGACCTGCCGACTGAACCCTGCCTCACCGGAGGTGGCACCGGGCCCTCGCCGGTGCTCGATGGCAACTGGCGCGGCAGCGCCTCAGGGCAGGGCGTCACATTCCAGGGCAGCGCCCGAGAGAATGAGACCCTGATCAGCGGGACCATGGCGGGTTCCGGCTTCAACCCGATCGGGGCCGATTTCATCAAGCAATAGCAGGGAACGTCCACATCACGGGATTTCCGCTCATGCACCATCGCCTGCTTCCCCTCGGTGTCACTCTCGCCGTGCTCTCCGCCTGTGGTGGGGGGAGCGGCGGAGATTCCATCGGGCCCCCAGTTGGCCCCACGGTCGGCTCGCTCTTCATCGGCGTCACCAAGGCGGGCATCGGTCAGGACACTGATGGAGTCCAGATCACGGTCGATGCGCTTCCGCCGGTCAGCCTCTCGCTCCCCGGCAGCTTCCGCCTCGACTCGGTCACACCCGGCGCGCATAGCGTGACACTCGCCGGCCTCGAGCCCAACTGCCGGCTCAGCGGCTCGGCCTCGCGGCAGCCCACGATTGCCGCGGGGGATTCGGTTACCGTGGCCTTTGCCCTCGACTGCTTCCGGCCCTTCGTCAACGAGATCCTGTTCAACTCCAACGGGGTCATCAAGGGGGTGGCACCGACCAACGGCGGAGTGCCGCGCTTCGTATACCAGCCCGCGACAAAGAACGTGGACTTTCCGGTTGCCTCACCCGACGGCCTCCACTTCGCGGTGACGCAGGATGTGGGAGGGAGCATCAACCTGGCCGTCGTCGAGCCGGATGGTACCGGACTTCGCACCCTTGTGAGTGGCTGCGGGAATCAGCCAGCCTGGTCACCGGACGGGCAGGCGATCGCCTACTCCTGTCCCGATACGGCCGGCGCGGACATCTGGGTGGTCGACGTCGCGACGGGGGCGCGCACCAACCTGACGAACACGGTAGGCGCGTTCGAGGAGCAGCCGTCCTGGTCCCCCGACGGCCAGCACATCGCCTTCGAGGGGAACAACATCGGCGGCGGGCTCTACATCATGGACGCGAACGGCGCCAACCGGCACCAGCTCACGACGACCAGCTCCGACGAGCAGGCGGCATGGTCCCCGCTCGGTGATCGCATCGCCTTCACCCGCGTCACCGGAGCGCAGAGCCGTGAGGTCTACACGGTGGATACCAGCGGGACTGGTGAGGCGCCGGTGACGTCTGCCGGCTGGGACTGGATGCCGACCTGGTCGCCGGACGGGAGCCGCATCGCCTTCGTCCGCATCCTGCCGGCCGACTGGGAGCTGTTTGCCGTCAATGCGGACGGCACCAACGAGATCCACATGGCCATCGGCGTGCAGGCCTCCAATCCCCACTGGTCGCACTGATCCCCCGGGCCCCTGCGCAAAGGCGGGCACCCACCGGGTGCCCGCCTTTCTGCTTCGCTTCGCTTCCAGGACGCCTAGCGGAGCGCGTGCGGTTCGCCCGAGATGAAGTCGTCCATCGCCACCAGGTCGGCGCTGCCGCCGGCGCTGATGTCGCTGTTCTCGCCGGTGATCCCCACCTGGCCCGAGAGAATCCGGACGTGGGAGACGATCGGCGTGCTGAAGATCGCGCCGGCGAAGGAGAATCCCGCCGCGTCACTCCGCGCCGGTGCGGTGACGACCTTGAGCAGCCGGCCCTGCGCATCGTAGAAGGCGAGCGAGGTGCCGCGGTCGCGATCGATGTCGGAGAAGACGACGCCGAAGCCGGTCACCAGCGCCGGCGTGGTGCTGCCGGCCACGAAGAAGTGCACCGTCATCGCCCGGTTGCCGCGGGCGATGAAGATCTTCGCCGGGCTGAATGCCGAGAACTCGGTGGCGTAGGCGGGATTCAGGTCGGCGAGGCGGTTGTCGCTCACCCGGAAGCCGGCACCGTCGGTGGTATAGACCTGGCCGCGGGGGACGACCCGATTGAAGAAGTCGCCGGGCAGCGAGTCGCTGTTGGTGAAGGCGGCCGGGGTCGCGTCCCAGTTGATCTCCCGCCGTCCGTTGGGCTGTTCGCCGGCCGTGCGGTTGACGACGTCGCCGAGCGCGTGCCGGAACTCGGCCAGCGCCCGGGTCAGGTCCCCGCTGGCGAGGGTGACCTGCGGCTCCGATCTGAGCGCGGCCTGCGCACTGTCGCCGTAGCCGGGGCCCATGCCATTGGTGCGATCATACCCGCAGGCGCCGGCCGAGAGGGTCAGCAGCGCGATTCCGGCGGCGAGACGGCCGCCCATAGTTCCTGCCATGACACACATCCATTCGATTTGAGCCGCGGGCGGGGTGCGAGGGTCGTCCCCCAGCCCGCTGGCTCGTGGGTGAAACACTGCTTGCGTCAGGCAACCGTCGCCTGGACGTCCAGATACTCCCCGGCCACTAGCGTTCCGCCGTCCGTGGCGCTGTTGGCCTCGGTGAAGAGCGCCGTGAGCGACTCGCGGAGCCGGCTCTGGCCGGCGGGGTCGGCGGCGCGGAGCGTCGCCACCGTGGGGCCGTAGCAGGTGGCGAAGAGCTCGGTGACGGCCGCCGGCGGGAAGGCGAAGCGAAGCTCCATCATCCGGCGTGTCATCCGGAGCACGCTGACCCGGTCACCGAACCGGTCGCGCACGGTCTCCTCCTGGCCCCAGCCGAGGGAGCTGGGGATGCCGGGGGGCGGCGGCACGACGGCGGTGTGGGCGCGCAGCATCTTCCCGATGAAGCCTTCGGGGGTCCAGTTCGCCATCGCGATGCGGCCGCCGGAGCGAGTCACGCGCACCAGCTCCGCCGCCGCCTTCACCGGCCGGTAGGCGAACATCGCGCCGAACATCGTGACGGTGGTGTCGAACTGGCCGTCGAGGTACGGGAGGCCCTCGGCGTCGCCGACGTCGAAGGTGATGCTGCACCCCGCCGCCTTGGCCTCGATCCGCGCCTGGGCGATCAGGTTGCCGGCGATGTCGATACCGGTGACCCGGGCGCCAGCCTTCGCCGCGGGGAGTGCGAGGTTGCCGGTGCCGCAGGCAACGTCGAGCACCTTCTCGCCGTCACGCAGCGCCATCCGGGTGATGAACTCCCGGGCACCCGACTCGAAGCTCTTCGCGATGGGCAGGAAGTCGCCCCCGGTCCAGACCGCGCGTGCCCGCGCGGTGAGCGGATCCTCGGACCAGACGCGGATCTCGCCGCTGGTGCGGGGCCCGTCGATGCAGGGATTGTTGTCGGCAGTCATACTCGGTACTCCAGCAGTAAGAGGGTGTGCGCCGTCCCGGCGCGAAGCCCGACGGTTACCGCGCCAGCGCCGCGCGGATGCGGGCGAGGTGCTGATAGCTGTGCCGGACCGCATGATCCTCCAGCATGAACTGCGACGTCACCGGGGCGTCGAAGTACAGCGACGCCGGCGCCGCCGCATTGAGCTCCGCGTCGCTGAGCGCGCGGATCGCCGAGGCGGCCGCGGCGCTGTTCTTCTTGAGGAGATCGAGCGCCACGGCCTTGCCGACGGCGGCAAAGGCCCGGGCATGCTCGGCGTTCATGGCATGGATGTCGTCCACGGTCACTCCGACCACCGGCTTGCCGGCGGCGAGGGTCTGCGCGAGCTGGATCTCGACCGGATACACGCTGGCGACGTGATGCACGACGACGCCGATGCTCCGGCTGTCGCGGGCAGAGATGGGGAGCTGCCATTCGGCGTCGCTGAGGCCGCTGGCGAGGGCGTGCAGCGCGCGCGCGCCGTGCTCGAGGCGGGTCGCGAGCGCCTCGGCGCGCTGGCTTGCGGCGGTGTAGGTGGCGGGCTGGGGAAGCGTGGTGGATGCCATGGGAAACACTCCTGCAATGGGTCATGGCGCACCCTCGTGGTGCGCGGACCAATAGTGCAGTTAGGCAGCCGATTCCCCTATGACTGTTCGTCCGGACTTCCTGCCCGGATGCCTCGAGTTGTCGGCGCTATTGTGCGAGAGTCCGGCGGAGTTGCCCGAGCGTCCGGGCGGCGACCGAAGCGCCTATGGGAGCCGCGTAGCGGCGACCCGGCGCGAGGGAGTGGCGGGGAGGTGAGCGAGGGGAGGTTAGGCGCGCGCCAGTCGGCGGGAGTCGCGCCAGGCACCGGGCGCGATGCCGGTTGCCTTCTTGAAGGCGCGGCTGAAGGCCGCCTCGGAGTCGTAGCCGACGTCCGAGCCGATGGCCGACACCTTGGCGCCGCTGCGGCCGAGAAGATTCGCGGCGACCTGCATCCGCCACTGGGCGAGGTATTGCATCGGTGGCTGGCCCACGAGGTCATTGAAGCGCTTGGCGAGACTCGAGCGGGAGGAGGCGACTTCCTTCGCCAGCTCAGCCAGGGTCCAGGGATGCGCCGGCCGGGAATGCAGCAGGGTGAGTGCCTGACCCACCATCTCGTCGCGCAGTCCGGCGAGCCACCCGGTCTGGCCCGGGGGCAGGTCCTCCAGATAACGGCGCAGCACCTCGATGAACATCAGTTCCGCCATCTTGGTGAGGACACAATCGCTACCGGCGCGGCCGAGGCGGGACTCCTCATGCACCTGACGGAGGAAGCCGCTGATCCAGCCGATCGACATCCCCCGCATGTGCATCCGGCGCGGCAGGGAGGCGATGAGGGGATTGAACGGACGGCGGTCGCAGCCGAGGAAGCCGCAGAAGAAGGAGGCGCCGAGGGTGCCCGTCTCCCCCATGCGGATGGTGAAGGGGAAGCGGTCGGGGGGCGTGGTCTGGAGATCCTCGCCGACGCGCACCCCCGGTCCGCTCGACATCACATGCGGATCGCCGTGAGGGAAGACGATCACGTCGCCCGCGAGCATCTCGATCTGCTCCTCGCCGACCAGGCCGCCGAAGCAGCGGCCCTCGGTCAGGACGTGATACGAGATCAGATGCTCCGACGCCGGCATGATCGGCGGGGAGAGCTTCCGGGCGGGCAGCGCCTCCACACTCCACGGCTCCGAGGCTTCCACGGCGTAGAAGTAGGCGCCGTCGAGGCGCACCACGCGCAGCAGATCGGAGAGGGGGTCCATGAAGGGATCATATTAGTCGGGATGCCGGGCCCGGGGGAGCGGTGCAGGCTGGCCGGGACGCTCGGGCAGGAGGTCTGGACGGAGAGTCAGGCGATATTCCAGAGGGGCTGATGGCGACACCTCCCCGGCGGTCGCGCCGGGGTCGCACCAGGAGGGAAGCATGGACTCGCTGCTTCGCACCATGGGGATTCTGGTGGGCGCGCCCTGGCTGGCCGCGATTCCCGCGCTGGCGCTGATCGGCCTCGGTCGCTGGCGGCGGAGCCGGCTGGCGGTGATCGCCGGGGGCGCCTGGCTGCTCTACGGCGGATACGAGGCGGGGATGAAGCTCCGCTGGTTCTGCAGCGGCGACTGCAATATCCGGATCGACCTGCTGGCGATCTATCCGGTGCTCGTGCTGATGTCGCTCCTTGGTCTCGTCGGCCTGCTGCGACCTGTGCCGCGCCCAGCGGACTGACGACCCCCTTCGCCTCAGGGCAGCACCGGCAGGACGAGGTGCGAGGGATGCCGCGCCGTGTGCCAGATCCGGTGCTCCTGCGCGCGGAAGTCGCCCGGCTTCGCGCGGAAGATATTCGCCACGAAGGTCTGCGGATTGCGGTCGTAGAGCGGGAACCAGCTGCTCTGCACCTGCACCATCAGCCGGTGCCCCTTCAGAAAGCGATAGAACTGCTCATGCAGGTCGAGCCGGAACGGTGTCACCGTGCCGGCGGGGATGGGGGTCGCCTGACTGAATCCTCTCCAGTAGCGGCCACGCAGGATGTCGGCATTGACGATGAGCTGGTAGCCGCTCATCCGGTCGTGTTCCGGAAGCGTATCGGGATAGACGTCGATGAGCTTCACCACCCAGTCGGCATCGGTGCCGGTGGTTGAGGCAAAGAGCCGTGCCACGACATCGCCGGCGATGGTCAGGTCCTCGGTGAGCGGCTCGGACTGCCAGGTGAGGACGTCGGGACGGTTATCCACGAAGCGCTGGTCCTGCTGCAGCCAGGTGCGCCACCCGCTGCCATCGTCGGGGCGGGGGAGGTAGGGCACCGGATGCTCGGGATCGGCGATGTAGCCGTCGAACTGGGGCGTGTGGATCTGCGCACTCCTCCCTCGCGCCGGCGCCTGCCCGCCGCCCGAGCGCGGGGGATCGAAGGAGAGCTTCCCCCCTTCCCGGAGATAGAGATTGCGGGGGACTGCGGCGCGCGGCGGCCAGGCGTCCAGGGCATGCCAGCGATTCTCGCCCGTCGCAAAGGCCCACGCCTCCGGGAACTTCCCGTCGCCCTTCTCGTGCAGGTAGTACGCGAACCAGGGCCGCTCGATCTCGGCCCGGAAATGCTGTGCGGTGCTGCTCCCGAGCGGGATGGGGCCGATCGAGTCGCCGCTCGGCTGCGCCCACCCGCCATGGGACCAGGGGCCGAGCACGATCCGGCTGAGGCTGCCGGTGTCGGCCCGCTCGACGGTGTGATAGGCGAGCTGGGCGCCGAGGATGTCCTCCTCGTCCCACCATCCGCCGACGAAGAGGATGGGCACTTCGGGCTTCGTGAGCACGTTCTGCAGCGCCCGGTCCCTCCAGTAGGCGTCGTAGGCGGGATGCGCCACGAAGCCGCTCCAGGATGGCGTGGCGCCGATGCCCGTGGCCCGGGCGAGCGAATCGAGGGTCGGGAAGCGCCGGTAGAAGGCGAACTGGTCGTCGTCCGTCGACGCGAGTCCCTGATTGCTCTCGACGTACGCCGCGAATGCCACGCCCTGGGTCTGCCGGAAGGCGCCCTGATGGAAGAAGTCGTCGCCGAGCCAGACGTCGGCCACCGGCGCCTGCGGAGAGATGGCCTTGAGGGCGGGGTGGGCGCCCACCCCGGCGAGCGCCGCGAGCCAGCCGCGGTAGGAGATCCCCCGCACGCCGACCCGGCCGTTGTTGTCAGGCAGGTGTTTCACGAGCCAGTCGATCGTGTCCCAGGCATCGGTGGACTCGTCCACCCCGCCGGGGTGCTGCGGCCGCATGGTGACGAAGCTGCCGCCCGAACCGAAGCGTCCGCGGATGTCCTCGTTCACGAAGATGTAGCCATCCTCGGCCAGCTCCCGGTAGGCCGGCGGCGGCTCCGCATTCCGGAATTCGCGCGCGGCGCTGAACGGCGTCCGGACCAGGATGATCGGGAGCGGCCGGCCGGCATGTTCCGGGATCAGTGCGACGGCAGAAAGCGTGGTGCCGTCGCGCATCGGGATGGCAAGCTCTCGGCGTTCGTACTTTGGAGCGTTCTGCGCGCGCGCGGGCGTGAGGGCCGCGAGGGTGAGGGCGGCCAGCAGGCCGAGGACAGGACGCACGGAGCCTCCAGGGGGGTGATCGAATCCGCTCACGACGCGGCGCGACGGATCGGAGGAGGAAGAATAGAATTCCCCTGAGCGGCTGAACAGGACCGGAGCGGCCGGGCTCGAGCCGGGCTTGCCCGCCTCGCCGTCTCCCTGCAGCTTGAGCGCAGTCGCTGGCTCCACGTTCACTCCGCGAGGCATGATGGCTCCCGACCGCACCCAGGTGATGGACAGCAGCCGGATTCGACTCCTCTACTGGACCCTCATCGCCGGTTCGGTCACCATGATGATCGTCTTCGGCGCCGTCATCGGGATCCAGCAGGGTCCGCTGCTCCCGGCGGCGACGCGTCAGCTCATCGCGGGGGTGCTGGCGGGTGTTGGGGCCCTCTGCGTCCTGGCCGGGGTTCTCTGGGCGCGACCGCGGGTGCCGGTGCGCCCGCGTGGCCAGGCGCCCGAGGCCCTCTGGCGGGATCCCAGCGCGGGCGGCAAGGCGCTGATCCTCTGGGTGCTCTTCGAGGTCGGGACCTCGATCGGCACCGTCGGGACGCTGATGACCGGCAGCTACTTCACCGGGGCGGTGGCCCTCGCGGGACTCGCCCTGCTCCTCACCCATACACCGGGGTACTTCGAATCGCGGGAGTAGCACCACGCCGCTTCGCTTGCGACGGCATCCTCGTGCTGCCAGCTTACGCGGCGTCGCTCCCTCGCGACGCCGTTGCCTTTCGCGACCCCGCTGCCCCCCTCAGCACCGAGGTGTTCCCGATGTTCGCTCCGCTCAGCAGCCGATACCTGCCCGCCGCCCAGAGCGCGCTCCGCATCTTCGCCGGTGCGGCCTACTTCACCCACGGCGCCTCGAAGCTGTTCGGCTGGTTCGGGGGCATGGGGCCCAACGGCGGCACCGTCGACCTGATGAGCCGCTTCGGCGCCGCCGGGGTCATCGAGGTCGTGTGCGGCGCCTGCCTTCTGCTCGGGCTCATGACGCGTCTCGCCGCCTTCATCGCCTCGGGCGAGATGGCGGTCGCGTACTTCTGGATCCACATGGGTGGCGGCGGTCAGCTCTTCTGGTGGCAGAACCATGGCGAGATGGTCATGCTCTATGCGTTCATCTGGCTGGTCTTCGCCGCCTGGGGTGCCGGCCCGCTCAGCGTCGATGCGATGCTGTCCCGCGGGAAGAGCGCCACCTGATCCGCCCGCTTCGACTCGCCCTGGAAGGATGGTGCGCGTGCGTCGTCTCCTGATCGCGGGGCTCCTGCTGGCCGCCGCCTGGCGTCCGGTGGCGGCACCGGGCGCCTACCTCTTCGTCTGGGCGGGGGACTCCGCCAACGCGGCCAGCGACTTCCTCGCCGTTCTCGATGCCGATCCCGCGTCGCCCAGGTACGGCAGCGTCCTGGCCTCGCTCCCCACCGGCGTCGCCGGGACCCATCCGCATCACACCGAGGCGGAGATGCCGGCCAGCGGGCATCTGCTGGCGAACGGCTTCCAGGCGGGGCGGACCTGGCTCTTCGATCTGACGACACCGACCCGGCCGAAGATCCTCACCCAGTTCGGCGACCTGGCCGGACTCAGTCATCCGCACACCTTTGTCAGGCTGGCCAACGGTCACGTCCTCTCGACTTTCCAGTACCGGGCTGACTCCACCGCCACGGCGGGTGGGGCGGGACACGACGGGATGGTGATGGGGGCGGAGCATGCCACCGGCGGGCTGGTGGAGATGGACGAGCGCGGGACGGTGATCCGGAGCCGGAGTGCGGCGGACCCAACGATCGCCGATCGGCACATCTATCCGTACAGCGTGCTGCCGATACCGGAGATCGACCGGGCCGTCTCCACCACCACCGACATGGACCACGGCGACACCGTCGCGACCTCGGAGTGGGTCCAGTTCTGGCGGCTCTCCGATCTGACCCTGCTCCACAGCATCGCGCTCCCGCCCGGTCCCCGGCCGGACGACAATCATCTCACCGGCGAGCCGCATCTGCTGCCTGACGGGCGGAGCGTCTACATCCACACCTTCGGCTGCGGCCTCTACCTGGTGCGCGGCATCGATGGCCCGTCACCGACGGCGAGTTTCGTGCGGAACTTCGAGGGCGCCGGCTGCGGTGTGCCGGTCCTGACCGGCCACTACTGGCTGCAGCCCATCCCCGCCGCCCACGCCCTGATGGCGCTCGACATCACCGATCCCGAGCATCCGAGGGAGACCTCGACGGTCGTGCTCGGTGACGACGAGCGACCGCACTGGCTCGCGATCGATCCGACGGGACACCGCCTGGTGCTCAACTCGGCGGGGCGGGGCGGTGGGAACCGGCTGTTCGTCATCAACTTCGATCCGGCAACGGGGCGGCTTGCCGTCGACCCGAACTTCCGCGATGCCGGCAGCGACCGGCCCGGCATCCGCCTCTCGGCGAAGACCTGGCCGCATGGATTCACTGGCACCGCGGTGCCGCACGGGACGGTGTTCTCACGATGAACCCGCGATTCGCGCTGATGGCGCTCGCCGTCTTCGTCATCGTCGCTCCAGCGCAGGGCCACGCGCAGCGGCACGTGCCGGTCGATCGGCTGGACTCGCTCCAGACCGAATTGCTGGCCCTCGGGTACGGCGGCGACGTGCCGGCACCCGGTTCACGCGCGAAGTCCAACAGTCTGCAGATGGACATGGTCTGGGAGGGCGGGCTGAAGCTCACCGCGGTGCCGCCGAACGAGGGGATGTTCTTCTACGTGATGCGGGCGTACGCATGCCCCGATTCGCTCGTGCGCGTGAAGGCCGACTGCCTGCTCCGCGATGTGATTCTCGTCTCCCGGCCGGTCGGAGATCCCGGAACGGCATCGCTCACCCTCATCGCGAGGACCGTGGTCGGTCCGCGCACCGGGCCGATCCGTCCATGGCCGACCTCGAACAAGGTGCGCGAGGACGCGAAGACGATCGCGGGCCGGCACCGCGTCCGGGCCATGGCCGCGGAGGAGCTCGCGGCGCGGCCGTGACGGGAAGGGTGCGTGGGCTCGGCCGTCTGGCGCTCCTCATGCTGCTCTCCGGCTGTGCGTCGCGGCCGCCGCTCGCTCGCGGTACGCGCGCCGACAGCGTGCTGGTCGAGAAGTCCGCGCACCGTCTCACCCTCTTCGCCGGCGACTCGGTCCTCCGGAGATACGACGTCGCGCTCAGCCGGCACGCGGTGGGTGACAAGGTGCAGGAGGGGGATCTCCGCGTCCCCGAGGGCCGGTACACGATCGACCGGCGCGTCGAGGCGAGCGCCTTTCACCGTGCCCTCAACATTTCCTATCCGGACTCCGCTCACGTCGCACGCGCGGCTGCTCTCGGTGTGGTTCCCGGGGGTCAGGTCATGATCCACGGGATACGGAACGGATTCGGATGGCTGGGGCGTCTGCACCGGCTCGTGGACTGGACCGCGGGCTGTGTGGCCCTGACCGATCCGGAGATCGAAGAGCTCTGGCGTACCGTCCCGGATGGCACGACGATCCAGATCCGCCCCTGATACAACGCGCATAAAATCTCACCCGAAACCGATTCGGTACAAGAGAGTGAACAGAGGCTGGCACCGCCCGTGGCCGACGGGTAGGTTGTCCTCTCCGGCGACGTGACGTCCGGAGCGTTCGAACCACAGGGGACAGGAGGAGGGCCGGTGACCGTCGAGATCCGCATCCTTGGACCAGGGGAAGGCGCGCTGCTGCGCCACGTCGCGGCGGGCGTGTTCGATCAGGAGATCGATCCCGCGCTGACCGAGGAGTTTCTCCGCGATCCGCGCCATCATCTCGCGGTCGCCATCGACGCCGGGACCGTCGTCGGCTTCGCCTCCGGCGTGCATTACATCCACCCCGACAAGCCGGCGGAGCTCTGGATCAACGAG
>JBGATI010000042.1:0-21326 GCA_044229245.1 Gemmatimonadales bacterium | reverse complement strand
CATCCCCGAGGGGGTGCGGAGCTTCGTGACCGGTCTCACCCGCCGCCCGGTGAAGCGGCGCGAGGTCGAGTCCAGCGCCGTGAAGGAGTTCCTGCGTCCGATCCAGCTCGAGCAGACCCGCGAACTCAGCGCATTGCTGGGCCGCGAATTCCCGGAGTGGAAGACGCTGTACGGAACGAAGCGCTAGACCCGCTCCCGCTCGCTGGCCGGCTCAGCTCCCCGCCAGCGACGTCTCCAGCAGTTGCCGCACCTCGGGATGCATCGCGAAGTACTGCCGCCCCTCCGCCGCCGTCTGTGACCGGCGCGCCGGCAGCTCCCCAGTCGCCATCACATACTCGACGATCTCGCCGAGCAGCGCGATCTGCGCCGCATCGATGATCTGCCGGAGTTCGAAGATGCTCCGCGCTCCCGCCGTGGAGATCGCGCGGCAGCAGACGATGTCGCCAGTGTCGATGCCGGTGTCCACCAGATGCACCGTGCACCCGGTCGGTGCGCCGTACCAGCGGCTCCACTCCGCCACGTTCATCCCGCGGAACTCCGGCAGGATGCCCATGTGCGCGTTGAGGGTCCCGAGTCGCGGCAGGCCCAGCACGCCCTTCCGGAGAATGCCGGCGCCGGCGTAGACCGCGAGGTCGGGCTTCTCCGCGGCGATGGCGGCGAGGGTGGCCGGATCGTCGAGCGGACCGACCTGGATGAACCGGATCCCCTTCCGCTGACAGAAGCTGTCGACCGCCTCGCCGGGCGGCACGTATACCGGATGGGGCTTCGCGCTTCCGCCACCGGCCCGCCGCGGCGGCTTCCGGCCGATGAGGACACCGAGGCCGTCCTGCTGCACCCGCCTCCAGAGCCGGGTGGTCGCCGGCGGATCCGGTTCGGTCGAGATGACGACGCAGTCCGGTGTGAAACCCCACGTCGACCACGCCTTCACCATCTGCTCCACCTTGTGGGCGCCTGGTGACGCGAGCATGACGACCCGCGGCCGGCTGGCGTTCGGGCTGAGCGGCTTCGCCGGAATCGTCGAGGGCACGCTCGCGGCGACGGCCGGTGCCGCCGCTGGCGGTGCCGCGAGCCCCGCGAGTACTTCGCGCTTCACCAGCAGGGCGTCGATGAAGAACTTGGCGGCCCAGTTCGGCAGGCTCATGTAGACGTAGCCGCCCCAGATGGGTGCGGAGCCCGGGATGCCGCCGCGGATGCCGGGCTCGCCCGATCGCATCGGCTGGGCCCGCTTCACCAGGTCGAGCGCCTTCAGGGCGGCACTGACGAGCGCCGGATCCCGCTCCAGGCGGTGCAGCTCGAACCAGACCAGCGCCATCTGCGCATTGCCGGTGGGGCAGGCATAGTCGGCCTGACCCTTCCACTTTTCGTCGAGCACGCCCGGGAGCCAGCGCGAGAGCTCGAGCCGGCGCGCGACCTTGAGCGCGGCGAAGCGGGCCGCGGCCAGCCCCCGCTCATGCCCCAGGATCCGGGACATCAGCAGCACACCCCAGATCGTGTAGGCGATCGTGTGGGTGACGGCACCCTTGTGATGCTTCGCGATGCTGAAGCCGCTCTTGTCGAAGAAGCCCGTCTCCGGATGCTGCTGCGCGAGCACCCACTCGAGGTGCGCCCGCGCACTGTCGAGATAGCGCTGCTCACCGAGGTATTCGCCCATCTCGGCGATCCAGCAGCCGGCGTGGGCCATGTAGCTGTAGGTGTCCTTGCCGTAGAGATGCTTGCGCCAGGCGCCGTCGGCATCCTGCTCGGCGACCAGCCAGTCGCAGGCGCGGGTCATCGCCACGCGCACCCGTTCCTCGCCGGTGGCCGCGTGCCAGGCCCGAAGGCCGTTGATGATCTGCGCGGTGTTGAAGATCGAGGGCTGGGTACGGTTCTCGGCGATCTCCATCCCCGGGAAGGCGCCTGACTCGAGCTGCACGCCGAGGAGGAACTCGAGGCAGCGCTTCGCGCGGTCGCGGTAGCTCGCGTCGCCGGTATACTCGGCGACGCGGAGCAGGGTGGGGATCAGGTAGCCGGTGGTCTCGGGGTAGGACGAGGTCCACCCCTTCATCAGCGAGTACCGTCCCGCCACGCCGCCGTCCCCGGTGGCATCCTGGGCGCGTCCGAGCCACTCGGCGGCGGCGCGGAGATGCTGGTCGTCGCTGTAGCCCGCGCGCGTGTTCCGGTCGAGGCCGACGAGGCTCTCGAGGAGGAAGGTCCGGTGGGCGCCGCGCCACGCCCGGGCGTCGAGGTTGATGCGCGCCAGCGATTTCAGGTCCGCGATCAGCGGCATGGGATTCGGGTCGAGGGTCGTGAAGTGAGGGCCGGCCGGATCACTCGGTGCGGGGCGTCCCGCCGAGTCCCCGGCGCTCCGCCGAGAAGCCGCCGACCATGTAGGCATCGCCATCGGCGACGGCCTTGATGAGTTCGGCCTTGCGCTCGGGCGTCAGGAAGCGGATGTCGTACTTGAGATACTCGAAGTTCGGCCGGGTCTTCATCCGCTCCCGGTGCTTCTCGAGGTATTCGTCGAGGGTGCAGATGACCTTGGCCGGATTCCCGGCGCAGACCGTGTTCGGCGGCAGGGTCCGGGAGACCACGGAGTTCGCGCCCACGATCGTCCGGGGGCCGATCTCCACGCCGGCGAGGATCGCGGTCCGGGCCCCGATGTGGCAGGACTCATGGATGATCACCCGGCCGAGCCGGGCGGCGTCGAGGTATTCGTCCATCTGGGCGTCGTGCGCCAGGATCAGGCAGTCGGGCCCGAAGCCGGTATCATCACCGATGCTGATCAGGAAGCAGTGACTGGTGTCGATGAAGGTCGACGCGGGGAGGTTGACCCGGTTGCCGATGTGCATCCCGCGCGCCCGGAGGCCGGCCCAGCGGCGGCGGAGCCGCTCGTTCTCGAACCGCTTCCGGAGCTTGGAGAGCAGGCGAAAGGTCAGGCTGAGCATCGTCAGTCCTCGCTGCTGCGGAGCCGCTGCTTGATCCGCTCGATCCCCGAGGCGTACTGTATCATCATCGGGCGCGAATGGGGAAAGGCAAAGCGGCGCACCAGGAAGGGCGCCTCGGCGCTCCGCGCAAAACTCGCATTGCCGGCGTAGCCCGGGGTGCCAACCACCGCGCCGGCGAGGCCGACCGCGCGGAAGGTATTCATCTCCCGGACGCCGAAGTCCGCCGGGCTGCCGTTGGGATAGCAGAAGACCGGCACCGGGCTCGCGAGCTCTTCCTTGAGACGGAACCAGGAGCCGCGGATCTCGCCATCGGACTGCGTGTCAGGCGTCCGCGAGAGAATCGGATGGGTCAGCGTGTGCGGGCCGAACCCCATTCCCCGCTTCTCGCAGGCCCGGGCCTGCTCCCACGACATCGGCGCATACTCTGGCGGAGGCGCCTCCGGGAGCAGGACCTCGGCGGCCTTCGCGAGGCGGACGATGGCGGCAAGCTTCTCGGCGTCGGGGACGCGTTTGCAGCGTTCGATGAAATCCAGCTTCGAACGCCGGCGACCCTCTTCGCTGGTCCATTCGCAGAGCAGTTCCCGGCCGTCGAACTCGAAGAGGAAGTCCCGCCGGGCGGTCTTCTCGAAGACGTAGGCGATCCGGTCCCACCAGAACCAGAGCTTCCGGTCGAGGAAGCCGGTGCAGAGGAAGGTCGTCACGGGGCAGTCGAACTCGGCGAAGGCCGGGCCGGCCACGGTGGCGTGATCGAGGTAGCCGTCGTCAATGGTGAAGGCCACCGCGCCGCGAAGCGGTTCGCCGGCGACGAGCCGCTTGAAGAGCGCGTCGAGGCTCAGCAGTTCGAAGCCATCGGCGCGGAGGCGTGCGAGTCCCTGGCGCACGACCGCCGGGTCCATGCCGATGGAGCCGGTCTCGGGATTCGCGAAGCGGTGCAGCATGAAGATCGTGGCGTGCCGCTCCATCGTCGGGCGCACGGCGCGGATGATCGGCCTGGAGGTCGCCGCCCCGAGCAGAGCTTCCTTCAGCGCGCGCATGAGGCCTCCGTGCCCGTGGTCAGGCCGATCAGCGGGGCAATGGCGCGAAGCAGCTGACCCGCCTGATGCCGACGGGTGAACCGCTCCTCGCGGGCGAGGGCTTTCGGCACTGCGCCACGCTGCCAGTCGAGATAGCGGGCTCGGAGCACCCGGGTGATCCCCTGGATGTCGCGTGAGGAGACCGTGTCCGCCGTCGTGCCGCGCAGCAGCCGTTCGGTGGCACTCTCCGGCTCGGCGAGTGCCAGCAGGAAGGCATCGTACTGGAAATATTCGAAGATTTTGGAGGGGATCGCCATCTCGCTGTCCTGTGGCAGGCTCAGCAGCATCGACGCGCCGGCCAGGAAGGCGAGCGCCTCCGCACGGGGCCGGGCGGCATGGACGCGCACGTAGTCTCCGATCCCTTCCTGCCCGGCGATGGCCCCGAGGGTCAGGCCGCCGTAACTGCGTGCGTTGCCCATGAACTCGATCGCGAACTGGGCCGGGGTCAGCTTCAGCTCCTCGACCACCGCTCGCGCCGCCTGGAAGAGCGGGCGGGGATCACGATCGAGATAGACCGATCCCGCGTACGCGACCAGGAACTTTCCGGTCCGCGCGCCCCCCACTGCGACTTCCTCGTCGCACCCGTTCATCACGCAGCGGATCGCCTCTGCCCGGTCCGGGTGGCTCTGCTGCATGGCGGCCTGCGCGGACTCGGTGTTGAGCACGATCAGCGATGCGTCCGAGACCACCCGCCGCTCGTCGGCCGCGGAGCGACGGAACCAGTACGGGCTCGCGATATGGGCCGGCAGGCGCTCGACCAGGGCCCAGGGGTCGCGCAGGTCCACGATATAGGGCAGGCGCACGCGTCCGGCGAGCCGGCGGGCGCCCTCGTGCACCGGATGCGGGGGCCCGCAGCTGATGATCGCGCGATGCACCCCGGGGTCGAGGACCCGCATCCCGAGCTCCGACGCGGCGTCGGCCCACGCCTCGATGCGGGCGAGATCCTGCCAGGCGTGCCAGGCACGTGCGAGCCGCGAGCCCGGGACCTGGCCCCCGAGAATCTCCTCCCGTGAATAGGAGTCGGCGCGCGGCGCCGGCGCCGAACGTGGCCTCGGAGTCGCGGGCGCGGCGGCCTGCGGCGCGGGAGATGCAGCGGAGGTGCGGGGCCGTCTCAGCGACAGGAGCCACCGCTCGAGCTGCTCCGTCCGGAGCAGCGGCTGGGGCACGCCATAGACGCGGGTGCCGGCCGGCAGCTCGGCGAGCCGAGCCGGATCGGGCTTGCTCAGCGACGCGGGGTCGAGCGTGATGACATCGAGACCGACTCCCGCCTCGGCGAAGTGCCCGGCGAACTTCTGCCACCGCAGCGCGCCCACCGCCTGACTCGGCGGAAAGAAGTAGCTCAGCAGGAGCAGGCGCGGCGCCCCGCTCCGCGCCGTTCCGGCACCGGTGTAGAACGGGACCGGCAATGACTCAGGCATTGGTGGCCGCCGGCTTGGCGGGGGGCTTTCGAATGGTCACCAGCATCTTCTTGATGCGCTCACGCTGCGGCAGGGCGGTCGTCACGGCGTAGACCAGGGCGCCCGTTCCCGCCAGCACCCCGCAGCGGAGGGCGAGGGGCCAGTGTTCGGGGAGCAGGAAGCGCATCCCGATCACGGCGGCTGCCATCAGCAGCGTGCCGCGAATCGGCGACCAGAGGACCGACATGTATTCCCCGACGCGCAT
This sequence comes from Gemmatimonadales bacterium, assembly GCA_044229245.1. Lineage (GTDB taxonomy): Bacteria > Gemmatimonadota > Gemmatimonadetes > Gemmatimonadales > GWC2-71-9 > JADJOM01. Next base: position 15,667 of record JBGATI010000042.1, on the reverse strand, counting down.
GTCGATCCTGGAGAAGGTGCGCCGATACAGCGGGATGGTGAAGATCGGATAGATCAGGATCCACATCCAGGCGATGCCGACCGGGCCGAAGCGACTGGCAACGAAGAAGCTCACGGGGAGCACCGCCGCCGTCACCACGCCCAGCCACATCGTCCAGCGCGCGTCGCCCTTCACGTTGAGGATCTGCGGGAGCAGCGTCACCAGCGAGCGGTAGGATGCATAGACACAGAGCACCTGCAGCGGCGCGACCGTGGCGCTCCACTCCGGCCCGAGCACCAGCGGCACGAACTCCCTCGCGACGAGCGAGATGCCGACCGTGGCGGGAAGGGTCAGGAAGGCAATGCCCTCGGTGACGTTGAGCAGGATCTTCCGGATGGTGGCGTTGTCGTCCTGGGCCGCGGAGAAGTACGCCGGGGTCACCCGGGTGACCATCGAGGTGATCTTGTCGATCGGAATCCCGGCGAACTGCCAGGCGAAGGAGTAGGCGCCCAGCGCCGCCTTGCCGAGCATCCGGCCGGCGACCGCGAAGTCGGAGTTGCTGTAGGAGTACCAGGCCAGCCGGCCAATGAGGATGTGGCCACTGAACTTGAGCACGCCCCTCGTCCCCTCTTTTGACGGCCGCGCGAACCCATGGCGCCGGAGCACCAGGGTGCTGACCGTACCATAGGTCTGGCTGATGATGGCGCCGATGACCAGGGTCCAGTAGCCGAAGCCGAGCCACGCGAAGAGCATGTTCGCCAGGGCGAAGATGATCGCCTGACTGCTCTCCAGCATCGCCAGCTTCTTGAAGTAGAGATCGCGCTGCAGCAGCGAGTAGGGGACCAGCCGGACGGCGGAGATGAGGAAGTTGGTGCTCATCGCGATGATGATCCACATCACCGCCGGCTCGTGGAAGAAGCGCGACAGCGGCCAGGCCGCGACGCAGGTGATGAGGGTGCCGCTCAATCCGAGCAGGACCGCCACGCTGTTGATCTGGGCGATCTGGTTCCAGTCGAGCGTCCGAAGGCTCACGATGGCGGTCCCGAGTCCGAACTCGGTGAACATCGTGACCAGCCCCATGAAGAGACCCGCCATCCCGACGAGGCCGTACGCCTCCGGGCCGAGGATATGGGCCACCACCAGGGTGGCCCCCCAGGTCACCAGCTGCGTCAGCCACTTGGCGGCCCCCGTCCAGGCGATGCCGCGGGCCAACGATCCGTGGATTTCGCTGCTGTTCGGCGTGGCTGCAGGGGCGGCAGAGTTCGGCTCGGTCATGAGGCTCGGGCTTGGCAATTCCAGGGCCATTGCGGGGCGACCCGATCAGGCGTGATGTTGCGATGACGCAACATAGCCTGTTCCTTAGGGTATTGCCCCGGGTCTAATCCCCCTTCACGACCCGATTTCCCGTACCTGGGGGGTGGCATAGACATTGATATGATCCACCCCGAATGCCAATGACATCCGAGATTGCCCCCGCCAGCTCCGGCTCACCCAGTCAGGGCTCCAGCCCTCGCAGCGCCTTCCCGGTGGTGCTTCAGCGCATCGACCGGTTCGTGGCGCGCACCCAGAACTGGTTCTACGACCATATGCGCTTCGTGCCCCGGCACCGGCCGGTCGTGGTCTGCGGCAGCCTCGAGAACCGCGATGAGTTCCCCGACCTGGAGGCGATCCACATCGACCGGGAGCGATTCGACCGCCGGGTCTGGGGTCGGCTCCGCCCCCGTCGCCTCTACCCGCTCGACGCGCACCAGTTGAAGCAGTACCACCCGATCGCCTTCCACTCCCACCTCGGTTACGTCGCCGCCGGGGACATGCCGTTCGTCGAGGCGATGGAGGTGCCGTGGCTGGTGAGCTTCTACGGTGCCGACGTCTACCTGCTGGGCCGCAATCCGGTCTGGCTCGAGCGCTACGCCCCCGTCTTCGCCCGGGCGAGCCGGGTGCTTTCCCTCGGCCCCGCGATGTCTGCCGGCCTGGAGAAACTTGGATGCCCGCGGGAAAAGATCGTGATTCACCCGCTGGGGGTGGATGCGGTGGGCCTGCCACACCGCCCCCGCGTCATGGCGCCCGGTGGTCCTCTCAAGGTGCTGTTCTCCGGCACTTTCCGGGAAAAGAAGGGCGGCGTCTATCTCATCGAGGCGCTGAGCCGGCTCAAGCAGCGTGGCGTGCCGCTCGAACTTCACCTCGTCGGTGACGCCCTCGGCCGTCCTGGCGACGCGGAGACGAAGGCCGAGATCTTCCGGATGATCGACACCCTGGGGCTGCGCGCGCACACTCAGCATCACGCCTGGCTGGCCTTCAAGGACCTCATCGCGCTGGCGCTCGACTGCCACGTCTTCGTCGCGCCGAGTGTCACCGCCGCGGATGGAGATTCCGAGGGTTCGCCTGCGGTCATGGGTCAGATGATGGCCACCGCGATGCCCGTCGTGGCGACGCGGCACTCCGACATCCCCTACACCTTCGGGCCTTACGCCGACCGACTGATCCCGGAGCGCGATGCCGGGGCCATCGTCGAACGGCTCGAGCGCTACATCGATGATCCCGCGGTGCTGACACGCGAGGGGCTGGAGCTCCGGGAGCAGATTCTCGGGGCGTTCGACACCCGCATCTGCGCCGGGCGGCTGAGCGACCACTACGATCGTGCGACTCATGGCAATGCGGCTTGAGACCGCGCCGGTGGTAACCAGCGACCAGCCGGACCCTCGGCCGTCCGCAACCCCGCGCAGCGCGGGGCTGCCGATCTGGGTGTGGCTGGTTGCCGCGGCGTTGATGCTCACCCACGCCTTCCTCGCCTGGCAGAGCCGCAACGCGGGGGTCACCCACAGCAATGACGACGCGCTGTACATGCTGCTCGGGCGGGAACTGGGGCACCTTTCCTACCGCGAGACCTTCCGCATCGGCTCGCCGATGCACGGGCAGTATCCGCCGGCTTGGCCGGCACTCATCGCGCTCAGCAATCTGGTCACCGGTGGGAGCGAGCAGGCGGCCTTCGCGCTGGCGATGCTGCTTTCGACGCTCGGGTTGCTGGCCTTCTTCGACACCGCGCGACGCCTGCTCCCGACCTGGCTCGCGCTCGCCACCCTCGCCGCGGTGGCCGTCAATCCCTTCCTGATTTCCTACGCCGGCCGGGTGATGTCCGAGGCGGCGTTCTGGTTCTGGACCTCGCTCACCTTCTGGGCGCTGATCCGGGGCCGCGAGGACCGGCGCTTCCTCGTCCTCGCGGGTGTCACTGCCATCATTTCGGCCTTCACCCGAAGCATCGGAATCACCCTGATCGGCGCGGTGGGAATCAGCTTCCTGCTCGACCGGGCCTGGCGGGCGCTCACGATCTACACCGCCGCCGCGGTCATCCTGCTCGGCGGCTGGGCAATCTTCACGGCGGTGAATCACGAGAAGGTCGTGGGACGATCCTACGTCGCTGATGTGACGGCGCAGCTGCAGCGCGCGGATTCGACCCACTCGCGAACCGTGGCTGTGGTTACCAAGGTGGTGGGCCGCATCCGCGAGCAGGTCATGGGCACGGTGCCCGCCATGCTCCCGCTGGTACGAGTCAACGATACCGTCGTCGACAATGTCCTCTGGCTGGCCATCACGGTGGTGCTCGGTCTCATGGGGCTGGTTGCGCTCCGGCGACCGCTGCCGGCCATGGGGCTCTTTCTCCTCTTCTACCTCGGCCTCATCGCGGTCTGGCCGTGGGGGCCCCGGCGTTTCTTCATCCCGATCCAGCCGTTCGTGCTGCTCACCCTGGTGCTGGGCGCGCACGGAGTGATCGGGCAGAAGCTGCCGAGGCTGGCGGCCGGCCTCTGTGTCTTCCTGCTCGCGGCGGTGATCGTGGCGGCCGTGCCGCAGACGGCGGCGAACTACGAACTGATGCGGACCTGCGACCGGAGCACGCCGTGGACGGATGGTCGCTGCTACGATCCGGACCAGCGCAGCTTCTTCGCGGCGGTCACCTTCGCGCGGGACAGCACGCCGGTGGATGCGCGGTTCCTCGTCGAGCGCGAGGCGGGTTTCGCCTATCACACCAGGCGGGTGGTCCAGCACGATCAGATCGCCATCGGGATGCCGGATTCCATCTTCCGGGGCTATCTCCACGAGAAGAAGATTGATTACGTGGTGGTGACCCGACTCACGAACGTGGAATTGGAGGGGCTCGCGCCCAAGCTACTGGCCAACTGCACCTACTTTGATGTGCTGCGCCGCTTCCCCCCCTACGGTCGGCTCTATCAGTTCCATGCCGAAGGCGCCCCCGCCGGCCAGGATGCCTGCAGCGATCTCAACTACTACGTCCAGTCGACCCCGAAGCGGGCGTGGGCGAGGTAGCGTCCCTCCGCTCGGCGCCTGCGGTGATCAGGGCGGGGTGAGGAGGGGGTGCTGGAGGTCGAACAGGATCGCTGACGCCGTTTCGTCGAGGACGGCATAGCGCTGCCGCATCTGCCACTCGAATCCGGGTTTGCTGGCGAGCGCCGGGCGCTCCGCCACGAAGAACCTCGCTCCCCGCGCGATGAACCCTGCCACTGCCTGCGGTGACTGCTCACCGCGACACACATTGAAGCCCTTCCGGTCCATCCAGAAGAACATGTAGGGAACGTTGTAGGCCACCTCGTGGCCCTGCTCGGTGCACACTCCGCCACTTGCCAGAATCAGGTCCCCGGCCGGCACGAACCGCGCGAAGCGCAGCGCCGTCTCGTAGCGCGGCATGTATCCCGCCGGGTGCAGGTCGCGCCGGATCTGTCGGGTCTCGAACGCGAGTGTGACGAGCAGGGCCCCGATCCCGGCAAGCTGCAGCAGTGGAATCCGCTCGGTGCGGAGACGGATCGCCTCCGCTCCGGCGCCGACCAGCAGCGCGGCGGCGGGCAGCGAGACGATGTGGTAGTACATCGCCCAGCGGTCGCCGGTGGTCCGCGCGGCGACCAGGTAGAAGGTGAAGACCGCCAGCAGCCACCAGAGCGCGAGCGTCACCCCTTCCCACTTCGGCGTCCGCGTCAGGGCGAAGAGCGCCACGACGATCCCCGTCGGCATCCAGATCGCTTCCTTCTCCATCCGCAGGATGCCGAGGGCGAAGCTGGGATCGGTGAGGAAGTCCCAGCCGATCCAGTGATACTCGTTCGAGATGCCGAAGGAGTTCCCGTAGATCAGCCAGAGCCGGTGAGCGTGGTAGTACCAGAGGAGTGCGGGGACCACCGCGAGCAGGGCGAACCCCCACACGGCGGGACGCCGGAGCGCGGCCCGGCCGTCCTGCAGCAGCAGCAGCGCGGCGAACAGGATGCCGAGATGGAGCGCCGGGAGCTTGCCCAGCAGCGCGAGCGCCGTGCTCAGCGTCCCCAGGACGTACCAGCGGCGTTCCGCGCCAGGCAGCCAGCGATGAAAGCAGTAGACCGCGGCCACGTAGCCGAAGAACATGAGCGGCTCGGGTTGGATCGCGTTGGCGAGCCGGATCTCGAGTGGATTGAGGGCCCAGAAGAGACCCGCCATCAGCGCGGCGACGGGGGGGAGCGTCTCCAGCGCCAGGGCGAGGAAGACGGCGAGCGTCGCGAGCGAAAGGGTGTAGGAGATGAGCCGGCCGGTGACCTCGTGATAGCCGAAGAGCCGGTGGCAGACGGCGATGCTCCAGGGATAGAGCGGGAACTCCATCTCGACGAAGCCGGGGCCGTCGCCGCGCCAGTCGATACGTGGGTAGAGGATGTTCATCCCCTCCCGGTCGAAGTTCCGCGCGACGGCGGAAACATCCGCCTCGCGCCAGGACTCGCGGATGTGGCCGTCAACAGGGCGCCAGAGATCGAGACTTCGGAGCAGTGCACCGGTACAGAAGACGAGCACGAGCAGCAGCCGGAGCTGCCGGCCCGTCAAGGTCGAAGGCATGAAGGGCTAATTGCGGCGCAGCCGGTAGAGGGTGATGCCGTCCACCTGCCAGGAGCCGAGTTCGGTCGTCGTCCCGTGGAGGTACTGCGTCAGGAGCGAGTCGCCAGCGATCGGCGGCAGCGAGGCGCGACGCACCAGCCAGAAGCCCCGCCCCGGGCCGACCGCGGACTCGATGCGGGCCCGCACGATCGCGCTGTCGCGCAGGTAGCGTTCAGCGGGATCGTAGTGCTCGAGATCCGGTGCGGCGGGGATTCCCACCAGCGTCTCCGCATCCCGGAGCTCCCAGCGGAGCGGAAGCACGCCATCCGAGGGAAAGACCAGCACCGGTTCACCGGGTTGGACCCGCGGAGCGATCACGCCGGCCGCGGCACGCCAGTCGAAACTGTCCTGATTGCGTTCGAAGCTCACGAAGAAGAGGCCGAAGGCAAGGAGGGCGAGCGACGCGGCGGCCTGCCGCGGCAGCGGCTTCCGAAAACGATCGAGCAGCACGGCGAGCAGCAGCAGGATGGCCGGCAGCATGACGATGCGGTGTCGCGGCAGGACCAGTCCTGCGCCGAGCAGGTCGACGACGAGCAGAAGGAGCCAGGGCACGGCCGCCGCCACGAGACAGAGCAGCTCGCGGCGCCCCCAGCGGGGCGGGGCTTCGCGCGCGAGGGCGATCAGCAGCGCGGCCGAAAGGGCAAGCAGCAGCGCCATGCCAGGGAGGTGGCGGATCTGGCCGGTCCAGAAGATGACGCCGAAGCTGCGCGCGATCACCTGGTTCCTGAGCAGCGGCGCGCGAAGGTCCTCTTCCGGCTGCGTCGGGTGGGCGCCCGCCTGGGCCAGCACCACGGGGACGAGTGGCAGCACGGCGAACGCCATGACGGTGCAGGCGATCCCGAGTTCCCGCCGGCGCCGCCCACTCAGCAGGGCGGCCAGCACCAGCCCCGCCACCGCGAAACCGCTGTAGTAGAAGGTGTAGATCGCGGCGACACCGGCGCCGATGAAGCACGCCAGGTCCCGGCGTGCGGGCGGACGGTCGCTGCTCCACACCCCCACCCATCCATCGAGGCACGCGCTCAGGAGGAGCAGCGTGAGCGCGTACCCCCGGGCGGTCATCGCGCTCCAGGCCACCGGAGCGGTGAGCGCCGCGAGCAGCGGCAGCAGGACGGGTAGCAGATCGCCGCCGAAGCGGCGGCCGACCCGGTGCAGCAGCACCAGCGCGACCAGGATGCACCCGAGCGAGAGGAGCCGCGCGAACTCCGGGCTTCCGTGGATCCGGAGCCAGAGATTGAGAATCAGGAAGTAGAGCGGCGGCTGCAGTTCGAAGTGGGTCGCCTGCTGCAGCGTGCCCGCAAGGGTGCGCCCGGCGGTGTCCAGCGAATAGGCTTCGTCGACCGTGACGCTGGTCGTGAAGATGCGCTGCAGGGCGACCGCCGTTGTGAGCGCGAGCGCGGTCCAGAGTGCGACCGCGCCCAGACGTCCGCTGCGCCCCGCGCGCTGCTCCATCAGGTTGTCTGGGGCTGGAGCAGGCCCCCCTGCGCGGCGAGCAACGCGAGCCGGGAGACGAAGCCGTCACCCGACGCGGCGACGGGGAGCGGGCCCGCATCGACGATGCGGCAGCCGGTGACGCAGGTGCCGGCGATGTCCTGGACATCTTCGAACCGGACCCGGTTGAACGCATCGCCGGCGTAACGCGCGTTCAGGAAGTCGATGAGCGCCTTCACCTCGTTCGCGAGCCCGACTTCCATCGCCCGGAACCCGGTGAACACCTCCTCCACGAGCGCCGCCTCCGGCGCCTGGCCTCCGCGCCCGATCCCGGCATAGCCGAGGCGGCCGCCAGTGAAGTCCGAGGCACGGTACAGGTTGCAGGCATCGAAGACGCCCGTGGCACGGCGCGCCGCCTTGAAGAGCGCGGTTCGTTCCTCCAGATAGGCGCGATGGGCGGTGCAGAAGATCAGGATCTCCGCCGGCTGCACCGCCGAGGCGAGGTCACGGGTGAACAGCTCCGCCAGTCCATACCGGCGCAGGTTCTGGTCGTTGGGATAGACGTAGGGATCGTGCAGCGTGACCCGCGCCCCGATGTTGAGCAGCAGCCGCGCGAGCGTGAGCGTCGGCGAATTGCGGGTGTCCTCGGAGTTGAACCGGTAGGCTGTCCCGAGCAGCGCCACGGCCCGGCCGTTGAGCGGGCCGAAGCGTGCCTCGGCGAGCGCAAGGGTGGCGGCGGGCGACTCGTCATTGATCGCGCGCGCGGCCAGAATCAGGCTCGCGGCGCTGTCCACCCGGGCCTCGAGCGCCCGCCACCAGAGCAGGATGCCGTCCTTGGGGAGGCAGTGTCCGCCGACCCCGACGGTGGGCACGAGCAACCCGCCACTCGGCACGGCGTTGGGGTCGTCCGAGGCGCCATCCTCCTGCGCGAGCCGCGCGTTCACCCGGTCGCGCACCGCGAAGAAGTCCACGTCGCGCGCATCGCACCAGCGGGCCACCTCGGCGGCGAAGGCGATGCGCACATCGCGATAGGCGTTCTCCAGCGTCTTCACCACTTCGGCCGTCATGCTGTTGGTCGGGTGGAGGGTGCCCTGGGTCACGATGCTGGTGTACAGGCGCTGAATCATCGCCGGTGTGTCGGGATGCAGCCCCGCGACCACCTTGTCGGAGGCGGCGACCCGCTCGACCAGCCGCCCCGGCATGACCCGGTTCGGGCTGTTGCCGAGCAGGACCTGTTCGCCTTCGCGGAGGCCGGCGCTGGCAAAGTGCTCCCGCACCACCGTCGCCATCGACGACGGGGCGAGGGTCGATTCGAAGATGATGAGCGGGACGTTGCCGTCGGGCCGGTCGGCCAGTGCCCGCTCGATGCCGGTGAGCGCCTCGAACAGCGGCTCGTAGTCGGGCGCGTTGCCGCGCTTGTCGGTCTGGGTCGCGATGAGGATGACGTCGGCATCCGCGAGGTCGTGATAGTGGTGGCTGGCGGAGAGCAGCCCGGCGCCTACCGTCTCGGTGACGATCCGGTCGAGGTCCGGCTCGATGCCGCCGATCGGGGATCGTCCCTGGTTGATCGCACCGACCTTCCAGCCCGAAGTGGCGGAGTTGCGCTGCACCACGAGCACCCGGGCCGGCTCCTCCAGTCCGATCCGGATCCGGGCCTGCGCCAGGAGCGCGGCCATCGGCATTCCGACGATCCCGGGGCCGACGACGGCGATCTTCCGGACCTGCCAGTGACTGACTCGGCCATTGACGAACGTGAGCGGCATGTCCTCGACTCCTGCGATGGCGGATGGTTGCGTCGGACTCAGTCCGACGATCCGTCGATGAAGGTGCGGAACCAGAGTTCCAGGTTGAGCAGGCCCCAGAGGCGCCGCCCGAAAGCGCCCTCGTAGGCCATCAGCTTCTCCACTTCGCTGGCGTCAAACAGCCCGCGCTCCCGGCAGCGCTGTGACAGCAGCACGTCGGCGAAGAAGTCGTGCGAGCGGCCCCGGGCCCAGAGATGCAGCGGCACCGGGAAGCCCATCTTGTCCTTGCGGGAGAGTACCGGTTCGGGGAGCAGGCTGCCCAGCGCGCGCTTGAGCGCGTACTTGAGTTCGCCTCCCTTGAACTTCATCCCGGGCGGCATGGTGGCGACGAGATCGGCCAGCCGGTGGTCGAGCAGCGGGACCCGCGATTCGAGCGATGAGGCCATCGTGACCCGGTCCTCCACCTGCAGCAGCGCGGGCAGGTTCGTGACCAGATCGTAGTGGGTCATCTTGTTGTAGTACGAGGTGGTGTCCGGATGATTGAAGACTTCCTGGAAGCGCGCGAAGATCGCCTCCTGCGGATAGGCGTTCCGGAAGTCGCTCGAGAGGAGCGACAGCGCCCCGCCGCTCCGGTCCACCAGCCGGAAATAGCGGCGGTCCATCTCCTCGAAGAGCCCGGCGCGCCAGAACTGCTGCATCATCGGCACGTATTGGCGGAGCGTGGGCAGGTTCGGGATGATCGAGGCGAGCGTAACGATGTGCTCGGCGTCCTCGCTCGTCTCCTCGATGGCACCCTTGATCGCCTGCTCGAAGTAGGCGACGAGGTAGCGCGCATAGCCGCCGAAGATCTCGTCGCCTCCCTGACCGCCCAGCATCACCTTCACGTGGCGCGCCGCCTCCCGCGACACCATGTACTGCGGGAAGAGGCCCGGGCCGGCCACCGGCTCGTCCATGTGATAGACGAGGCGCGGCAGCAGGTCGACGAAGTCGGTTTCGCTCGGCGTCACGATCTGCATCGAGGCGCCGCAGGACTCCGCCACCAGCCGCGCGTAGCCGGTCTCGTCGAACTCGGGACCCTCGTCGAAGCGGCCGGTGAAGGTCTGCAGCGTCCCCGAGCCGTTCCGGGCCGCGAGCGCGGTGACCAGACTCGAGTCGAGGCCGCCGCTCAGATAGGTGCCGACCGGCACATCGGAACGCATCTGCAGCCGGACCGCATCGGCGACGAGCCACTGGATCTGCTCGATGAAGTACCGCTCGGTGTGCGCATGGTCGGTCTGGAAGCGCGGCTCCCAGTAACGGACCGCGCGATGCGCCCCGCTCGACAGCCCGAGCAGGTGATACTCGCCCGGCAGCACCTTCGTGATGCCAAGGAACATCGTGCGCGCACCAAGGACGTACTGGAAGGTGAGATACTCCTGCACCCCCTCGGGATCCGCCGCGGCCCCAACACCCGGTGCGGCGAGCAGCGCCTTGATCTCGGACGCGAAGAGCAGGCGCTCCGGCGTCGCGTGGAGGTAGAGCGGTTTCACCCCGAAGTGGTCCCGGGCAAGCAGGACCTGGTCGTGCAGGCGGTCGTACAGTACCAGCGCGAACATCCCGTTGAGCCGGGCGATGCACTCGGGGCCGTACTCCTCGTACAACCGGAGAATCACCTCGGTGTCCGAGGCGGTCTCGAAGCTGTGGCCGCGTGCGCGGAGCTCGTTGCGCAGCTCGACGTAGTTGTAGATCTCGCCGTTGAAGACGATGACCGAGCGCTCCGTGGCCATCGGCTGGTGCCCGGTCGCGAGGTCGATGATCGACAGCCGCCGGTGGGCGAACGCCACCGGCCCCTGGGCAAACTCTCCTGCGTCGTCAGGGCCACGATGGCGGATGGCTTCGGCCATCCGCCTGGCGGTCTCGGGCTGGGCCGCTTGCCCGTCGAATCGGATCTCTCCGGCGAGGCCGCACATGGTCGCGTCGCTCCGTTCAGCCGTCAGCCCGGAGCTGACGCGCGGGAGAGCTCTGCGCCGGCGCCGAATCGCCGTTCGCCGGGGCACGCTCGGAGAGCCCGCCCCGCGCGAGGATCGCCCGGGCGTGGGTGCTCATGTCCACCAGCCGGAAATGCTCGCCCAGGATGCGGAGCACCTTGAGGAAGATCTCGATCTTCCGCCTGCCTGACAGATCCATCCCCGGGAAGAACGCCAGCTCGTGCACCTGGTCGCCGCCCAGCAGGTCGAGCGGGTGCAGCAGGAAGCTCGGCTCGGTGCCCGTCACCCGGCACGCCGTCAGCGCGGTCCGGAGGTAGGCCACCATCAGCGCCTCGGAGTACCGGCTCAGATAGAGCAGGTAGCTGAGATGGAACGGCACCTTGATTCCGGGCATCGTTGTGACCGGGAGCTCGAGCAGCCGCCGTCCCGACGCGAGCCGCCACTGGTACGGCGAGACCGGCCGGAGCCCGTCGCTGAAGCGGCCGAACAGGCCGGCGCGTTCCCGCCGCTGCTCCGCGGTGAGCTGCGCCGTCATGAAGTAGTAGCGCCGCGCGAGCGGGCCGAGATAGGTCGGCAGCGTCGAGGCGTCGTACAGGTAGCCGCGATCCACCAGGAGCTCGAGCAGCAGCGGGCTCCAGCTGTAGCCGGGTCCGCGGAAGCCGATTGGTCGCTGCCCGGTGGCGCGGGCCACCGCCTCTTCGGTCCGGGCGAGCTCCGCTACCAGCTGCTCCCGGCTGTAGAGATGCAGCCAGGGTTCGTGCTCGTAGGAATGATTGCCCACTTCGTGGCCGCGCGCGGTCAGGCTTTGGAACGGCGCGAGGTTCTCCTCGCGGTCCGCATCGACACCAACGCAGAAGAAGGTGATCCGGAGCCCGAGCTGGTCGAGCGCGTCCAGCACTGGCGGGAAGAACCGGTCGAGATACGTCGGACGGCTCTCCCACCCCTGGTCGCCATGGGTCTTCATGTAGGACCAGAGATTGTCCACGTCGAGCGAGACGCTCGCCATCGGGCGCGGGTCGGTCATCTCAGACCTCGGCCACCGGCCGGGCGCGCGCGACGAGCGGGGCCAGCTCGGCCGCCTTCGCGTTCGCGAGTGCCACGGTCTCGTTGAGGTTGAGCGTGCCGTTGGCGATCTGGGCCGAGTTCACCAGATAGACGCCGGGGAGCGAGGTCTCGAGCGGCGGCAGCGCCCGCTCACTGTACTGCAGGGTGGAGACGGCCAGCACTTCACGCACCCGCGAGACCTGGAAGGCGAGCACGTCGTCCCGACGGAACTCGGGATACATCTGCGCCAGTGCGGTGAGAAACTCCTCCCGGATCTCGGTGTCGGAGCGGGCCCAGAACGGATCGTCCTGGGTCAGGTAGCGCGGCAGATAGACGAGGGCATTGCCGCCGAAGACCGAACGGTCCACCAGGGCCGTCATCTCGATCACGGCGGTGAACGGCACCCACGACTCGGTGATGTTGGTGACGTAGTAGTCCGCCAGCGGCCGCTTGAGCAGGACCGAGGCGCAGGCGATGCCCTGGTACGTGACGCCAGTGAGGCGGGCTCGCTCCGCATCGGTGAGGTCGGGACAGAGTGCGGCGGCACGGCCGCAGGGCACCGTCAGCACCACGCGGTCGAAGAGCAATCGCGCGCCGTCGCTCAGCTCCACACACACCTCGCCATCCAGCGATCCACCGTCGGTGGCGCTGCTGACCCGGGCGGCCGGGACCCCGCAGGCGAAGCGCACGCCGTCGGACTCGAGCCGTTCGCGAAGGCGGCGCAGCACCACGGCATAGCCCCCCTCCACATGGCCGAACAGCTCCCGCTTGAGCCCGGAGCGTCGCGCCGCATACATCCGCGCGATGATCGCCCAGATGAAGGAGGCGCTCGCGATCCGGTAGTTCTCCCCGAGCTTGCTCTTGAGGAGCGGCAGCCAGATCCGCTCCAGCGTGTTCCGCCCCGACCAGGTGGCCAGCCACTCGGTCACCGGCACCGCTTCGAGTGGCCGCCCGTCGCGGATGCGTGAGGCGTGCAGGATCGTCGCGGCGAGCCGGGCTTTGTCGAGCAGTGAGAGCGGCGGGAAGCGCAGGAAGTCGAGGCTGGTGGAGAACGAGTACAGCGTGCCGTCGGTATAGAACCCGGTCTTCGTGGTGCCCCAGGTGAGCCGGTCGCCGAGGCCCAGCTCCTCGAGCAGGCCGCGGAGATGCCGGTCGGAGAGGAGGATGACGTGATAGAACCGGTCCCAGGTGAAGCCGCCGAGTTCCTGCGGCGCGGCCAGACCGCCGGGGGTTGCCGCTCCCTCGATGATCGTGACCTGGTGGCCCTGGGCCTGCAGCCGGGCTGCCAGCGTCATGCCGAGGACGCCGCCGCCGATGACGCCGATGTCAGACATGGGCGCCCCGGGGTGCTGGGGTGGCCACCGACGTCTGGGCCGGCCGCAGCGTGCCGGTGCCGAATGCCCGCATTCGGGCGAGTCGCGCCAGCAGACGGAGGTGCCCCGCGATCGTGCGGAGGATCTTCATCTTGGACTGTCCCAGCATCCGGACCTGCAGGGTCGCCGGGAATTCGATGATGCGACCCCCCATCAGGTCGAGCCGGCCGAGCAGCTCGGCGACCCCGAGGAAGCGGGTGTCCTCGACCGGTACCTGGAGCACGCGGCTCCGGCGGTAGACCCGGAAGCAGCTGGTGTACGTCGCCAGTTTGTGGTGCAGCACCAGCCGATAGAGACGCGACAGGGTGCGCGAGAGGACGAGCCGCCACTCGGGGACGTTGCGGACGGTGCCGCGCGGATGATACGGCGAGGCGGTGACCAGGTCGCCCTCCTCGCCGAGGAGCGGGATCATCTCGGCCAGGGTGTGCGGGTCGTAGGTGCAGTCGGCATCAATCGAGCAGACGATCTCCGTCTCCGCCTCGCGAAGCCCGGCGCCGATCGCGCCCGCCACGCCGATATTGTGAGGCAGCACCAGCACCCGGCAGCCGGCCTGGCCGCCGAAGACGCGTGTGAGCGCCGCGGCGGTGCCATCGGAGCTCCCGTCATCCACGAACAGGAAGCGCAGATCGTACCGGCCTGCGAGCGATTCCCGGACGCTCTTCAGGGTGTTGTCGAGGTACGGGAGGATCAGTTCCTCGTTGTAGCAGGGGATGACCACCGTCACCGGGGTGCGTGCGGCGTCGGCGACCGGAAATGGCCCCGGACGGGAGATCGCCGGTTCGCGACGGATGGGCGGCAACGGGGCCTTCCGTCCCACGAGGTCGGTGGCCAGCCCGATGTGCTCGGCCACCGAGGTGAATCGATAGCGCGCGAGGTAGTGGCCGAGCCGCTCGGGCATGCGGTCGAGATTGCGGTAGGTCCGCAGGCGCTGCAGCCAGGGGGCGGCGCTGATCTTCGGCTGATCGGGATCGAGCTCCCAGGCGTGGAAGTACATCACGTAGGGGGCCGTGTAGGTCCGATGCCAGCGCTCGACCATCGGCTCCACGAGCATGGGAGGGAGCTGACGGAACCAGTTGCCTCCCGCGATCGGCACCATCCAGCCGAACAGCTCGACCGCGGAGATGGGAAACTCCCAGAGCGTCCGCTCGGCGAAGAGGTGGGTGTGGGTGAAGCGGCGCCACGGCTCCGCGGCGAAGCGGCGGCCGATCGGGCCGATGCTCGAGTCGTACTCGTAGCCCTGCTCGGCGAGCACGTCGAGTGCCCATAGATCCTCGGGGCCGAACCATCCGTCGGCCACACGGAATCCCAGGATCCGCTGGCCGCTCGCCCGCTGCAGCGCATCCCGCGCCCGGGCGAGATCCTCGCGGAATTCTCCCGGCGTCATTCCCCGGATGCTGCGGTGATAGTAGCCCTTGCTCGCGATCTCGTGCCCGCGTGCCGCGACTTCGGCGATCAGCTCCGGCATCGCATCAGCCACCCAGCCCAGCACGAAGAAGGTGGCGCGCTGCTGGTGGGCCTCCAGGAGCTGCAGCGCCCGGTGGGTGTTCCGCTCGAGCCGGGACTCGAATCGGTACCACTCCCCGCGCTGGATCAGGCGATTGAAGGCGCCGACCTGGTAATAGTCCTCGAGACCGATCGTGAGGAGATGCTGCCGAAGCGGATTGGGCTGATTCATCAGGGGCTTCTGGTCCACCAGCTCGTCGGGACTGGAGCACTGCATCCCCACCGCGGGCAAGAGCAGGGCCACCCGGCGGCCCCGTTTCCGGGTGGCTGCGCCTCTCGAGGTCCCTGCCCCAGGTGCGCTGACACCTCACTCATGTTGCAGCATCCCTACATGTAATCCCATTGCCACATGAAATCGGGCGGCCGGGAGCGCCCGAATGCCAGCCAACTCCGCGATTCGCTGGCGCTAACGCCATTGGGCGTCCGAGCTTCCGGCCCATGCCCGGTAGCGCCGATCACGGTGCGTCAGGTGCGCTATGCCAATATTATCCAACGCATTAGACGAATACAGCGGGCCCGATGTCGAGCCTGCCATGGTCGACCGAGTCATTGGCACCACAATTGCCGACCCAACGACCCGAATCGGCGGCTATCGTCCCGTGCAACAACGCAACACTCTTGGAGTTACGGACTCCAGCGGTACCGCTCAACGCACCGTTCATCCCTGGCTTGGTGGAGTTCTTCTGGCAACGAGACCCCGGGTTTCCCTGGTAATCGCCGCGACGGGCGGGGG
>JBGATI010000041.1:0-21605 GCA_044229245.1 Gemmatimonadales bacterium | reverse complement strand
CGTTCCGTTTACCCGGGGACCGGAGCGGAGCCGTAAGCTCGAGGATGTGGTGCGCGAGGTCCGCACGCTCGCGGAGCAGGGCACCACGGAGGTGACGCTCCTTGGGCAGACGGTCAACAGCTATCACGACGGCACCCACGGCTTCGCCGAGCTGCTCCGCGCGGTTGGCGGGGTGGACGGGATCCGCCGGCTGCGATTCACCAGTCCCTATCCCACCGACTTCACCGACCCGGTCATCGAGGCGATGGCCGCGGTGCCCGCGGTGTGCGAGCATGTGCATCTGCCGGTGCAGAGCGGCAGCAACGCCGTGCTGCGCCGGATGCTGCGCCGCTACTCGCGCGAGGAATACCTCGACGTCGTCGCCCGGCTCAGGGCCGCGATGCCCGGCATCACCTTCTCGACCGACATCATCGTCGGTTTCCCCGGCGAAACCGAGGAACAGTTTGCGGAGACGCTCTCGCTCGTCGAGGCCGCCGGCTTCGACGACGCCTACACCTTCAAGTACTCGGTGCGGGACGGTACCCCCGCGGTGCGGCTCAAGGACCATGTCGACGAGGAGGTCGCCGGCGAGCGCCTCGAGCGGCTCATCGCCCGGGTCCGGGATCAGGCCCGGCGCCGCAACATGGCCAGGGTCGGCACCACCGCCGAGGTCCTGGTGGAGCGGCCGGCGAGGCGGGGAGACTTGCTCCTGGGGCGGACTCGCACCAATCTCCTTGTACTGGTGGAGCTGCCTCTCACGGCCATCGGCGAATACCATCAGGTCCAGCTCACTGGCACCACCGGGTCGACCTTCACGGGCCAGGTGGTACGTCCCCAGCTTGCGGTGCTCGCATGAACCGGAACGCCCTGCACAACGCCGTCGAGCATCATGTGGCCGAAGCGTACGGCCGCCTGGTCCAGCACTATCCCGACTTCTGCGGCTGCGATACCTGCCGCCTCGATGCGATGGTCTACGCCCTGAACCGGCTGCCGCCGCGCTACGTCGTCGGGCTGGAGGGCTCCATCGTGACGGACGTGAATCTCGACAAGGACCAGAACCGGGCCTCGATCGAGGTCGCCGTCATGGAGGGCATCCGGAAGATCAATCTCGCGCCGCGCTGCGGACGGAAGGGCGCGACGAAGTAGCGCTGCCTCACTCGGCAGCAGCCCGCGAGGCCCGGTGCGGCCTCGGCTGAAGCCCGCTGTTCTCCTGCTCGTCTCCTACGGGGCCGGTCTCGCGACCGGCCTCCTGCGTTTCTGGGACCCGGCCGTCGTTGCCCTGATCCTGCTGCTGGCCGCCATCTGGTGCTGGCGGAGTTCCGCCCTGGTCTGGTGCGCCGCCGCGCTGCTGGGACGGGGGAGCGGGGAACTCGCGCTCCGGCTGGAGGCGAGGGAATGCCGGAGCATCCTGTCCGAGGGCCCGATCAGCGTCGAGCTTCGGGTCCTCGAGCCGGTCACCCCCGATGCGCCCCTCGCCCGGGTCTCGATTCACTCCTTGCCCTGTGAGGGAGCGGTCGATGCCCGCTGGCCGGCTCGGGCCGAGGTCGCCGCCGGAACGGCCGGACGCGCGTCGGGGCGGTGGATCCGGCGCCCCGATCGCGGCGGCCGGGCGGACGGGATCCTGCTTGTTCGGCAGTTCGAGGAGGCGGGGTTCGCAGCCACACCGGTCGAGCGGCTTCGCAACTGGCTCGCGGCGACCGTCCGTCGGCTGTACGGCGCCCGCACCGGAACCGTCGAGGCGCTCGTCGTCAATCGCCGGGGCGGCATGGCGCCGGAACTCCGCGAGCGCTACGGCCGAGCCGGCCTCGTCCACATTCTCTCGATCTCCGGCTTCCACGTCGGCGTCATCATCGCGTGGGTGGTGATGCTGGGAGGAACGCTCGGGGTTCCGCGGAGCCGGAGCGCGATCGCCGCGGCCGCGCTCGCCTTTCTCTACGTCATCTTCCTCGCCTGGCCGCCGCCGGCGGCGCGCGCTGCACTGCTTGCCGCGCTCGCCGCCCAGTCACACCTGCGACAGCGGAATCCGGAGGCGGCATCGCTCCTCGCGGTGACCTGTCTCTTCGTCCTGCTGCTGGGTCCCTGGGCGCTGCTCGATGCCGGGGCATGGCTCTCCGCGAGCGCGCTGCTCGGCGCACTGACGGCCACCCGCTGGAGCGATCACACCCTCGGTACGGCATGGTGGTGGCGCACGCTGTCTGCGTCGGTTGGCGCGACGGTGGCCACCTCTCCCATCACCGCCGCGCTCTTCGGGATCGTCTCCCTCGCAGGAGTGTTCCTCAACTTCCTCGCGATCCCGCTCGCCGCCCTTGCGGTGCCCGGCCTGCTCGCGAGTCTTCTCGCCGCGGCGGTGATCCCGCCCCTGGCCGCTCCTCTCGCCGCGGGCGCCGGCGCGCTCCTGGGGCTCATCGATCAGCTCGCCTGGTGGGGCGGCCAGTCCGACGCCGCCGTGATCATTCAGCCGGCCGAGCCGGCTTCGGCGCTCCCGTGGCTGGCGGGGCTGCTCCTCGCGGCGTGGAGCATCAGCGGCCGCTCCCCAGCGTGGGAGACCGCCCGGCGCCTGGCGCTCGGTGCCTGTGCCGCGACCTGGCTGCTGCTGATCGCCGAGGGGGTGGGCTCCGTCCATGACGCGGAGTCCGGGCTGACGTTACATTTTCTCGATATCGGTCAGGGTGATGCCGCGGTGCTCAGGACGCCAGCGGGGCACTGGGTCCTGATCGATGCGGGACCCAGGAGTGATCGGGACGATGCGGGCCGTCGCATCGTGGCGCCGTTTCTCGCTCGACATCACGCCGGGGGACTGGCCCTCGCGATCGTCTCGCATGTCCATGCCGATCATCTCGGGGGCCTGCCGGCGGTGCTTGATCGCATCCCCGCGAAGAGCGTGCTGGAGCCGGCGGAACTGGTCGCGGATTCGCTATACACCCGGTTCCTGGACCAGGTCGATGCACTCGGCATCCCGTGGCGATCGGCCCGGGACGGGCTCCGGTTCGAGCTGGACAGCGTGCACTTCACCGTGCTCCATCCCGACACCTCATGGGCGGAGTGGGGGATGGATCTCAACGAGGACTCGGTGGTCCTCTTGGTGGAATATGGGGGCTTCCGAGCCCTCTTCCCGGGGGACGGCGGATTGCACGCCGAGTCGCGGCTCGCGGGGCGGGTCGGGACGGTGGATCTGCTCAAGGTGGGGCATCACGGATCGCGTTCGGCGACGGGAGAGGGATGGCTGGCGGAACTCCTGCCTCACGCGGCGGTCATCAGCCTCGGGCGGGGCAACCGGTACGGGCATCCCCACGCCGAAGTGATCGAGCGCCTTTCCCGGCACGGGATTGGCGTCTGGCGCACGGACCAACTAGGCACAATCACAGTCACGACTGACGGCCGGACCTTCACCATCGAGGGGCGGGGCCGCCGCGAGACGTTCGAGACGAGAGGACTCCCTGGTGCTTCCCAATAGTCGCGTCACCACGATCGAGCGCTGGATTCTGGATCAGGAAGACAAGTACCCCGAGGCCACGGGCGAACTCTCCAACCTGCTGTACGACATCGCGCTGGCGGCCAAGATCATCGGCGCGAGCATCCGCCGGGCCGGGCTGGTCAACATCCTGGGTGCGGCCGGCGCCACGAACGTGCAGGGGGAGGAGCAGCAGAAGCTCGACGTCTTCGCCAACGAGACCATGACCCACGCGCTGAATCACACTGGGCGGGTCTGCGTCATGGCGTCGGAGGAGGACGAGACCATCATCCCGGTGCCCGATCAATATGCTCCGGGCAAGTACGCCGTCCTCTACGACCCGCTCGACGGCTCTTCCAACATCGACGTGAACGGCCCCGTCGGGACGATCTTCAGCGTCTATCGCCGGATCAGCCTCGAGGGAAAGGGAAGCCTGGCCGACGTGCTCCAGCCGGGCTGCAAGCAGGTCGCCGCCGGCTACGTGATCTACGGCTCGAGCACGATGCTCATCTACAGCACGGGGCAGGGGGTTGCGGGCTTCACCCTCGACCCCTCGATCGGCGAGTTCCTGCTGTCGCACCCGAAGATGATCACGCCCCGGGTCGGCAAGTACTACAGCGTCAACGAGTCGAACTTCGCCCGCTGGAGCAAGGGCATGCAGTGGGCGGTGCGCGGATTCCACGGCGACCGTCCCGACGAGATCAAGGGCAAGAACTTCCGCTACATCGGGTCGCTGGTCGCCGACTTCCATCGCAACCTGCTCGCTGGCGGCATCTTCATGTACCCCGCCGACACCAAGAGCACCAAGGGGAAGCTCCGGCTCCTCTACGAGGCCTCCCCGATGGCCTTCATCGCGGAGCAGGCGGGGGGCTCCGCCACCGACGGCACCCGGCGGATTCTCGACATCGTGCCGGAGAATCTGCATGAGCGGACACCGCTCGTCATCGGTTCCCGGGAGGATGTGGGGTACGTTTCGGATACTCTCCACCGCATGGGAGAAGGATGAGAGAGTTCCGGGTTCCGGGTTCCGGGTTCGATGGCCTGGATTTCGAGTCCGGGAATATCGTTGCAGCCGAGCGACCGGAAACCCGGAACTCGGAACCCGGAACTCGGAACTTGTTCCCGGAACCCGGAACCCGGAACTGATCGCCCATGCCTGCCGACAAGAAGACAGTCTACGGTCCCGATGACTGGTCAGGCGCCCTGACCCCGCCAGGAATTTTTCCGTTCACCCGGGGCGTCTACCCCGCGATGTATACCGAGCGGCTCTGGACCATGCGGCAGTACGCCGGATTCGGGACCGCGGAAGAGACCAACGTCCGCTTCCGTCACCTCCTGCAGGCGGGGCAGAGCGGGCTCTCGACCGCTTTCGACCTGCCGACGCAGATGGGGTATGACTCCGATCACCCGATGGCGGAGGGTGAGGTCGGCCGGGTCGGCGTCGCGATCGACACGGTGGAGGACCTGCACGATCTCTTCCGCGAGATTCCGCTCGACAGGGTCTCCACCTCGATGACCATCAACGCGACGGCGGCGGTGCTGCTCGCGATGTACGTCGTGGTGGGTGAGGAACAAGGCGTGCCCCGGACGAAGCTCCAGGGCACGGTGCAGAACGATGTGCTCAAGGAGTACATCGCGCGCGGCACCTACATCTATCCCGCCGAACCCTCGCTCCGCCTCGTCACTGACCTTTTTCGGTTCGTCGCCGACGAGGGGATGAACTTCAATCCCATCTCGATCAGCGGCTACCACATGCGCGAGGCGGGCGCCACGGCGGCCCAGGAAGTCGGCTTCACCCTAGCGAACGCGCTCGAGTACATGCGCCGCGCCGTCGATGCGGGGCTCGACGTCAACCGCTTCGGGCCCCGGCTGTCGTTCTTCTTCGCCGCGCACAACGATCTCTTCGAGGAGGTCGCGAAGTTCCGCGCCGCACGCCGGCTCTGGGCCCGGCTCGCGCGGGAGCGCTTCAATGCGGACGACCAGACCTGCCGGCTCCGCTTCCACACCCAGACCGGCGGCGTGACGCTCCAGGCCCAGCAGGCGATGAACAACGTGGTCCGGGTGACGGTGCAGGGACTCGCCGCCGCGCTCGGCGGCACGCAGTCGCTCCACACCAACGGTTACGACGAAGCGCTCGCGCTTCCCACCGCGGAGTCCGCAACGCTCGCGCTCCGGACCCAGCAGATCCTCGGGCATGAGAGCGGACTCTCGAAGGTGGTGGATCCTCTCGCCGGGAGCTGGTACGTCGAGGCACTCACCGACCGGATCGAGGCTGAAGCACTCGCACTGGTGAAAGAGGTCGATGCCCTCGGCGGCTCGGCGGCGGCGATCAACCGGGGCTACTTCCAGGAGGCGATCGGCCGGAGCGCCTGGGAGCTGCAGAAGGCGCAGGAATCGGGACAGCAGGTCGTGGTTGGTGTCAATCGTTTCACCGACGACTCGACGCTCCCCCCGATGCCGCGCCCCGACTACTCCGCGCTCGCGGTGCGACAGAAGGCACGCCTCGCCCAGGTGAAGGCCGCCCGCGATGCCGCGGCCGTTGCCGGCGCACTCGCGGCGGTGGGCACGATTGCCCGGGACACTGCTCCCCTCATGCCGCCGATCCTCGCCGCAGTCCGCGCCCGCGCAACGCTCGGCGAGATCAGCGATGCGCTGCGTGAGGCGTGGGGAGTTTACCGGCCCGCGTAGAACGGTCGGGGCTCCGCCCGAGCGACCCTCCGGGCGCTGGTTCGGGATACTTGCTCGTCGTCGCGACTCAGCCGCAGCGCCATTTTGCGCGCTCAGTTCGGGCGTCCTTCTCACGGTCGGGGCTCCGCCCCAGCGGCCCTTCGGACGCTCGGTTCGGGCGGGCGGGGACGCCCGCCCCTACCCGCGCCCTCCGCGGGAGCCGCGGCGTTCGCCCCTCCCTCGATGTCCGCAATATCTCCCCGCCTGTCCGCCTTCCCGCCCGTCCGCCTTCCCGTCTACTTTCCGTCGTCCTCTACTGTGGAGTTCCCGATGGGCCTGCTGGATGATGTGCTCGGCCATGTGAAGTCTCAGCTCGGACCGGCGGCCGGTGCCGCTCATCCCGATCTTGTTACGACCGTCGTGCAGATGCTGGGCAGTGGCGGCGGTCTCACGACCCTCGTGCAGCAGTTCGAACAGGCGGGCCTGGGCCCCATGATCCAGTCCTGGATCGGCACCGGTCCCAATCCGCCGATTTCGCCCGCGCAGTTGCAGCAGGTGCTCGGCAGCGGGCAGCTCCAGGCGCTCGCGTCGAAGCTCGGCCTCTCGCCGGAAGCCGTGACCAGCCAGCTCTCCCAGGTGCTGCCGCATCTTGTCGATGGGCTCACCCCCAACGGCCAGCTCCCCCAGGGCGATCTGCTCGGCGGAGCGATGGGGATGCTGAAGAAGTTCCTCTAGGCCGAATGTCCGCAGAATGGACTGAGGGGTCCTCGCCATCGGCGGGGACCCCTCACTCGTGTCCGGAAACCTTCCGATCGCTCAACGGCGGCGGCTGCCCAGAGCGATTCGGGTGCTCCCCAGAGCGATTCGGGTGCTCCCCAGAGCGATTCGGGTGCTCCCCAGAGCGATTCGGGTGCTCCCCAGAGCGGTTCGCGTGCTCCCCAGAGCGATTCGTGCGCTCCCCGGAGCGCCGGAGGCTCTCCCCCTAGATCCCGACCTGCACGCCGAGGTGGATGATCAGGAGGTCGGTGTGGCTTTCGACGGGCCTGAGGATCACGCCGCCGCTGCCATTGCTCTGGATGCTTCCCTCGCGCAGGTAGTGGGTGAGGCCATGTCCCTGGTAGCGCACGCCGGCGTCGATGTAGACCGGGTTGCTCTTGTTGGAGACGAGGTACATGAGCCCGCCGCCGCCGTACCAGGCGAAGGTCCAGTCGTTGAAGTTGGTAGTGCTCGCGAAGGGACTGGAGTTGTTGGTCCCCTCGACGCTCGTGGTCGTCACGAAGTCGGAGAGGCCGACCGCGGCGTGCAGGTAAGGACGGAGCGGACCGTTCCCGAGATCGATTTCCGGCCCGACGCCGAAGCTGATGATGTCGTTGCTGGTGGTGAGATCCACATCGAGGCCCGGCAGGGTCGGGCTGAGCGGGACGCGCTCGGTGCTCCGACCGTACTCGATCCACGAGCCCCAGATCCGAAGCCCGGCGTGTCGGCTGCGGTCGAGCATGAAGGTGATGTTGCCGCCGAGCCCGAAACCGGTGCCGACGAAGTTGCGGAACTCCCCCTGTGGCGCGCCGACTTGCAGGTTGATGCCGACCAGGGTCTTGGGCGCGGGGGCCGAACCGACCTCGCGCAGATACTGGGCGGAAAGGGGGGCGGCGAGCAGGACCATCGGCGCGAGCACACGCAGGGCGCGCAGAGTCACGGGGAGCTCCGTTAGGATCGGGTGATGGTGCATAGGATAACCACCCCTCCGACGGCAGCGTCAAGTCCGCCACTGGCCGGCCCCGGTACCGGGGCGTACATTCACCCCGTGCCCCCGGACCCGGGGCCGATCCCCTCGCAGGACAGTCCCAGGGACGGGACTCGACATTCGGCTGGAGTCCCCGCCATGCGGTACGATGGCGTCATCACGAGCGCGTCGATTCTGACCGCGATCCTCGTCCACATCACGAGTCCGACCATCGCCACCGCGCAGGGAACCCGCGCGGTGCCGCAGGCCTATTCCAGAGGCAAGTCGCTGGCCGACTGGATGGTACAGGCGGAGCACTACATCCCCGAACTGCGGCGCGAGGCGATCAAGTCGATCGCGGCCCTCGGACCGGCGGCGCGAGAGGCGCTCCCCGTGCTGGTGCGCTCGACCCGGGATGAGAACCAGGAGGTCCGGCTCTGGGCGGCGACCGCCATCCGGCGGATCGGCCCCGCGGCTCGCGAGGCGTCACCCGCGCTGCTCACGGTGCTGGCCGACGATGCCCGCCCGGTGCAGGAGGCGGCGCGGGATGCGCTGGAGGCGATCGGGCCGGCGGCCACACCGGTGCTGGTGCCGGCGCTCGCCACCCGTGATCCCTGGGTCCGCGCCAACGCCGCCGAGGCGCTCGGCGTGATCGGTGTCGCCAGGGGAGAGGTGGTGCCGGGACTCGTCCGGCTGCTCGCCGATGACTCGCTGTGGGTGCGCGCCTCCGCGGCCTGGGCGCTCGGGCATCTCGGTCACGACGCGAAGAAGGCGGCGAAGCCGCTCGCCGCCTCGCTGGCGGAGGAGCTGCGCCGCGATCCTACCCTCGCCGCGCCGGCGCAGCGGGTGCGGGTCGAGAACCTGGTCTATGCGCTCGGGCGGATCGGGAAGGACGCCGGGGATGCGGTGCCGCTCGTGATGTCGGTCTTCTTCGATGGCGGCGATTCGCTGCGCGGGATCTCGGTCGTGGCGCTCGCCGGAATCGGGGCCAAGGCCGCCGAGCCGCTGGGCAAGGCGGTGCGGAGCGGACCGATGCCGGTCCGGCTCGATGCCGCGCGCGGGCTCCGGCTGATGGGGCCGGCGGGCAAGGGCGCCGTCGGCAACCTCGTGAAAGTGCTCGAGTCGAACGATGAACTCGACGGGGGACACGATCTCCTGATCGCGACGGCCGACGCCCTCGGTGCGATGGGGAAGCAGGCGAAGAGCGCGCGCTCGGTGCTCGAACAGCAGCGGAAGCGCAGCGTCACCCCCGATGTTGTTGCCGCGCTCGACCGCGCGCTCCGGAAGATCCAGCAGGGCGGGTGAGCCCACGCCTTGAATCGGCGGCTCGGCTCCGCTAAGATATTGCGCCCGTTTCTCTTAGGACGCAGCCGCCATGCCGACGTACGAGTACCAGTGCCCGGAAGGGCATGACTTCGAGTTGTTCCAGAAGATGTCCGACAAGCCGCGGGCCAAGTGTCCCACGTGCGGCAAGTCGGCCACGCGGAAGATCTCGGGCGGCGCGGGGCTCCACTTCAAGGGCACCGGCTTCTACATCACCGACTACGGCAAGGACGGCAAGGGTCCCCGGAAGGAGCCTGCCAAGAGCGAGAGCAGCAGCACACCGGCCTCCACCACGCCCGCCGCATCGGATGCCTCGACGCCCGCGGCGCCCGCCAAGGCGGAGGCTCCCGTCGTGACTCCCAAGGCCAGCAAGAGCGCGAAGAAGGGCCGCAAGTGAGCGACGCCGTCATCCGCGCGGAGCTCGCGCGTGTGGCCGCGGCGCTTGGCGCGGAGCCCCTGGGCTTCGTGCTCGAGCGGCCCAAGGATCCAAGCCACGGCGATCTCTCCACCAACCTCGCCATGCTGCTGGCGAAGTCGCTCAAGAAGAATCCGCGCCTCGTGGCCCAGCAGGTCATCGAGACGCTGCAGATTCCCGCCTCGGTCGTCGCGAAGACCGAGATCGCCGGGCCCGGCTTCGTCAACTTCTGGCTGGCGCAGGACGCGCTTGCGAACCTGCTGCAGACCATCATCGAAGCCGGTCCGGCCTACGGGCGGCAGAATCTCGGTGCCGGCCAGAAGGTGAACGTCGAGTTCGTCTCCGCCAATCCCACCGGGCCGCTGCACGTCGGGCATGGGCGCGGGGCCGCGGCGGGCGACGCGATCGCGGCGCTGCTCGAGTGGACCGGGCATGAGGTGACCCGCGAGTTCTACATCAACGACGCCGGCGTCCAGATCGATCGGGTGATCGAGAGTCTCTGGGTCCGGCTCGAGCAGGAGCTCGGCCGCCCCGCGGAGATTCCCGAGGGCGGCTACCACGGTGCCTATCTGGGCGAGATGGCGCAGCAGCTCCTCCAGGAGCAGCCGGCACTCGCGAAGCTCTCCTCCGAGGAGCTCCGGCAGCGCTGCACAATCGCGCCGGTCCTCATCCGCCAGGAACAGGAGGAGCTGCTGCTCGCCCTCCGGGTCAAGTTCGACCGGTGGAGCAGCGAGCGCGCCGTCCGGGACGAGGGCAAGGTCGACGCGGCACTTGCGCTCCTCGCCGGACGCGGTCTCACCGAGGAACGGGACGGGGCGCTCTGGCTCAAGACCAGCGAGTACGGTGACGACAAGGACCGGGTGCTCCGGAAGAGCGACGGGTCGCTCACCTACTTCGTGCCGGACATCGCCTACCACGTCGACAAGCACGAGCGCGGCTTCAGCCGCGTCATCGACGTCTGGGGTGCCGACCATCACGGCTACATCCCCCGGATGCGCGCGGTGCTCCGCGCCCTCGGCTACGGCGAGGACTTCTTCGAGGTGGCGCTGGTCCAGCTCGTAAAGGTCGTGAAGGACGGGGAAGAGGTCCGGATGTCGAAGCGCGCCGGAGACTTCGTCACCCTGCGCGACCTCATGGACTGGGTGGGCGTCGACGCGACGCGCTACTTCTTCCTGATGCGCCCGGGCCAGTCGCCGTTCACCTTCGACGTGGACCTCGCCCGGAAGCAGACCGACGAGAACCCGATCTTCTACGTGCAGATGGCGCACGCGCGGATGAGCGGCATCTTCCGCGTGGCGGACCGCACGCCGGAGTCCGCCACGGGCGACGTCCGGCTCGAGGCGCTGACCGCCCCGGAAGACCTGGAACTGCTCAAGAAACTCGCCGTCTTCCCGGACATCATCGCCCGGGCCGCCAGGGCGCGCGAGCCGCACCGGATGACCGACTACCTGGAAGATCTTGCCCGGGTCGCGCACGGCTGGTACCACAAGTGCCGCGTCCTCGGCGAACCGCCTGACACGGAAGCCGCGCGCCTGGCGCTGGCCCGTGCCGCCCGCATTGTCCTTGCCAACGGCCTTGGCCTGCTCGGCCTCTCGGCCCCCGACCGGATGTGACCGGATGAAACTCCTCGTTGTCGGCAGCGTCGCGCTCGATTCGATCATCACCCCGTTCGGCACCGCGGACGATGCCCTCGGCGGTTCGGCCGTCTACTTCAGCGTTGCGGCCTCTTTGCTGACGGGTGTCCGCATCGTCGGCGTGGTGGGTGACGACTACCCGATGGGCGACCTCAAGGCCATCGCCGCCCGCGGCGTCGACATCTCCGGCGTCGAGCAGGCCAAGGGCGAGAGCTTCCGCTGGAAGGGGAAGTACTCCTTCGACCTCGCCAGCCGCGAGACGCTGGAAACGCGCCTCGGCGTCTTCGCCGATTTCAAGCCGAAGATCCCGGCGGCGTTCGCCGACACCCCGTACGTCTTCCTCGGGAACATCCATCCCGATCTGCAGCTCGGCGTCCTCGACCAGATGCGTTCGCCGCGTCTCGTCGCCTGCGACACGATGAACTTCTGGATCGACTCCGCCCGGGACCGTTTCCTCGAGGTGCTCAAGCGGGTCGACCTGCTCATCGTCAACGATGAAGAGGTCCGCCAGCTCTCCGGCGACTGGAACGTGCACCGCGCGGCCAAGTGGGTGCTCGATCGCGGCCCGCGCCGGGTCATCGTCAAGCGGGGCGAGCATGGCGCGCTGCTGGTCGAGGCGGGGCGCAGCTTCTTCTGCCCGGCCTATCCGCTGGAGGAGGTCTTCGATCCGACCGGCGCGGGCGATGCCTTCGCAGGCGGCTTCATGGGCTATATCGCGCGCACCGGCGACACCTCGAGCGATGGCCTCCGGCGCGCCATGGTCTACGGCGCCGCGATGGGCTCCTTCGCGGTCTCTGCCTTCAGCGTCGCAGGGTTCGATGGCGTAAACCCCGCCTCGCTCACGCAGCGGGTACGCAGCTTCAAGGACCTGACGCACTTCGAACTCGCGGAGGCGGTGGCATGACCGAGCGGCAATACGCCGCGGCAGGGGTCGACCTCGAGAGCGCCGAGGTGGCCAAGGCCCGGATCGGCGAGCTGGTGGCGGGAACCAGGACCGCACTCTCGGTGGGGCACGTCGGTGCGTTCGGCGGAATGGTTCGGGTTCCGGCCGGCATGCGAAAGCCGGTGCTGGTCATGAGCACCGACGGCGTCGGCACCAAGGTACTCGTGGCGCTGCAGGCCGGTCGTTTCGATACGGTCGGCGAGGACCTGGTCAACCACTCGGTCAACGACATTCTGGTCCACGGTGCGAAGCCGATCGCCTTCATGGACTACGTCGCCGGAGCGGCGCTTACGGTCCAGCAGATCGCCGGCATCGTGGAGGGGGTCGCCCGTGGCTGCCGGAATCACGGAATGGCGCTCGCCGGAGGCGAAACGGCGTCGATGCCCGGACTGTATCAGCCCGGCAATTTCGACCTGGCCGGGACGATCATTGGTGCCGTGGAGGAGGACGAGGCACTCCACGGGGATCGCATCCAGCCCGGGGACGTGCTGCTTGCATATGAAGCCACCGGACTGCACACCAACGGGTACACCCTGGCGCGTCGGGTGGTCTTCGACATCATGAGGCTCCAACTCACTGACAAGCTTGGAGATAGCGGTCAGACCGTGGCCGAGGCACTACTTGCCGTCCACCGGAGCTACTCGGCGGCGGTGATGCCCGTCATCTCGAGCCTGCATGGGATCGCGCATATCACGGGCGGAGGCATCCCCGGGAATCTGGTGCGCGTCTTGCCTGAGGGATGCGAAGCTGTGGTGGAGTCCAATAGCTGGACCTGGCCTCCGCTGTTCCGGATCCTGCAGGACGCTGGCAAGGTCGGTACCGACGAGATGCGGGATGTCTTCAATCTCGGCGTGGGGCTGATTGCGGTGCTTCCGAAGGACCGGGTGCCTGCGGCACAGGAGAGTGCGCGGGCCAGCGGCGTGCCCACCTGGGTGCTCGGCGAGATTCGCCGTGGAACGACGGGGGTGCGCTTCCGACCCTGAACGCCATTGAAGGATGGAGCCCATGCGAATTTCGCGTATTGCCGCCGCCGTCACGGGACTGGTCGTCCTCGCCGCACCGCTCGCCGCACAGAACGCCCAGTGCGCGACCTACAACAGTCCGCCTTTCTCGTCCCAGGACTACAACATCTGCAACGCGGCCATCGACGGCACGCAGGTGCT
The DNA here is from genome assembly GCA_044229245.1 of Gemmatimonadales bacterium. Lineage (GTDB taxonomy): Bacteria > Gemmatimonadota > Gemmatimonadetes > Gemmatimonadales > GWC2-71-9 > JADJOM01. The sequence goes on along the minus strand of JBGATI010000041.1, from coordinate 8,307 downwards.
CCATCCGGTCGCCGGCCTGCTCGTCAGTGGCGGCAATCCGGTGCTCGGCAGCGTGAAGTCGCTGGGCGGACTCGGGCACTTCTCGCTGACGGCGCGGGTGAACGCGACGCAGCTTCGCACCCCGGACCTCAACTACGACGGCTCGACGACGACGGTCGGCCAGGACAAGAAGATGTACGCGCCGGCCCCGCTGGTTGAGGCCGCCCTCGGGCTCTTCAAGGGCGTGAACGGGTTCTTCGCGGTGGACGCGCTCGGCTCGGCCCAGCTGCTGCCGACCAAGGCGATCGACAACCTCACGGTCGACAAGAATGCGCGGAAGATCGGCTCGATCGCTCTGGGGCTCGGCTACGGGGCCCGGGTGGGCGTATTCCCCGGCAAGGCGATCATTCCCTCGCTGACGGTCTCCGTGATGCGTCGCGACATCCCCCGCATCACCTACGGCAACGTGACCACCGGCGGCGACAACTACAGCTACAGCCTCGATCTGCACGCGACCAACCTGCGCGCGGTGGCCGGCTACAAGCTGGCACTCTTCAACGTTGGCGCCGGCATTGGCTGGGACAAGTACACCGGCTCGGCCAACATCGGCTTCGTGCCGAACGGCGGCGTGCTTCCGGCGCAGACGATCAACGGCATCAAGCTCGACAACACCCGCACGATGGCGTTCCTCACGGCGGCGATCGACCTCCCGGTAGTCAAGATCGGCGCCGAGGCGGGGTACCAGTTCGGCAAGTCGGAGAACCTGGCAACCACGTTCACGGGTAACGATCCGTCGAAGAAGCGGCTCTTCGCGGGTGCGGGTCTCCGCTTCGCGTTCTGACGCGACGGCCACTGTTACACGGCGGTTCACGACTCAGGTAAGGATGTTCCGGTGCCGATACTGGCACCCATGCATACCAACCCGTCGCTGAGCCGCCGTTTCGTTTTCGCCCTGGTCCTGTTCGCTGCCGGGGCACCACTCCCGCTCCATGCCCAGGCCAGCGCGACCCCCGTGACCGGTCCCTGTCCGGCAGACACCACGACCTCGTCGCGGATCTGTCAGGCGGGCGCAGATGCCCTCACCGCCTTTCTCCCGATCGAAGGATTGCTGGTCGGTGGCGGCAACCCGGTGCCCGGCACGGCGGCAGCGAGCGGCAAGTTCGGACACGCACGACTCGCCCTCCGGGTCGGCTTCGCGAGCCTCACCGTTCCCAAGACCTCCTACGACGGCACCACTGACACGGTGCGCGCCGACAAGCGGCTCCTGGTGCCGATGCCTCGGGTGGACCTGGCCCTCGGACTCTTCAGCAAGAAGCTGCCGCTCGGGACCGTCGCGATGGACCTGCTCGGCTCCGCGGTCCTGCTCCCGACCGGCGCCACCACCCGGATCCATATCGACGAGAACGCCCGCAAGATCGGCCCGCTGGCCCTCGGGCTGGGCTATGGATTCCGGGCGGCACTGCTGATGAAGGCGCCGAAGCCGACCGTCTCGCTCAACGTGATGAAGCGGGACATGCCTTCGATCCAGTTCGGCGATCGCGGCGCGGGGGACAACCTCGCGGTTGCGACCACGCTCTCGGCGATCAACGCCCGGCTGATCGTCGGCGGCCAGGTGAAGGCACTGACGATTTCGGGCGGCCTCGGGATGGATCTCTACAAGGGCACGGGGCGGGTGTCGTTCGCCGACTCGGCCGGCGCGGATACGACGGTGGCGGTCGATCTGAGCACCTCCCGGATCATGACGCTGCTGAACCTCGCGTACGATCTCGGCCCGGTGAGTGTCTGGGGAGAGGGCGGCTTCCAGGTCGGCAAGAAGACTGAACTCGTCACAGTCTTCCAGCGCAACGATCCGAGCGCGGGGCGCTTCTACGGGGGCGCGGGCCTGACGATCCGGTTCTGATGCTCAGGGCGGGGTGAGGCGCCGGTACACGATCCCGTCGTCCGCACGGAACACCTCGCGATAGCCGTGGGCGAGATAGTCCCGCAGCCAGGGGTAGTGGGCGATGACGTAATCCGGCGTGCTTCGCACGGCGTCGGTGTCGATGATGTAGCGAGGCGGGTGCCTCGCGAAGTCCCTCCGGAGATTGTCCCACGCGCCCGGCACGATGTGATCCGAAGAATCGTAGTTCGGGTCCCAGCTCACCGGACTCCCGAAGATGTGGCCGGTGAGCGGGAAGGTGGCGATGTAGCGTGTCGCCGGCCGCCGCTCGGCGTCCAGGTACATCCCCGTCATTCGCGTCCCCTGGCCCCAGACGAACAGCCGATGTGCCGCCGAGGAATGCTCGCGCACGTACTGCGCGGCGGCGGAGGGTGCGCGGTTGCGCGAGAGCCCGATCGCGTCCACCACGAGGAAGACGACCGCGCTGAGCATCAGCCAGTTGCGCAGAGGGACGGGGCGGAGCAGCGGGAAGGCGGGAATCAATCCGCCCAGGAAGATGGCGTGAACCACCGGTGCAGCGAGGAGCGCCAGGGGGAGAATCAGCTGCAGGTAGTAGTGATAAAGGAACTGCCCGTTGGCGCCGACGCCGACGATCGACACCAGCAGCAGGATGATGAGCGCCATCGACTCGGCGCGCACGGTGCGCCAGAGCCCGTCGGGGCGCCGGGACTCACGGATCGAGAGCAGCGCAGTCAGGACCAGCGGGAGCGTGGACACGACGAAGAAGGCACTGTTGCTGAGGGCCCGGTCCCAGTAGACCCAGCTCCGGATCCCGAAGGCGGCCCCCTGGGAGAGAATCGTCCAGTAGATCGCCTCGTGGAGGATGCCCGCCCGCTGAAGCAGCAGCCCCGCTGCCACGAAGACCGCCGCGAATCCGATCGTCAGGAGCGCCCCCTGAAGCAGCACGTGCCACCCGTCGAGCCGTCGCTTCGCCCGATATTCCGGGTGGAAGAGATAGAGCCCGAGCGGCAGCCCGGCGATTCCCGATGGCTGCTTGAGCAGGAAGGCGACCGCAATCAGGGCGCCGGCGAGGAGCAGTTCCGGACGGAGACGCGAGCGACCCGGCGCGAGCGTGAGAGCGAGCGCGGCCGCCACAGGGAGATTCATCAGCAGCTCGCCGTTGGCGGCGAGGTTTCGGTAATCCCCCCAGGCGAGGAAGAGTCCGTAGAGCAGCGCGGCGGTGAGCCCCGTCCCGGGGGTGAAGAGCCGCGTCGCGATGAGACCGAGGAAGGCCATCGTCGCCAGGGTCCAGAGCAGCCCGGTGAGGTGCAGTGCGAAGGGGTGGTAGGGTCCGGCGACTTCGAAGATCCCCTCGTACAGCGAGAAGAGGAGCGGAGGCTTCCGCTCGATGGCGTCCACGTAGGGGCGGCCGCCATGAAGCATTTCGATCGCGACGACGGAGTAGACCTGGGTATCGTCGATCGCCTTGGGGTAGGTGAGCGCCGGCAGTCGGGTGACGATTGTGGCGAGCACGAGGGCGATTGCGGCCCGGCGTGGGGTGATGACCATCGGCCTTACCTGCTCGGAATTGCGCCGGTGTCCAGGGTTGGCGGAGGCCGGACGACCGTGAAGATAAGCTGGGAAAGCCGCAATCTTCTCATTCCCGGCTGATCGCGTAAATTCCTGCCCGTGGAAGACTTCGATGCCATGGACCGGGCGCTTGCCCTCGCCTGGCGCGGCTGGGGGAGGGTCTCTCCCAACCCGCTGGTCGGGGCGGTGGTGCTGCGGGACGGCGAGATCGTGGGCGAAGGCTGGCACCCGGAATACGGTGGCCCGCACGCCGAAGCGGAGGCGCTCAGAAGCGCCGGCGCCCGCGCGCGCGGTGGCGACCTCTTCGTGACCCTCGAGCCCTGCAATCATCACGGCAAGCAGCCCCCCTGTACCGAGGCGATCATCGCCTCCGGCGTGAAGCGCGTCGTTGCCGCGATCGCCGATCCCAACCCCGAGGCGGCCGGTGGTGCCGCCAGGCTCCGCGCCGCAGGCATCCAGGTCGAGATCGGCCTGCGGGAGGCCGAGGCCCGGGCCCAGAACGCCCCCTTCTTCCACCGCTGGAACGGGCCGCGACGGCCGTTCGTGGCGCTCAAGCTCGCCACCACCCTCGATGGGCGCATCGGCGACCATACCGGGCGCTCCCGGTGGATCTCCGGGGACGAAGCGCGGGACTTCGTGCACTGGCTCCGGGCCGGTTACGACGCGATCGCCGTCGGCGGGCACACCGCCCGAACCGATGATGCCTCACTGACGGTGCGCGGCGATCTCGAGCCGCGCCGGCAGCCGTCCCGGGTCGTCTTCGACCGCCGCGGCGACCTCCCCGAGACCCTCTCGCTGGTGCGCACCGCGCGCGAGGTCCCCACGATTCTCATCACCGAGGCCCACGGCCTCTCCTCCCGGCTCGCCGATCTCGAGGAGGCCGGCGTGATCGTGCATCGCTCCAATTCCCTGGCCGAGGGGCTGGAAGCGCTCGAGGCGTCGGGGATCGGCTCGCTGCTGGTCGAGGGGGGAGGGCGCCTCGCAGGTGCGCTGCTCGCCGAAGGGCTGGTCGACCGGTACTACTGGATTCAGTCGCCGGTGTGGCTCGGCGACTCGGGCATTCTCGCCATCACCGGGCTCCCTGGGACCACGCTGGTCGAGGCCGAGCGCTGGAACGTCGTCGAGCGGCGCGCACTGGGGCAGGACACCCTCCTCGTCGCGGATCGGGAGCCATGTTCACCGGAATCGTGACGGCGGTCGGGACCATCCGCGAAGCGAAGCGGGCCCCGAGCGGGCTGACGCTCAGGATCGGGGCTCCCTTTCGCGCCCTCAAGCGCGGCGAGAGCATCGCGGTGGACGGGGCCTGCCTGACGGTCGAACGGATCGGGAAGGGCTGGTTCTCGGTCCACGTGATTGCAACCTCTCTCGAGCGGACGCTCTTCGGAGGCCACGCCAAGGGGCGCCGGGTGAACCTCGAGCGCGCCCTCAAGGTCGGCGACCGGCTGGGCGGGCACCTGGTACAGGGGCATGTCGACGGCGTGGGCGAGGTGGTGCGGGTGGCGCAGCAGGGGGACGCCTGGCTGGTGGATGTCCGGGTTCCCGCCGAGGTGGCCCGGGTTTCGATCCCGCTGGGGTCGATCACGGTGGACGGGGTGAGCCTCACGGTGAACGCGATCCCCGCGCCGGGAATCATCCAGCTCTCCCTCATTCCGTTTACCTTTCAGCACACGACCCTCGGTGAGCGGCGGCCCGGTGACGGGGTGCACCTCGAGGGCGACACCATCGGCAAGTATGTGGATGCACTTCTAACGAGCCATCGTGCCCCGGCGGCCGGCCTCTCCGGGCCGGCGCGAGGGGCCGAGGGCTGATGACCGCTATGACCTTCGGCAGTATCGAACAGGCGATCGACGATCTCAGGAACGGCAAGCTGGTGATCGTCGCCGATGACGAGGATCGCGAGAACGAGGGTGACCTCATCTGTGCGGCGGAGCTGGTCACGCCGGAGATGGTCAACTTCATGATCACCCACGCCCGCGGCTGGGTCTGCCTTGCGCTGCCGCCGGAGCGGTGCGAACAGCTCGACCTGCAGCAGATGCAGGTGCAGAACACCGAGAGTCAGCGGACCGCCTTCACGATCACCATCGATGCCGATCCCCGGTTCGGGGTCAGCACCGGCATCTCCGCTTCCGATCGCGCCAAGACGATTCACGTCGCGATCAACCCCGCCACCGTGCCGAGCGACCTGCGCCGGCCCGGGCACATCCAGCCGGTGCGGGCCCGTCCGGGCGGGGTGCTGCAGCGGGTCGGGCATACGGAGGCCGCCGTCGATCTCGCGCGGCTCGCGGGCCTGAATCCCGCCGGCGTGATCTGCGAGATCCTGCAGGCCGACGGCTCGGCCGCGCGGCGCCCCGAACTCGAGGCGTTCGCGAAGCAGCACGGGCTCACCTTCGTGACCATCGCGGAGCTGGTGGCCTACCGGCTCAAGAAGGAGCAGCTGGTGCACCGGGCCGCGGAGGCGCGGCTGCCGACCGAGTACGGGGAGTTCCGGGTGGTGGCGTATTCCAACGATGTCGACCGGGCGCAGCACGTCGCGCTGGTCATGGGCGACATTGACGGCAAGGCCAACGTGCTGGTGCGGATGCACTCGAAGTGCCTGACGGGCGACGTGTTCGGATCGCAGCGTTGCGATTGCGGTCCCCAGCTCGAGGCGGCGATGCGGAAGATCGCCGAGGAGGGGCGGGGGGCGATCGTCTACCTCGATCAGGAGGGGCGCGGGATCGGGCTGCTCAACAAGATCCGCGCCTACGCGCTCCAGGACGAGGGGGACGACACCGTGCAGGCGAATCAGCGGCTGGGGTTCGCGCCCGATCTCCGCAATTACGGCATCGGTGCGCAGATCCTGCGCGACCTCGGCCTGTCGTCGATCCGGATCATGACCAACAATCCGCGCAAGCTGGTGGGTCTCGACGGGTACGGCCTGGAAATCACCGAGCGGGTCCCGCTGCTGACCGATCCCAACGTCGAGAATCGCGCCTATCTGGACACCAAGCGCGACAAGCTCGGTCACCTTCTCGCCCACTAGCCGCATGCCCGAAATCCGCGGCCAGCTCCGGAGCACCGGGCGGGTGGCCATTCTCGTCAGCCAGTACAATGAGCGGGTCACGTCGCGCCTCCTCGACGGCGCGCTCGCCTGCTGCCGCGAGGCCGGGTGCCGCGATTCGGAAATCGACGTCGTCTGGCTCCCCGGCGCATTCGAGCTTGGCGGCGCGGCCGCGGTGGCGGCGGGGACCGGCCGCTACGTCGCGATCGTGGCCCTCGGCTGTGTGGTGCGGGGTGAGACCGCTCACTTCGAGTTTGTCGCGGGTGAGGCGGCGCGCGGCTGCGCCGAGGTGGCCATCCGGCATGGCCTGCCCGTGGCCTTCGGCGTGCTCACGACGGAAACGATGGAACAGTCCCTCGAACGGGCCGGTGGCGCCGCCGGCAACAAGGGACATGAAGCGGCTGAGGCCGCCCTGCGGACGGCTGACGCGATGGCGCAATTGCGGAGACTGCATGCTTCGTCCTGAGACCAAGGCCCGGGCGAGGGCACTGCAGGTGCTGTATTCGATGGAACTGACCGACACGCTGCCGCTGGTGGATGCGGTGACGCGGATGGCGCGACTCACCGGCCCCGATCCGACGGTCTACGATCAGGCGGAGCAACTGGCGGAGTCGGTGCTCAGGGAGAAGGACGAGCTGGACCGCCACGCCTCGGACGCCGCCGACAACTGGCGCCTGGACCGGATCGCCGCGGTCGAGCGGAACATCCTGCGCATCGGGGTGCACGAGCTCCTGCTGGGTGCGGTGCCGGCCAAGGTGGCGATCGATGAGGCCGTCCAGCTCGCGCACTGGTTCGGGGGCGCCAAGGCACCCTCGTTCGTGAACGGCGTGCTCGACCGGGTCGCCCGCTCACTCGGCCGGTTGTGAACGTCCTTCTCGTCAACTGGCAGGACCGCGAGAATCCGCAGGCCGGCGGCGCCGAGATCCACCTGCATGAGATCTTCGGGCGGCTCGCCGCCCGGGGGCATCGGATCCGGCTGGTCTGCTCGGGGTGGAAGGGCGGGTCCGCGGTGGCGACGGTGGACGGGATCCGCGTCGAACGCCACGGGGACCGCAACAGCTTTGCGCTCGTGGGACGCGGCGCGGTCCGGCGGGCGATCGCGGCCGAACGGCCCGACCTCGTCATCGAGGATGTGAACAAGATCCCGCTGTTCGTGGCGGGGCTGACGGATGGGCCGGTGGGGGTGATCGTCCCGCACCTGTTCGGGGCGAGCGTCTTCCAGGAGGCGCCCCTGCCGGTGGCGACGCTGGTCTGGCTGCTGGAGCGACCGATCCCGCGGGCCTATCGCCGGGCGGCGTTTCACGCGATCAGCGAGAGCACTCGCGACGACCTGGTCGCCCGCGGGGTCGCGCGGGAGCGGATCGTCGTGATCTATCCGGGCGTGGACTCGACCTACTTCACGCCCGCGGCCACGAGCATCCGGAGCAGGGAGCCGAGCTTTCTGTACATTGGGCGGCTCCGGCGGTACAAGGGTGTCGAATATGCGATCCGTGCGCTCGCGATCGCGCGGGCGAAGCAGCCGTCCATGCGCCTGAATATTGCGGGATCCGGCGACGACCGGGCGCGTCTGGAGGCGCTGGTCGCGGAACTCGGACTCGGTGAGGCGGTACAGTTTCTGGGCCGAGTGACCGAAGCCGAGAAGCTGCGATTGCTGAGGAGCAGCTGGGCGAATCTCTTTCCTTCCTGCAAGGAAGGGTGGGGGATCACGAACGTCGAGGCCGCGGCGTGCGGAACGCTCTCGCTCGCCTCGGACAGCCCGGGACTCCGGGACTCGGTGCGTCACGGCGAGACCGGCTTTCTGGTCCCGCACGGCGACACG
>JBGATI010000016.1:0-126400 GCA_044229245.1 Gemmatimonadales bacterium | reverse complement strand
AGCGTCACCTCCGTGGTGCCCTGCTCCGCGAGCGTGCGGACCTCGCGCACCACATCCTCGAGCTTACGGCTCCGCTCCGGTCCCCGGGTAAACGGAACGATGCAGAAGGTGCACTTATAATCGCAGCCCCGCTGCACCGTGACGAAGGCGGTGGCGGCGGTCTCCCGCACCGGCGGCACGTCCTCGTAGTGCTCCCACGAGCGGAATTCGGTATCGGAGAGTCGCTGGCCCGCCTGCGCCTGCGCGACCAGCTCCGCGAGATTGCGGTAGGCATCGGGGCCGGCGACGATGTCCACCTTCGGCACGCGCTCGAGCAAGGTGGGGCCAAGCCGCTGGGCCATGCATCCCACCACACCGAGCACCGTCCCCGGTCGCTTGTGGTGCTGCAGCTCGCCCAGCCGGCCGATCACCCGCTGTTCGGCATTGTCGCGGACGGCACAGGTGTTCACCAGCATCACGTCAGCCTCTTCGGGACGGTCGGTCTGCACGTAACCATCCCGCCGGAAGACCCCGAGCATCAGCTCGGTGTCCGCCACGTTCATCTGGCAGCCGTAAGTCTCGATATAGAGGTGCTTCATCGCCGCTAGCGCAGGGGGTCGCCGTAGGGGCGGATCGACAGGCCGAAGGTGACCATGAAGGCGCGCTCCTTGTAGGCGCTGCCCTCGCTGCGCCAGGCATGTTCAAGCGCAAGATCGATCCCCGCGCGGTCCTGGGCGAAGCGCAGCCCGCTGCCCGCGGAGATGCTGAATTCCTTCGGCTTCTGCCCGGTCGCGATCGGGAACGGCAGGTCGGCGTACCGCACGCCGAGCCGGACCGGAAGCTTGCTCGGCCGCCGTGGGTCCCGGGCATACTCGCCACCGAGCGAGAGCTCGACGGTGTTGCGGGCACCGACGCCGCCCTGGGCGATGAGATCCCCGTTGGCGTCACCCCAGGTCCGGTAGCTCCCTGAGGCCGCGACGGTCAGCTTGGAGGAGGCCCGCAGCGTGGCCCCCGCACCGATAGTGTATGGCAGGTTGACGTTGTAGACGCGGGTCGAGTCCTTGTCGACGCTGACGTGGCCATCGGACCGGAGGCTCGCGGCGAGCTGCAGGCCGGAGCTGACGCGCTGGGTGATGCCGAGGGAGAAACCGACCCCCTGATACGACAGCTCGGCGGTCTGCCGGACGGCGATGAACGAAGTGTCGCTGAACGAGCGACGCGCCTCGAGCCGACTCGAGCCGGTGATCCAGTACACGGCGGCGCCCACGCTGGTCCGCGCCCCGAGCGCATAACCCGCCGCAAACCGGATCTCGTTGATTCCGCCGACCGACTTGAGGGAGTCGAAGACCGTCGTCTGCACTCCCCGCACCAGGATCGAGTCCCTGGAGGCGAGCCGGAAATCGCGGTCGGCGTAACTGCCGAGCGAGACGCCCAGAGCCAGCTTCTTGCCCGGGATCGGGCCGCCGATGAACAGCAGCGGGAATCGGGTATCGCGCAACGAGGCGTTCCCGGCGGGGGTCTCCCAGGTGCGCCAGTTCGGCGCGATCACGAAATCGGCGGTGACCGACCGGAGGTTGGCCATCGCCGCGGGATTCAGGTCGCTCTCGCCATCGAAGAGTCCGAAGCTGCCTCCGGTCGCCCTGGTGCGGGGCGTCACGGGCCGCCCCGGCTGGCCGAGACCGCGCACCCCGAAGAGCGAGGACTGCGCCGAGAGTTCGGCCGGCACAGCGGGAAGCGCAGCCGCCAGCGCGACGACGGCCATCATGCGAGTCAGCCGCATCAGGGTTTCTCGAAGGGGAACGTGAGCGCGTAGGTGACCCGGAGCCGCGGCGTGAAGCCGGGGCTCCGGCTCGACCCGAAGGTCGCGCGGATGAAGCTGCTCGTCTCAGGGAAGAGCTGCAGCATGAAGGCCGGCGGGAGCGGCGAGGTCCCCTGCCAGAGACTGACCGCACGCCGCACTTCGAGTCGCAGGGTGTCCGTCTGACCATTCACCAATGGAGCAATGGCGATATAGAACCCATCGGTGCCGGTGGGGCTCTTCCCGCCGAAATCCGACAGGATCGGCCGCGCCTGCAGGAAGGCGGTGTCCCCCGGGAGGCCGAGGATCGCGGCGCTCGGCACCAGTTCCAGCGTGACGCGGAGCAGCTGGGCCGAGTCCCTCAGAAAGGGCGGCCACGGAAACCGGATGACCGATCGGGAACTCGGCGCCCCGCCCACCGTCAGCAGGGTGCTATCCAGCACCGGCGCACTCTGCGAAAGGAACCGCGCGAAGCTCGGCCCTTTCACGAAGGTCCGGGCGGTCTGCGTCGTGTCACCCGGGGTCGGGAAATGGAGATACGTCGTGAACAGCGGGGCCGTCGAGCCGCCCCCCGCGCTGCCGATCCGGATTCCGGTCGGCTGCGCGGCGCGGATCTGCACCCCCATCGCGAGAACACCGGTGTCGGAGGCGGGAATGAAGACCTGGGAGAGCGTCGCGCCCTTGTAGGTGCGGGTCAGGGTCGTGCTGACGAGACTGTCGGCCACCATGAACGTGTCGATGACATTCGCGGGCGTGAAGGCGGTGTCCGCATCGACGAAGGTGAAGGCCGAATCGAGCGTGGACGGCAGCCGGTACAGCGACACGACGAGGTTCTTCACCGCCGTATCGCGATACTGCAGTCCGACCGACAGCACCACCGAGTCGATCGTGTAGGCGCGCAGGGTATCGTTGAAATCAAACGAGTCGGGCCGCGCGGAGAACTTGATGACGGCGCGGTCTTCGCTCGCGGGAAGCTGATAGGAGACCCGGAGCGAGCCACCCTGCCCCGCGAGCACATACCCCTCGTAGCTCGAGTCGGTACCGAGCGTCGGCACCAGCACCGTGTCCCGGACGATGTAGCCGCCGGGACAGAGATTGGGACAGTCCGCCGGCGCGGAGAGCCGCTCCTGGCAGGCCGTCACCAGGAGAATCGCCGCCGAGGCGACGAGCGAAGGGAACAGGCGAATCTGAGTCGTTGTCAATCCGTACCGCCTCTGTCGAACGCGAATCCGTCCGGGAGCAGCTCCCGCAGCGTCCAGCGCCGCGTGCCTCCTGGTCCTGCACTCTCCACGATCAAGTCGCCGCCGAACTCCGCCAGCACCTGACGGCAGGCGCCGCATGGGCTCACGGCCGGGTCGGCATTCGCCACGATCACCAGCCGCCGGAACCGGCGCACTCCCCCGGCCACCGCCGCCATGACGGCGCCGCGTTCGGCGCAGATCGTCAGCCCGAACGAGGCATTCTCCACGTTGCAGCCGGTGAATACCCGGCCGTCATCCGCCTCGAGTGCCGCACCTACCGGAAACTTCGAGTAGGGACACCAGGCCCGGCTCTGGGCCACTCTGGCCGCTGCCAGGAGTTCGTCAGCCATCCCAGATCTCGCCAAGGAAGGACTGCCCGGAACTGAGGGCCGGGACACCGAAGAACTCCGCCAGGGTCTGTCCCACATCGGCGAAGCTCTGGCGGGTCCCGAGAGCGCGGGGCCGTACCCGGGGACCAAACGCAAGCACCGGCACACGCTCCCGTGAGTGATCGGTCGAGGGCGTCGTCGGGTCGTTGCCGTGATCGGCGGTAATAATAACCAGATCCTCGTCCCGAATCGGGGCGAGCATGCCCGGCAGGGCCGCGTCGAGCGCCAGCAGCCCGGCGTGGAAGCCGGGCACGTCGTTGCGATGGCCCCAGCTCTGGTCGAACTCGAGCACGTTGACGAACAACAGCCCGCGCTCCATCGCCTCCAGTCCGCTCGCGATGGCGCGGTAGGCCTCCGCGTTGGTCCTCGGGTGCATGCTGATGATGCCCCGGCCGGCAAAAAGGTCGTCGACCTTGCCGATCCCGACCCGCGGGATGTGCGCGGCCACCAGCCGGTCGAGCAGCGTCTCGCCGGGCGGGGGAACGCTGAAATCCTTGCGCCGTTCGGTCCGGGTCCAGCCGGCCTTCGCGTCGCCCACGAATGGCCGCGCGATGACCCGGGAGACGGTCTCCGGGCCGGCCAGGATTGCCTGTGCCGCCTGACACGCGGCGTAGAGCTCGGCCACCGGGATCAGCCCTTCGTGGGCGGCGATCTGGCAGACGCTGTCGGCCGAGGTGTAGAGAATCCACTTGCCGGACGCGAGATGCTCGGGGCCGAGCCGGGCGATGATCTCGGTGCCGGAGGCGACGCAGTTGCCCAGCACCCCCCGCCCCGTGGCCGCGGTCAGCGCCGCGATGAATCCGTCGGGAAATCCCGAGGGATAGGTCCGGAACGGATGGGCGAGGGTGAGACCGCACAGCTCCCAGTGCCCCGAGGTGCTGTCCTTCCCCGCACTCCTCGGCAGGGCGAGGCCGTGCGCCGCGGTGGGCGAGCCGACCACCGCCACGCCCGGCAGCGGCGCGATCGCCCCCAGCCCCATCCGCTCCAGATTCGGGAGACGGAGTCCGCCCACCGCCCGCGCGACGTTGCCGAGCGTGTCGCTCCCGGTATCGCCGTAGGCGTCCGTGTCAGGCGCCGGCCCGAAGCCGACGCCGTCGAGCACGATCAGGGCGGCGCGGCGCAGGCTACTTCCTCTCCGTGGACACGAAGCGGAACCGGATGCCGGTCAGTGCCTCGGTGAGCAGGCGCTGCTCGTCGGGCTCGAGCTGGCCCTTGGTCTTGTCCTGCAGCATCCCGAGGGTGTCGATGAGGGTGCGCGCGACTTCGCGCGGCTCGGGGTTGCCCGGCGCGCCGGGCGGCAGGTTGCCGGCCAGGGCCTGCTCCGCCTGGTGGGCCAGACCGATCACCAGGGATGCGAAATGCTGGTTCATGCATACCTCCGGGCGATGCGCGGGCCCATCGCCGTGAGCAGTTCGTACGAGATCGTCCCGGCCCGCCGGGCCTGATCGTCGAGGGAGACGAGGCCGCCGAAGACGGTCGCCACATCTCCGAGGGCGCAGCTCTCCGTCACCGCCACCATGAGGAAGTCCATCGTCACGCGCCCGAGGGTCGGGACGATGGTCCCGTTGATCTCCACCGCACCCGTGCCGCTGAGGGAACGGTGCACGCCGTCCGCGTAGCCAATCGCCAGCGTCGCCACCCGGGTATCCGTCGGCGCCACCCAGGTCGCCCCGTAGCTCACGCTCTCCCCGGCGCGCACGGTGCGGAGCGCGACCACGCGCGAGCGCAGCCGGACGACCGGCGCTGCGGTGACTCCCGGGACGTCGCCGCCGTAGAGGAAGATCCCCGGTCGCACCAGGTCCGCGGCGAAGGCGGGGCCACGCAGGGCCGCGGCGCTGTTCGCCGCGTGGACCAGGGCTGGCCGTCTCGGCAGCGTGCGGAGGACCTCCTGAAACAGCCGCCACTGCCGGTCCACCGATCCGGGGTCGGAATCGGCGGAGTGGAAGTGGGTGAAGGCGCCTTCCCACCCTTCGGAGGCCTCGAGCAGGCTTCGTGAGGCGGCCACCTCCGCGGGCTGAAAGCCGGCTCGCGCCATTCCGGTATCGATCTCGAGGTGAAAGCGGCGATCCCCCTGCGCGAGCCAGGCCGCGAGCGCATGGCGGTCGCCGATCGCGGGCCGGAGGTCGTGCTGATGGTACAGGGGAATCAGCGAGGGCTGGAGCGGGGTGAAGACGACGACCGGTCGGGTGATCCCCGCGGCACGGAGCTGGGCACCCTCTTCGACGGTCGCGACGCCGAGTCCCCACGGGTCGAGCGTCTCGAGCGCCCGGACGACCGGCAGCACCCCGACGCCATAGGCATTCGCCTTGACCATCGGTAGCAGGCGGGCGCCGGATGCGGCCGCCACGGTGCGGGCGTTGGCGACCACGGCACCGAGGTCCACCTCGGCCCAGGCACGCTCAGCTTCGGCTGGAATTGACGTCATGCTCAAGCGGCGGGTATGATAGGAGCCGAGGAGGATAAATGCAAGATAATTCAGCGCTTGGACGCGCTCTGGCGATGGTCCGTGACCTCCGCCAGCGGTGCCCTTGGGACCGTATCCAAACCCGCGAGACAATCCGTCCGTACCTGGTCGAGGAGGTCTTCGAACTCGACCATGCGATCGCTGAAGGTCGGCCGGCTGAGATCCGCGAGGAGGTCGCGGATCTGATGCTGCATCTGGCCTGGCAGCTGGTCCTGGGGGAGGAGCGGGGCGAGTTCAGCGCGGACGAGGTCGCGGGAGACCTCGAGGCCAAGATGCGGCGGCGGCACCCGCATCTCTTCGATCTGGGCCCGGCGGAGCGCTGGTCCAACCTCAAGCGGAAGGAGAAGCGTCAGGGGGTGCTCGACGGCCTCCCGCCCGGGCTCCCGAGCCTGATCAAGGCCTACCGACTTCAGGAGCGGGCTGCCACGGTCGGCTTCGACTGGCCCGACACGCACGGCCCGGCGGCCAAGGTCCGCGAGGAACTGGCCGAGGTGGAGGCGGCGATTGCCGCGGAGGGCCCGGCCCCCCCTGCTCCCGAGACGACCGGCGAGCCGGTCCATCCCCTTCCCCCGGATGACCTCGTCGATGAGATCGGCGACCTGCTCTTCGCGGTCGTCAATCTGGCGCGGAAGGCGCGGGTCCAGCCCACCACGGCCCTGGACCGGGCCAACCAGAAGTTCCAGCGTCGTTTCAGCGAGGTGGAACGCATGGCAGAGGCCCGCGGCGTCGACATGACGACCGCGGGCCTCGAGGAGCTGGACCGGCTGTGGGATGAGGTGAAGCGCGCGCGGCGCTAGGCGCGCACGGCGATGCGCGCCTGCCCCGCGCGCGGCTAGGGATACAGCCGATGTATCTGCCGGGGGAAGGCAATCGTCTCCCTGATGTGCGGCAGACCACAGATCCAGGCGACGGTGCGCTCCACACCCAATCCGAAGCCTGAATGCACGAAGGTCCCGTACTTCCGTAGATCGAGATACCAGCGATACGCCTCCGGATCGAGCTCCTGCTCGTGGATGCGGGCGAGCAGCCGGTCGTAGTCGTCCTCGCGCTGTGAACCGCCGATGATCTCGCCGTACCCCTCGGGGGCGAGGCAGTCGTTGTTGAGCACGGTGCGGGGATCGTCCGGGTTCTCTTTCATGTAGAACGCCTTCACACCCTTCGGGTAGTTGAAGACGAACACCGGGCGGTCGTACTGCTGGGCGAGCAGGGTCTCGTCGTCGCCGCCGAGGTCGCGGCCCCACTCCATGTCGGAGCCGAGGGCGTTGAGCTTCACCACGGCGTCGCTGTAGCTGATACGGGCGAAGGGTGCCTGGACCCGCTCGAGCGGGGCGGTATCGCGTTCGAGTTCCTTGAGCTCTTCCTTGCGGGCCTCGATGGTGCGGCCGACGATGTAGCTGACGAACTCCTCCTGCAGCCGCATGTTGGCGGCGGAGTCGTTGAACGCCACTTCGGGCTCGACCATCCAGAATTCGGTGAGATGCCTTCTGGTCTTCGACTTCTCGGCGCGGAAGGTCGGGCCGAAGCAGTAGACCTTGCCGAGGGCCGCGGCGGCCGCTTCGACATAGAGCTGGCCGGTCTGCGCGAGATAGGCCTTGCCGAGATCGAAATAGTCGGTACTGAACAGTTCGCCGGCCTGCTCGCCGATGGAGCCCGTGAGGATCGGGGTATCGACCAGCGTGAAGTCGCGCTGATAGAAGAAGTCGCGGATGGCCTGGATCACCTCGTTGCGCACCTTGGCGATCGCGACCTGGCGCCGGCTCCGGAGCCAGAGATGCCGATGCTCGAACAGGAACTGGGTACTGTGCTCCTTCGGCTGGATCGGAAACTCCGGGCTCGCCCCGATGACCTGCACCTCGCTCAGGTGCATCTCGTAGCCGCCCGGGGCGCGGGGCTCGGCGCGGACAGTACCGGTCAGCGCGACGGAGGTCTCGAGGACCAGCGTCGCGAACCGCTCCCAGGTCGCCTCGGGGACCTCTTTCTTCGAGAGGACCCCCTGCAGGTACCCGGTGCCGTCGCGCAGGACGACGAACGCGATCTTCCCGCTGGACCGGGTCGTGGTGACCCACCCCTGAACCGTGACGGACGAACCTACGTGACTGGACAACTCGGCGATGCGGACGGTCATCATCTTCAACATGGGCGGGGTTGGCGGCTGGCTCGCCGTGGGGCGTGGAGTCTAGCGGTGGCGCTGGTGAGCGTCAACGCAGCCTGCGCCGGTTTTCGCCCCGACCCGGATTTCGATCCCGGCGAGGTGAAGCCCGCGGCCGCCCTCGCCGGAACCCCGCTCACCCGGCTGTGGGCGAGCCGTCCAGTGCGCGGCCCGAGCGCCCCCATCGCGGTGGACACCCAGAACGCCTATCTCGGCGGCTCGGACCGCCGCGTGGTCGCCGTGGATCTCCGCTCCGGCAAGACCCGCTGGGCGCATCGGGTGGCCGGGCCGCTCGTCGGCGGCGTGCTGGTGGAGGGCGGCACCGTGTACGCCGCGACCGATCGCCCTGACGGAAAGGTCCATGCCTTCCGCCCGTCGAGCGGCAACGAACTCTGGTCGACCGGCATCGGCTACACCCAGGCGCCGCTCGCCCTGATCGGCGGGAAGCTGATCGCCATCACCCGGCGGGGACAGGTGGTCGCGCTCGATCCATCGAACGGCCACGTCCTGTGGCGCCGGCGGGTGACCCCCGGCCAGACCGGCGCGATCCAGGTGGGGACGGAGCACTTCATGGTCTCGTCATTCGACAGCCTCTACCTGGTAAAGCTGAGTGACGGCACCGTCGCGCGCCGGCGCCGGGCGCCCGGGACGGTGGTCTCGCCCTGGATCCGCGTCGGAGACCAACTGGTCGCGGCGACGGGCGACTCGCTGGTCATCGGCATCGATCCGGACAGCCTCAGCGATCGCTGGCGTGTCCGGCTGGACGGGCCGCTGCTCAACTCGCCGGCTTCGACGGGGGATACCATCTACGCCGTGACTCAGACCGGATCGGTGAACCGGTTTCTGTCAGGCGCCAGCACGGGTACGACCGAGTTGCGCCCCGCCGGCTGGGCAGCAACGGGCGCCCCCTCGGTCTTCGGCCCCTGGCTTCTGGTCGGGGCGTCCGACGGCACCCTCCGGGCATTCGATCGCGGAACGGGAGCCGACGCCTGGTCCACGAAACTGGGACGACCGATGGAACTCGCGCCCATGGTCCTCGACGACGGCACCATGCTGGTGCTGGGCGGCCGGGGCGACCTGCAACGGCTCCGCCAATGATCCGCCGCTCCGCGCTCGCCCTGCTCTGCCTCACCCTCGGCGTGACTCCGCTCGTGGCCCAGCGCGCCGACTCCGCCTGGACTCGCGGAACACCGTTCGCCGTGAAGTACGGGAAGTGGGCCGCACTCGCCGCTGCCGTCGGCATGGGGCTCAAGGCCTCCGCCGCGCATCACGACGCCGATCGCGCCTTCAACAACCTCCGGAGCTATTGCGACGTCGATCCGGCCCGCTGCGATCAGCTTCCCGGTGGCGGATACGCCGACCCGGTCGCGGAGCGCTACTACCAGACGGCGCTCCGGCACGATCGGCATGCCCGGGGCTGGCTGTTCGGTGGCGAGGGGGCAGTACTGGCGAGTGCGGCACTCTTCGTCTGGGAACTCAGCCGGCCGAAACAGCCCCCGAAGAACATTCCCTTCTCTCCGACGGTGACACGGACCGGGACGACGACCAATGTGGGAGTGAGTGTGGCGTTCTAGTGCCGAGTACCGAGTACCGAGTACCGAGTTCCAGGTGTCTCTTCGGAACTCGGAACTCTCGTTATCCCGTCCGGAACAACTCCACCGCCCTCGGATACCTCCCGAGCGCCCGTTCCTTGAGCGGCTGGTGCCTCGGGCGGACCAGCAGCGGATCCTGCTCGAGAATCCGGTTGGCGATCTCGCGAGCCTGCGCGAGGAGGTCGCTGTCGTCGGGCAGTCGCGCCAGCCTGAGCTCGAAGTCGCCCGCCTGACGCTCCCCGATGAGGTCGCCCATCTTCCGTTCCTGCAGGTCGAGCTCGGCGATCTTGAACCCGTCGTTCGTGGCCGAGAAGGCCTTGAGCCGCTCCGGCACCGGCTCCTCCGCGACGAGAATGCAGAAGCTCTCCTCCCCGCCTCTACCGATCCGTCCCCGGAGCTGATGCAGCTGCGCCAGCCCGAACCGTTCCGGATGCTCGATCAGCATCACGGTCGCGTTCGGCACATCGATGCCGACCTCGATCACCGTGGTCGCGACCAGCACATCGACGTCGCCGGCGCGGAACTTCCGCATGCACTCGTCCCGCTCCGGGGCCTTCATTCGGCCATGTACCAGCCCCACTGTGAGGTCGGGCCATTTGGCCCGGAGCCGTTCGGCCTCGATCGTCGCGGCCCGGAGATCGGCCCGCTCCGACTCCTCGATGACAGGCAGGACGACGTATGCCTGGCGTCCTTCGGCACACTGTGCGTGCACGAAGCCGAGGGCCCGGTCCCGCTGCGCGGCGGTGCGGACGCCGGTCTTGATGCTGCCGCGGCCCGGCGGCTTCGCGCGGAGGGTCGAGACATCGAGATCGCCGAACCGGGTCAGCGCGAGTGAACGCGGAATGGGCGTGGCGGTCAGGAGGAGCACGTCGGGCGCATCGCCCTTGGCGATGAGCTGGGAGCGCTGATCGACGCCGAAGCGGTGCTGCTCATCGATGATCACGAGTCCGAGGCGCTGGAAGGCGACGCTGTCCTCGAGCAGCGCATGGGTGCCGATCACCAGCCGGGCCTGGCCGCTCGAGAGCTTTTTCCGCCGGGCCATCTTCTCCTGGTTCGTCAGGCGGCCGAGGAGCAGCTCCGGGCGCAGGTCGAGCGGCTCCAGCAGCTTCGTGAGGGTGGCAAAATGCTGCTCGGCGAGCAGCTCGGTCGGCGCCATCAGGGCCGCCTGGTAGTCGTTCTCCAGCGCGAGCAGCATCGCGAAGAGGGCCACCACCGTCTTGCCCGTTCCCACGTCGCCCATCAGCAGCCGGTGCATCCGCTCCGCGGCCGTCATGTCGGCCGTGATCTCGCGAATGGCGCGCTTCTGGTCGGCGGTGAGCGGCCAGGGGAGCGATTCGGCAAGCTGGCGGGTGTAGGTGTGACGAACCTGGAAGGGCACGCCCGTCCTGCGCCGCTTCGCGAGGAGCCGCGCACGCATCAGCATGAGCTGGAGGTCGAGCAGTTCGTCGAAGGCGAGACGGCGACGGCCCGCCTCCGCCTCCTCGACGGTGGCCGGCCGGTGCACCGCGCGCAGTGACGAGGGCACGTCGGGCAATTCGATCGCCCCGCGAAGCTCCTCGGGCAACGGATCCGAGGAGAAGGCGATCATCGACTCGAGATGCCGGTCGATGAGCGAGCGGATCACCTTGTGGGAGAGACCCTCGGTGGCCCGATAGACCGGCAGCACCCGGCCCAGCGGGGCGGCTTCCTCGCCGTCGCTGTCCGCCTCCGCCAGGATGATGTACTCCCGCGGGTTGAGCTGGCGCCCGTGATAGAAGCGCACCGGACCGACCACGAGCAGCGTCTGCCCCACTTCGATCGTCCGGTCGAGGAATCCCTGACCCGGCCAGGCGCACTCCAGCATCCCGCTCTCGTCCCGCAGCACGGCGGTGAAGATCCGGAGGCCGCTCCGCGTCGGCATGAGCCGCTTCGCGATCACCTTGCCGACGCAGGCGACTTCGTCTCCGACCCTGGCCTTCGCGAAGGGAGTCAGGCTCGAGGCATCGAGGTAGCGGAAGGGGATGTGCCAGAGGAGTTCCTGCGCCGTGCGCACCCCGAGCCGCGCGAAGGCCTCCGCGCGGCGTTCGCCGACGCCCTTCAGAAACTTGATGGACGTGTCGGGGCGGAGGACGGGCATGCTACGAGTCCCAAGTTCCGAGTTCCGGGCTCCGAGTGAACCGACTGAGATCGACCCGCCTCACTCGGTACTTGGAACTCGGAGCTCGGCCCTCAGCCATCCGACTCGAGCAACCGCGCGGCGAAGGCCGAGGCATCGAAGGGCGTCAGGTCATCAGCCGTCTCCCCGAGGCCGAGGAAGCGGATCGGGAGACCCAGCTCCTTCCGGAGCGCGACCACCGCGCCGCCACGGGCGCTGCCATCGAGCTTGGTGACGATGATGCCGGTGGGCTGCACGGCCTGGGTGAAGAGCTTGCCCTGCTGGATCGCGTTCTGGCCGACGGTGCCATCGAGCACCAGCAGCGTCTCGTGCGGTGCACCCGGCCGTTTCCTGGCGATGACGCGGACGACTTTGCGCAGCTCATCCATCAGGCCGTCCTGCGTGTGCAGCCGGCCGGCGGTATCGATGAGCACGGTGTCGGCGCCGCGGGTCGCGGCGGCCTCGATCGCATCGAAGGCGACGGAGGCGGGGTCACCGCCCGGCGCCCCCGCGACGCAGGGCATCCCGAGCCGTTCGGCCCAGGTCTGCAACTGCTGGATCGCCCCGGCGCGGTAGGTGTCCGCCGCACCCAGGAGGACCTTGCGACCCTCACGCTGCAGCCGCTTCGCAATCTTCGCGACGCTCGTGGTCTTCCCCACGCCATTGACTCCCACGAACAGCAGGACCGTCGGCCCGCCATCGGTGGCGCGGGCAAGGCTGCCCGGCGTCGAATTCGGGACCTCGAGCAGCGTCACCAGACGCGCCTGCACCGCCCGCTTGAGATCGTCCTCGGTCTTGAGCCGCCCGCGACGCACCTCATCCTCGACCGTCTGCACCAGATCGATGGTTGCCTGCACGCCGAAATCGGCCTCGATCAGCGTGCGCTCGAGCGCCTCCAGGTCGGCGGCGTTCATCCCCCGGACGAGGGCCCCGACGTCGGTGAGGGCCACCCGCTTGAGGCGTTGCCACAGCGAGAGTTTGGGAGTGTCGCCGATTCTGCTGGAAGTCATGCGGGGAATCTAATCATCCCAAAAGTTCCGAGTACCGAGTACCGAGTTCCGAGTTCCGAGTGCTTAGTGCGCAGTGCACGTTGATCCCGGAGCGACGGAGCTGCACTCGGCATTCGAAAAGCCCACTCGGAACTGGGTACACGGAACTAGGTACGCAGTTCTACCTGAGTCCCAACCTGCGTCTGGCCAGCCACTCACCCGTCAGCCCGGCGATGACCAGGAAGAAGAGCCAGATCCAGCGGCGGGTACTGGTGAAGCCCCCGAAGCTGACCTCGGGCACCACCCGATCGGCGAGGAGCACCGGACGCGGCAGCCACTCCTCGGACCAGCGATCCACCACGATCAGCCCGGCCCCGCCGCCTTCGAGCTCGTAGCGATAGCGCCCGGGCGCGAGACGCAGTTCGGCGCGGCCCGCACCATCGAACCGCAGGGTATCGCGGCGGGCGCCGCTGTCGCCCGCAAGCGCGACCCCGACCGGCACCGGCGTACCGACCCCGGTCCACTCGAAGAGGACCGGCCGGCCGTTCGCGACAACCGGCCGGATCGGTCGCGCCTTGCCGGCCGCCGAATCGGCGCCGCCCAGCAGCCAGGAAATCGTGCTCGCGATCAGGGCGCGATAGGCCTGTTCGCTGGACCCGCCATGAAACTGCCAGCGCCAGAGCCCATCCGCCGCGGTCATCACCTCACGGCGCCCGCCGCTCGTGTGGCCGGTGATGATGGGTCGTTCCGCCCCGCGGCGGCTGAGCTGCGCGCTGAGACCGACCCAGTCTCCCGGCGCGGGCTCGATCGGCGTGATGTCGCTGAGCGGCGGAAAGGAATCGATCGGTACACCGAGCCAGGCATTCGCGATGGGGGAACTGCCGCGGGTCGTGGCATACCACTCACCCGGGATCACCGTCTCGCCCCCCTCGCCGCTCGGCCAGTGCCAGAGACCACGGGCCCGGGCATCGCGCAGCAATTCGGGAGCAGCCCCCTTCACCACGAGCAGGTCGGCGCGCCGCGCGGCCTGAGTCACCTCGTCGCTGCTCACCGGCTGGACCGACTCCATCGAGCGCCAGCGGCCGGCCTCGATCCGGGAATAGCCCCGTACCGGAAGATCGGCGACCGAGCGAATGCCGTTGAAGAGGAAGCGGGCATCCCAGTCGCCCGGGCTCGCCAGCACGACGATGCCGGGCGTCGGCGTGACCCGCACCAGCCAGAGGCGGCCATCGTCGCGGGGCTCCGCGTCGTTCGCGACGGCCAGGCCTACGCGGAGGAGCACATCGCCAGAGAGCCCAGTGCTCGGGAAGGCCAGTGACACGCTGGCACTGCCATCAGAGCCCAGGCGGACGGCGCGGCGGACGAGCACCCGCTGGTCGTTACGCACCTCGATCCGGGCGCTGTCGCCGGTGGCACCGTACGCGCGCACCGTGGCGGCCATGCGAATGGTATCGCCAGCCGTGATGCGGTCCGGGCCCTCGACGCGCGTGACCGCGAGGTCGGGCGCCGCCTGACGGGGGAAGGTGCGCACTCCCACGCGGGCCAGCGCGTCCGGCGAGAGATCCAGCGCGTCGTCGAGTTCACCATCCGTCACCACGATGACCCGCCGATCGGAGGCCGCGGCCGCGCGGAGCGCCGGGCCGAGTTCCGAGCGGCCGAACGCCGGAACAGTGTCGCGGGTGGAGCGGGCCTCCCCAAACAGCCGAACCTCCCCCCAGGAGCGCGCGGAGTCGCGCGCGGCCTCCCAGCGACCGCCCGCGGCGGTCATGCTGAGGCTGCCATCGAGGAGCACGAGGGGTTTCGCGACGGGCCCCGGCCGGGTGCTGCAAGTCAGATCGAGGAGCAGGAGCCCGAGACCGCTCCAGGCCACCGTGCGCGCCGACGCCGCCATCCAGGCCCGGCGACCGATCCGCTCGAGGCGCCAGTAGGTGAACCAGCTGAGCGAGGCCCCGAGTAGGAGAGCGAGGACGACTGACATCAGCGCGCGGCGAGCGCTGCTTCGAGCGTGAACTTCCCCTCGTAGAGCGCCCGCCCGACGATTGCCCCGGCGAGCCCGGCGTCGCGCACGGCGCGGAGGTCCTGCAGGCTGGCCACGCCACCGCTCGCGATCACGGAGGCACCCAGCGACTGCAGCCGCTTTGCGCCCTCGAGATCGGGGCCGGTCAGCATGCCATCGCGGCTCACGTCGGTGTAGATGATGGTCTTCGCTCCCTCGCCGAGGACCCGGCGGCAGACGTCGTCGACGAACAGTTCGGTGGTTTCGACCCAGCCGCGAATCGCGACCATCCCCGCTTTGGTGTCGAGCCCGATGGCGATCCGCTCGCCGCCGGCGGCCGCGACCGCCTTGGGCACCAGCGCGGGATCGGTCACCGCCGCGGTGCCGAGCACCGCGCGGGAGACACCAAGGCGGAGGACCGCATCCAGGGCCTCGAGGGACCGGAGACCGCCACCGACCTGGATCCGCACCCGGCCGTCAGCCGAGGCGGCGACGGCGCTGATCACGGCGAGATTGTCGCCAGTTCCGAAGGCCCGGTCGAGATCCACGACGTGGATCCAGGTGGCGCCGGCGGCGATGAACCGCTCCGCCTGTGCTACGGGATCATCATGGTAGGAGGTTTCGCGCGAGGCTTCGCCCTGGCTCAGGCGGACGACTCGTCCGGCGCGGACATCGATGGCGGGAAAGAGCTCCACGGGCGGGGGCCCGGGCGGGCGGCTAGAAGCTGGCCCCGGCGGCCGCGCGGCCCTCGGAGCTGCTGGCAGCGTAGGTCGGAATGCTGCCATTTAGAAGCGCCAGCAGATGGGTCCGCTCCTGCGCGAATTCCCGGCGCTGGGCCAGCGGGACCGGATCGCCAGTGCCAAGATCGGCGTCGCGGGGGGAGCGGGCCACGCCGTTGACCCGGAATTCGTAATGCAGATGCGGGCCGGTCGCGAGGCCGGTGGAGCCGACGTAACCGATCACGTCGCCCTGCGAGAGGCGCATCCCGGCCACGAGTCCCTTGGCAAAGGACTGCAGGTGCCCGTAGCGGGTCACGATTCCGTTGGCGTGCCGGATCTCGACCAGATTGCCGTACCCACCGGTCCATTCGCGCCGGGCCACGACGCCATCACCAGCCGCCATGACCGGCGTCCCGGGTGCCGCGGCGAAGTCGATCCCCTCGTGCTTCCGCACGATCCCGAGCACCGGGTGCAGCCGTCCACTGCTCATCCCGGACGAGATCCGGCGGAACTGCACCGGAGCGAGCAGGAAGGCGCGCCGGAGCGACCGCCCCTCCGCGTCATAGAACCCCGAGCTGCCATCGGCCGAGGTCCAGCGGTAGGCGGTATAGCCGAGCCCGCCGATGACCATGTCGCCGGCCAACACCCGACCGAAGCGGACCTCGCCATCGTCGGAGACCAGCCGCTCGGCGACGACCCGGAAGCTGTCGCCCGGACGGATGTCCCGGCTGAAGTCCACCTGCCAGGCGAAGATGTCGGCCAGATCCCAGGCGAGCCGGACCCGATCCTCGGGCGCGAGCAGGGTGTCGTCGATCTCGGTGTCGAGGGCATCGTAGAGCGAGGTAGTGATTCGCCCCGCGAGGACGATCGGCTGGGCACTCCAGTGAATCGGCTCGGCGACCGCCTGCCAGCCGCTGCCGGTGAGCTGCAGTGCCACGCGCTGCTCGGGTCCGGCGCGGAAGATGACGCGCGTGGGGATCGAGTCGATGGAGTGGCGCTGGATGCTGAAGACGAGCCCGGGCCGGAGACGGCGGGGATCGAAGAGGCCGTTCGACGTGTTCCGGTCGAGCGTGGGCGCGGGGAGCCCGTGGCGAGTGAAGAGATCGGAGACCGTCTCGCCGCGGCGCAGGGTATCGATCCGCTCGGAGAGCAGATCCCGCACGGTGGTGGGCACCGGCAGAGGCCTCCCCTCGCGCCACGGCCAGCTGTCGTGGAACGCGAACAGCGTGGCCGCGGCGAGGAGCGCCGTGGCACAGAGCGTCGGAATCGCCGCGAGGAGAAGCTTCTTCACCGTCAGTCCATCTGCCGGCGGATGAAGGTCGGGATTTCCATCTCCGGCACATCACCGGGCGCCGGAGTCCGGCGCGCTTCATTCCGCGCGGGCGCGGCCGGCGGAGCGGCCGGTATCTGCGTCACCGGCGGCGGCGCAGGCACGCGCTTCCCCGAGGGGAAGTTGATGACACCAGGCGCCGGCTTGGCAGGGAGGACCGGGACGGCGGCCGGCGTTTCGACCCGGTCAAAGCCAGTGGCGATGACCGTCACCCGGACTTCGCCCTGCATGGACGGATCGGTCGCCGCGCCGAAGATGATCTCCGCCTCGTCGCCGACCGCATCGTGAATGATGTCGTTGATGGTCGTGGCCTCACCCAGGGTGAGATCGCCGCCGCCGCAGATGTTGATCAGCACGCCGCTCGCCCCGGCGATCGAGACGTTGTCGAGCAGCGGGCTCGAGATCGCCTGCTGCGCCGCTTCCATCGCGCGGTTCTCGCCCCGGCCGATGCCGGTTCCCATGAGGGCGGAGCCGCCATTCTGCATGATCGTGCGGACGTCGGCAAAGTCGACGTTGATGATGCCGGTCTTGGTGATGAGGTCGGCGATGCCCTGGGTGGCCTGCAGCAGAACTTCGTCCGCCTTCTTGAGGGAGTCCTGGAAGGGGATGCCCTTCCCGACCACCGCGAGCAGGCGCTCGTTCGGGACGACGATCATGGTGTCCACCGAATTGCGCATCTCCGCGATGCCCATCTCGGCCTGGCGCATCCGCTTCTTGCCCTCGAAGAGGAAGGGCTTGGTCACGATGCCGACGGTCAGGGCCCCCATGTCGCGCGCCATCTGCGCGATGATGGGTGCCGCGCCGGTGCCCGTTCCGCCACCCATGCCGCAGGTCACGAAGACCATGTCGGCGCCCTGCAGCACGCCGAGCAGATCCTCCCGATTCTCCTCGATGGCCTGTCGTCCGATTTCCGGGCGGGCACCGGCGCCGAGTCCGCGGGTCAGCTTCTTCCCGATCTGGACCTTCACGTCCGACTTGGAATTGCCGAGCGCCTGGGAGTCGGTGTTCACCGAGATGAACTCCACCCCGCGGAGTTGCTCCTCGATCATCCGGTTGACGGCGTTTCCACCGCCGCCGCCGACGCCAACGACCTTCATGCGCGCGTTCTGTGCGCCGGTCTCTTCCAGCTCGAAGATCATGGGAGGTTCTCTCAGAAGAAGTCCTGGAGCCACTGCCGGACGGGTCGAACGAATTTCTCTACCGCCTGC
The DNA here is from genome assembly GCA_044229245.1 of Gemmatimonadales bacterium. GTDB lineage: Bacteria > Gemmatimonadota > Gemmatimonadetes > Gemmatimonadales > GWC2-71-9 > JADJOM01. The sequence goes on along the minus strand of JBGATI010000016.1, from coordinate 108,412 downwards.
GAACTCCGCTTGCCAGCTCCAAAGGCCGCACCCTGCGCCAGCTGCTTCGTGCCGTAGAGCGCGAGGCCCGCGACGACCGCGAACTTCGGCGCTTCCACACTGTCGGTCAGCCCCACCAGCCCCTGGCCCGCCTTCCCCACCCGGACCGGCATGGCGAACACCTCGCGGGCGAGTTCCACGATGCCCGGGACCTGCGAACCGCCCCCGGTAAGGACCACACCCGCCGGCAGACGCTGATGATAACCGGCCCGGGTGATCTCGTCGCTCGCGAACTCGAGCGTCTCCTGCAGCCGCATCCGCATGATGTGCGCGAGCGTCTGCCGATGCGCACCGCGGGCGCCCTGCCCGGGGGTTCCGGGGAGCTGGATGACTTCGGACTCCGGCACCAGCGGCTCCCACGCCGCCCCGGAACGTTCCTTCAGCTTTTCCGCGTCCTGCTGCGTCACCTGCAGACCGTGGACGATGTCGTTGGTGACGTGGCTGCCGGAAATCAGGAGGGAGCCGGTGTGCCGGATCTTGCCCCCCTGAAAGATAGCGACGTTGGTCGATCCGCCGCCCAGTTCCACCAGGGCGCAACCCAGGTCCCGCTCATCGGGAGTCAGGACGGCGAGGCTCGCCGCCAGCGGCTCCAGCACCAGCTCCGCGATGTGGTACCCGGCGCCCTCGACGCACTTCTTGAGATTCTGCGGGACGCTGGAGAGCACGGTGACCAGATAGACCTGGGCATCGAGCCGGGAGCCGGTCATCCCGATCGGCTCGGTGATGCCAGGCTGCATGTCGACCAGGTAGTCCTGCGGAATGGCGTGCAGCAGCTCGTGGTCCTTGCCGAGCGGCACACTGGAGGCGACGTCGTTGACCCGGGCCACGTCGCCGGTGCGGATCTCCCCGCCCGTGACGGACACGACGCCGGTCGACGTCTGGCCGGCCACATGCTCGCCGGCGATGCCGCAGTACACGGAGCCGACTTCGACGCCCGCCATCCGTTCGGCGTCCTTCATCGCCTTCTGGATGGCGCGCGTCGTCTCCTCGATACCGCGGACGACCCCACGCCGCACGCCGTTGCAGCGTTCGACACCGACGCCGAGGATTCGGGTGACCGGGGAGCGGTTGTCGCCCTGCACCTCGGCGATCACCGCGGCCACCTTGGTGCTGCCGAGATCCAGGGCAGCGACGAGACGGTTGGGAGAGACGCTCACGCGGTCCCCCAGCGAACGACGACCTGGCCGGCGAAGCGCGCATCCAGCTCCGCCCAGCGGCGTCCCTTCTTCTCGAGGTCCTGCGCGACCGCCATCACGGCTCGAATGACCTCCGCCGGCGCGTCGGGCCGGAACCAGTAACGCTGCGTGTCCACGGTGAGCACTACATCATCGCCGGATCGAGCCGCCGACACCACCCGTCCGAAGAAGGTCGGGTCGGCATCCCGGATATGAGCCAGGAACTTCGTCACCAGCGAGTCGGCCTGGGCGATCAGCGGGAGGTCGGGTGCGGCCACCGTCGGGTCGAACGGCAGCACCCTGCCCCCCACACTCACCAGCTTGAGCTTGCCTTCGCGCATGACCAGCGCGACGGCGGGCGTCTCCTCGATCGTGATCACAATCGTGCCGGGCAGCCGGCGACTGACGCCGACCTGATCGATCCCGGGGATCGAATCCACCGCACGCCGTACCGCATCGAGATCGGCAAAGATGCTCTGGCCGGCACGCATCGGCACCTTGCTCACGATCTCCTCAGCCCGGAGGTTCACCAGGCCGCGGACCTCGACGCGATGCACCCGGAAGAACTCCGACTTGCCCAGCAGCTTCGGGAGACCGAATCCGAGTCCTCCCAGCAGGACCAGCCCGCCGAGAATCTTCCAGCCCGGCTTGCTCAGGCGGCTTGCAGCCACTGCACCAGCTCCCGTCCCACCCGGGTGATGTCACCGGCGCCGAGCGTGATGACCACGTCGCCGGCACGCGCGCGCTCCAGAATCCGGGCGCGGACCTCTGCCTTCACCGGCTCAAAGATGACCTCACCGCCGCCCTGGCGCGCGGCCTCCGCCACGGAGCGACCGCTCACCCCCGGCATCGGCAGCTCGCGCGCGGGGTAGATCTCGGTCACGATCGCGACATCCGCGGCTCGGAGCGCCTCCCCCATCGCGACTCCGTGCTCCGCCGTCCGGGAGAAGAGGTGCGGCTGGAACACGGCGATGATCCGCCGTCCGGGAAAGGCCTGACGCGTCGCCTGCAGCGTCGCAACCAGTTCGGTGGGGTGATGCGCGTAGTCGTCGATGAAGGTGATGCCACGTGCCTCCCCAAGCCGCTCGAATCGCCGGCCGAGTCCGCCGTAGCCCGCCAGCGCCTCGAGCGCGGGTTCGAGGGGGCCACCGAGCGCCAGGACCACGCCGAGTGCCGCGGTCGCGTTGCGGAGGTTGTGAATACCTGGCACCTGCAGCCGCAGCGTCACCTGGCGTCCGCCGGGAAGCGAGAGCTTCGCCTGACTTCCTTCGGGTCCCTGCCTAATGTCGCTCAACCGGAGATCTGCGTTCCCCAGTCCGAAGCGCCAGGCCTTTGCTCCGAGGCGCTCGGCCACCCTGATCGCACCGGGATCATCCGCCCCGATCAGGACCCGCTCGGCCCGGCCCGCGAAGGTCACGAAGGCCTGCTCGAGCTGAGGCACGCCGCCGTAGCACTCGAGATGATCGGCCTCGACGTTGTTCACGACCGCGACCGACGGATGCAGCGTGAGGAAGGCCTGATCGTATTCATCCGCCTCGACGACGAAGAGCCGGTCCCCGCCCAGTTTCGCGTTGCCGCCCCAGGCATCGACCCGTCCACCCGCGAGGCCCGTGGGGGCGAGGCCAGCCGCGGTGAGGGCTTCGGTCGTCATCACCGTCGTGGTCGACTTGCCGTGCGTGCCGGCGATCGCGACCAGTCGTCCGGCATGCACCAGGTCCGCCAGCGCCTGTTTGCGCGGAATCACCGGGATGCCGAGCGCGCGCGCCCGCGCGAGTTCGGGATGTTCGGGGGAAACCGCCGCGGTCACCACGACCGCGCGGGCGCCGTCGACGTGCGAGGGATCGTGCCCCTGCTGCACCAAGGCCCCGAGCTGGACGACGTCAGCCGTCCCGGAAATGTCGGGGTCGCAGCCACTGACCGCGACTCCGCGGCGACGAGCCACAAGCGCCAGAGCGCTCATGCCTGCGCCGCCTATGCCCATGAAGTGGACGGGACGGGAATCGGCGGGGTCGAACAGATCCATGATTGGTGAGCTAATCTAAAACCCCACCGAGAGTTGCGAAACCCTGTCCGGCCTCAGAAAAGGCTCAGGATATGGGTCACAATCTCGTCGACGGCATGGGGTTTTCCCCGGGCGCGCGAGGCCGTGGCCATGCGCTCCAGCTGCAGCGGGTCCCGGATGAGCGGGCCGATCAGTTCGCCGAAGGAGGCGGGGGTGAGTTCATGCTGCAGCAGCATCATGCTCGCGCCGGCATCGCTCAGCGCCTGGGCATTGAACCGCTGGTGATCCTCGGCCGCAGTCGGGAGCGGAATCAGCACGGACGGAAGTCCCCAGGCGCAGAGTTCCGCGCCAGTCATCATCCCTGCCCGTGCGACCACGAGGTTGGCCACCGCATAGGCATCCGCCATCGGATCGAGGAAATCGAATACCTGAACCGACGGAGGGCGGTGAAACGCCTTGAACTCCTCGTACGATCCGCGGCCGGTCGCCCACAGCACCGTGATGCCTTCGCCACCCCCGGCTTCGAGCCAGCGGGCCACGGTGGCGTTGATTGCGTGGGCGCCCTGACTGCCACCCGTGACCAGCAGCACGGGCCGGGAGTCATCGATGCGGAAGCGCGTGAGCGCTGCCGCCCGGCGGGCGGCATCGGGCGGCGTGATCGGATTTCCGGTATCGAAGACTTCGGTGCGCGCTCCGAAGCGGAGCCGACGTCGTGCCTCCGGCAATCCGAGGTAGACGTGCCTCACACGGCCCGAGAGGAGGCGGGTCACCAGTCCCGGGAACGCATTCTGTTCCTGCAGCGCGGTGGGCAGTCCCCTGCGGGTGGCGAACCAGACGGAGGGTCCGGAGGCATACCCGCCCGTGCCGATGACGGCCACGGGCTGTTCCTCCTTGAAGAGAGCCGAGAGCCGCGAGAGGAGGCGGAGCGCCACGACGGGCCAGCGGAAGTTCTTCCACCACTGCTGGCGATAGATCGGCTCGACCGGAAGCAGGTGATAGCGGAAATCCCGTGTCGTGAGGAGGCGCGCCTCGATGCCCCGCTCCGAGCCGATGAGCACAGGCTCGATGTCGGGGCGCCGCTGGCGCAACAGGGTGGCGATGGCGAGCGCCGGCATCAGGTGGCCGCCGGTGCCGCCACCCGCGATGAAGACGACTCTTCTGGCGGCGGCGCGACTAATCGCGCCGCTCACTGCGCTTCTCCGGCTTTCCCCGCATCCGCCCGATGGAGAGCAGGATACCGGTCCCGACGAGGGAAACGACCAGGCTCGACCGCCCAAAGGACACGAACGGCAGGGTGAGGCCGGTCGTCGGCATCAGGCTCAGCGTCACCATCATGTGCATGATGGCCGTGACGCCGACCGCCGCAGTCAGTCCGGTCGCGAGATACTGGCCGAAGGGATCCTCCGCCGTCTTCGCGATGCGGAACCCGAGCCAGCAGAAGATCCCGAACAGGGTCACCATCAGCAGCACCCCGATGAAGCCCCACTCCTCGCCGATCGCGCTGAAGATGAAGTCCGAATAGGCGTAGGGGACGTACCCGAACTTCTGCTGCCCCTGCCCCAGTCCGACGCCGAACAGACCACCCGAGCCCACGCCCACGATCGCCTGATGGATCTGACTGGTGGCGTCGGCGCCGTTGAGGAACTTGTCGAGGCGGGCGGCGCGGTACCCCGCAACCTGGATGAGTTGCAGCCCGCCGATCACGGCCACGATGCCAAGCAGCAGGAAGTGGCCGATCTTGGCCCCGGCACTGAACAGCACGATGCCGCCGATCAGCGACACCAGCACCGCCATGGACATGCTGTGCTCGAGCAGGATCAGCAGGGAGACGAAGCCCAGGATCACCAGGAAGGGCATCACGCCCTTCTTGAACTGGCGGACCTGCTCTCCCTTCTTGGTCGCGAGCATCGCGCACCAGATGATCACGACGAGACGCACGAGCTCGGCCGCCTGAAACTGGAGCGGGCCGATCCGGATCCAGCGCCGCGCCCCGTTCAGGGTGGGCGAGATGTAGTGGGGCGTGAACGGCAGAATGATGATGATCAGCATCACGATCGACCCGACCATCAGCGGCCACGCCAGCGGCCGGAGCCTGCGGTAGTCCATCCGCGACAGCGTGAGCATCAGGATGCCGCCCACGAGCGCCCCGGTAAATTGCGTGAGGGCGTATGATCCCCCGACGACGCCCCCATCACGCAGCTTGACCAGGCTCGAGGCGCCGTAAATGGTCGCGATGCCGAACGAAACCAGCGTCGCGGTGACGACGGCAAGCAGGCGCGTTTCCCAGCGCAGCTCCCCCGGATGCCGGACCGCGTCACTCACAGGGCCTCCACTGCCGCGCGGAACTGGGCCCCGCGGTCCTCATAGTTCTTGAACATGTCGTAGCTCGAGCAGGCGGGCGAGAGCAGCACCGCGTCACCGGGCTGCGCCAGGCGACGCGCCTCGGACAGCACCCGGCCGAAGTCGCTCCCGGCCTCGATGACCGGCAGCAGGTTGGCGAGGTCCTTCACGATCAGTTCGCGTGACTCCCCGAATGCGATCACCCCGCGGCAGCGCCCGCCTGCCCCCCGGGCGAGCGCGGTGTACGGCTCCCCCTTGTGGCGCCCGCCGAGCAGCAGCACGAAGGGACGCTCCATCGCCTCGACGGCGACCATCGTGGAGGCCACGTTGGTGGCCTTGGAATCATTGATCCAGAGCACGTCGTGCACGGTCCGGACCGGTTCCATCCGGTGGGGCAGCGCACGGAATGACCGGAGCCCATCGGCAATCCGCGGGCGCGACGCGCCGGCGCGGTCGGCGATGAGTGCCGCACACAGCGCATTGGCCACGTTGTGGTCACCGAAGAGCGCCAGCGCCTCCCGGGGCAGCAGCGGCTCGCCACGGAGCAGCAGGGTCCTGGACTCGCGGGCATACGACGCGTCGGCCGGCTCGCGCACGCTGAAACGGAGCCGGGCGCCGCGCGTCCGGGCCGCCCGTCGCTCCACCTCCGGGTCGTCGGCGTTGGTCACCCAGCAGCTCTTCACGGAGTCGTGCAGGTAGAGGCGATCCTTGTCGGCGTAGTAGGCCTCGAGCGTCGGATACCGGTCGAGGTGGTCCGGCGCCAGGTTGGTCATCGCGCCGATGTCAGGCACGAGGTCGCTGGTGTCGTGCAGCTGAAAGGAGGATATCTCGAGCGCGACCCATTCGGGGTGTTCGCCCGCGAGGGCGACCTCCGCGAGCGGTCGGCCGATATTCCCTGCGGTGAGCGCGCGAAACCCGGCGGCCTCCAGCAGGTGCCCGGTCAGGGCCGTCGTGGTTGTCTTGCCGTTGGTGCCGCTGATGACGGCGAACTTCACCCCCGGCATCGCCGCATAGCCGACATCCAGCTCCGAGACGACCGGCACGCCGGCATCGAGTGCGGCCCGCACCGGCGGCGCTTCGGGAGGCACGCCCGGCGAGACGACGCAGATGCCCGCGCGGGCGATGCGGGCGAGGTCGTGACCGCCGAGCTGCATCTCGACCCCGGCGGCGCGCAGCCGCTCCTCGATCGCCCGGGCCTCCGGGCCCGCGCTCTTGGTCAGGTCCTTCGCCATGTCGGAGGCGTAGACCGGAATTCCCTCGCGGCGCAGCAGGAGCCCCGCCGCCACGCCGCTCTTCGCGAGGCCGATCACCGCCGCCTCGCGACCGGACGCCCGCCAGCGTTCGAAGCTCATCGCAGTTTCAGGGTGGCGAGCGCCACCATCGCACAGAAGATGCCGAGGATGTAGAAGCGGGTCACGACGGTGCTCTCATGCCAGCCCAGCTTCTCGAAATGGTGGTGCAGCGGTGCCATGCGGAACACCCGGTGCGCGTCGGCGTACTCTTTCCCCCGGCTCCGCTTGTACCACTTGTACACGCCGGTCTGCAGCAGCACCGAGATGGCCTCGGCCACGAAGACGCCGCCGATGATGAGGAGGAGGAATTCCGCCTTGAGCAGAATGGCCACCGTCCCGAACGCGCCGCCGAGGGCGAGGCTGCCCGTGTCGCCCATGAAGACCTGGGCGGGATGGGCGTTGAACCAGAGGAAGCCGAGGCAGCCGCCGAGGAGGGCGCCGCAGAAGACGGCCAGCTCACCGGCGCCGGGGAGGTAGAAGAGATTGAGGTAGGCCGTCGCATCGATGCGGCCGAAGAGATAGGCGAAGAGCGCAAAGGCCCCCGCCGCGATCGCGGAGAGACCCGTCGCGAGGCCGTCGAGACCGTCGGTGAGATTCACCGCATTGCTGCTGCCGGTGATCACCGTCGTGACGAAGGCGACGTAGAGCCAGGGCGCGAACGCCACGATCACGAACTTGAAGAAGGGGACCGTCGTCGCGCCCGCGGGAATCGTCTCCCGCGCCACGACCGGGAAGTAGAGCAGCAGCAGCCCCAGCACGACGCCAAAGCTGATCTGCCCGACCAGCTTCCACTTCGCGACCAGGCCGCGAGACTTCCCTTCGACGATCTTCAGATAATCATCGAGAAAGCCGATGCCACCCATCCAGAGCGTCGCGAGGATCGCGAAGAGCACGAAGCGATTGCTGAGCTGCGCCCACAGAAGGGTGGCGATCACCGTGGCGAGCAGCAGAATCACCCCGCATCACCTGCCCGATCTTCCGGGCCCGCAGGCGGCTGATGATCGGCGGCCCGATGAGGAAGGCGATGAGGATGGCCGTGACCGTCGCCCCCGCGACGCGGAAACTGATGTAGTTGAGCAGATTGAACAGGAGGTAATGCTTGCCCAGCGGCGCGAGCAGTTCGTAGAGCACGTCGCCTCAGTGTGTCGGGTGATCCTGTCCGGTGAGGTAGGGAAGTATACGTTCGAGCGCCGCGCCGCGGGATGCTTTGAGGATGACGAGTTCGTCCCCCTTGAGTCGGGCCTTGAGGAGCGGCCCCATCGTCGGGGCATCCGGCGCCACCAGGAGCCGGTCCCCGAGCTTGCCGGCATAGAGCTGCAGCACCGGGACGAACTCGCCCGTGGCCGCGAGCAGGTCGGGCTCGAGACCGACCAGTGCCGCCGCGACCGCCGCGTGATGCCGGGCGGCTTCGTCCCCTAGCTCCCGCATCGTGCCGGCCACGAAGACCAGGCGTCGGCCGCCGCGCATCGCCCGCGCCGTGGCGATCGCTGCCAGGAACGACGCCGGATTAGCGTTGTAGGCGTCGTTGACGATGGTCAGGCCACCGGCCTCGATGACCTCGCCCCGGCCGCCCGGAATGCGGAGCTGGCGGAGTGCCTCCGCGACCTGTCCGAGGTCCAGACGCGATTCGATCGCGAGGGCCCACGCCAGCATCGCATTGCCGGCCTGGTGCTGGCCGAGGAGCGGCAGCGTGATGCGCTGCCCATCAACGGCGATCGTGGCTCGGCCGGTCGAGTCCATCGAGACCGAGAGCGGCACCCGGTCCGCCCGGGCGAGCCCCGCAGTAACCACGCGCTGGGCGCGGCTGCGGGCGCCTTCCGCAAGCGCGGGCGGTTCGGTCCCCACGATCGCCAGCGGCACGCCCTCGAGCAGGTCGAGTTCCTCCGCCAGGACGCCATCGAGCGAGCCGAACCCGTCGAGGTGGGAGACGGCCACGTTCGTTGTCACCGTGGCGGTCGGTTCGATGATGGGGCGGGCCCGGGCCAGTTCGCCCCGCACGCTGGCACCAGCCTCGATGACGAGCGCTTCGGTATCGGCAGGCGCAGCCAGAATTGTCTTGGGCACGCCGACCAGGTTGTTGTCGTTCGCCGGCGTCGCGTGGACCCGGTATCGGGTGCGGAGGGCCGCAGCGCACATCTCCTTGGTGCTGGTCTTCCCGTTCGCGCCGCCAATGGCGATGACCGGCCCGCGGATGGTCCTTCGCCGCGCCCGCGCGAGGAGTCCGTAGGCCTCGAGCGTGTCGGCGACCGGGTAGAACATCACCCCGGGAACCTCCGGCGTCCCTTCGCGCACCACGGCGCCAGTCGCGCCCGCAGCCTGGGCCGCTGCGAGGTGATCGTGACCATCGAACCGTTCCCCCTTGAGCGCCACGAACAGCGCACCGGGGAGCATGCTCCTGGTATCGGTGGAAACTTCGCTGTAGGCGGCAGGTACACTGCCGACCACTCTCGGAATCCCCAGCGCCTCACGAACGACGGCATCGGTCCAGGTGATCATGCGCCCACCAGCCCCTGAACGATCTCCCGTTCGTCGAAGGGCACCTTCTCGGTCCCGATGACCTGATAGGTCTCGTGCCCCTTGCCCGCGAGGAGCACGGTATCCCCCGGTCGCGCGGCGGCGACTGCCGCGGCGATCGCCTGGCGGCGATCGGCGAATCGCTGGTGCGGTGCCGATCCCATCCCCTGCTCCACTTGGTCGATGATCAGCTCCGGGTCCTCGGTGCGCGGGTTGTCGGAGGTGACGATCGCCAGATCGGACAGGGTCGCCGCGATGCGTCCCATCACGGGGCGCTTGCCCCGATCGCGATCCCCCCCGCAGCCGAAGACGACGAGGAGCCGCCCCGGCGTGAGTGGCCGGAGGGCCGCCAGCGCCCGTTCCAGCGCATCGGGCGTGTGGGCATAGTCCCGCAGCACGACCGCGGGCGAGGCGACCAGCTGCTCCATCCTGCCCGGAACCTGCGGCGCGGCCGTCAGTCGTGCCGCGATCGTCGCGAGTGGTACCCCAAGCGCATACGCGGTCGCCGCCGCGCCCAGCGCGTTCGCCACGTTGAACTCTCCCAGCAGAGGCAGCCGCACCTCCTCCGCACCGGCAGGCGTCACCAGGCGGAAACTGCTGCCCGCGTTTCCGAGCTGCAGCTCGTCGGCCCGGACCTCCCCAGTCCCCCCGATGCTGAAGCGCACCCGACGCCGTCCTGGGGGGAGGACCGCCCACGCCGGATCATCGGCGTTGACGACCTGGACGCCATCGATCGCCAGCAGGGCATCGAGCTTGAGCTTCGCGGCCAGATAGGATTCCATCGTGCCGTGATAGTCCAGGTGGTCGCGCGTCAGGTTGGTAAAGACACCAGCCGCGAAGGAAAGACCGTCGAGGCGACCCTGATCCAGGCTGTGGGACGACGTCTCCATGACCACATGGGTCGCCCCCCGCGCCACCAGGGCCGCGAGGGTTCCCTGGAGATCGATCGGGCCGGGGGTCGTCAGCGACCCCGCCGTGGATTCCACCGGACCTCCGGCACCATCGAAGGCCCCCAGGGTTCCGATACTGCCCGCGGTGCCGGATGCGTTGAACAGATGCCGGACCAGCGCGGTGGTCGTCGTCTTTCCGTTCGTCCCCGTGACCCCGATGAGTGTCAGGCGCTTCCCGGGGTCGCCATACCAGGCGCGCGCGGCGACGATGGCGGCCCGCCGCCCATCGGTCACGATCACCTCCGGTACGCCGGCGTCGCAGGCACGTTCGGCTATGACCGCGACCGCCCCGCGCCGCACCGCGTCGGCCACGAAGCGGTGGCCATCCATCTGCGATCCACGCACCGCCACATAGATCGCGCCGGGCGCCACAGACCTGCTGTCTGCGGTGATCCCAGTCAGCGCAGGCTCGGCGCCGGGAGCGGACAGCAGCAGCCCCTCCCGTCGAAGGGCGTCGGTCAGCTCGGCAAGCCGCATCGGCATCACTCGGCCCATACGGTGACGATGCTGCCGGAGCGGGCGGAGTCCCCCGCCGACGGTGTCGTGCGGCGCACGGTGCCTCCTCCACGGATCGCGACCTGGAAGCCGCGGCGATGCAAGGCATTGGTCGCGCGGCGAAGCGTCGTGCCCGCGACGTCCGGAACCAGCTGCCGGTCGGGGTGCGGGATGGTATCAGGCCCCAGGGGAAGCGCGACGATCACCCGGCGTCCCTCGGCGAGGGAATCATCGGAGGCCTCGGCCGGCTCCTCCTGCGCCGCCGCCGGTGGCCCCGTCAGGCGGCTCCGGTCGATCGCGCTCCGGTCCGCGGCGAGCGCCTCCTGCAGCATCGTCCGAGTGACGGGCGCCGCCGTCTGACCACCATACTGGCCCTTCTTCGGATCGTCGATCTTCACCACCACCACGAGCTGCGGGTCGTTTGCCGGGAAGATCGACGCAAAGGACGCGGTGTAGTGCCCCTTCTGGTAGGCGCTGCCGTCGTGACGCACCGCCGTGCCCGTCTTTCCCGCGAGCACGTAATTCGCGAGCTGCGCCGCTTCCGCGGTGCCCCCCTGCTCCACGACCGCCGTCAGGTACCCGATGAGCGTCTTCGCGACCTCGGGAGGTATGGCACGGCGAACCGGCTCTGGGCGGTGCCGGTACGACACCCGACCGGCGAGATCGTGAACTTCGCGCACCAGCGTGGGTGTGAGCAGGATTCCCTCGTTCGCAATGGCGGCGTAGGCAGCCGCCAGCTGGATGGGCGTCAAGGTGAATTCGTAGCCCATGGCGATGCTCGGCTTGCTGTAGCCGTCCCACTCGTTCGGCATGCGGAGCGAGCCCCGGGCCTCCGAGGGAAACTCGACGCCCGTCGGACTGCCGAATCCGAAATCACGCATCGTCTGGAACTGTTCGATCTTCGAGAGCCGGGTCGAGAACTTGCCGATCGCGATGTTGCTCGAGACCTGGATGGCCTTGGCGAGCGTGAGATTGCCCTGCACCGGATGGGCGTCGGTGATGATCCGGGTGTCACCGCGACGGTCGACCTCCATCTGCCATTTGCCCTGCTCCGCGAAGACCTCGTCGGACGGCTGGACTCGACCAAGCCGCAGCAATCCGGCCGCCGCGAAGAGCTTGGCGGTCGAGCCGGGCTCGAACGGATCGGTGAAGAAGGACGCCTTGTTGCTGACGAGCTTGCCGTCCACGGTCTGCCGTGAGGCAAGGGCCAGCAGTTCGCCGGTCCGCGGATCGAGAAAGACGACATCGCCTCCGAGCGCGTCGAACTGAGACATCGCCCCGTCGAGCGCGCGCTCGGCGATCTCCTGCAGCTCAGCGTCGAGCGTCAGGTAGACGTCCTTCCCCGCGATCGGCTCTCGTTCGACACGGCCGGGAGACTGGTAGCGGCGTCCGCTCGGATCCTTCAGGAACACCGCGAGTCCCGGCCGCCCCGTGAGCGTTGAATCGAGGGCGAGTTCGATGCCGCTCGCCCCGCGGCCGCCGTCGGGCAGGAGCGACCCGATGACGCCGCGTGCGAGCGGCCCCGCGGGATAGTGCCGTGCGAACGAGCCATCCAGGTAGACACCCCGCATCCCGCGCAGCGTCTGGACCTCGAGGCCGGTGAAGGGCCCGTTGTACGCGACCCATTTCTTCGTTGCGACGGCACGCTGCATCTGCGCCAGGGGAAGGTCCAGCGCCTTGGCGATCAGCCGGACATCCTGGGCCCGGTTCCGCAGCTCGTTGGGCGCGATGCCGACGCCGAAGTACTCCTGCGTCACCGCCAGCGCGACGCCGTTGCGGTCATAGATGCCGCCTCGGCGCGCCGGGGTGATGACCCGTTCCCGCCTGGTGCGCTCCGCCTCGGCACGCCATTTCGCGCCCTGGACCAGCTGCAGCTGCGCCGCCTTGATGACCACCGCCAGGGCGGCGACTCCCAGCACGACCTGCAGCATGGCGATCCGGGCGCTGACCTTGGCCATGCTCAGCGTCCGTGTGCGGGAAGGGGGAACACCACGAACTCGGAATCCTGGGGCATGTGCAGGCCGAGATTGGCTTCCGCTTTCTGCCCCAGGTCCTTGAGGCCCGTGGCCAGCCGAATGCTCCGCTGCAACTCCGCCCGCTCGGCTTCGAGCGCCTGCCGCTGTTCGGCGAGACGGGCGACGCGCTGCGCCGTGAGGACCGCAGAGGTCTGTCGTGCCTGGATCGCGACAGCGGCGGCCAGAAACACGAACAGCCACAGCATGACCCAGTGGCGTCCCCTAAACTTCGACTTTCCGGAAGATGCGGAGGGTGGCACTGCGCGCTCTCGGGTTGGTCGCGATTTCGGCCTCGGAGGGCCGCAGGGACTTCTTCGGATCGAGTCGTCCCAGAGGCCTGCCCCGGCAGGTGCAGATCGGGCTCTCTGGCGGACAGATACAGCGCCGGCACCATTCCTGGAATGCGTGCTTGACCACGCGATCCTCCCCGGAATGATAACTGATCACCGCCAGTCGCCCACCCGGGGCGAGGGCGTCACGCATGGCGGGCAGCGCCCGGGCCAGTCCTTCGAGTTCGCCATTGACCTCGATCCGTACCGCCTGGAAGAGCCGCGCGAAATCGCCGGGACCGCTGCGCGGGCCGAGGACGGCGCGGATCGCATTGACGAACTGATCGCTGGTCGCGAAGGCCTCGGTCGAGCGGCGCCGGACGACTTCCCGGGCGAGCCGTCCCGCCTGGCGCTCGTCCCCGTACTCGGCGAACACCCGCCTGAGTTCCGCTTCGGAATCATGATTGAGGACGTCCGCGCCCGTTCGACCGGCCTGCCCCATGCGCATGTCGAGCGGCGCGCCGGGCCGGAAACTGAATCCGCGGGGTTCGGCATCAAGCTGATGCGAGGAGACCCCGAGATCGAGGAGAATGAACTCCGGCTGGAACGCACGAATCGCCGCAAGCGCCTCGGCATCGGCGTAGGCCGCCTCGAGATATCGGACCCTCGTGTCCCCCAGCCGAGCGTGCGCCTCCCGGATGGCGTCGGGATCGCGATCGATCCCGAGTACTTCCGCGCCCGCGGCGAGAAAGAGGCTGCTGTGTCCACCGCCCCCCAGCGTCCCGTCGACCACCCGGGACGCACCGAGGGCCGCCTCCGCGATCTCGGTGGCGAGGACGGGCCGATGATACGCAGAACCGGAGGAGTTCACGTCGTCTCTCACGGGGCTCAAAGCAGCACACCCCGCCCGCTGAGGCGGACGGGGTGGCGGTTGATAACCAACGGGGCTGACGGGGCTCGAACCCGCGACCTCCGCAGTGACAGTGCGGCACTCTAACCAAGCTGAGCTACAGCCCCTGGATGCGGGCGGAGAATATAGGTAAGGGCGGAGTCCGACGGTAGTGGCAGGGCCAAAGAAAGAGGAGCCGGCGCCAGCGGCACCGGCTCCCCCCAAACCAGTGACTCCAGTCTACTTGCAGTAGACCCGGATCATCGAGGCGGTCCGCGGCTTGAGACCCGTCAGGTAGGCCAGCATCTGGTCTCGCGCGGCCTTCTGGGCCTCGTACGGGCCAGCGAGGCCGAACGCCGTCTCGGCTTCGGCGGTCATCGTCTCGACCGATTTCGCACCGTCACACGACTTGCCGGTCTCGGCCTCCTTGTCGGCTTTCGAGATCAGATTGACGAGAGCCAGACCGAGGAAGTGATTCGCGATCGGCGCGTAGCGCCCCTGCGGGTTGGCCAGCGTGATCACCCGGCGCAGGCCGTTGGCGGCCGCCGTGAAATCCTGCTGCGCCGGCTGGAGGTATGGCAGCGTCCCGTTGAGCAGCAGCCCCGCTGCGCCCTCCTTCGAGGCCGCGTCGCCGTACTTGGCGGCAAAATCGATGAACGGTAGAGCCCCTGGATGGTTCTTGGCGTCCTGCATGGCCTTCGCCTGCTGCAGCGCATAGCCAACCGCACTCGCGGTATCCAGCGGCACCAGGACGTTCAGCGCCACCATCAGACTGTCGCTCATGCCGACCTGGGAGTAGGCGCCGGCCACCTGCTTCAGGATCGTCAGGTTGTCCGGGAACTTGCGGGCTGCGATCGAGGCAAACTTCACCAGCCGGGCCGTGTCAGGCTGGACCCCGGCGGTCACCATGTACTTGATGTAGAAGGTGCTGTCGGCGCGGGCCGAGTCGAGCGCGATGATCTGCTCGAGGTCGTTGAGGGCGCCGGAATAGTTCTCCCGGAAGATCCGTGCGTTGGCCCGGAGTTCGAACAGGTCGATGTTACCCGGATCGAGCTTGAGCCCGTCATCCGCCACCTGCTCGGCGATCTCCGGATGTCCGTACGCGAGGAACTTCTTGAAGGCGAGTTCGCGGAGCGGCTGGTTGGTCGGCGCGATCAGCAGCATCTCCTTCAGCGCATCGATCGTGCGGACGGTGTCCCCTGCCGCTTCGTAACCGGCCGCGAGGTTCGTCCATGCCTTGAGGCTCAGCGGGTCGCCCTTGGTCGCGGTCTGGAAGTAGGCCATCGCCTCGGCGCTGTCGGCCTTCTTGCCACGCGCAAGCGCGAGCTCGCCGAGGCAGAGATTGGCGAGTCCATGCGTGGGAAGCACGGCGATCGCCTTCTTGGCGGACGTGATGGCCTTCTCGGGCGCGTTCCGCGACTGCTCGACGCAGGCCTTGGCATCCGCGAACGACTTGAGTGCCGGCCCGAAGCCATCGGCCAGCTTCGCGCCAAGCTGGGCGTGATCCTTGAACTCGCCTTCAGGCGTCGTGACCACCACGCCGGCGTCATCGTTCAATCCCGCCAGTCGTGCGTTGACCACGTGACTGCCCTTGCCGTCGTGCGAGAACGTCGTGAGCACCATCACCCTGGCGTTGAGTGACTGGGCGAGGCTCCGCAGCGGCAACGGCCCGAGGATCGCATCCATGGGGTAGCCGAACTGCTTGAGCGCTTCGTTCATCTCGACGCGGGTGACGACGCGGAAGTCGCCATTGACGATCTTGTCCATCCGCACGCGAAGCCCTTCGCCGATCGCGACGGCGTGGGAGGAATCTTCGGCGTTGTACGAGAAGGGATTGCCAACCAGCAGCCGGACGGCGTTGGGGGCTGGCCCCTGCGTCTGGGGACGGCGGGTCGGGATCTGAGCGGACAGCCCCATCGCGGTCGTCGCCGCGAGCACGGTGGGAATCAGCAGACGGGCCACGCGCATCACATGATCTCCACAAAAAGAGGGTCACCGGACGACAGATGCAACCGGCGTACCGGAATCGAGAACAGTATGGGCGAAGAGGGATTCGAACCCCCGACATCCTGCGTGTAAGGCAGGCGCTCTGAACCGGCTGAGCTATTCGCCCGGGACAAACAAGAAATTCCGCGCCGCCCTGCCGAGCGACCCGTGGCGTAAGCCTGCCTTGCTTCTACCACCCCGCCGTCGAGCGGCTAGAGCGCGATTCCGAGAGGAAAGAGCACGCAGTAGCCCAGAACGAGCAGTGCTGCAGCGCCAGTGGTCCCTCCGGCATGGAGCCAGAAGTATCCAGCGGCAAGGGAGACGAGCGCCGCCCCAAGCAGAAGGACATTGCGGCGGCCGAAGCGCAGCTTCTGCCCGGGAGCGATGGAGTCGGAACTTGGCATGGGGGTTGAGCTTACTGTGTTTGGGCTTCCCGGTCAACGGGTGGCCCGTCCGGGGCCGGTGATTCCGAATCCGGAACGGTCGGCTCCGGATCCACGATCCAGCCCTGATCCAGCGCGGCCCGGCGCGGACGGTCTCGCTGCCGACGGTACCAGAGCAGGCCCCCGAGGCTGAAGGCCACAAGCGACCACATGCCGCCGGCGACGAGCCAGGTCAGCAGGCTATAGCGCCGACGAAGCGAGGCCTGCCACGATTCCTCGAAGCGGTCCAGTGAGAGCCCCGTCGCCTCGGTGAGGGCGGCCTCGAAGTCCTCTCCCCGCTGCAGCCGATCCAGCAGTGGAGTCAGTCCACCGGGAGGCGGACGGTGGACGATTTCGAGCACCGCCGAGGCCGCAAGAGCATAGGCCAGATCGGCTGAGACGGCCGAGCCTCGGAGCATCCGGCTCAACTCTTCGAGCGTCGGCAGCTTCCCCGACGCGACGGCGAGGTTGAGTTCCAGGCTGGCGAGCCGGGAGAACTCCCCGGACCCCCACGCGGCGTATCCCTCATCGAACCAGAGCGGCAACCGGCCTCGCACACTCGTGCGCAGCACGAGGTGGGCGAGTTCGTGACGCAGCGTCTGCTCGATGTCGGGGAGATCGGCCCGGAGGATGATGGTGCGCGCCCCGGGAAAGGCGACGCCAGCGCCCCAGCCAGGGGCTCGACCGCGAGTGACCCTGGCGAGTGACTGCGAATCGCTGACCAGCACCAGGACAAAGGGCGGCGGGGTGCGTCGCCCGAGGCCGGGCCAGTCAACCGGCCGCTCCGAACGTTCGGCGAGCGCGATGCCGAGTTGCTGGCGGTCGCGAGGCGCGACCACCGTCACCTGCCCGACCTGCACTGCGCCGGGAGGCGCCTGGAGGGCGAGGAGCGAGAGGGCTAGGAGGAACCGCGAGGGGGTTCGCCTCCGCCCTCGGTGAGGTCGACCATCTCCTTACACCGCTTGCCCCAGGGGTTGAACTTGTTGGCCTTGAATCCGTCGACCCAGGCCGCCTTGGCCGCGGGCTTGTCGCCCATGAACCAGTTGGCCCGGCCGAGTTCATAGTACGCCTCGATCAGGTTCGGGCCAAGGCGCAGGGTCTTCTGGAAGAAGGTGACGGCGTCCTCGAACATCTCCCGCTCGAGATAGACGAGGCCCAGGTAGTAGTGGGCGTAGAGCGTCGCTTTGCGGTCGTTGTCCAGACGAATCGCCTTCGAGAGGTGCTCGATCGCCTCGCCGAAGATCCGCTTCTTGAGGCAGATGTACCCGACGTTGATCCGGGCGAGCGAGTTGGCCGGTTCCTTCATCAACACGCGGGAGAAGGTCGCAAGCGCGTCGTCGTAGTCCTCGTGCAGCATCTGCGCCCAGCCGAGGAGCGACTGGGCCTGGATTTCCGACGGCGCAAGCGAGAGGGCCTTGGTCAGTGAGGCAATCGCTCCGGCGTAGTCGCCGAGGGAGATCAGGCTCCAGCCCTTCTCGATGTAGGTCGAGGCGCCCAGGTGGTCCTGCTGGACCACCGGCCTGGCCCCCGTGAACTGCGGGGCCTGCGCCGTGTCGGTCGTCGTGGCCATCTGCTTGTACCGGTCGACCAGGGCCCGGATCTCCTCCTTCACCTGGCCCAGCTCCGTCAGCGCGGTGTCCACCCGTTTGAAGAAGGCGATGATCTCGCGCTTGACCGCTTCCCGCTCGGACCCCGAGGTGGCCTGTTCGAGTCGGGAGGCGACGTCGCGGTACTGCTGTCGGAACCCGGCGACGAGCGGGTCCGTGGCGGGTAGGTCACTCACGCGCGTGTCTCCGAAAGGGCGAGCCGCTCGGTGCTCGAAAGCAGGCGTGCGGCGTTCAGCACGACGATCGTCCGGCCGGGCCGGGCGATCATGCCACTGATGTAGCTCGCGGCGAGGCCGCGGACCATGGACGGTGGAGCCGTAATCGTTGTCGCGTCGACGCGGAGGACCTCGACCACGACGTCGACGACGACCGCGACCTGTTCCTTCTCATAATGGACGACCATGGTCCGGGTCTCCTCGCGGTAGGTCGCCTCGAGCCCGACCCGTTTCCGCAGATCGACCAGCGGGACCACGCTCTGGCCATAGCGCACGACACCCTCCAGGAACTCCGGGGCGTTCGGGAGGGGCGCCGGGGGTTCGTAGCGCAGAATGCGCTCGACCTGGGTGATGCTCAGCGCGAACTCCTGGCTCCCCAGTCGAAACACCACAAACTGCAATTCATCACCCATCGTCATGAGGCCTTCTCCAGTGCCTGCCAGCGCTCGGCGAGGGCATCGAGATTGAGGATCGGTACCCAGCCGTCCTCACGGCGCACGGCGCCGAGGGTCCAGCTCCCCGCCGCGCTCTCCAGAAACGTGGTGAGAATTTCCTCGTCAGGCGCGGCGTCTGCCCCGTCGACCTCGAACGCGATCCATCGACCTCCGACCTGCGCCAGGACCATCGTGTTCGCCGGCGCCCCGCTCGGGCAGGCCCGCTCCCCGATGAGTGCGCCGAGATGGAAGAGCGGTACCAGCCGGCCCCGGACGGTGGTCACCCCCCGCAAGGCGGGGATCGACGACGGCACGAGCTGGACCGCGCCGGTATCTCCGATTTCCGCCACATCGGCGAGCCGGATGCCGAGCATTCGGCCGTCGGTGCGCACCAGCAGGACGCCCGTGGCGCTCATCGGCGGGGGAGTTCCCGCAGCAGAGCCCCGGCCCGTTCGGCAATCGCCCCGAGCGGAAGGACCAGGTCGGCCCCCCCCGCCTCAAGCGCGGCACCGGGCATTCCGTAAATCGTCGCCGTGCCACGATCCTGCGCCACCCCGACGCCGCCGACGTCGTGAATCGCCCGCAGCCCGGCCGCGCCGTCCTTGCCAAGTCCGGTCAGGACGACTCCGATCGCCGCACTGCCGAAGCAGGCAGCGACGGAATGAAAGAGCGGATCGGCGGCGGGCCGCACACCCCACACCGCCGGCTGCTGATCGAGCACGAGGCGCAAGCCGGTCGAGCGGGACTCCACGCGCATATGATAATCCCCCGGCGCGAGGTAGGCGGTGTCAGCGCGCACTTCCATGCCGTCCTCGGCCTCGACCACGTGCAGCGCACTCAGTCCGTCGAGCCGCTCTGCCAGACTCCGGGTGAAACCCGGAGGCATGTGCTGCACGATCAGGGTCGCGGCCTCGAGTCCGAGCGGAAGTCCCGGCACCAGTTCCGCCAGGGCCCGCGGCCCGCCCGTGGACGCCGCGATCGCCACGCAGCGCCGCGCCTCTCCCGCTGGCCGCGCGAAGACCGCCTGGGCGCCGCTCGACCGCGGTCGGGCGAGCACGGGCAGCCGCCGGACATCCGATGCGATCGCGGCACGCAACGCGGCCAGCAGCCGCGGGGCAATCCGGAGGGCGGAGATGCGACCGTTCGGATCGTCCTTGGGCACCAGCTCGACGGCACCGAGTTCCAGCGCGCGAATCGCGGCCGGGGAGCCATGTCCCGCGTGAGCGCTCACCACAACGACCGGCAGCGGGGCCTCGGACATGATGTAGCCGATGGCATCGAGGCCACCAAGTTCCGGCATCTGCAGGTCCATCGTCACGATGTCGGGGTGGAGCGCGTGCACCCGCTCCAGCGCCTCGAGCCCGTTCGAGGCCGTCCCCACCACGCGGAACTCTCCGGAACCCGCGATGAGCTCGCTGACGAGCCGACGGAAGAAGGCGCTGTCGTCGACGACCAGCACTCCGGGGAGTTCAGAGTCCCTGCTCACGCTTCCCCACCGACTGGAGCGTGATGGCGCCCTGCCCCACGTGGAACCAGACGGAGCGGCCCTGGCTGCCCCCGACCGTCTCCGCGACGATCGGGATGGCCAGCTGGTTCAGCACCTCCCGCACCGCGATGACATTGCGGTCCCCCATCTGCATCGACCCCGACGGGACCAGGTTCTGGAACATGCTCGCGCCGCCGACCAGTCGCGCCACGAGGCGGCGGCGGTCGGCGCCGAGGCCGATCATCTCCTCGACCATGGCCGGGAGCGCCGTCTGCGGGAAGCGGCCGGGGTTATCGCTGGAACGGCTGAGGGAGCGGGACGGCAGCAGGATGTGCGCGAGTCCTCCCACCCCACTGACGGGGTCATGCAGGAGGATCGCGACGCAGCTTCCCAGTCCGAGGGTGGCCAGCGTGGTATCGCCCTTGGCGGAGCGATACTCGGCAACCCGGACGATGATCTCGTCGGCCATCAGGCGGCCTTCCGGTAGATCCGCTCCCGCGGCTCCACCAGGTCGAAGAGGGTCCGCGCGGGACCGAGGATCGTCTCCACCTTCCCGAGGACCAGCACTCCGCGGGGGGCGAGCCGGTCGGCAAAGCGCTCCATCAGGCGTTCCTGGGTGTCCCGATCGAAGTAAATGATGACGTTGCGACAGAGAATGAGATCGTATTCCCGCTTCGCGTTCCACCGGCCGGTCAGCTCCATGCGGTGCACGTCGACCAGAGCCCGGAGCCCATCCTGCACGGCGAATCGCCCCTCGCCGACCGCCACACAGCAGCGGGCACGCACGACAGGATCCATCTCCGCGAACGCGCGCTCGGGATAGATCGCGGCGGCGGCCCGTTCGAGCGATTTGCGGTCGATGTCGGTCGCGTCCACCTGCACCCGCGGGAGCCAGTCCTGCCGGCCCATCCGGTCGAGCACCTGGGCAATGAGCATGACGAGCGTGTACGGCTCCTCGCCGCTCGCGCATCCGGCACTCCACGCCCGCAGCCGCCCTTCCCGCTCCGCCAGCAGCTCGGGGAGGAGATGGGCACCGAGCCAGTCCCAGGTCTCGCGGTTGCGGAAGAAGGTGGTGACGTTGATCGTGAGGGCGTCGGCGAGCAGCTCGAGTTCCGCGGGCGTGCTGTCGAGCATGCCGACATAGGCGGCATAGTCCTCGGCGCCGCAGGCGCGCATCCGGACCGCGATCCGCCGGCGCAGGCACCGTTCCTTGTAGACGCCGATATCCAGTCCGGTATGCTGGGCGATCCGTGCGGCGAGCGCGCTGAAGGCCGGGTCTTCGTGCGGTGTCACGCCGTCGCGTCCAGGGTATCGAGATTGGCGCGCGCGAGCTGGTGGCCCGGGTTGAGCTCGGTAACCCGCTTCCAGCAGGTCCGGGCGCGATCGCGATCACGCTTCTTGAAGGCGATGTTCCCCATCTTGAAGTAGAGATCATCCCCCAGGTCGGGGCTGAGCTTGGCCGCCCGCTCGTAGGCCTCGAAGGCATCGTCGTAGCGTCCCGCCCGATACAGCAGGTCGCCGAGGTTCTTCGAAACCTGCGCCAGCGTCGGATCCTCCGACAGGGCGGTCCGCAGCATCATCTCCGCGCTCGCCAGATCGCCGCCGAGTTCCTGCAGCGCGGCCAGATTGTTCCGCAGTGCCGCGGTATTCGGGTGCGCGATGACGCCGCGCTCAGCGACCTCCAGCGCGGTCGTCAGGTCCCCCTGGCAGGCGGTGGCGAGGGCCATCGCCCAGTACCAGGTGGGAGGATAAACCCGGTCGCCGAGCAGCTCGGCCGCGCGCTGCAGGCGGCTCACCGCGACCTCCGGATCGTTCCGTTTGAGCGCCGTCACACCCCAGCCGATCATGATGCGCGCGTCGTCTCGGGCCTTCGAGGCGGCCTCGGCGTACGTCGCCTCCGCTTCCGAGAGCCGGCCGAGCTGCTCCAGCGCGAAGGCCAGATTGTGCAGCGCCGCGGGACGGCGCCCCCCCCGCTCCGACGCCTGCTGGAGGACATCCACGGCCTCCAGCCAGCGCGCCTGCTTGAGCGCGATGAGGCCGAGATAGAAGAGCGCGCCCATTTCGTCCGGCCGCAGTTCGGCGACCCGGCGAAATTCCCGGAGCGCCTCGTCCAGCATGCCGGTGCGGAAGAAGGCGACGCCGAGATTCTGGTGCTCCTGGACCCGCACGTCGTTGGCGCGCGGCGGCGCCGCCTTCGCGGAGGTGCCGACCCGGCGCACATACCCGGCCGTGATCAGCCCGTACAGTGCCTGTGCCGCCTCGAACTCGATGAGCGAGCACTCATCGACCACCTGGCGCACATCGCGGGTCCCATCCAGCAGCGGCAGGATGCGCCGCTGGTGGCCGGAGAGGTCGACGTCCTCGCCCGGCGCGCGCGCCGGATCGACGGAGAAGATGAGGTCGAAGCTCGGGATCTTCTTCTCGATCTGGCTCCACTCATCGACGCGCCGCGCGCCTTCGAGGAGCAGGCTTTCGGGGTTGATCGAGACGGTGAAGACCTGCTGCTCGGGCCGCACGCCGGCTTCGAAGTTGAACGTCCCCTGCACCCAGGTGAACAGGTGGTAGACCGCTTCCTCGATCTGCAGGAAGAGCAGTCGCTCGAGCTGCTCCCGCCCGACCGCGCCGAGTTCGATCAGGATGTCGCCGAGACGACGATCGCGATGCACCTCCTGGAGGCGGATCGCCTGATCCAGCTGCTCGTTGGTCACGAGCTGGTTCTTGCGCAGCAGATCGCCGATCCGGTCGCGCCGGTTGACGATCGAGGCGTACGAGATCCGGCCATCCTCGAAGTAGATGTAGCCGAAGTTCTGCCGGTCGGCGACGGCGAGGCAGCCGGTCTTCTTCCCCAGGGCCAGCAGCTGGAGCACGTCGGGAAGACTGGCTTCCTTGAGACTGCCCTTGATCGCCATCAGCGCACCTCCTCAATGAGGCGGTCGGCGATATCGGGCCAGTCCCAGACCAGCTTCTCACGGCTGCGCAGGCTGCCGGTGGGCGACAGCAGGCCGCTGGTCCTGGTTCCGGTCGTCCGGCGCGCGGGCGCGGCGGGACTGCCTTCGAGCACCTGCCGCGCGAGACCGGCCGAGGGCCGTTCGTTCTCCATCTCGCCGGCGTCGAGGACGCGCTGCACCAGTCCCTGCAGGGCGCGCACCGTCTCCACCGGGCGGGCGGCCAGATAGGCGGCCAGTTCGGGCTCCGCTTCGCCCGCCTTTTCACGCAGGATGCGACCGACGATCGCCTCGCGGACGTCCCGATCGGGCTGGGGCAGCTCGACGACGAGCCCCGCCTCGAGCCGGGTGCGCAGCCGCGGTTCGATCCCTTCGAGTTCCTGTGGCGGTACCGCCGACGTGAAGATCATCTGGCTCCCGGCATCGGCGAGGAGATTGTAGAGCCAGAAGAGCTCTTCCTGCGTTCGATCCTTGCCGCCGAGCAGATGCACATCGTCCAGCAGGAGCGCGGTGATCCGGCGGTACCGTGCCCGCCACCACGCGACCCGGTCCCGGTCGATGGCCTTGATCAGGTCGTCGACGAAGTCCTCGGCGCCGAGGCAGGCCACGACCATCCCGGGACGTTCCGCCAGGGCGTTCCCCATGCCGTGCAGCAAGTGGGTCTTGCCGACGCCGACGGGGCCGATGATGACCAGCGGGTTGAAATGCCCGCCCGGGTCTTCCAGAACGCCCTGCGCCGCCGTGGTCACCATCTTGTTGGTCGACGACGCGACGAATTCCTCGAGCCGCCAGATCGGCGATGGCCCCGGCGGCGGGCTCAGTCCCTCGCGGGCCTTCTGCAATTCGGCTTCGGCTTCCGTGAGGCGGTCGGGATCGTGGAAGACCGCGAGACCCGCGACGGCAACGTCGAGCTCGCGGGCCTCGGCGGCGAGGGCCTTGAGCTTCTCGATGTCCTCTTCGTAGTCGCGGAGCGCGGCATCGGGATCGACGGGGGACTCCCCTTCGAGGAGCCGCTGCAGGCGGTCCGTCCGGAAGTCCTCACCCTGCCAGCGGACGATGGCCTCTGCGACCCGCCCGCGCCACGACTCGACCTGCCGGGCCACGGCGGAGGAGATCTCCGAGAGGAAGGAGCCGAACTCGTCGCCGCTTCCGGACGTCCCGGCGGCCGGCGGCGCCTGGGGTTCGTCGGGCTCGATGTTGCCGATCACTTCCGGCGCCACGGTGGGGGGCTCCGGCGCGGTGCGCACCGTGGCCGGCATCGTCTTCGCCAGCACGGCGCGCGCCTCGGTGGAGGTCAGCGGACTCTCACGAACCGCCTGATAGGCGATGAGGCGGTTGAAGGCCCCGATCAGTTCGCGCACACTCCCGATCGGCAGGGAGGCGACGGCCTCGAGCACACTCGGATCGAACTGCGCCTTCCGCTCTTCCGCCTGGCGGCGGAGAATCGCCACCCGCGTCTCGTAATCCGGCGCGGAGATGTCGATGACGAGGCCGCCGGCGAACCGCTGGATCAGCCGCTCGTCGAGCGCCTCGATCTCGTTCGGCGGCCGGTCGCTCGAGAGCACGATCTGGCGCCCCGAGGTCAGCATCGTATTCGTCAGGCGGAACAGCTCGGCCTGCATTTCCCGGCGGTGCGTGAGAAACTGGACGTCGTCGACCAGGAGGACGCCAACGTCGGAGTAGCGCCGCCGATACGCCTCGCCCTGCCCGGCCGCGATCGCGGCGTGGAATGACTCCACGAATTCGTCGAGGGTCAGGTACTCGGCCGTCAGCTGCGGATTCACCGCGATGGCGTGGTGGCCCATTGCCATCAGCAGGTGGGTCTTGCCGAGTCCGGAGCCGGCATAGACGAAGAGCGGGTTGTACACGGCACCGGGGGATTCCGCGACGGCCCGGGCGGCGGTGACGGCGAGCCGGTTCGCCGAGCCGACGACATACGAGTCGAAGCGGAGCCGCGGGTTGAGCCGGGTCATCAGGCCGCTCCGCTGCCCGTCGCGGCCAGGCGCTTGAGCACCATCTCGGAGATGCCCTTCAGCGTCTCGAAGACGCCGGCCCCGCGGAGGGCATCACCGGGGAAGCTCCGGTAGCCGCGGAAGTTCAGCGCATCGTCGAGATCGGGTGGCGTGAGGATGAGGTCCGCCGGGAGGTCCTGCTTGTTGTATTGCAGGACGAGGGGGAAGCTCCGCACATCAACGCCCTGACCGAGCAGGTTCGCCTGCAGGTTCTGCAGGCTTTCGATGTTGTCCTCGAGACGGCGCGCCTGGCTGTCCGCGACAAACACCACACCGTCCGCGCCCTGCAGCACCAGCTTGCGGGTGGCGTTGTAGTAGACCTGTCCCGGCACGGTGTAGAGCTGGAAACGGGTAGTGAACCCGCTGATCACGCCGAGGTCGAGCGGCAGGAAATCGAAAAAGAGGGTGCGGTCGGTCTGGGTCGCGAGGCTGACCATGCGGCCCCGCCGCGACTCCGGCACCCGGCCGTAGATGTACTGCAGGTTCGAGGTCTTTCCCGACCGCCCCGGACCGTAGTACACGATCTTGCAGGTGATCTCGCGCGTGGTGAAGTTGACGAGGGACATGATCTAGCGTCCGAAGAGGGCCCGGAGGCTCGCATTAAGTTCCCGTTCGAAATCCGCGGCGAGCACTTCCTTCTTCTGCACGGGCTCGGGCGGCGCGGCCGCCACCAGTTCCTCCACCAGCTGATCGAAGTACACCTGGACCACCCCGAGTTTGGTCTCGCTGCCGAAGACGACGAGTCCGACCCACCGCCCGCGCGGGGAATCGAACCATGCGAGAAAATGACTGAACCGCTCCCCCTGGTGCGCCACGATCCGGAACGGCGGCCAGTCCATCTGCATTGCCAGCTCGCTGCTTGAGGCGATGATCCCGGCGCCGAGTGCCGCCGCCGACATCAGGTCGAGCGCCCCGGTGAAACCGTGCTGGGCCACCACCTGCCCCGACGTCGTCATGAGGAGTGCCAGCCTGGCGGAGCTCTCACCGACGAAGGACCGGAGCGGACCCAGCACCCAGGGCTCGATGGCCTGCATCAGCTCAGGCGCTCCGCCATGCGGAGCATCTCCAGCCGGAGCAACCCGAGGGGAACATCGCGGCTCGCCACGGCCACCAGCACCAGGTTCCCCGCGGCCGGAGCGACGAGCAGCGCCCCCTCAGTGGCCTGCAGGTGCACGAAGCGGGGTGCGCCGACCGCAGCGCCGCCGGCGAGATCCACGGCACGGGTCGCGATGTTGGCGGCCATCGCCGCGAGCGCCGTGCCCTTCACTCCCCCCATGAGCGATTCCGCGACGACCAGGCCATCGGCGGCCTCGACCACCATCGCGCCCCGGATCCCGCGCAGACGGGTGAGCGCCTCGAGCAACGGAGCGTACCTGGTCATCGCACACGCTCCAGCCAGATCCGGGCGGCCTTGGCCGCCCGTTCGGCGAAGAAGGAGAGCTGACCGGCGGGGCGCCCCGCTTCCATCGCGGCGAGCAGGCTCGTGTCCGCCGTCGGATTCAGGAGGCAGATGCTCATGTCGGCACCCTCGATGGCGAGGGTGCTCCATTCGCCGAGTTCGAGCAGCTTGGCGGCGCGGCCCGCCTCGCGGGTCGTGCCCGCGACGATGGCGGCCGTCTGATCGCTCACATCGCGACCGTGGCGGTCCGCGAGGCCGCCTCCGAGACGGAGGCCGTCGGCGTCCACGAGCAGGAGCCGGTCGGTCCCCCCTTCGATCCCGGCGAAAGGATCCCCCGGCGCGGGTGGCGCAGCGACCGGGGCCGGCTCGCCCCCCCGCGCCGGCGGTTCGTCAGGCATCGGCGCATCCCAGATTTCGCGGCCGCCCGCCACCCGTTCGACCGCGACGCGGAGGCCCTCATCCAGGGGATCGAGTTGGGCCGCGAAGCGCAGATGGTAGAGCGCGTGCTCCGGCTCGCCGGCGCGATAGTACAGGAAGCCGATCCCCTTGTGCGCGCCGAGGTGCTGCGGCGCGAGCCGCAGGACGGTATCCCACTCATCAAACGCGGTGGCATAGTCCTGCCGGTCGGCCAGAATCCGGGCGTAGAGGTCGTGGGCATCCGGGAGATGCGGATACCGGGAAAGACCCTGCAGCGCGACCTTGAGCGCCGCCTCCACCTGACCGCGGTGGCGGAGCGCCTCGCCCAGTCTCAGGAAGACCAGACTCGACGGGTCGGCAGCGAATTGCGCACTGAGTGCGCGGATGTCCTCAGTCACGGGACCCCCTGAGGGCGAGATCGAGAGCCAGAGCGGCCTGCTTCACGCGCTCCACCATCGCCACCTGCTTCTCTTCCTCGGGCGGCTTGCCCGCGAGGCGCTTCCACTGCTCCCACACCTGGGCCGCTTCCCGGAACCGCCCGACGCCGGCGAGGGCCAGGCCGAACAATCGCTGCGCCGGCGCCGATGCCGGGTCGAGCTGTGCCGCCTGCCAGAGCGCTTCCGCCGCCTCGGCGGTGTGGCCGGCCGCGAGCAGGGCGCGCCCATAGGCGAGGTGCGCGAGCGGTTGCTGCGGATGTCCCGCGACCGCCTGCTGTGCGGCCTGCACTGCCGACGCGGGATCGCCCGAACCAAGCAGCTGATCCACCTCGCCGAGCAGAATCGGAAGATCGGCGCTCCCGATGGCTTCCATCGCGCGCCGCGCCGGATCCTCCAGCAGGATAATGCCGGCCGTGGCCAGCCCGAAGAGCGTTCGGGCGACTTCGAATTCGGGCCGACCCAGCGCCGCCGCGAGATCCCGCACCGAACGCTCCCCATCGACGATCGCGAGAATCTCCCACTCGGCGGGCAGGAGATCGAGCGGAGCGCCCGTATCGATGACCGGCGCCAGCCGGGGCACCAGGCCGAGGTGGGTGATTTTCTTCTCGATCCGGGACCACTCGTCGGTGCGGCGCGCCGCCTCCATCAGCAGCAGACCGGTGGCGACCCTGGTGTCAGCCTCGACCGGCCAGTCGCCCTGCTTCCCTTCGTCGAAGGCGAAGTAGCCTTCCGACCAGCCGACCAGCTCGAACACGACCTCCTCGATCTGCTGCCGCACGTAACGGGCAAGATCGCGCGGCGTGACCAGGCTCTGGGCGACGAGAATCTCGCCGAGGCGACGCTTGTCCCCCGCAGTCTGCAGGGCGCGGGCACGCATGAGATCCTGCTCGCTCACCCGCGCGGCACGCACCAGAAGTCGTCCGAGCGGATGCGGATTGCTCCGGATCTCTGCCCCGACCACGACACCATCCTCGAAGAACACCGTCCCCGCGTTCTGGCGGAGATCGGAGGTGACCCGCAGCATCCCGGTCTTCCGGCTCAGATCGAGCAACTGGAAGACGTCATGGATGCTCAGCTCCTTGAGCGGGCCTTCGATCGCCACGGGTCAGGCCGCTCCGGCAAAGATGTGAGCGAGGTCGCGTGCGGAGCGGGCATGAGTTCTCGCGGCCTGGGCGTACGGCCCCGAGGGTTCCACCTGGACGACCCGTTCCCACGCGCGCACCGCGTCGCCATAGCGCCGCGAACGGGCGAGGGCCACGCCGCGATGGAAGAGCGCCGCCTCGTGATCGGGATCGAACTTCAGCACACGGTCCAGGGCCTCGATGGCTCGATCGGGACGGCCCTCGTCGAGGAGCGCCCGGGCAAGCAGCAGCAGCGCCTCGAGATCCCAGGGCTCCGCCATCAATACGTCGATCATGTAGGCGACCGCCACGGTGGGCGACTCGGTCCGGCGCAGCAGGTCTCCCAGCGCGAGCGAGGCGTCCATGTACGTCGGCAGCAGATCGAGGGCGTGCTGATAGGCGAGGCGCGCCCCGGTCCAGTTCTCCCGCCGCTCCTCGAGCCGCCCCAGGTCGAGCCAGACCTGCGGCACCATCGGATCGAGTTGCAGCGCGGCATGGCAGGCATCCACCGCCCCTTCGACATCGCCGAGCTGCGCGGCGACACTCGCCTCGAGCTGCAGCAGGTCCGAGCGTCCCGGCTCGAGCACGCGCGCCTGCCGCAGCGCCTCCAGCGCCGGGCCGGCATGTCCGGCGACCAGCCGGACCCGGGCGGCGGCCACGAACGACTCTACATCGTCCGGTGCGAGCTGCAGCAGCTCTTCGGCGCGCTCCACGGCCTCCAGTCCCCGGCCCATCGCGAGGAGCGCGCGGATCTCGCCGAGGAGTGCGCGCGGCTGGGTCGCCTCCTGGGCCAGCGCCTGACGGAAGCGGTCGAGCGCCTCGCCATGCAGGCCCCGGCGGGCGTAGATCTCGCCGAGCAGCGTGGTCGCCCGCGCCGGCTGGGTGCCACGGGCCAGCGCGCGCTCCACCTGCGCGGTGGCGTGCTCGAGGAATCCCTTGGCGATGTAGTCGGAGGCGAGGGCGAGTGGATCCTCCGCGGCGACGGGCACCGGAGCCCGCTCCGCCGGATCGAGTTCCTCGAAGATCCGGTCGAGAAGGCGCTCGTCGAAGTGGAACTCCCCGCCCACCTGGTCGGCGGTCACGTCGGCAGAGATCTCCGGAACGATCGCGATCTCCGGGTGCTCATACTGCAGATCGATCGTCAGCGCATACTTCTGGGCGACGTAGAACGGTTCCAGTTCAAGGGCGCGCTTGGTGGCGCGGAGCGCCCCGTCGAAGTCGCCGAGGTGGCTGAGCGTGAAGCTGAGATTGTAGTGCGCCGACGCATTCGCCGGATCGGCCTCGACCGCCCTGCTGAAGGCGTGTTTGGCGTCCTCGAAGCGCTTGAGTTCGACCAGCACGAGGCCGACGCCATTCCAGGCCACCGCATGTTGCGGGTGGTCCGCCAGCACCTGGCGGTAGGCCTCGAGCGCGAGCTGCAGCCGGCGGCGATGGAAGAGCGCGAGTGCCAGGTTGAGCCGCGGGGCGACGAGGTCCGGATGCAGGCGCAGCGCCCGCTGGAACGCCTCCAGCGCGCTGTCTCCGTCGGGGGCCTGAGTGCGCAGCACGCCGAGGTTGTTCCAGCCGAGCGCGTACTCCGGATCGAGCGTGACCGACTGCTCGTAGGCCACGGTGGCCTCGTCCCGGCGCCCGGACTGGTGCAGGCAGATGCCACGCTCATTCCAGAGCTTGGGGGACGCCGGATCTTCGGCGAGCAGGAGATCATACAGCTCGAGCGCCGCCGCGATGTCACGGCGGAGGAGGTGCACCTCCGCCATGGCTTGCCTGACGAGACGACCGTCCTCGCCCGCCTCGAGCGCCAGCCGGTACTCGCGAAGCGCCTCGACGTAGTACCCCTTCTGCCGGAAGGCGAGGCCGAGGTTGTAGTGCGCGAGGGTCGACCCTTCGGCAACGGCGGGGCGCGGCACCGAGGTCCGCGGGGAGACGGCCCCCGGACCTTCCCCCCCGAGACCGTAGCGACTGAGGGCCAGATTGTTCTGTGCTCGCGCGAGCGTGGGGTTCAGGGTGGTGGCGCGTGCGGTGGCGAGCCGGGCCTTCTCGTGGTCGCCGAGGTCGCCATAGACGAACGCGAGCAGGTAATAGGCGTCCGCGTTGTCGGGGTTCTTCTGGACCGCCGACTCGAGCGCGAGCCGGGCCTGCTCCGAGAGCCCCCGGTTGTACAGCGCCTCGCCGTAGTAGAACAGGGTGATCGAGGAGTGCGGATCCAGGGTGCGGGCGCGCTCGAACGCCGCGGTGGCCGCCTCGAGATTGCCGCGGCCCCGCTCGGCGAGACCGACCTGCAGGAGTGCCGCGATGTCGTCGGGCTTGCGGCTGAGGATCAGCCGGAATTCGGCGACCGCCTCATCCCAGTGTCCCAGCGCCGCACAGGTGCGCCCGAGTTCCCAGCGGGCCGGCACATCGGAGGGTTCGCGCCGCAGCCGTTCCCGCAGCTCCGCGAGACGGCGATCGTAGTAGCCGGTCGCGTGATAGGCGATCTCGAGGTTCTCCGTGGCGACCTGCATCCGCGGGTCGAGCTCGAGGGCGCGGAGGAACTCCTCGATGGCCTCCGGAACGAGGCCCTTCTGGTAGTAGAGGACGCCAAGATTGTTGTGCGCCCCCGCATCAGCCGGATCGATGCGGCGGGCGAACGAGCGGAGGACCGTGAGATCGCGTTCCGAGGGCGCCGATCCGGTCACACGACCCTCACGTCAGCCGGATGGCGTCGAAGATGGCCCGGAGGCTCGCGAGGTCGGGGAGCAGCAGGAAATGGCCGCGCAGCTTGAGCCCCGGGTCCTCGAAGAGGAACTGCGTTTCGACGCAGAAGACGTAGTCCCGGTCATACCCGAAATTCATGTAGATGGAGGTGAGCACCGCCCCCATGAGGTCGATGGCAAGGCTCGGCACCGACGGGACCAGCATCATCCCCATGAAGTCCGACAGCGCGTTCATGTAGGCGCTGGAGAGGATGTTGCCGACCTCCTTGAGACCGGACTGCTCCATTTCGTCGAACGCCTTCGTGGTGCCCGGTGGGCGCCGCAGCAGGATGTCACACAGCGTGCGGGCACACTCCTCGGGGAACAGCACCAGGGTCCGGCCCGTGAGGTCGCCCATCATGTGCATGAGGACCGCGGCGACCACATCATCCGCCTTGCCCAGGATCTCCGGGACTTCCTCGAGACGGACGATGTTGACCTCGGGCACCGAGATCATGATGCGCCGGTTGGTCAGCTGCGACAGCGCCGTGGCTGCGTGCCCCGCCCCGATGTTCGCCACTTCGCGCAGCGCGTCACGCTGCAGCGCGTGGAGTTCCCTCACGTCGTCCATTCGGGCCTCCTCAGACCAGCGCCGCGGGATCCACGATCAGCGCCGGGGCTCCATCCCCGAGGATCGTCGCCCCGCTGAAGAGTGGCAGGGTGCCCTTCGGCGCTTCGAAGGGCTCCACCACAATTTCCTGCTGACCGATCAGTGCATCCACCACGATCGCCGCGCGACGGCCGCCCACATCGAGTATCACCGCCGGGGACCGTCCGGGCGGTCGCGGGCCGGTCACGCCGAAGCGTTCCCGGAGCCGCACGGTTGGCACCAGCGTATCGCGCAGCACGAACGCCTCGCGTCCCTCGAGCGCCGCCACCCGGTTCGGGTGGTATTCCACCGTCTCGGCGATCCCGGCGAGCGGAATGGCGTAGCGCTCGTCACCCACCTGAGCAAGCAGCGCGCGGACGATGGCCAGCGTCATCGGCAGCCGCAGCGTGAAGGTGCTGCCTTGTCCGGGGGCGGTCGTCAGGTCGACGGATCCGCCGAGCGCCCGGAGCCGCGAGACAACCGCATCCATGCCCATGCCGCGTCCGGAGACGTCCGTCACCTGCTCGGCCGTCGAGAACCCCGGCCGTGACAGCACCCTGAGGAGCAGATCGTCGGTCAGTTCCGCCAGCTGGTCCGGCACCAGGCCCGCCCGCTTGGCATCCGCGAGCACCCTGCCCCGATCGATGCCCGCGCCGTCGTCGATGACGCGGATCAGCACC
The DNA here is from genome assembly GCA_044229245.1 of Gemmatimonadales bacterium. Classification (GTDB taxonomy): domain Bacteria; phylum Gemmatimonadota; class Gemmatimonadetes; order Gemmatimonadales; family GWC2-71-9; genus JADJOM01. The sequence goes on along the minus strand of JBGATI010000016.1, from coordinate 75,950 downwards.
GTCGTGCGATCGCTGGCGGCCGTGATCCGGATCAGCCCCTCCTCCGGCTTGCCGTGTGCCACCCGCACGTCTGCCGACTCGATGCCGTGATCCACCGCGTTGCGCAGCAGGTGAATCAGCGGCTCGCCAATCTCGTCCAGAATCGTGCGATCGAGCTGAGTGTCCTCCCCCTCGACCTCGAACCGGACTCGCTTGCCGAGCTGCCTCGCAAGATCGCGGACCACCCGGGGAAACCGGTCGAACACCTGCCAGACCGGCGTCAGCCGGGCCTGCACGACTTCGCCGTACAAGTCGGAAGCGATCCGGCTGATGCGTGACCCGACCGCCTTGAGCTCCGGCGAGTCTGCGGGGTCGGCGAGCTCGGCCAGCCGCCCTTTGGCAACGACCAGCTCGCCGACCAGATTCATGATCGCATCCAGCCGCTTGAGATCGATCCGGATCTGGCGGCTCCGTCCTCCGCCCTCGCCCGAGGCTCCGGTGTCTGCGGCGCCGATCTCGACGGCCGCGACATCTCCTGCGGATTCCAGTCCGGCACGGAGGGCATCATCCTCCGCCGTGCCGCTGAAGTGGAAACTGAACCGGCCGTCGAACAGCTCCTGTTCGAACGCTCCGAGCGGCGGGCGCACCCCGCTGACCGTCCCAAGGGCCTCCGCTTTCCGGAGCGCGAGCAGCGCCCGCGCCCCCTTCATCACTGCGCCGGAACGGATGGTGACGCGGACCTCGCGCCCGGGCGCCGCCACCGGAGCCACGATCTCCGGGACCGGGATCGCCCAGCTCCCCGTGGGGGCGGTGGCGGCCGACGCCTGGTCGAGTTCCCCCAGGAGCGGGGTGAAGTCGAGCTGGGCGTCGCCGCCCGCCATCGCCCGTTCGGCCCCCTGTTCGAGGGCATCCACGATCCTGAAAAAAAGATCGATCAGCTCCCGCCCCGACGCGGGGTCGCTGCGAAGCAGATCGAGGATCGACTCGCTGCGATGGGCCAGTTCGGTAAGGTTCGAATAGCCCATCGCCGCCGCCATGCCCTTGAAGGTATGCATGGCGCGGAACAGACTGACGACCGGCTCGACACTCGCCGGCGTACGTTCCCACTCGAGCAGCGCCTGTCCGCACGCGCCGAGCTGCTCACGGCTCTCGGTGAGGAAAAGGGCAGCGTAGCGGGAGAGGTCCATGGCGGCCTCAGCCGAGGACGCGCTGGACCGCTTCGAGAACCCGGGACGGCTGGAACGGCTTGACGACGAAATCCTTCGCGCCCGCCTGAATGGCCTCGACGACGAGCGCCTGCTGGCCCATCGCGCTGCACATGAGAATGCGGGCCTCGGGATGATCCTTGCAGATCTCGCGGACCGCCTCGATCCCCCCCATGTCAGGCATCACGATGTCCATCGTGACCAGGTCGGGTTTGAGCTGCCGGTACTTTTCGACGGCTTCACGGCCCGTCTCGGCCTCCCCGACCACCTCGAAACCGGCCTGGGCGAGGATATCCGAGATCATGGTGCGCATGAAGATGGCATCGTCGCAGACCAGCACCGTGTGGCTCACGCGTCCCTCCGTAGTGCGGTTGCCGTGTTGCGCCGTTCCCCCGGCCTGCCGGCGGGATGGCTATCCCGAAACCGGCGCGAGCATCGCTTTCGCATCGAGCACTGCGAACACCTGACCGCCATGGTGGCCGATCGCCTCCACCACCCCGGGATCGACCCCCGGCATGCCCTCACCTGCGGCCAGTTCGTCCGCGGTCACCTCCACGAGATCCAGGACCTCGTCGACCGCCAGCCCGAAACTGCGCTCTCCCTGTTCCATGACCAGGATGGACTCGGCCGCCACCCCATTATCGGCACGTCCCACCGCGAGCCGAGCATCCACGACCGTGAGGAGGGTTCCCCGCAGGTTGACCAGCCCGGACACGGCGGCCGCCGCGCCGGGGATCCGGGTCGAGCGTCCGGCCGGGATAATCTCCCGCACCGATGTGGCACGCACGGCACACACCAGCGGTCCGAGACGGAAGACCACCAGCCGGACCGGGTCGGAGTCAGCCATGTGCTTCAAAGAAAAGAAGATACCGAAGGGCTTCGGCCGGAGCAACGGCGTCCCTGGCCCCCATCGCCGCCGTCAGGAGTGGCGCAAGATCAGTCGGCCATTCCGCCCTGAAATCCAGCGGTTCGCTCGTGATCGGGTGGCGGAATTGCAGCCAGGCGGCGTGCAGCGCCTGCCGGGGGGCCAGCCGTTCCAACGCCTCGGCCACGGGCCGCTGGGTGCCCCCGGTCATGCGGCGGCTGCCCCCTGCCCCGTAGACGGGGTCGCCGACCACCGGGTGTCCGATGTGCGCGAGGTGCACCCGGATCTGATGGGTACGCCCGGTGTGCAGTTCGAGCCGCAACAGATCGACGAGCCCGTAGCGGGCCACGACGTACGCATCGGTGCGTGAGGCCCGCCCTTCGTCCGAAACGATGATCTTCTTGCGGTCCTTCGGATGCCGGGCAAGCGCCGCCTCGATGACCAGGGGACTTTCGTCGAGGTGTCCCCAGCAGAGGGCGGCGTAGCGCCGGGTAATCCGCCGCGCAGCCAGCATGGCACCGAGGCGGCGATGGGCCAGGTCGGTCTTGGCGACGACCATCAGCCCCGAGGTATCACGGTCGAGACGATGCACGATGCCCGGCCGGCCCTCGGCACCGCCGGAAAGCGTGGTTCCGCGCGCGACCAGCGCATTCACGAGCGTGTCGTCCCAGTGCCCCGGGGCCGGATGAACGACGAGCCCCGCCGGCTTGTTGATCACGGCGAGATACTCATCCTCGAACACGACTTCGAGGGGAATGTCGGTCGCGACGAGCTGCCGCGGGGGCTCGGTCTCGGGGAAGTTCACCGTGACCCGCTCGCCTCGCGCCAGCGTTCGGGACGATCGGGCGACGACGTCGTTGACGGCGACACGCTGTTCGGCCACGAGCCGTGCCGCGTGGGTCCGGGAAAGCTGCAGCTGATCGGCAAGGAATCGGTCGAGGCGTTCCGTCGCCGGAGCCAGCACCGAGAACATCAGAGAGGAGTAGGGAGCGAAGAGAGAGGGGTCAGGTGCGCGTTCCGCGGTGGCGTCCACTCGTCAGTCCTCACTCCTCGCCGCCGGCACGGGCTGGGGTGGCGTGTGTTCGGGTGGAAGCGGCCGTCCCGGTTCTTCGGCGGCGGCTTCCCGACGGGCATCCTCGCGCCAGAGCGAGACGGCGAGTGCGATGGCCCCGCAGCTCACCGCCATGTCGGCGACGTTGAACGTGGGCCAGCGGTAGGCCCCGACGCCGATATCCAGAAAATCCACGACCCCCTGACTCGACCGGACCCGATCGACCAGGTTGCCCAGCGCCCCGCCACTGACGAGACCCAGCGCCAGCTGACGGAACCAGTCCCCGGGCTCGGCCGAGCGGTGGTAGCGGAAGAGCAGAAACACCGCGGCCACTGCCACGCCCATGAAGATCCAGCGGGAAAGCGGTCCGAGGTTGAGACCGAACGCCGCGCCGGGGTTGTAGACCAGGCGCAGCTGGAACCAGTCCCCCAGCACCGCGCGCCCCGCCGAGCGGAGCAGCTCCCGCTCGGCGAGGAACTTCGTCGCGACGTCGAGGGCGAGAACGGCGAGCCCGGCGCCCCAGTACAGTCGCCGTTCAGCGCCGCTTTCCATTCTCTTCCTTCTCCTTGCACTCGATGCAGAGCCTCGCATGCGGCAGTGCATCGAGCCGCTCGAAGTTGATCTCCTTCGAGCAGGTGTGGCAGAGCCCGAACTTCTCCGGCGTCTTGTACAGCCGCCGGAGCGCCTCGTTCACGTGCCAGAGGTACCGCCCTTCCTGCGACGCGAAGAGAAACTGCTTCTCCCGCTCCATGGCGTCAGTCCCCTGGTCGGCCATGTGCAGCGAGTAGGACGACAGGTCTCCGTCGGAGCTCTGCAAGGTGGCGCTGAAGGACTCGTCGTAGTGGCCAAGTTCCTTCATCACTCGCGCCCGCTCTTCCATGAGGCGCTTCTCGAAATGTGCCAGGTGCTTCTTGTTCATTCCCTTATCCCTGCCCGATCGACTGCGCTCGGGCGCTAGGCGCCGGCACCGTGCCGCCGCATGCTGAATGTGACGCCATGACCATCCACGTCTGCGGCCTGCCGGAGGTCGGCATCCGCGATTCCTGCCCCCACTTCGAACTGCCTGGCGAGCGTCTCGGTCATGATGAACTCCCGATGCGCCCGCCCCGCGACCAGCACGGCGTCGGGCCCCTCGATCGCCAGCACGATCCGGTCGCTCACGTCATAACCCGCTTCACGGCGGAGCCGCTGGGTATGGGAGATCAGCTCGCGCGCGAGCCCTTCGGCTGCCAGCTCGACATCGATCGTCGGGTCGAGCGCGGCGACGAACGGTCCGTCGCTGGCCACCAGCCAGGAGGTCGCCACCTCCCGCTCAACCGTCACATCCTCAGGAAAATAAACCACTTCGCTCCCGTTCACACGGAGGGTGACCTGGCCGCCGGTTTCGAGGGCCCGGAGCTGCTCCGCCACGAGCTGCTCGACCGCCTTGGCCACCGCCGGGGTCTCCTTGCCATATCGCTTCCCGAGCGAGCGGAAGTTGGCCTTCCCCTTGAGGCGGACCAGATCGGTGTCGGACTCGGCGATGTCGATCTGCTTGACGTTCACTTCCGACTTGAGAATGCCGAGCAACCGCTCGAACACCGGGCCGCGCGCCGCCACAGGCACCGCCACCTGCATTCGTCCGAGCGGCTGGCGCACCTTCAGCTTGCCGGTTTCCCGGGCCGCACGCGCGAGCGAGGCAAGGCGCCGAATGGCATCCATCGCGACGCCGAGTTCCGCCTCCTCGCGCCCGGGAACGGCCGCAGCCTCGGGCCAGCCCGCGAGATGCACGGACGAGTCCGTCAGAGCCCGGTGGAGCCAGTCGCTGGCGAACGGCGCCGCAGGTGCGAGCAAGCGGCTCACCGCCACGAGACACTCGCGGAGCGTCGCAACCGCGGCGGCATCCGCCTCCCCTTCCGGCGCCCAGAAGCGCTCCCGGCTGATCCGCACATACCAGTTGGAGAGATCGTCCACCACGAAGTCCATCAAGGCGCGGACGCCCGCGGTCGGCTCGTACTTTGACCAGGCCGTCGTGACCGCGTGGACCGTCGCGTCGAGTCGCCCCAGCACCCAGCGGTCGCTGTCCGGGCGGGCCGAGCGGGCCGGCGCTGCGTCGATGCGGGCCGCGTAGAGGCGGAAGAACTCGTAGCTGTTGCGCAGGGCGCGCAGGAAGTCGCCCGTGACCTGGGGAATCTGCTTCCGGTCGAACCGCTTGGGGAGCCAGACCTGGCTCGACACCAGCAGGTAGAGCCGCATGGTGTCCGCGCCGAACTCACCGATGAGCTCCCACGGATTCACCACGTTGCCCTTCGACTTCGACATCTTCTGGCCCTCGGCATCGAGGACCAGTTCGTTCACGATCACGTTCTTGTACGCCGGGCTGTCGAACGCAGTCGTGGCGATCGCCAGCAGGGAATAGAACCAGCCGCGGGTCTGGTCCACGCCCTCGCAGATGTAATCCGCCGGGAAGTGGGCCTTGAACTCTGTCTCGTGCTCGAAAGGATAGTGCCACTGGGCGTAGGGCATCGCGCCCGAGTCGAACCAGGTGTCGATGACCTCGACTGCGCGGTGCATGGTCCCACCGCACCTGCATGTCCAGCGGTACGCGTCGATATAGGGCTTGTGCGGATCGAAGTCCGCAGGCAGCGCCTTGCCCCAGCGTTCCGCCAGCGCCGCGTAGCTGCCGATGACCTCGACGTGCGCCGGATTCTGGTCGCACACCCAGACGGGCAGCGGGGTCCCCCAGTAGCGGTCCCGGGAGAGAGCCCAGTCGACGTTGTTCTCGAGCCAGGAGCCGAACCGCCCCTCGCCCACCTCGGGCGGTTGCCAGTTCACGCCGCGGTTGATCTCGAGCATCCGCTCCTTCACCTGTGACGTCCGGACGAACCAGCTGTCGCGCGCGTAATAGATCAGCTTGCTGCGGCAGCGCCAGCAGTGCGGATAGCTGTGGACATACTGTTCGGTGCGGAGCCACCGGCCATCCGCCTTGAGCCGACGGATGATCAGTTCGTTGGTCTCGTCGGCGGTGACGAGCTTCCCTTCGATCTCGGGCCAGGTCGTTCCGAAAAAGGTGCCGTCGACGCCGACCGGCCGCACCATCTCGAGATTGTGCTCCTTGCCCGCGGCATAGTCGTCCGCTCCGAAGGCGGGGGCCATGTGCACAATGCCGGAGCCGTCTTCCGCGGTGACGAAGTTGCCGGGCACCACCACCGAGTGATTCCTGCTCCCCTCGAACTGGACCACCTGTAGCGGCCGGGTGTAGCGCAGCCCGACGAGGGCCGCGCCCGGGACCGTCGATTCCATCACCAGGTCGTCGCCCGCAATCTCCTTGAGCTTCGCCTCGCGACTCACCGCCATCACGAACGAACGCCCGGGGAACTTCGGGCTGCGATAGACGCCGTAATCGAGCTCCGGGTGCACGGCCGCGGCGACGTTTGATGGCAGCGTCCACGGCGTGGTCGTCCACACGACCAGCTCCCGACCGGAACCATCCTCGAGCGGGAAGGTGACGTAGATCGACTTGTCCTTGACCTCTTCGTAGCCGAGGGCCAGCTCATGGCTGGAGAGGACAGTGCCGCAGCGGGGACAATAGGGGAGGACGCGGTGCCCGCGATACAGCAGGTTCTTCTCGAACAGCCGGTGCAGCAGCCACCAGACCGTCTCGATGTACTCGTTGGTGTAGGTGACGTAGGCGTGATCGTAGTCGAGCCAGTAACCCACGCGGTTGGAAAGCTGCTCCCAGTCCGCCTTGTACGTGAACACGCTCTGCCGACAGAGCCGGTTGAACTGCTCGACGCCGAACTCCTCGATCGCCTTCTTGCCGTTGAGCTTGAGCTGCTTCTCGACCTCGATCTCGACGGGAAGGCCGTGGGTGTCCCACCCGGCGATCCGCGTCACCGACCGGCCCTGCATCGCCCGGAAGCGGCAGATCAGGTCCTTGATGGTACGCGCGAAGACGTGGTGAATGCCGGGCTTGCCGTTCGCGGTTGGCGGTCCCTCGAAGAAAACGAAGGGCGCGCCCTCACGGGTCGCCTCGAGCGTGCGCTCGAAGAGCCGCTCGGATGCCCAGCGTTCCAGCAGGTCCTGCTCCATCCGGTCGGCACCGCCGTCCGGCCACGGCCGATAGGTCATGCGCCGATCTGCTTGACCAGGGCGGACACGAGACGGGTGAGCTTGGGCTCCGCCGCCATCGCGGTCGCAATGATGTGAGTGATGTCGGCCGGTTCCAGCGCGTCCGGGAGGCACTGGTCGGTGACGATCGACAGCCCCGCCACCTTCATCCCCTGATGAACCGCGACGATCACCTCGGGGACGGTGGACATGCCGACGATATCGGCGCCGATCGCCCGCAGCATGCGATACTCGGCGCGCGTCTCGAGGCAGGGACCGGTCACGGAGACGTACACCCCTTCGCGCAGGGTGATCCCCTGCTCGATCGCCAGCGCCCGCACCTTGGCGCGCAGTCCCGCATCGTACGGATCGGACATGTCCGGGAACCGGCCGCCGAGCCGCTCGTCGTTCCGCCCGATGAGGGGATTGTCGCCGAGGAGGTTGATGTGATCCGCGATCAGCACCAGATCCCCCGGCGCCCAGAGCGGATGCATGCCGCCTGACACGTTGGTGACGACCAGGGTTCGCGCGCCGAGGGCGTGCATCACCCGCACCGGAAAGGTCGCCTCCTGCAGCGTGTAGCCCTCGTAGCGATGGAACCGGCCCTGCATCGCGACGACCTTCCGGCCGCTGAGGGTGCCGAGGATCAGGCGCCCGGCGTGACTCTCGACGGTCGAAAGGGGGAAGCCGGGGATCTCCTCGTATGGGATGATCACCTCGGCCGCGATGTCCTTCACCAGGCCGCCGAGCCCGGTGCCGAGGATGATCGCAATGTCGGGGGTGAAGGCGGTGCGGCCGCGAATGGACGCGGCCGCCTGCTGGATTCGATCGTAGAGACTGGGGGCGGTCATGCGTGTCGCTTGAGCAGGAGCTCCGTCTGGACCTGATGAGTCAGCTGGGCGTGAGCCTGGAGTCCTTCGACCTCCCCCAGCTGGCGCTCGAGGAGCGCGCGGAAATTGGCGAGATACGCGGCAAACTGGCGCTGCAGCAGCTCGTGCCGCTCACGCACCTGGCGCTCCTCATCCTGCGCCGTTCCGACCAGGCGCAGCGCATCGGCACGCGCCTCGCGCAGAATCGACTCCGATTCGCGCTCGGCCTGTTCCTGGGCGGCGACTCGGAGCTGCTGTGCCGCCAGCAGCGCCTCATTCATGGCCCGCTCCCGATCGCGGAAGGCGCGCAGCTGCTCCTGGAACCCCTGCAGCCGCTCCTCCAGCTTCACCTTCTCCCGCAGCAGCCGGTCGAGTTCCTCGGCCACGCGGCCCTTGAACTCGTCCACCTGCACCGGATCACAGCCCCGAAATACCCGCTGGAACTCCTGCGCCCGGACATCGCTGGGCGTCAGGTGAAAGGCATCGTCGCTCATGTGCCTCGTGCTCCGAAGAGGAGGGTTCCCAACCGAACCATCGTGGCGCCCTCATCGACCGCCACGAGATAGTCCCCCGACATTCCCATCGACAGTTCCGGCAGGGAAGCCCCCCGCCGTTCCGCATCATCGCGAAGCGTGCGCAACAGCCGGAAGGCCGACCGCTGGCGCGTCTCATCCTCGGTGAGTTCGGCCATCGTCATCAGGCCGCGTATCTGGAGGTGCTCCAGGGTCGCCAGCGCATCGAGCAGCGCCGCGAGCGACTCCGGCTCCACTCCACCCTTCTGCGGCTCGCCGGAGCAGTTCACCTGCACGAGGATCGCCTGACGAGTGCCCGGTGCTGCGCGGCGGTCGAGCTCGCGCGCCAGTTCGACGCTGTCGACCGAGTGGATCAGGGCGAAACGGTTCACCGCCAGCCGGGCCTTGTTGCGCTGCAAGCTGCCGATCAGGTGCCAGTCGACCGCCAGTCCCGGCAGTTCCGCCTGCTTCTGCAACGCTTCCTGCACCCGGTTCTCACCCACGGCGATGAGACCGGCCGCGACAGCCGCCGTCACCGCGTCCGCGGGATGGGTCTTGGTGACGGCAATGATCTCGACTCGGTGACGCCAGCCGGCGCGGGCCTGGCGATCGGCAATCCGGCCCTGGACCTCCATGACGCGTTCAGCCAGATCCGGGTACGGCATAGGGTCTAAAGGTAGGCGGGCGTTGAGGTTATTTGAAGACCCCGCCCTGCCTTTCCGGAGCCCGCTCCGGAGCTGGCCCAGGGTCAGTGACCGGAGTCCCCGAGGGGCGGGGCCAGAATCGACATGAGGGCGCGCTTGAGAGAGGGATTAGTCGAGAGTTCACCGGCTCGGCTCAAATTCTTGACCGCACGATCCCGGTCCTTCCGCGCCTCATAGGCGTAGGCCAGCTGCGCGAATGGCAGGGAGAGGTTGTTTGCCACCCCCATGGCCGTCGGTTCGAGGCCCCCGACGTCGCGCTGGCCCAGCCGGGCATACCGGTATGTATCCCACGAAAGGGCCTCGGTCGTGGGCACGTCCAGCGCCACTCCCAGCACCCGGTGATTGTCCACATCGGCGCGGGTGGTATCCACCATCTGGGTCTGCAGTTGCATGGCGAGGCCCTGCTGCAGCACGTACCGCTCGAGCCCATAGAATTCGCCCCCCGTGGTCATCGACCAGGCGATCGGGCGACGGCCGAGGTTGTCCTGCAGAATCCGCAGCACTGCAAAGTCACGGCTGTAGAGCGGCGTACCCTTCCGGATCACGTGGGTGATGGGCCCGATCTGGAGCGTGATGTCCTCGGAGAGCATCACCCCCTGCGCGGCGAGGATCTGCTGATCGGTGAGGGAATGCGGCTTCCAGGTCGGGGCCACCGGCGAGCGGCCCTTCCAGAGCGCCGGCGCCGCAGCCTCATCGAAGGGACGGGTCGGGAAGTCGCGCAGCTGGCGCTTGTACCAGTCGGTCTCGGTGAGGGCCAGGCAGACGACCAGCACGTCCCGGCGCACCCCCTGGACTTCCTGGGCCCACCAGAGCGGGAAGGTATCGTTGTCGCCGTAGGTGAACAGGATGCCGTAGGGCGGCACCGAGTTGAGCAGATTGTAGGCAAAGTCGGCCGCAAGGGTCGCGTCCGTCCCGTGGCGCCGCCCAGCTGCGGAGAAATTGCCGGCGAAGGGAATCAACGCCACCAGCACGAGCGGAAGAGCGACCAGAACCGGGGCGGACCGCCAGCGCTCCACGGCAGCGCGGGCCAGCGAGGCCAGTCCGATGCCCGCCCAGAGTCCCCACACCACGAAGCTCACCACGAAGAAGTAGTCCCGGTCCCGCACCTCATGGGCATTGACGTCGGGGTACAGGTCGTACCCAAGGCTGAAGCCCGGCTTGAAGTTCATGTAGACGACGAGCCCGAGCCCCGTGACCAGCCAGAGCGTGAAGAGCAGCCACCATCCCGGCCGGTCGGTGCGGCGCTGCAGGAACAACCCGCGCAATCCGAGCGAGGCGAACAGGAGCGTTGCGAAGGCGTGCACCGGGAAGCGTGAGGCACCCAGCTTGATGCTCCCGGCGATGCCGTTGGCCCACTGCCAGTCGAAATACTGCAGAAAGTTGAGCAGCTGGAGGCCGATGATCCGCAGACTGCGCCCCGGGTTGTCGGGACCGTGCATGACCGTCGGATCGTCGAGGGGCGTCCGGATCGGGTACTGGGCGCGGCGAATGACGGCGAGCAGGGACTCCCAGTTGTCAGGCTGCGCCTCGTTCAGGATGGGATGCTGGCCGGACCTGATGTACAGATAGAGGTAACTCGTCACCCCGATGGATGAGACCAGGAGCGAAACGACGGCGAACGAAAGCACTCCAGCGCGCCAGGCCAGGAGTGCCGCCGCCAGGTAACAGCCGGCGCCGAGCGTGGTGAGTACCGCGCTGCCGAGGCCGGAGCCGATCAGCAGAGCCCAGGTGCCTGCCACCACGGCCGCCTGCGCCCACTCCACTAGCCGCACCGCAGGATCGTCGGCTGGCTGCTGCCAGAGGGTGGCAACGAGAAAGGCCGCGACCGCTGGCCCGACCAGAAGCGCCAGCAGGTGATTGCCGATCGAGATCCCGGCAAGATACAGGATGAGCAGCAGGATATGGGGCGAGCGCGCGGTTCCCCGCGCACCCCGCCAGACGAAGCAGAGCCAGCAGATCGCCGCGATCGTGAATGTCGCGGCAGCGTAGACCTCGGTTTCGTTCGAATTCTGCCACTGGGTGAAGGTGAACCCGGCGATGACAACCGCCGCGAGGCCTCCACCGACCTGTACCAGGCGGGCGGCCCCGCCGGCGAGTTCCTGGCTGCTGCGGACCAGCGTCTCGTGTGCGACGAGGAAGAAGCAGCCCGCTCCGAGCGCGCTGAGCGTGGCGCTCAGCAGATTGGTGCGCTGCGCGAACTCACCGAACGGGAGCAGCGTCCCCCACACATGCCCGATGAGCACGAAGAGCGGGGTGCCGGGGGGATGCGGTATTCCCAGCGTCCTGGCCGCGGCGATGAACTCGCCCGCGTCCCAGAAGGTCACCGTCGGCGCGAGTGTGATCACGTAGCCCGTCAGGACCAGGAGCGTGGCGAGACCCGCGAGCAGATACGGAGGACGGCGATCCATGTGGCGTGGTGTTGAAGTGTAGGAATGGGCTCGACGAACGTGGCGGAGCGGCCCGCCTACCCTGTCCCGCGCACTGCGGCTCCGACGGCCAGCGCGTCGCGCGTTACCGCGACATTGTGGACCCGGAAGAGCCGGGCGCCGCGCTCATAGGCGAGCAGGCAGGCGGCCGCCGTCGCGACATCCCGCTCGCCGACCTCTCGTCCGGTCACACCGCCGAGAAAGCGCTTGCGGGACGGACCGACGAGCAGAGGGTGCCCGAGGGTACGGAGCGTGGCGAGTTGATCGAGCAGCAAGAGATTCTGCTCGACGGTTTTCGCGAAGCCGAAGCCCGGGTCCAGCACCATCGCGTCCGACGCGATCCCCGCCGTGAGCCCGGCATCGAGCGCGGCGCGGAGTTCTTCTCGCACGGCCGAGACCACCTCGGGAGCGTATTCCGCGTGATCGAGGCGCGCCATGGTACTGACGGAACCCCGGGAATGCATCAGCACGGCACCGGCTCCCGTCGTCGCGACGGCCCCCGCCATCGAAGGATCAAGGCGAAAGGCCGAGACATCATTGACGATGGCAGCCCCGGAGTCGATCGCCGCGCGCGCCACCCCGCCCTTCACGGTATCCACCGAGAGCATCACTGACGGGTGGCGCTGCACCAGCGCCTCGATGACGGGAATCACCCGCCGGAGTTCTTCGTTCTCGGGCACTGGCTCGGACCCGGGACGCGTCGATTCCCCACCGAGGTCCAGGATGCCCGCGCCGTCGGCAAGCAGCCGGTCGGCCTGGGCGAGTGCCTCCGTGGGCTCGAGGAACCGGCCACCATCGCTGAACGAGTCAGGGGTCAGGTTCAGAATGCCCATGATCACCGGCCGATTCAACTGCACCGGGCCACGGGCCGTAAGCCAGGCGGACGGCATCTCGGGTGTCAGCATTCTCCCGACGACGGATGCGACCTCGGCCAGGGCCGGCGGCACGACCCACGGACGGGCCAGCGCACTGAGTCGTGCCTCGCTGCCACCCAGAATCGCCCAGTCGTCCCCCGTCACGGCCTCGAGTCCCAGCTGTCCGGCGTACTGCACCAGGGCGAGGAGTGTCGTGTCATCCAGTCCGGAAAGCTCAAGCGCGGCGGCCAGCATCCCGCCGGCCGCCGCGTCTGACCTGACCTCATCCCATCCCCTGGCGCGCAGGGCCTCGGCCACCGCGCGAGGAGAGTGGACGCCGAGAGCCCGCGCGATCACGCGCCCATGGGTTCCGCCGGCGGCGCCCCGAGGATCGGCGTCCGCTGCGGGGCCTGATCGGTCTTGGGCATCACGGCCGCCGTCGGCGCCGGCGGCGGAGGCGCGGAGGACGACATCGGCGGGAGCGACTTGCCCTGGGCAAGCAGATCGATGTCCTCCCGGTCGATCGTCTCCCGCTCCAGCAGCGCGGCAGCGATCTGATCGAGCAGCAGCCGATTCTCAGTGAGGATCCGCCGCGCAGCCTCGTGGGCCTCATCGAGGAAGTGCTTCACCTCGTCGTCGACCACCTGGGCCGTGCGCTCGGAGACCTCGCGCCGCTGGCCGAACTCGCGTCCGAGGAAGATCTCCTGCTCCCGGTCGCCGATCGCCATCATGCCGATCTTCTCACTCATGCCGAACTGGGTGACCATGCGACGCGCAATCGCGGTCGCCTGCTCGATGTCACTGCCAGCGCCGGTCGTCACCTTGTTCGCGCCGAAGATGAGCTCCTCGGCCACCCGGCCGCCGAAGGCGATCGCGAGCCGGCCGATCAGCCACTCCTTGGTCTGGCCGTACCGATCCTTGTCGGGCAGCGACATCATGAGGCCCAGCGCCCGTCCACGCGGCACGATCGTGACCTTGTGAATCGGATCCGAGCCCTCGGTCTTCATCGAGACCACCGAGTGGCCGGCCTCGTGGTATGCCGTCAGCCGGCGCTCCTCCTCGGACAGGACCAGGCTCTTCCGCTCGACGCCGAGCATGACCTTGTCCTTCGCGTCCTCGAAGTCCTGCATCTCGACGAGGGTCTTGTTGCGTCGGGCGGCCAGCAGCGCCGCTTCGTTGACCAGGTTGGCGAGGTCAGCGCCGGCCATGCCGGGTGTGCCCTTGGCGATCACCTCGAGCACCACATCGGCGGCCAGCGGAATCTTGCGGGTGTGCACCCGCAGAATCCCTTCGCGGCCGCGGACGTCAGGGGCATCAACCACGATCTGGCGGTCGAAGCGTCCCGGCCGGAGCAGCGCCGGGTCGAGCACGTCGGGGCGATTGGTGGCGGCGATGAGGATCACGCCGTCATTCGATTCGAATCCGTCCATTTCGACGAGGAGCTGATTGAGCGTCTGCTCGCGCTCGTCGTGCCCGCCGCCGAGGCCGGCACCGCGATGGCGGCCGACGGCGTCGATCTCGTCGATGAAGATGATGCAGGGCGCATGGGCCTTCCCCTGCTCGAAGAGGTCCCGCACCCGGGAGGCGCCCACGCCGACGAACATCTCCACGAAGTCGGATCCCGACATCGAGAAGAAGGGGCGCCCGGCTTCCCCGGCCACGGCCTTCGCCAGCAGGGTCTTGCCGGTGCCCGGAGGGCCAACCAGCAGCGCACCCTTCGGGAGCCGCCCGCCGAGGCGGGTGAATTTCTGCGGATCCTTGAGGAACTCGATGATCTCCTGCAGTTCGACCTTGGCTTCGTCGGCGCCGGCCACGTCGGCAAAGGTCAGCTTGGGCGTATCACCGGAGAGCAGCTTTGCCTTGCTCTTGCCGAAGCTGAATGCCCGGCTGCCGCCGGCCTGGAGCTGGCGCAACAGGAAGACCCAGAGTCCGATGATCACGATCCAGGGCAGCGCCGCGACCAGGAAGTTCGCGACGCCCATCTTCGGCTCCTTCGCCGAAATCGGCACGCCCGAGCGCTCCAGCTCGCCGAGCAGCTGCTCGCTGTCCTTGATAGGCAGGAGCACCACGAAGCCGGTGGCCTTGCGGTCCTCCTGGGTGACCGGATTGACGAAGTCGCCCTCGAGCTGCTTGCCGTCGTACACGGTCACGTTCTTCACGTTGCCGTTCGACAGCTGCTGCTTGAACGAGGTATAGGTGAACTCCTGTACCGCGCTCTTCTGATTGTTCATCAGCTGGAAGAGCGCCATCGCGACGAGCGCGACGAGGAGCCAGAGTGCGAGGTTCTTGCTCAGGCCCCGCCAGTCAGGCCGGGGCGGCGTCGGAGGCATGCGTTCAGCCATTCAGCCAAGGTCCGCGATGTACGGGAGGTGCCGGAAATCCTCCGCGTGATCAAGGCCGTAACCCACCAGAAACGCCGGCGGAGCCACGAACCCCGTGAACCGGACTTCCGGCAACGGGGGAGCGATGCGCTTATCCAGCAGCGCGCAAATCGCGAGGCTCCGAGGCCCCCGTGACCGCAACCGGTCCATCAGGAGTGCCAGGGTTCGACCGCTATCAATAATATCCTCAACGAGCAGGATATGCCTGCCCGCCAGCGCCGCCGACGGCTCATAGAGCAGCCGCACCTCTCCGCTCGAGGTCGTCCCCGAGCCGTAGGAGCTGGCGATGAGGAAGTCCACATGCAACGGGCGTTCGATCGCCCGCACCAGGTCCGCGAGGAACACGAAGCTCCCCTTGAGGAGACCGATCAGGAGCAGGTCGCCTTCGGGGTATGCCCGGGTGACCTCCTGCCCCAGCTCGGCGACGCGCCGGGCCAGTGCCGCCTGATCGAAAACGACCTCCCGAATGGCGCGGCCGCCGGTTCGAGGATCAGCCACAGGGTTCGACATCGATGCGGAGGGCTGGCGTGCCGGCGGTGGGTACCAGGAGATCGGAGCGGCACACCCCCGGAATCCAGGCCAGCGCGCCGGCCCCTTCGATCATGGGCCAGTTTCCCCGCTCGCTTCGGGGAATCCGCGCATCCTGGAAGCAGCGCACCGCCAGCCTGTGACCTCTACCCCCGAGCGGGGCCAATCGATCCCCGGGTCGCCACGCCCGGAGTGCGAGACCAGCCGGGATGAACCAGGCGGTCCGACCGTCGCGGGCCTGGTTGGGCGGAGCGGTCTCCGAAGTCCAGCGCACCCGCCAGGGGCCCCACCGGATCTGTCCTTCCGGCGCACTGAGTTCCAGCGGCATTCGGGAGGCGGGCACGGTCGGCGGCAGGACCCGCAATCGGCCGAAGGCCAGTTCGAGCCGCCATCCCCCCGTCAGGTCAGCGGTCGCCCCGCTCTGCGCGAACGCGAGCGCCGCAAGCGCCCGCCGCACCCTGGCGGGGCCTGCAGGCGCCCCTGAACTCCTCACCAGACTCTCCGTCAGACTCGCGGCGAGGGTGGCGGGCAGATCCAGGAGCACCGGCCACGCGACCGAACCCGAGCCTCCTTCAATGGAGGCATCGAGCCCGGGCCAGGACCAGAGCGCTTCGTCCCAGGCCCGGCGATCCCGGTGGGCGTGGCGGCGCAGCTCCCCGAGCTTCCGCCCGATGTCCGGCATGCGCTCCTCGAGGTCGGGGAGCAGCGCCTCGCGGATCCAGGAGCGAAGGTGCCGAGCGTCGCGGTTCGCCGGGTCGTTCCACCAGCGCAATCCTCGGCTCCGGCAGTATCGGTGCAGGGTCTTCCGGGAGAAACCGAGCAGTGGCCGGGCCACTCCCCGTTCCCGGACCGCCATGCCGGCGAGACCGGCGGGGCCAGAGCCGCGGAGCGCCCGCATGAGCACGGTTTCGCGCTGATCATCGGCGTGATGGGCGGTGAGAATCCAGCGGGCACCCAGCGATTGCCGCATCGCCCGCAACCAGGCGTAGCGCGCCGTCCGGGCCCGTGTCTCGCTGGCCTCAGGCCCCAGTTCGAGTCTCGTACTGACAAACCGGAGTCCATGGCCGGAGGCGAGCGCCTCGACCTCATGGGAGACGAGCGCACTCTCCGGCTGGATGCCGTGATCGACGTGGGCGACAATGAGCTGGAGCTGGTGGTGTTCGCGGCTCTGCACGAGGAGATCGAGCAGGGCCACCGAGTCGGCTCCGCCAGAGACCGCAACCAGCACCGGACCCGTCCCCAGGCGCAGCCCCTCGAGATGCTCGGCGAAGCGGTCGAGGACGCGCATTCAGGAGTGCGGCTCCGCCGACTCGCTCGCCTCGAGATGGAAGCGCGGGATCTCCGCGCTGAATGTCGTGCCGTCGGCGCGGTGGAAGAGGTACTCCCCCTCCATGTGCCCGCTCGGAGACTTGAGCACGCAGAAACTCTGATATTCGTGCACCTGTCCCTTGGCAAGGAGCGGCTGCTCGCCCACCACGCCTTCTCCCTCCACCGCCGTGTCCTCCCCGATCGAGTCGTGAATGCGCCAGCGGCGGGAGCGGAGCTGGGCCGTCAGCTCGCCAACGTTCTCGATGCGCACGAAATAGGCAAAGACGTACTGCTGCTTCGCCCCGTTTGAACGCTCGGGCAGGTAGACCGGGCGGACCGTGATGCGGATTCCCTCGGACAACCGGTAGTAGAACGGCGGTGTCGGCATGCCCGGAAAACTAAGGCGGTCACCCGCCGGCCGTCAGAGGGAGCGTGACAGCCAGCGGCAGACCTCCGCAGCCTCAGGGCTTGGCCGGCTCCGGCTTGCCCTTGGCGAAATCACCCGCCTTCACCACCGTGATCTTCGAGGGATCGATGTACCTCCGCATGACCCCGTTGATCACCTCCGGCGTGAGCGCGGCGACCCGCTTTTCGAATTCGGCATCGAACTGGAGGGTCCGGCCGACGAAGAGATTGCTCCCGAGTTGTCCCGCCAGCGAGGGATCCTGGGCGCGGGTCACCTGGCGCGACTGCAGCCAGCCCTCCTTCGCCTTCTGCACTTCGTCGGCGGTGAACCCGTCCTTCCGCACCCGGTCGATCTCTTCGCGGAAGGCCTGCTCCAGCCGCGCGGCATTTTCCGGGGCATAGATGGCGTAGGTCTGGAACCCGCCGGCCTTGTCGAGCGGACTCGCGAATACCCCGGAACCGACGCCGTAGCTGATCCCTTCCTTCTGGCGGATGCGCACGGCCAGCCGCGAATTGAGGAAGCCGCCGCCGAGCATGTAGTTCCCGAGCAGCAGTGCCGGATAGTCGGGATCGTCGTCCTGGACGGCCAGGTTCATGCCGGCAAGGAAGAAGGCGTTGGCTTTGTCAGGCGTCTCGATGGTGATGCTGTTCGAGGCGACATCCTTGAACTCGGTCGGAATCCGTTCGAAGGCGCCGGGACTCTTCCACGACCCGAAAAGCTCGGTCGCCGTGGCGGTGAGCTCGCGGCTGTCGAAATCGCCGACGACCACCAGTTCCCCGTTCGAGGCGCCGTAGTTCTCCGCGTAGAACCGGCGTACCTGGTCCAGCGTGGCGGCCGTGTAGTCGGCCACCTGCTCGTCGAACGTGCCCATGTAGCGCGGGTCGCCCTTCGGGTACGGATTCAGGTAGCGCTGATAGGCGTTGGAGCCGAGCGCGGTCGGCTCGGAGCGGTTCTGCTCGATGCCGGCCAGATTCTCCCGGCGGAGCTCCTCGAACTCCTTACCCTCGAACGCAGGCTCGCGGAGGATCTCCCCGATCAGCCGGAGCACGGGGGCGACGTTGGGACGGGTCGTTTCGACGCTGACCCGGACCGAGGTCGGTCCGCCGAACATGCTCACCCGCGCCTTGAGGTGGTCGAACTCGTCCTGGATCTGCTGACGGCTCTTCGTCCGGGTCCCGCGCATGAGCATGTCCGCCGCCATGTCGGCGACGGTGGCATTGCCGGTCGCGCTCGCGAGCGTGCCGAAGCGCAGCGTCAGATTGAGATTCACCGCCCCGCCCCGATTCTGCTTTGGCAGGAGCGCGAGCTTCACCCCGCCGGGGAGCGTCGTCCGGGTGGTGCGCTTCTCGATGTTGTCGGGACTCGGATCGAAGGCTTCTCCGGCCGCGAGGGTGGTGTCACCCTTATAGCTCGCGACCAGCGCCGCCACGTCCGGCGTGGCTGGGATCTCCGCCCGGTCAGGCTTGTCGGTGGGAATGAACTGGCCCCACGTCGCGTTGGCCGGCTTGAGATAGGCGGCCGCCACCCGCGCGACATCCTGGACCGTGACCTTCTTGACCCGGTCCCGGTGCAGGAAGAACATCCGCCAGTCTCCCATCGCCGCCCATTCGGACAGGGACAGCCCGACCCGGTCGGAGCGATTCAGGGTCAGTTCGATGTTCTTCACCAGCTGGGTCTTGGCGCGCTGGACTTCCTCGTCCGTCGGCGGATGCGCGACGACGTCCGCGAGGGCCTGCGCCAGCGCCGCTCGGGCCGCACCGAGATCATCCTCCTTGCGCACCTGAGCCGATGCGATGAGCACCCCCGGCTCGCGCAGCTGGTAGCCGTAGGCGGCGACGCTGGCCGCCTTCTTGGTCTCCACCAGCGCCTTGTAGAGCCGGCCGGAGGGCTCATCGCCGAGAATCTGTTCCAGCACATCGACCGCGGCATAGTCCTCGGCGGCGCCGGAAGGCACGTGGTACACCGCCATCACCACCTGCACATCCCCGACACGACGGAGGGTGACCTCTCGCTCACCGTCCTGCGTGGGTTCCGTGGTGTAGGTCGGCCAGAGCTTCAGGGCCCCGGTGCGGTCGGGCCTCGGGATCCGCCCGAACTTCTGCTGGATGAGGCCGAGGGTCTTGACCGGATCGAACTTGCCGGTCACGAACAGCACCGCATTGTCCGGCTGATAATACCGGCGGTAGAAGGCCTGCAACCGCTCGATCGGCACCTGCTCGATGTCGGACCGCGCGCCAATGGTGGAGTGCCCGTAGTTGTGCCAGAGGAACGCCGTGGACAGCACCCGCTCCTCCAGCACCGAGCCGGGGTCGTTCTCCCCCGACTCGAACTCGTTGCGCACCACGGTGAATTCGGATTCGAGGTCCTTCCTCGCGATGTAGCTGTTGATCATCCGGTCGGCCTCGAGGTCGAGGGCCCAGATGAGATTGGTGTCGCTCGCATTGAAGGTCTCGAAATAGTTGGTCCGGTCGAACCAGGTGCTCCCGTTCGGCCGTGCACCATGCTCCGTCAGCTCCTGAGGGATGTTCTTGTGCCGGGGCGTGCCCTTGAACACCAGGTGCTCCAGCAGGTGGGCCATGCCGGTCTCGCCGTAGCCCTCGTGCCGCGAGCCGACGAGATAGGTGATGTTGACGGTGGCGGTGGGCTTCGAGGCATCGGGAAAGAGGACCACGCGCAGTCCGTTGGACAGGCGGTATTCCGTCAGGCCCTCAACCGAAGTCACCAGCGTCGGCTTGGCGCCGGCGGTGGTCGCGACCTTCGGCCGCGCCGGTGCCGGCTTCGTGGCTGGAGCGGCCTGGCCCGAGAGGGAGCCGAACGCACTGCCGGCGAGGAGAAGCGTCAACAGAAGGGATCGAGCGCGGCGGGACATCAGCAACCTCGCGAGCAGGTGAGCATCCATGAAGGCCGGCTTCGCACCGGTCTGGCGGGCGGTGAACTCCAACATACTGCCTCACTCCCCTGATACGGAATCCGTCAGGCGGGGCCCGGCATTGAGTGCGCCGAACTGCGCCACCGGGCCCGGCGGCCGGTCCTCGAACGGGCCGGAACACGCACACGACCGGCCACGACCAAAGCCCCTGAACGATTCCTCAGGGTCGCACCGGAGCCCGCGGGCCGGACATCACCGTCCGGCCCGTGGTGCGCTTGCCCGCTCCTCGACACCGGACAATCTTGCATCTCACCCGCGAGGAACAGGATCATGCCGTGAAGACTGAGACCCTATCTACCCGGCTCCGCCAGGAGACCAAACAGGCGCACACCCGGGCGGAACGGAGCGGGCTGATGCGCAGTATGCTGACCGGCAAGCTCGAGCCCCGCCACTATGCGGCATTGCTTGCCAATCTGCATCCCGTCTACAAGGCCCTCGAATCCGAACTCGACCGGCATGCGACCGACCCCATGGTCGCTCCTATCTATCACCCGAGCCTCGCCCGTCTCCCGGCGCTCGAGCGCGACCTCGTCAGCCTCGCGGGCCCGGCCTGGGCGGCCGATTTCCCGTCGACTGGCGCCGCCCTCCGGTACGTCGAACGCATCCATTGCGCGGCCGAGGAACCCGCGCTGCTCGTCGCGCACTCCTACACCAGGTACCTCGGGGATCTCTCGGGGGGACAGATCCTGAAGCGGATCGTCCTGGGACTGCTCGGCGAGACGGGACCGGGGGCGGTGGCGTTCTACGAATTCCCTGAGATTCCCGACCCGGACGCGTTCAAGCACGCATACCGTGCCGCGCTGGATGCGCTGCCTATGGACCGGGTGCTTGCGGATCGAGTGGTGGGAGAGGCGCTCGCGGCGTTCGAACTCAACGCCCTGCTCTTCGAGGCGCTGGACTAGCGAGGACTCCGGGGGTCAGCGTCGGCGGCGCGACGCCGCGTAGCTCTCCAGCTGCAGGGCCAGCTCGGCGGCGCGCTGGGTGAGAGCCTCGAGACTCGCCATCGCATGCGGGGCGGGCGTCTTGCCGGTCCCGACCGAGATGTCGGTCATCGCGCGGCGCGCCCGCGCCAGGATCGCTTCGATCATGTGACCGAAGGTCCGCGCCGTTTCCGAATCGATGGCCTCGGCGCGCGAGCGGCGCCGCGCCTCGATCATCACATCCTGCACCCGGCGACGGGCCGCTTCGGCATCGTGACGGGCGCGGAGGTCGGTCGCGAAGACGACGTACCCCAAATCTCCCCCTTCGTCGCCCGGGACCGGCTCGGCGCGGAGCGAGATGGGAATCCCCGCCCCCGACGGGCTCTGGAGTGTGAGCTCTCCGGTCCAGAGACGTCGCTCGACGCGCAACGCCGTCACCATCGCCAGCACCTCGCTGTCGCCCCCGAAGAGTCCCACCAGATCCTCGGCGGAACTCAACTGGACAGGCACCGGTCCCACGAGTTCACGGAAGGCCCGGTTCACGACCACGATCTGCCCGTCGCCATTCATGATGAGGGTAGGCTCGGGCGCGACCTCCACGACCTTGAGCACCCGGCTGAACTGATCCTGGGCGATGAGCACCCGCACCGCCTGGACCTGCTGGACCATGTCCACCAGCGAGGTGCGGATGGCGCGCGCCGTGCTGATTTCGGAATCGAGCCAGGGCTTGCAGGAGCCCCTGGTTACCTCGGTCCAGACGGCGAACGACCGCCGCGGCGAGAGCTTGGAGGGATCGGTCAGGTCGATCGGCTTGCTCGGATCGCCGCCCCAGCGGACCGTCTGTACCTGCTCAGGGCGGAACCAGATCAGATAGTCCCGCGCGCGACCGGACAGGGAGATCGCCACGACGCCCGCGGCCGAGGCGGTGAGATGGCTGAATTCCGGGGCCACCCGGGAGAGCGCGTGAGTCGAGAAGACGACGTCGCGGGGATGCTGCTCCCCAATCCATCGCACGATCGCGCGGATGTCCTCCGACGATGGCACATCACCGGCGGTGACCAGTTCCCCCTCATGGACCAGCGCGGCTCCCGAGGTCTCCATCGCCTGCAGGATGAGCTTGGGGGAGCTGAACAGCGTCGTGCGCCAGTCACCCGTGGTCGCGAGCGATTCGACGATCTGCTGCTCCAGCCGGCTGACCAGCAGTTCCGCCTGCGCGATCGCGAGGCTCTCGAGCGCGGAGAGCCGCGTCGACACCATCTCGGACAGGATGTCACACGCCGCACGCACCTCGTACGGAAGGCGCCGCGGACTGTAGTGGTGACAGGAGATGAGCCCCCAGAGCTTCTCACCACGGGTCAGCGAGGTCACGAGCGTGGCCCGCACTCCCATATTGGTGAGGTACTGCAAGTGAAGCGGCGACATGCTGCGCAGCCAGCACATCGACATGTCCACGTCTCCCCCCGTGATGGGGGAGAGCCGAGGAAAGAGTGGCGCCGGCTCGTAGGCCACGTCCGCGCAGAGACGGATCCGGTTGCGGAGATAGAGTTCGCGGGCCTGCTGCGGAATATCGGACGCCGGATAGTGCAGACCGATGAACGGCTCGAGATCGTCGCGCTTGGCCTCGCCGACCACCTCGCCATGGCCTTCTGGGTCGAACCTGTAGACCATGACCCGGTCGTAGCCGCACAGTTCCCGCATCACGCGGACAGCCTCTTCATACAGTGCCGGCAGCGTGGACGCCGCGCTGAGCGCGGCGATCCCTTCTGTCAGCACCGCGGAGATGCGGCCCGCGGTTTCCTCCCCTGGCCGGGCGACGGGATCGGGCACCACCGACTCCAGCTCCACGGCGATGCCTTCGTTGGGCAGCCGGTGGATCAGCGCCTCGAACTGCCGAACGACGCCGCCGTCATCGGTGCGGGCGGCGGCCGGCACCAGCGTCGTGAGGGCTCCTTCATCTCGGAGCGCACGAATCCGCTGACCGAGTTCGGGATCGAGGGCATCGATCGGCCGGCCGATGGGGGACGCACCGAAGCTTCCCAGCACCGCCTCGGCATTCAGCGAGGCCTGCAGGACATGGAGGTGGACCGGATGAAGCACCAGCAGCACGCCATGCGGCTGCACCGATCCCGGGAGATTGATCAGCTCCCGATCACAGTTGGTGAGGTCAGCGGTCCCGAAGGGCGGATTGAGGGGATTGCCGTTCATTCGCCCAACAGAAATGGCCGCTCAGGGCCAAACTGTCAAGCACTTGACCTATTGTCGAACGTTGTCCAGTCCCGCGGAACGAGCATCTCCTGCAACGCCTGCTCGATCGAGCCTGGCGCGAACTGCGGGGCATAGTCCCACCGCGCGAGCGGCGGCATGCTCATCAGGACACTCTCGGACCGAGCGCCGCTGCTGAGACCGAATGACGTGCCGCGATCATGCAGCAGATTGAACTCCGCGTAGCGCCCGCGACGCAGAAGCTGCAACCGGCGCTCGCGCTCCCCGTAGTCCAGTCCACGACGCGCCTCGACGATGGGACCATAGGCGACGGGCAGAATCCGGCCGATCGCGTCGACGAAAGACTGCAGTTCGTCGAACGTCATGCCGGTGTCGGAGCCGGGACGGAGATGATCGAAAAAGACTCCACCGACGCCGCGCGCTTCATTGTCGCGATGCACGTTGCGGAAGTACTCGTCGCACCAGGTCTTGTAGCGTGGGTACAGTTCGGGGCGGAATCGACCGCAGGTGGCGGCGAGGGCGCGATGAAAGTGGATCGCATCCTCCGGGAACGGGTAGGTTGGCGTGAGATCGGTTCCTCCGCCGAACCACGCGTCGAACACCTCCCCGTCCGGCGTGGTGAGTTCGAAATACCGCACGTTCAGGTGGACCGTCGGGACCATCGGGCTCCTCGGGTGTGCCACCATGCTGACGCCGGTCGCGAAGAACCGGGAACCTTCCGGCGGCACACCCGCCAGCGCGAGCCGGGACGCCATGCCCCGCTCCAGCACCCCCTCGACCGCCGAGCGATTCACACCGGCCTTCTCGAAGGTGGTGCCCTCGATCAGCACACGGGACACCCCGCCACCACCTCCGGGTCGCTCCCAGCGATCCTCGGTGAACGCGCCGCCCTGATCGGCTGCCGTGAAGAACGCCGTGATGGCATCATGCACCGACGCGATCCACCCGGTCGCGGCCGGCGCCCAGGAGGGGGCGAGCCCGATCATGCCGTCCATTCCTTCACCGCATCGATGAATGCACGGGCATGATCGACCGGCACATCGGGGAGAATGCCGTGGCCCAGGTTGGCGATATGGGGGCCCGGCGCAAAGCCGCGCAGCATCGCATGGGTCCGGCGGCGAATCTCCGCCGCCTCGCAGTAGAGCCAGCAGGGATCCAGATTGCCCTGCAGCGCCTGCTTCGGTCCAAGCCGGCGCCGGGCCTCGGACGCCGTCGTGTGCCAGTCCACGCCGATCACTTCGGCGCCCGTCGCGCGTGCGATTTCTTCCAGTGCCCAGCCGGCGCCCGGGGAGAACACGATCACGGGAACCCCGCCGGCCCGCGCGAGGTGCACTGCACGGGTGAGGTGTGGAAGGGCGAAGGTCCGGTAGTCCTCGGGGCTGAGCGCGCCGGACCAGGAATCGAACAGCTGGAGTGCCTGGGCGCCGGCGGCG
Source organism: Gemmatimonadales bacterium (assembly GCA_044229245.1). GTDB lineage: Bacteria > Gemmatimonadota > Gemmatimonadetes > Gemmatimonadales > GWC2-71-9 > JADJOM01. Next base: position 51,268 of record JBGATI010000016.1, on the reverse strand, counting down.
GCCTGTGCCGCGAGATAGCGTCCGACGGCATCAGCGAGCAGACCAAGCAATCGATGAGCGCGCTCCGGCTCCTGGGCGAGGAACTTCTTGGCCACACTGAAATTCTTGGTGCCCTGCCCCTCGATCATGTACGCCGCGAGCGTCCATGGCGCGCCGGCAAATCCGATCAGCGGCACCCGGCCATCCAGCGCGCGCCGCGCCATGCGCACCGCCTCGAGCACGTAGTCGAGGCGTCCCTCAGCGAGCGGGTCGAGGAGCCGGGCGATCTCGGCTTCCGTGCGCACGGTGGAGCCGAAGCGCGGCCCGACCCCCTCATCGACCGTGAGCGCGAGCCCCATCGCCTCGGGAATGACGAGGATGTCGCTGAAGATGATCGCGGCATCCACACCGAGTATGTCCACCGGCTGCAGTGTGACTTCCACCGCGAGCTCCGGCGTCCGGCACATCGAGAGGAAATCGGAGCGGGCCCGCACCGCGCGATACTCCGGCAGGTAGCGACCGGCCTGACGCATCATCCAGACCGGAGGACGCTCGAGGGATTCTCCCTGGCAGGCGCGCAGGAAGAGCGCGGTATCGCAGACGGCGGTCATGTGAGACTCGGCAGTAGAGCGTGAATGGCGCCGACGACATCGGCGACGGAGGGGCGCATGGCGACCGCATCAGGTGACCACCCCGCCGCCGCGGCGGCGTCGGCGGTCGTCGGCCCGATGGCGACCATGGAGGGACGGGATTCTGCAGGGGCGGCCGCGGCAAGGTGCTGCGCGACGCGCGGACTGGTCACGACGAGGATGTCACCCCGGGCCACGGCGGCCGAGATCACTTCCGGTGAGGCGATCACGGCCCGGTAGGCGATGACTGGCTCGACCCGCCGTCCGGCGGCCCTGAGCCGGACCAGCAACTCCTCGCGATGCACCTCGCCACACGGAAAGAGCACCGGGCTGCCCACGCCGGCTTCCAGCATCGCCCCGGCGAGCCGGACCGCGAGGCTGGCGGGCTCGGTGACGGCGGCGGCGGGCACCTCGACTCGGGGGAACAGCGTGCGCAGCTGCTCCGCGCTCGCGAGGCCGGTCCAGATGACCGGCGCGCTCCCGGGATCGACGCCCAAGGCACGCGTCCGCTCCACCAGGGAGTCGGCGGCCCGGGGAGAAGTGATCGCGATGGCGGCGTAATGTGTCAGGCGGCCGATGGCGTCATCCATCGCCTGCCAGGAGGTGGGCGGACCGAACCCCAGCAGCGGTCGGTCCTCGCAGGCTAGCCCTGCGGTTGCGAGCGCCGCCCCGAGGCCGTCGAGCGTCCCGGCGGCACCGGTCAGCACGACCCGCAAGGACGGCACCGGGTTCACACCGAGGGCCCGGCGCTGGGCGTTCGGAGTGCCTCGAGAATCCGCCCGGCACCCTCCGCCACGAGCTGTGCGGCGAGGTCACGGCCGATCGTGTCGGCGTCGTGCTGGGAGTGAATCCGTCGCTCGAGCGCCCCCTCGACTACGCGGAGCCCGTCCAGCGATACGACCCGGGCCCGCAGCCGGAGGATGGCGCTGGTCGAGGGACCGACCATCACCGACGGATCGACGAGCTCGCCGAGCGCCGCCACCGGCACTTCACAACCGCCTTCGAGCGCGTGCAGCAGCGCGCGCTCCGCACCGACGCACGCCGCCGAGCGGGGATCGTGCATGGCCGCTTCCGCCGCGGCCGTCGCACGGGCATCGGCGGTGCGGGCGGTGACGGCCAGCGCGGCCTGCCCCGGCGCCGGCAGCATCAGGTCGAATGGCAGCCGCTCCGAGATGCGGTGGCCCAGGCCGAGGCGTACCAATCCCGCGCTGGCGAGCATCGTGGCAGCGACGGCGGGATTGCGGTCGAGCTTGGCGAGCCGGGTGTCGACATTGCCGCGCACCTCGATGATCTCGAGATCGGGGCGCGCGCTGAGCAGCTGGGCACGGCGGCGGAGGCTGCTGGTGGCGATGCAGGCGCCCGGCGGCAGGGCGGCAAAGCCGCTGCCATCGCGCGTGATCAACGCATCACGGGCATCCTCGCGGGCGCTGACCGCCACGAGCGAAATCCCCTCCGGCAGCCGGGTCGGCAGATCCTTCAGGGAGTGTACCGCCAGGTCGATGCGCTCGTCGAGCATGGCCTCGTCGAGCTGGCGGGTGAAGAGCGCCGGATCCGACAGCTGGCCGATCGGTGTCTCCGGCGCGAGATCCCCCGTCGTATGGATCTCGATCGTCTCGGTCCGATAGCCGGCGGTCGCCAGCGCCTCGCATACGCGGGCCGTCTGCCAGCGGGCGAGTGCGCTTCCCCGGGTGCCGACCCTGAGCACGGCGTCGTTCGGCAAGCTCATTGCGCGGTAGCAGTCACGGGTTCGTCGTGATCCCCGAAGAGTGTTCTGAACGTATCGCTCACAAGGTCCACCGATTCTCCCCGAGCCGTCGCGGTGCGCAGGATGGTCATGGGCCGTGCCATCAGCTTGGCCACGATCCGCTCCGCGGCCCGGTCGAGGTCGGCTCCCGCCTTGGCACCGGCGAAGGCCAGTTCGCGGCGGCACACCTCGTTGAGCGCCTCCCGCAACGGGCGGAGCGCCTCACGGGCCGCCTCCGCCCGGACCCAGACCATGAACGCCGCCAGCTCTTCCGTCACGATCGCCTCGGCCTGCGGCACCGCGGCGCGACGGAGCGCCTCGGCCTGCGCCAGCGGAGGATGAAGCGCATCCATGTCGAGCAGTTCCACACCGGGCAGGCCGGCGACTTCGGGTTCCACGTTCCTCGGCACCGACAGGTCGATGAGAACGAGCGGGCGGTCCTGGGTCCCCGCGCTTTCACGGCAGAACCGGAGCGAGGCGGCCCGCACCGGCGGACGATCGGCGCTCGTGGCGATGATGGCCACATCGGCGCGGGCGAGTTCGCGATGCAGCCGATCGAACGGCGCCGCCCGTCCCCACAGATCCTTGGCCAGCGCTTCGGCCCGATCGGGAGAGCGATTCATGAGAACAATATCAGCCGCGCCCAGCTTGACCAACTGCCGCGCCGCCCGCTCCCCGGTCTTGCCGCAGCCGATAATCACGCACCGCCGCTTCATCAGCGGGCCCTGCCGCCGGGCGGCGAGAGCGGCCGCCTCAGCCCCCACCGAATGCCGGCCTCCCGCCAATCCGGTCTCGTGCTGCACCCGCTTGGCGGCGTGGAGCGCGACGCTGAAGAGACGGTGGAGCCCCGTGCCCACCGCCCCGGCTTCGACCGCCTGCTGGTAGGCCCGGCGAACCTGTCCGAGAATCTGCACATCACCCAGGATCTGCGATTCGAGGCCCGAGGCGACCCGGATCAGGTGGCTCGCCGCCTCCTCGCCCGAGCGGCGGAGGACCAGTTCCTCCAGCTCGCGCAGGTGATGGTGATCGTCCCCGGCCCAGCGCCGCACCAGCTCATCCGAGGCGGCCGCGAGGTCGGCGGCTTCGGTGGCATCGGTCCAGGCGTAGAGCTCGAGCCGGTTGCAGGTCGAGACGAGGGCCAGCTCCTTCACCCGGTCTTCGCGCGGAGTGTTGAAGAGCCCCGCGACTCGCGCATCCGAGAGATGGAAGCGCTCACGGGTGCGGAGTGGAGCATGACGGAAATCAAGCGAGACGGAGATCAGCATGGGATCACGCGGTAAACGGCCCATTCAGCCGGACGACCGCCCTGGTCAGGAAGCCGGCGAGAGTAACCCAGGCAAGGTACGGAGCGATCAGCAGCGCACTCACGGGCGAGGCGAGGCCGATCACGACGAGCATCGCGACAATTGACAGCCACAGCAGCACGGTCTCCAGCAGCGCCCAGTCGGGGCGATGCCGACGGAAGAACAGGTAGCTCCACCACATGTTGCAGGCGCCGTTCGCCAGATAGGCGACGATCATCGCCGTCCGCAACCCGTCCGTCACCCCGGGCGCTCTCCAGGATCGGACGAACGCCCACGCGGCACAGATGAAGATCGTGGTCCAGACCGGACCGAACGCCCAGTCGGGTGGCTTCCAGCCCGGGAAGCGCAGCGCGTAGTACCAGGCGTCCAGCCGGGTCAGCCACGCGCCGCCCCCTCCGAGCACCAATGCCCAGCACACAGCCGGCAGCACCGGCGACACCTCTGGCCCCACTCCGCTCACCGGTCACGAAGTGCAGCGGCCGGGACACCGGCGATCCGGCGGGCGGAGGCGGCGAGCACATCGGCACTGCCGGGGCGCACCCACGGCCGTCCGATCAGTGCCGATTCCGCCCGGCGGACGAGCCGCGCCCGGCGCATGCCGGCCTGTTCCAGCGCGAGCAGTCGACCACCGGCACCATCCTCGACGATGTCGGCGTCGTCATCCCGCAGCTGGTACGCCCAGCCGAGATGGTCCCCGAAGCGGTTGAGGGCGGCCAGCAGCGTGCTGGGCGCACCGGCCACCACTCCGCCCGCAGACGCGGCGAACGCGGCAAGCGCCGTCGTCTTCCGGCGATAGAGGCGGCGGGCTTCACCGCTGAGGGTTTCCCCCGCGCGGTCGCGGAGATCCATCGCCTGGCCGCCGGCCATGCCGGGAAGTCCCACCGCCTCTCCCCAGGTCCGGGCGAGTTCGGCGGTGCCGGCCGGTGCGCGCCCGAGCAGCTCCACCGCCCGGCCGAGCAGTCCCACGGCGATCAGAATTGCCCCGGCCGTGCCGACCTGGCTGTGCGTGGCGGGCCGACCGCGGCGGAGCGGCGCGTTGTCCATGCACGGCAGGTCATCGAGGATCAGGGACGCCGTATGGGTGAGTTCGATCGCGACGGCGACGTCGAGACCTGCCCGAGGCAACGCGCCACACGCATCGGCCGCGGCGAGAACGACAAGCGGCCGCCACCGGTGCGCCTGCCCGCCACCGACATCGACCGCGTCCGCCAGCGCAGCCGCCATCGCGGGTGCCGGGATGTGAATGCCCTGCACTGCCGCCGCGAGGCCGCGCTCGACCTCCGGCAGATACGTGGTTGCGAACTGCTTGAGCGCCAGGTCCTGGGAGCCGCGCGGCACCCGCTCGACCATCATCGCAGTCGTCATCACACTGGCACCAATCCGCTGAGGTGGCCCAGATTCTTGAAAAAGATCCGGAGGTGAGCGAGCGGGTCCGCTCGCACGAGCTGCTTGTGCATATAGCCGTCAAACGTGAGCCGCTGGACATCACGGTCACGACAAATCGCCACGAATCGTTCCCGGCGTCCATCGGTGCTGTACCAGAACTTCTGCATCACGTTCAGCACCATGAACACGGGCCCATGGATCCGCATGAACCGCTTGCGCGCCTGCCCGAGGAGCCGCGGATCGGCCGCCGTCAGCGCGGCATCGACCGCATCGGCCGCGAAGCGGCCGCCCGTCATCGCGTAGAAGATTCCTTCGCCCGACGCCGGCGCGACGACCCCGGCCGCATCGCCGGCGAGCACCACATCGCGGCCGTTGTCCCAGCGCGGAAGCGGATAGAGCGGGATGGGGGCCCCTTCACTGCGAAGGGTGGTAACGCCGTCGAGGCCGGTCCGCTGACGAAGTGCGGCCACCGCGCCGCGCATGTCGAAGCCCTTCAACATCGTGCCGGTCCCGATGCTCGTAGTCTCGCCGTGCGGGAAGATCCAGGAGTAGAAGTCGGGAGAAAGCCCGCCCTCGTAGAAGACGTCGCAGCGCTTCGCCGTCGGGGTGTGGCGCCATTCGGCGGGCGAGCGCACGATCTCGTGATAGGCGAACACGAACTTCGCCTTCTCCGCCCCCGGCACCGCCTGACGGGCGACAGCCGACAGCGCTCCGTCCGCCCCGATGACCATCCGGGCACGCACGCAGGCGGGCTCCCCGGCACGGGAATTTCCGACGGTGTAGTTCACCAGCGCCGTCCCGTCCCGATCCCGGCCGAGCCGGGTGAAGGTGCCCGTGCGGCGGACCGCACCGACCTGCACCGCACGCAGCCGGAGCCACTCGTCGAACACCTCGCGATCAACCATGCCGACGAAACCGTTCTGGATCGGGATGTCGACCGACTCCCCACGCGGTGAGATCATCCTCGCGCAGTCGACCTGATTGACCAGAAGCGAGGTGGGAACGTCGAAGTCCTCGAGCAGCTGGGGCGGCACGGCCCCACCGCAGGGCTTCACCCGGCCAGCCCGATCCAGGAGCAGCACGGAGCGGCCCATCCGCGCCAGATCCCACGCGGCCGTCGATCCCGCAGGACCGCCACCCACCACCACCACGTCGAACGTTTCGAAGGTCATGCACCCTCCTGAACGAGTCCGTAACGGACCGCAGTCCGCCAGGCGAAATCGGGAACCATGCGTGCCAGCCGGTGCGGCCGATGACGCCGCAGCGTCACGATGCCCTCGAGCTGCTTCATCTCGACGCGGGTCCGGGCGAACTCGAGCCCCTGGGGTCCGAACTTGGGCATGGCCCACGCGATCACCGGCCGAAACCAACGCGGGGCCCTGCGGACGGGGAGCCCGTTCGCCGCCCGTTCCAGATTCCCGAGGAAGGCCTTCACCGCCCCCATCCGCCCGCCGGCGCTCGCCAGCGGCGCCGTCACCAGCTCACTGGCCAGCAGGTCGAGGAGTTCCCGTCCCTGCTGATTGCGGACCACGAGCCACTGGTCCCCCTGACCCGCCATGTATCCGACCGTCAGGTCCGCCAGCGCGTTCGTGTAGTCGAAGCAGGCGCGACAGGTGAGCGGGAAGAAGTCCGCGGGCAGATCCGCGATCGGCAGCTGGATGAACGGAATGCGCCGGGTCGGGGCATCCTCGAAGCGGAGCTCGACATGGAAATCGGGCTGGAACTCGCAGTACGTAACCCGCTCCGGCCGATCGGTCAGCCGGGCGAGGAAGCTGTGGAAGTTGTCGGTGGTCGTGTTGTCGCTGCAGGGGGTGCCGATGATGTAGAGCCGTTCGAGACCGAGTTCCACCTGCAGCGCCCGCAGGGCGTGGACCTGACAGGGAATGCCGATCACCGCAACACGCTTCAGGCCCAGGCGGGCGACCTCGTCCAGCAGGGCGAGCAGCGGGGAGTACCCCATCTTCATGCCACGACAGGCGGCCATCCCGGCCGCCTCGCGAACCAGCACCGGCCGCGGGCGCCAGCGATCCTCGGGGTCGGAGGCAGTGGCAAGCACCGCCTCGACCGCGCCGGTCTCGAGCAGGCGCTCACCGATGCGCGTCGTGATGCCGGTCCACTGAGCGCCCTCCAGCGGGCGCCCGAGGCGCGCGCGCCGCATCTCGAGATAGGGACCGAACAGCGCTTCGTCACCGCGGCCGGCGTCGCGGGGACGGCCGTGGGCCTGCGTCTCCAGCTCCGCATAGCGGGGATTGATGAACTGGCAGGCACGCCCGCAGCGCTCCGGCGCCGACGTGCGGGAGATGCCGCAGTCGGTGCAGAGATCCCGGTGCTTCGGCGCATTGAGCGCCGGAGCGTCGAGGATCGGGAGCGGAATGGACGGAGCAGCCATCGTCAGTTGAGCACGGCGAGAAGCCGCTCACCCTCCTCTTCGGAGGTGATCCGGAGACGATCTGCCGCGAGGCGGGGACCGACCCCGACCAGCATCGCCGCCACGACGAAGAGCATCGCTTCCACAAGGAAGACGGTGACGTAGCCGCTCGCAGCCGAGCCGGATGCGCTGTGGGCCAGATCGCTGCCCAGCGCCCCAAGGAATCCCCCGATGGCATAGGCCACGGCCTGCGCGCCACCGTAGATCCCCATCTTGAGCCCGGCCCGGTCTCCGCGCGCCCGGACCATCATGCTGCCGATCGCACCGATGGCGAAGACGCCGTTCGCAGTCCCGAGCCCGAAGACGCTGGCCTTGAGCGCAGTCAGCGTCCCCAGACTCGGCGCGGCGGCCAGGAGCAGGAACGCCACCGCGGAAGCGCCGCAGCCCGCCGCGGCCCAGAGCGCCAGGCCACCCCAACGTACGGCCAGAAGCGCGGCGGCCAGCATTCCGGCGAGCATCCCGGTCTGATGCAGACTGCTGATACGCGTGGAGGCGCCTGGGGTCAGGCCGAAGACGACACCGGCGAAGGGCTCCAGGATCAGATCCTGAGCACTGTATCCGAGCATCGCCACGAAGACGAACAGTGCGAATCGCCGGGTCGAAGACTCCTGCCACACCGCCCGGAGCGCTTCACGGAACGGCACGGCGTCCTGGGCAGGGCGCGCCAGCGTGGGCGCCGCCTCGAGCCCGTGGAGTGCGATGGCCGAGACGGCGACGGCGATGGCGGCCACGCCCCCGGTCACCACGACCAGCCGGCCGAAGGAGAACGGGTCGATGAGCCTGCCGACGATGACGGTCGTCACGACGAATCCGAGGATCATCATGAGCCACACGGCGGCGGCGGCCCGCCCCCGCCGCTCGGCCACGACGCGATCGGCAAGGAGCGCGAGCAGCGGAGTGCCGGCCGCGCTGACCCCGACACCGATGAGCACGAAGGCCAGCGTGGCCGCGACCAGTCCCCCGATCCGGTCCGTGGGGATCCGGGCGAGCGAGGCCGCGGCGCCGACCGCCCCCACGGCGAGGAGCACCATACCCTGGAGTATGGTCCGGGTGCGGCGCCCGCCGAGATCCGACTGGTGTCCCATCCGGGGGCGGAAGAGGAACTGCACCGCGAAGTGCAGCGCGACCAGCGCGCCTGGCACCGCCGCGGCGAGGCCAAGTTCGATGACCATCACCCGGTTGAGGGTCGAGGTCATGAGCACGACGATCGAACCGATCGCGGCCTGGACCAGGCCGACTCGGAACACGCCGCCCCAGCTCAGCCCGGTCGGCGTCATAGGCCGTGACTCGCCCGGAGCGCGACAGCGGTGATCATCATTCCCGAGACATACAGGCTGATCCCGGTGGCGTTGTACCAGGGCGCCAGTTCCCGCGGACGGCCGAGCAGGCGGCGCATCAGCGGCACCTGCACCGCGGTCACCAGGCCAACGAGCGCGGCGGCGATGCCCTGACCCCGGGACGCGAGCAGCGCGATCACGACGAGTTGCGGAGCCAGCATCATGACACAGGCCACCCGCGCCGCACGTTCCGGCCCCAGCCGGGCAGGCAGCGAGCCGATCCCCATCCGGAGATCGCCTTCAATGGACTTGAAGTCGTTGAGGGTCATTATGCCGTGTGCGCCGAAGCTGTAGAGCGCCGCCACCGCCAGGATCGTCGGCGATGGGATGTGCCCACCAAGCATCAGGGCCGCCCCGGTCACCCAGGCAAGCCCTTCATAGCTGAACCCGACCGCTGCGTTCCCCCACCAGCCATTGACCTTGAGCCGCACTGGCGGTGCGCTGTAGGCCCACGCGAGCACCAGTGCGAGCGCCGTCGCCCCGACGGCCGCCAAACCCAGGGCGAGCGAGAGGCCGAGCGAAGCCAGCGTGCCGATCACCGCGAGGGTCAGCCCCCAGGTGCCGGGAATCCGCCCCGATGGAATCGGCCGGTGCGGTTCGTTGATCGCGTCGACGTGGCGATCGAACCAGTCATTCACCGCCTGACTGGTGCCGCAGACCAGCGGGCCGGTCAGGGCGACCCCGAGCGGGATCAAGTGCCAGTGCCCCGCTGCCGGCTGCCCAGCGGACACCAGTCCGCACCCGAACGCCCACATCGGGGGGAACCAGGTCACGGGCTTGAAGAGCTCGAGAATGGCTCGGGGTGCCGGGAGAGCCGCCGGCTGGCTCGATCGTAAACTATTAGAGACGCTGGTCACTGTCAAGAAAAGTTGACGCTCAGGAATACAGCATTGGCCCGGCGCACCGCGAGCCGGGCCGCTAATGCTTCTTGGTCCCCTTGGTCTTCGCCTTGGATGCCTTCCGCACGGCAGCATCCGCGGAGGATTCGACACCGGCGCCGCCAAGATTGTAGCGACGCAGCTTGACGTACAGACTCTGGCGGCTGACGCCGAGCACTTCGGCGGCGGAGGTACGGTTGTCTTCCGTGGTTTCGAGGGCCGCTTCAATGAAGTGGCGCTCGACCAGGTCGGTCGTATCCCGCACCAGGTTCCGGAGCGAGACCCGGCCAACCAGTGCCGTCAACTGCTCCACCGCACGAGTCAGATCGCGGGCGCCACGGGGGCCGAGCGCCAGACGGCGTCCGACATCGCGCACGAGGAACCCCAGCCGCTCCTTGGAGCCATCCGGCACGGCGGCACAGGAGACTTCGACCTCGCTGGGCGACCCGAGCTCACCGCGCAGCGAGGTTCCGAACAGGCGGACAACCCCGTGCTCGCGCAGCGTCGCGAGAATGAGTCCCAGATCCGCGCCCGGCCGCCCGATCCACTGCTGCAGCGACTGCCCGCGCACCTGGTCTTCGGTTGGGATCTGCACCAGATCCAGGAAGGCGCGATTCGCGGACAGCACCCGCCCCTCCCCATCGGTCACGACGAACCCGTCGGGCAGCGCCTCGACGAGCTTGAGCGCGCCGGAACTCGATTCCGCGGCACCGCTGGACATCCCGGCCGACGCCGCGGGAAGGATGCGGATGACGAAGAGGGCCGTGGCATCCTGCCTGACAAGCGAGGTGGCGAGCGTCACCTCGCGGCCGCTGGCCGCCAGCCGGACCGAGAGGTCATCCGCGTGCCCGTGGGCCCGCACGGCGACCAGCTGGTCGATGACCGCCGCTTCGCTCTGTCGGTCGAGGTCGAAGGGGAATCCCCGACCCACCAGCTTCTTGACCGGCTGATCGAACAACTGGGAGGCGGCGGGGTTCGCCTCGACCACCTTCTGGGTCGAGGCATCGACCATCAGGACGGCTTCCGTCGAGAGCTGGAACAGCAGGCGATAGCGGGTCTCGATATGGCGCATGCGCCAGTAGTCCCGCTCGAGCGACTGCTGCGCCTCGACCAGGCGCTGCTGAAGCGCGGATACCGCGCGAAGATCCCGGCCGACGGCGACGAGGCTGTTCTGGCTGCCCTCGAGCCGCACCGCGGTGTAGGCGACAGGAATGTCGTGGCCGCTCGCCGAGAGATGGTTCACCTGGCGACGGCGAGAGACGCCGTCCGCTGCCGCTTCCTTCAACATGTCGACGATCTTCGCGCGGCTTTCCGGGGTGACGGTTTCCGCCCAACCCTGACCCAGCCAGCCCTTGGACTCTTCGATCGGATAGTCCGTCTGGCCGAGCGTGATATCGCGAATCACACCGGACTCGTCGAGGACGAGCGCGATGTCGGATGCTGCAGTGAGAATAGAAGTCATGGCACGGCCTTTTACCGCGTTCGGGGCATCGACGCTTGCGTCGAATGTTTTCGCTAAGCCATTCATACTCTTCAAATTACAACCCTGCTTCGATGGCTGTCAACCAGGATAGACACCGACAACGATCCTGCCCCGAACCTACAGCATCCCCAGCGCCATATTCGCGGCTCCCCGAGCATCGGAAGCCGACCCATCCGCGCCAACTTGCTGCACAAGTTCTGGGCACTCGAGAAATGCACGACCGCCCACGATGACCTTGAGCTCGTGATTGCGTCCCCGCCGACGCATCTCCCGGATCACATGCCTGACCTGGGCCGCGGAGCGATCGGTGCTCGCGGAAATCGCAGCCACATCAAACCACTCGGCCTCAGTCACCGCGACCAGGTCGCGAGCATCGTCGCTCGCCGGGGGCAGGACCACTTCCCAGCCATCGCGCCGAAGGAATTCGGCCACGATAGTGATGCCCAGGGTGTGCTGCTCCCGTGGGGCCCCCGCCACGAGGATCCGGCCGGTGACGGCCGGCTCGACCGGGCCGCGGAGCTGGTCTCCGAATCCATGGGTGAGCTGCTGCAGTCTCCCGACTCCGAGCGTCACGTCTACGAAGCTGCAACGATCATCCTCCCACATCGCACCAAGCCGGCGCGCTGCAGGGGCGAACAGCTGGAGATAGAGGTGCTCCGCGGTGAATCCCTTGGTCAGCATGTCCCGCAGGTAATGCTCGACGGATTCGCCAGGGTGGGTGAGCCGACGGACGAAGTCCCGCAGGGCTTCTTCGTCGACGGGCGGCAGGGCCGGACCGACCGGACGGAGGTTCATCGGGATTCGGACGTGGGCCGACTTCACCTCACGGTGCTGTTGTGAGGAGAGCTGGGTCGACGTCAGGGTAGAGCTGCCGCCGCGGGAGTCAGTCACGGGGCGCCCTCCTGGTTCAGGAGTGGGCAGGCAGAATGGATCGGGGAACACCGAACGTTATATGCCCTCCTCCGGGGGGTAACGTCAAGCGCAACCCACCGGATGCTCCGTCAACATGGTGTCACATCTGGTTTACGTCAAGACTGCTTGACGTCCATTGGATCCAACCGTAGGTTCAGGGTCGTCGTTCCCTATTCAGCCAGCGCGCCGTCTACCCCAGGTCGCCATGCCCGGACTGGCCGAGCCCGTCAACGCAAACGCCGTCGGATCGGTGCCCCGCCCCAGCGCTCCCCGGCGCGTCTACACGCCAGAGGAACGGCTGCGCCGGGATGCGTCGCGATGGACGCTGGTTCAGGGGCTGCTCGCGCCGGTGCAATTTCTGGTGTTTCTGGTCAGCCTCGCCCTGGTCATTCGATACCTGCTCACGGGCGACGGCTATCAGGCGGCCACCATTTCGGTCGTGGTCAAGACGATCACGCTCTACACCATCATGATCACCGGCAGCATCTGGGAGCATGAGGTGTTCGGCTGCTATCTGTTCGCGCCCTCCTTCTTCTGGGAGGACGTCTTCAGCATGCTGGTGCTGGCGCTCCATACCGCGTACCTGGTCGCGCTCGCGGTGGGTCAGCTCGGGCCGACCGCGCTAATGCTGCTGGCACTCGCCGCCTATGCGACCTACCTGATCAACGCGGGTCAGTTCCTTTATAAGCTGCGCCTGGCACGCCTCGAAGGCAGGGGCGATCAGGCCGGGAGGGCCAGCGCATGACCGGCATCCTGCTTCCTCCAGCCTCCTGCCCCACCCCCCGTCTTTCCGGCGAACTGCCGGTGATCCGCGAGCGCGGTCAGCGAGAGGTCTTCTGCGGACTGACAGGCATCGTCTGGCTGCACCGGAAGATGCAGGATGCCTTCTTCCTTGTAGTGGGATCACGAACCTGCGCCCACCTCCTCCAGTCTGCCGCGGGCGTGATGATCTTCGCCGAGCCGCGGTTTGCCACCGCGATCATCGAGGATCGCGATCTTGCCGGTCTGGCGGACGCGAACGAGGAACTCGATCGGGTCGTGACGACGCTGCTCGAGCGACGCCCGGAGATCCATACGCTGTTCCTGGTCGGATCCTGTCCGTCGGAGGTGATCAAGCTCGACCTGCACCGCGCGGCCTCCCGACTGAGCCGGCGGTTCGCCCCAAACGTCCGGATCCTCAACTACTCCGGAAGCGGAATCGAGACGACGTTCACGCAGGGTGAGGATGCCTGCCTGGCGGCCCTGGTCCCCGAAATGCCCGCCGAGCCGGCGGACGCCGACCCTTCACTGCTCGTCGTCGGGACACTCCCCGACATCGTGGAAGACCAGTTCGCGCGGCTGTTCTCGGAGATGGGGCTGACCCAGGTGCGGTTCTTCCCGCCACGTCGCGCGGCAGAGTTACCGCCCGTCGGACCAAACACGCGGGTACTCCTCGCCCAGCCGTTCCTGAGTGACACCCTGCGCGCGCTGATCGACCGGGGGGCCTCCCACCTGCCGGCACCGTTTCCGTTCGGCGTTAACGGGACGACCCGATGGTTCGCCGCCGCCACGGATGCCTGGCGCATCCCGTCGGAGCGGCTGCGAAGTGCCTGTATCGCGGCGTCGGGCCGGGCCCGCGTCGCGCTCGACCGCCAGCGCTCCATCCTCGAGGGAAAGCGGGTGATGTTCTTCCCCGACTCTCAGCTCGAGATCCCGCTGGCCCGGTTCCTTGCGGCGGAGCTGGGCATGACGCTGCTCGAGATCGGCACGCCGTACCTGCATCGCGACCTGATGAGCGAAGAGCTCGCGCTGCTTCCGCCAGGCACCCAGCTCAGCGAAGGCCAGGATGTCGAGAAGCAGCTCGACCGCTGCCGCGCGCTCCGTCCGGACCTGGTGGTCTGCGGGCTGGGACTGGCGAACCCGCTGGAAGCCGAGGGCTTTGCCACCAAGTGGTCGATCGAGCTGGTCTTCTCGCCCATCCATGGCTACGACCAGGCGGGCGATCTCGCGGAGTTGTTCACCCGTCCGCTGATCCGCCGGGACCGGCTCAAGGTGTGACACGCCCATGCAGCTGAGCATCTGGACCTACGAAGGGCCGCCGCACATCGGCGCGATGCGCATCGCGACGGCGCTGACCGATGTGCATTACGTCCTGCACGCGCCCCAGGGCGACACCTACGCCGATCTGCTGTTCACGATGATCGAGCGCTCGGATCGTCGTCCTCCGGTCACCTACACGACGTTCCAGGCCAGGGACCTCGGCAGCGACACCGCCGAACTGTTCAAGAGCGCGGTACGCGACGCCTTCGAGCGGTTTCAGCCGGCGGCCCTGCTGGTGGGGGCCTCCTGCACCGCCGAACTCATCCAGGACGATCCCGGCGGTCTCGCCAAGGCGCTGAATCTCCCGGTGCCGATCATCCCGCTGGAGCTGCCAGCGTACCAGCGGCGCGAGAACTGGGGCGCCAGCGAGACCTTCTATCATCTGGTTCGCGCACTCAACCACGGCGCCCCCCGGCGCCCGGCGACCGACCCGGCGACTCTCGCCGAGCGAGGGCGGCCGGCCCGGTGCAACCTGCTCGGCCCGACGGCGCTCGGCTTCCGGCATCGGGATGATGTCACCGAGATCACGCGGCTGCTCGAGCGGCTCGGAGTGGAGGTCGCTGTCGTCGCGCCGCTTGGCGCATCGGCGGCGGATGTCGCCCGCCTCCACGAGGCGGACTTCAACGTGGTGCTCTACCCGGAGTCGGCGCAGACGGCGGCGGAGTGGCTCAAGCGCACCTTCCACCAGCCCTACACCAAATCGGTGCCGATCGGTCTCGGCGCGACCCGGGATTTCGTCCGCGAGGTTGCCACGTTCGCCGGGCTCGACGTCGAGGCCGCCGTGGCCTCCGTCGGGGCGCGTTCCGCCTGGTATTCGCGGTCTGTCGACTCGACCTACCTCACGGGCAAGCGGGTCTTCATCTTCGGCGACGCCACGCATGCGCTGGCCGCGGCGCGGATCGCCAACGAAGAGCTCGGCTTCAAGGTGGTGGGTCTCGGCACCTACATGCGGGAGCGGGCGCGCGAGGTGCGCGCCGCCGCGGAGCAGCTCGGCCTGACTGCGATCATCAGCGACGACTATCTCGAGGTCGAAGCCGCCATCGCGCACGCCGCACCGGAACTGGTGCTGGGCACGCAGATGGAGCGACACATCGCCAAGCGACTCGGCATCCCCTGCGCGGTAATCTCGGCCCCAGTCCACGTCCAGGACTTTCCGGCTCGCTACTCGCCGCAGATGGGCCCCGAAGGCGCGAGCGTCATCTTCGACACCTGGACCCATCCGCTGATGATGGGGCTCGAGGAGCACCTCCTCGCGATGTTCCGGGAGGACTTCGAGTTCAATGACACTGCGCCATCGCACCTGGGGGCCAAGGCCCCGGCCCCGGCCGCGGAGCCGGTGGTGGTGACGGAGGCGGTGGCCCCGGCCCGTGAGGCCGAGACTGCGGTCGCGACGCTGGTGGCCGAGCCCGCACCGGAGCCGGAGGCTGCGCCGGCGCCGGCGGTGAGTGCCGCCGGGACGCCGTGGTCAGCAGAGGCGGAGAAGGAACTGAAGAAGATTCCGTTCTTCGTGCGTGGGAAGGCACGGAGAAACACCGAGCGCTACGCCGCTGAGCGCCAGCTCACGGAGATCACCCTGACGACGCTGTACGAGGCGAAGGCGCACTATGGCCGCTAAGGCCGGCCCGGCGATCCGGTTCGTCATCGTGACCCTCGACGCCCATCTGGCGGAGGCGTTCACGCGGGCGGCTCGTGCCCTGGCCCGGGACCTCCCGAGCCTGGATCTCCGGCTGCATGTCGGTGCCGACTGGGCGACGGATCCCGCCGCGGCGGAGCGGTGCCGGGAAGACCTCCGGGCGGCGCACTTCGTCGCGGTCACGCAGGTGTTCCAGGAGGACATGGCGCAGGAGATCCTGCCCACGCTGCGCGAACATCACGCGCGGTACGATGCGATCCTGTGCGCCTTGTCGACCTCCGAACTGGTGCGCCTGACCCGGTTGGGGCGCTTCTCGATGGCGGAAGACGAGAAGCGCAGCGCCTGGTCGCCGCTCTCCCTTCTCAAGAAGCTTCGCGGCGAGAAGAAGGATGGCCGGAGTTCGGGGGAGCGACAGATGACGATGCTCCGTACACTCCCCAGGCTGCTCAAGTTCATCCCCGGAACGGCGCAGGATGTTCGCGCCTACTTCCTGTCGCTGCAGTACTGGCTGGGCGGTACCGACGTCAACGTCGCCAACCTGGTCCGGCTCCACGTCGACCGGTACGCGGCGGGTCCGCGCGCGAGCCTGAAGGGGAAGCTCAGGCACCGTCGGCGTGCTGGTGGGCCGGTCCTATCTGCTCGCCGGGAACACGGCGCACTACGACGCGGTGATCCGTGCGCTCGAAGCCCGCGGCCTCGCAACGATTCCGGCCTTTGCCTCGGCACTCGACGCCCGGCCCGCGATCGACCGCTACATGCGTGACGGGGACGGCAAGCCGCTGGTGGACGCTCTGGTCTCCCTTACCGGGTTCTCGCTGGTGGGAGGACCCGCCTACAATGACGCCGAGGCAGCGAGCGCGGTGCTCGCCGCCCTCGACGTACCGTACCTGTCGCTGCAGACGCTGGAGTTCCAGACCATCGAGGAGTGGGATGGTGACGCCCGCGGGCTCAATCCGCTGCAGGCGACGCTTCAAGTCGCCATCCCCGAGCTCGATGGTGCAATCGGACCACTGGTCTACGGCGGCAAGGGTCGCCCCAGGGCCGATCAGCCCGCGACGTCCGAGCCGATCGACGACCGGGTCGTGCTGCTTGCCCGGCGCGTGGCGAAGCTGGTCGCACTGCGCCGACGGCCCCGGGCCGAGCGGAAGCTGGCGATCGTGATCTTCAACTTCCCGCCGAATGCCGGCAACACCGGCAGTGCCGCGTACCTCGGCGTCTTTCCCTCGCTTCAGCGGGTACTCGGCGCGCTCAAGGAGCAGGGGTACACGGTGGATCTGCCCGATGGCGTGGATGCGCTCCGGGCCGCCATCACCGAGGGAAACGCCGCGGTCTACAGCGCTCCCGCGAATGTGCATACCCGGATCCCGGCGGACGACCATGTCCGGCGTGAACCGTATCTGGCCGACATCGAGCGTACCTGGGGACCCGCGCCGGGCCGGCAGCTCACCGACGGCGGCTCGCTCTTCGTTCTCGGCGCCCAGTTCGGCAATGTCTTCGTCGGCGTGCAGCCCTCCTTCGGCTGGGAAGGCGACCCGATGCGGTTGCTCTTCGAGGGCAATTTCTCGCCGACCCACGCCTTCTCGGCATTCTATCGGTGGGTGCGGGAGGACTTCGGAGCGGACGCCGTGCTCCACTTCGGCACGCATGGCGCGCTCGAGTTCATGCCTGGCAAGCAGGTCGGACTGTCGGGGCGATGCTGGCCGGACCGGCTGATCAGCGACCTGCCGAATGTCTACCTGTACGCGTCGAACAACTCCTCCGAGGGTACGCTCGCGAAGCGGCGGGGCGGTGCCACGCTGGTGTCCTATCTGACCCCGGCCGTCGCGAATGCCGGCCTGTACCGCAAGCTGGCCGAACTCAAGGCGAGCCTGGACCGGTATCGTGCGCTGGGCCCCGAGGCGCAGAGCGACCGGATCACGCTGGGCGCGATGATCCAGACCGAGGCCGCCGCGCTGGATCTCGCGATCGCCGACCCCATGTGGGGGACGGACGAACTCGAGGAGCGGATCGCGGTGGTGCGCGAGAAGCTGCTCGAACTCGAGTATGCCCTCATTCCCGTCGGGCTCCACGTCGTGGGCGAGGTGATGTCCCCGGAGGAGCGCCGGTCCACGATCGAGGCGCTCGCCGCGACCGGCTGCAATGAAGAGGAACTCGCGCGGGCCGACCGGCTGCTGGGCGAGGATCACGAAGTGCCGGGCATCCTGCGGGCACTGGACGGCCGCTACATCGCCCCTGCCCCGGGCGGCGACCTGATCCGCACGCCGGGCGTGCTCCCGACGGGACGCAACCTGTACGGGTTCGATCCCTACCGCGTGCCGAGCGGCTTCGCCCTGCTCGAGGGGCGCAAGCGGGCCGCGCAGCTCCTGGAACGGCATGTCGGCGGTGGCAATGCGTTCCCCGAGACCATCGCCATGGTCCTCTGGGGAACCGACAACATGAAGTCGGAGGGCACTCCGCTTGCGACCGCGCTGGCGCTCATCGGCGCGGCTCCCCGCTTCGACGACGTCGGCCGCCTGTGCGGCGCGCGGCTGATCTCGCTCGAGCAGCTCGGCCGGCCGCGCGTCGATGTGGTGCTGACCCTCTCCGGCATCTTCCGCGACCTGCTGCCGCTGCAGACCAAGCTGCTCGCCGAGGCGGCGCTGCTGGCCGCGCGGGCGGAGGAGCCTGCGGAGCTCAACTTCGTCCGCAAGCACACGCTCGAGCACATGCGGGAGTTCGGCTGCGACTTCGAGACCGCGGCGCTCCGGGTGTTCGGCAACGCCGATGGCGCGTACGGCTCGAACGTCAACCTGCTGATCGACACCGGGCGCTGGGAATCCGAGGACGACCTCGCCGAGCAGTTCGTCCGCCGGAAGTGCTTCGCGTATGGCGTGGACGCACGCCCGGCCGCGCAGTCGGCGCTGATGCAGCGCGCCCTCGCGGGCGCGGCGGTCTCCTTCCAGAATCTCGACTCGGTGGAACTCGGCACGACCGACATCGACCAGTACGTCGAATCCCTCGGCGGCATGAACCGGGTGATCACCCGCGCCCGGGGCGAGAAGCCCGCAGTGTATGTCGGCGATCACACCGGGGCCTCGGGCAAGATCCGGACGCTCGAGGAGCAGGTCGCGCTGGAGACGCGGACCCGGTTGCTCAATCCGAAGTGGTTCGAAGCGCAGCTCAAGTACGGGTATGAAGGCGTGCGCAACCTCGCGGGGCACGTCAGCACCACGTTCGGCTGGTCCGCGACCGGCAGCAGCATCCCTCAGTGGGTCTACACGGAGGTCACGGAGACCTTCGTGCTCGATCCCGCCATGCGCGAGCGGCTCGCCGCTCTCAATCCCTCTGCGGCGGCGGGCATGGCCCAGCGGCTCCTGGAAGCGAATGACCGGGGCTACTGGCAACCCGACGACGCAACGCTCGACGCGCTCAAGCGCGCCAGCGCCGACCTCGAAGACCGCCTCGAAGGGGTCGTCACGGAGTCAGCCGCATGACCGCCATCTCGCCCAACCGCAAATCCCTTCCCGTCGTGGGTTCCCTCCCCGGCGACGGCGAAGGCAGCCTGCAGGTCCACCTCGACAGCAGCGACAAGATCGGCACGGCTCTCGTCCTCGCGGTGTATGGCAAGGGCGGCATCGGCAAATCCACCACATCGTCGAATCTCTCCGCCGCCTTCTCGCACCTGGGCAAGCGGGTGATCCAGATCGGGTGCGACCCCAAGCACGATTCCACCTTCACGCTGACCCGGCGGATGGTCCCGACGGTGATCGACGTGCTCGAAGGGGTCGACTTCCATCCGGAAGAGCTGCGCACCGAGGATTTCGTCTTCGAGGGCTATAACGGCGTCCTCTGCGTCGAGGCGGGCGGCCCGCCCGCAGGCACCGGCTGCGGCGGCTACGTCGTCGGCCAGACCGTGAAGCTCCTCAAGGAGCACCACCTGCTCGAGGACAGCGACGTCGTGGTGTTCGACGTGCTGGGCGACGTGGTCTGCGGCGGATTCGCGGCCCCGCTCCAGCACGCCGACCGCGGGCTCATCGTCACCGCCAACGACTTCGACTCCGTCTTCGCCATGAACCGGATCGTCCAGGCGATCGGGGCCAAGGCCAAGAACTACAACGTGCGGCTCGGCGGCGTGATCGCCAACCGCAGCGCGGCGACCGACCAGATCCGGCGCTACACCGATCGCGTCGGCATGAACGTAAGGACTCGAAGAGGTCAAGGGCGAGTACCTGAAGCTGGCGCAGACGCTGCTCGACGGGACCGACCCGATCGCACCGACCGCACTCAAGGACCGGGAGATCTTCGATCTGCTCGGATTCGACTGATGTCACAGGCCGTGGCCCCTTCGACCTACGACACCCGGCGAGCATGGCTCGAGGAGTACTTCGACCGCACCGCCGCGCAGACCTGGGCACGCCTGACGTCCAACGCGCCGGTGGGACGGATTCGGGCTTCGGTGCGGGCGGGGCGGGAGCGGATGCGGCATACCCTGCTCTCCTGGCTGCCCGCCGATCTGTCTGGGCGCCACGTCCTCGACGCCGGCTGCGGCACGGGCATGGTCGCCATGGAGCTGGCGCGCCGCGGAGCGCGGGTGACGGCGGTGGATCTCTCGCCGACGCTCACGGCACTCGCGGCCGAGCGGATGCCCGAGGAGTACCGGGACCAGGTGCGATTTCTTGCGGGGGACATGCTCGACGAGGCGCTGGGCCCGTATGACCATGTGCTCGCGATGGATTCACTGATTCATTACGCCTCCTGGGACATGGTCGAGGCGTTGCGGCGGCTGGCCGGTTCGGCGAGGACCTCGGTGGTGTTCACCTTTGCCCCGAAGACCCCGCTGCTCGCCACGATGCATGCGGTGGGCTCGCTCTTCCCGAGGGGCAATCGCTCTCCGCGCATCGAGCCGGTCGCCGAGCACAGGCTGCGGGCCGAAATCGCAGCACACGCCGGCCTGCGCGACTGGCGGTTTGCGCGGACGGAACGAATTCAGCACGGCTTCTATACGTCGCAGGCAGCGGAACTCACGCGATGACTTACGCGGAAAGGTGGGACCGGTATACTAGACCCCGTCGGGCACTCCCCCGCCCCGGTGGCATGGGGAGCGTTTCGGACTCGTCGACTATCCCGTTCTTCGTCTCGAGGAGACCGTTGTGACCATCACGCTGATCGGCGCGGGCAGTGCCGCGCTGCTGACTGTCTGGTATCTGACCCGGCGTACCGTCCGGGTTCCCTGCGAGCTGGATCTGGAGGCGACCCAGGACCATTTCCATGCGCACGCGCGCCTGGAGGGCGAGATCGTCCACGAGGGCGACGAGGTGCTGGTGCATGGCGCGCCGGACCGCATCCCGCTTGGCGAGCGCCGGCTGATCACTACGGAGGCCACGGTGACGCATGTCAGCCTGCCCCGGCGGCTGATGACGCGCATCCTGGGCACGGCGCACATCACCGATCTGTACGACGTCGGATTCGAGGGCTGACCATGTATCCGACCCAGACCTCCGCTCCGGTGAACGAGGCGACCCGCGCCGCCCAGCAGGAAACGGCGCTGAGCCCCCGCTTCTACACGACCGATTTCGCCGAGCTGGACCGGCTGAACATCGAACCGCTCCGTGCGGAATGGGACAAGATCGTCGCCGAGTTCCGGAGCGATCCCAACCAGGACCACTTCAAGCGCAACGCCGACTTCGACGCCGACTTCTCGGGGATGTCGCCGAGTCTGCGGCAGTCGTTCATCGATTTCCTGGTGAGCTCGGTGACCGCCGAGTTCTCCGGCTGCATCCTGTACGCCGAGATCAAGCGCCGGGTGAAGAACCCGGACGTGCGCGAGCTCTTCGGGTTCATGAGCCGCGACGAGGGGCGCCATGCCGGGTTCATCAATCACACGCTCTCGGACTTCGATGTCCGGGTGGATCTGTCGTTCCTGACCCGGGCCAAGAAGTACACCTACTTCAAGCCGAAGTACATCTACTACGCCACCTACCTGTCGGAGAAGATCGGGTACGCCCGCTACATCACGATCTATCGCCAGCTGCAGGCGCATCCGGAGTTCCGGTTCCACCCGATCTTCAAGTGGTTCGAGAACTGGTGCCTCGATGAGTTCCGCCACGGCGAGGCCTTCGCGATCCTGATGCGGGCCAACCCCCAGTTCCTGACTGGTGTCAACCGCCTGTGGATCCGGTTCTTCCTCCTCGCGGTGTTCGCGACGATGTACGTGCGGGACCATCTGCGGGAGAGCTTCTTCAAGGAGATGGGCTTCGACGTCAACGACTTCGATCGCCGGGTGATCGCGCTGACCAACCAGATCAGCCAGCAGGTGTTCCCGGACACCATCGACGTCGACAACCCGAAGTTCTGGGCCCTGCTCGAGAAGATGTACCGGAACACCGTCGCGCTGGACGAGAACCGGAAGGGAAAGGGCTCGAAGCTCAAGGACATCGCGCTCCAGGCTTCGAACGCCTTCACCTTCCTCAGGCTGTTCCTGCTCCCGGTCCGGCGCAAGGCACTGCCGGCGGACGTCCGACTCGAGCCCGTCTGGTAGAGGATCTCATGCTTCTGGCGATGCGCAACAAGTTCGTCTCCAAGGTGGCCACCCTCGGCCCGCGCTACCTGCCGTTCGCGGACGTGGCCACCGCCGAGGTGCCGCTCTCGCGGCTATGGCGGCTGAGCCTGTTCCAGCTCTCGGTCGGCATGGTGCAGACGCTGTTTGTCGGCACCCTGAACCGGGTGCTCATCGTCGAACTCAGCGTGCCGGCGACGATCGTGTCGCTCGGCATCGCGATCCCGCTGCTCGTGGCGCCATTCCGCGCGCTCATCGGTTTCCGCTCCGACACCCATCGCAGCATTCTCGGCTGGCGCCGGGTGCCCTTCATCTGGGTCGGGACGCTCCTGCAGTTCGCCGGACTCGCGATCATGCCCTTCGCCCTGCTCAACCTGCAGCCAGGCGGAACGGTCCATCAGCAGTGGGTCGGGTACATCGGATCGGCGCTCTCGTTCTTCCTGGTCGGCGCGGGAGCGCACACCACCCAGACGGCGGGACTGGCGCTGGCGAGTGACATCGCCCCGCCCGACAAGCGGCCGCGGGTCATCGCGATGATGTACCTGGCCCTGCTCTGCGGGACGGTGATCAGCGCCTTCCTGCTGGGCGAGCTGCTGAACGGCTTCTCCCCGATCCGCCTGATCCAGGTCATCCAGGGATCGGCCATGGTGAGTGTGCTGCTCAATGCCGTCTCGCTGTGGAAGCAGGAGGCGCAGGTCCGGGGCGTCGTCCCCTACAAGAAAGGCGAGCGACGTCCGCTGTTCCGCGAAGCGTGGCGTGTGTTCACGGAGGGGGGGCGCGCGGTGCGGCTGCTCGCGGCGGTCGGGTTCGGGTTCTTCGCCTTCAACATGCAGGATGTCCTGCTGGAACCCTACGGCGGCGAGATCCTGCATCTCGGCGTCGGGCAGACCACGGCGCTGACCGGCATCATGGCCGCCGGTGCGATCCTCGCGTTCTGGCTTGCCGCCGGCGCCCTCGAGCGCGGGTGGGATCCGATCCGCCTCGCCGCTGCCGGCGCACTGGTTGGCCTCGCCGCCTTTGCGTTCGTGATCTTCGCGGCACCACTCAATTCGCCGGGGCTCTTCCGGCTCGGCACGATGCTGATCGGGTTCGGCGAGGGACTCTTCGGCGTCGGCACCCTCGCCTCCGCCATGGCCCTGGGCGAGGCCCAGCATGGCATCGCGCTCGGGGCGTGGGGCGCAGTCTTCGCCACCGCGGAGGGGCTCGCCCTGGCCTCGAGCGGCGTGATCAAGGATGCGCTGGCGGGCGTGGTGGCCCGGGGGACGCTGGGCCCCGGCCTCAGCATTGCCTCCTTCCCCTACAGCGTGGTCTACCACATCGAAATTGCGGCGCTGTTCGCGACCCTCATCGCCCTCGGACCGCTGGTGACTTCGGATCGGATACAGCCCGCGACACCACACCCGGAGCGATTCGGCCTCGCCGATCTCCCCGCCTGAGCTTTTTCACCCTGTACGGAGGAGGTAGTACCGATGCAACATCTTGATGGCGCGCAGATCACGCTGTACGCGTTCTGGCTCTTCTTCTTCGGATTGATCTACTACCTCCGGAAGGAAGACAAGCGCGAGGGCTACCCCCTCGAACTCGATAACGGCTACAAGCGGGACGGGTTCCCGCCGGTGCCGCCGAAGAAGACCTACATCGCGCAGGATGGGAAGGAGGCACAGCGGTGAGCACCTCCAAGTTGGCTCCGACCGGCCGGGGATCCGGCGCTCCGTTGATTCCCACCGGGAATCCGCTCGTGGATGCCGTCGGACCCGCCTCGTATGCGGATCGTGCGGACGTTCCCGATGTCACCGCGCACGGCGATCCCAAGATCGTCCCGATGCGCATGGCGCCCGGCTTCTCGATCGCCGAAGGTGACCCGGATCCCCGCGGCCTCAAGGTGAAGGCGTGCGACGGACAGATCGCCGGAGTGATCGTCGACCTCTGGGTCGACCGGGCCGAGCCACAGGTTCGCTATTACGAGGTCCAGCTGAGCGGCTCCGACAAGATCGTCATGCTGCCCGCGCCGTTCGTCCAGTGGCCCAACTTCGGCCTGACCAAGACCGATCATGTGCGGGTCAAGGCGATCACCGCCGCGCAGTTCAAGGACGTGCCCGGGATCCGCAGCCCGATGCAGATCACCTTCCTCGAGGAAGACAAGATCATGGGCTACTACGCCGGTGGCCACCTGTACGCCACCCCCGACCGGTCCAAGCCGATTCTATGACCGTCGATCGCACCCGGATCAAGGGTATCGCCGCTCCGCTCCCCGACGGAGAGCACCTGCTCTGGGAAGGAGCGCCCGACCGGGCCGCTCTCGCCCGCCACTCCCTGCATGTGCGGGTGGTGGCGGGGTATTTCGCCGTGATCATCCTCCTCGGGCTGGTCGGGGCGCTGCGGGAGCACTTGGCGATCAACGAGGTGCTCGTGACGCTGGCCACCCAGCTCCTGCTGAGTGGCCTGGTGATCGGGGCCGTCCAGCTCTACGCCCTGGTGACGGCGCGGGCCACGATCTATGCCATCACCGATCGCCGCGTGGTGATGCGAGTCGGTGTGGTCCTGCCGACCACGATCAACATTCCGTTTCATCTGGTGAATGCGGCGTCGGCCCGAGAATTCCGGGACGGCACCGGGCAGATCTCCTTCGCGATCCAGCCGCCGGATCGGCTGGGGTTCGTGCATCTCTGGCCGCATGTGCGGCCCTGGCATCTGCGCTGGCCTGAACCGATGCTGCGAGGGTTGACCAACACCGCCGAGGTCGCGCGGATCGTCCGGGAAGCGGCCGCCACGGCGGGCCCGATCCTGAGCGCGCCGGCCGCGCCATCGGCGCCGGCCATTCGCGTGAATGGATCCCTGTCCACGGCACACAAGGCGGCGACATCGTGACCGAGATTTTCGTCGAGCCGGAACCCGGGACGTCCGCCGATTCCACGATCAAGGTGCCGAAGCTGCCGCTCATCGGCGCCGCGGTCCTTGCCGTGCTGGCGTACACGATCGCGGTGAGTGCCCGGGTCTATGGGGTCGGCGCCTCGAACGAGGCGGTCTCCGTTCCGATGGTGGAGCGCTCGATCCGGTTTACGACCGAACAGGATGGCAGCCTCACCGTGCTCGACGTCAACACCGGGCGGGATATCGTGCATCTGACGCAGGACGGGAACGGGTTCCTGTTCGGTGCGCTGCGCGGAATCGCCTACAAGCGAAGCATCGCCAAGGTCGCCCCGGAAACGCCGTTCGCCCTGACACGGTGGCAGAACGGCAGGATCACGCTCGACGATCCCAGTACGGGAATGCACATCGCCGTGAATTCGTTCGGCCCGACCCAGGTCGCGTCGTTCGAGCAGCTCTTTGCGGAGGAGAAAGCGGCGCCCTAGCGTGACCCGGACCCGGAAGCCTCCGGGGGCACCGATTCACCAGTGGCGGGAATCTCGGAGCGGCAGGCGACGTCATTCTCCCCGCCCGACGCCGAGCGCCGGTACGCAAGGATGTGCACGACCGCCTCGAAGCCCTTTGGCCGGAAGCGCCCGTCGAGTCGCGTGGTGATGGCCGAGCTGGTATAGGCCTGATCGGGCACGATCACCACGCTCGTCGCAAAGCGGCCCGCGTTGTCCACCACGGCCGTGAACTTCCCTCCTCCGACAAAGCTCATCGTGACGGTATCGGCACCGGCCCGGTGCTCGACCCGGACACGATCTGCGCCCGGTACGCTCGCCCAGAGTCCCTGGCACTCCCGGCTGCCCTGCACCGCCGGGGTCCCATAGCGCACGTCATACACGCCGGTCAGTGCCCCAGGGAGAAAACCCCGCTCCGTTCCGCGCTGATTGTTCGGCGTGCCATCCGGCTCGAAGCGGACCTTGGTGCCGAACTCGGTCGTGATCTCGACGATGTCCGGCTTCGGGAACTCGTAGCGCAACCCGGACTCTCCATCGCGGAACTGGACGCTGGAGGCGCGGACGACCTCGACCCGTCCCGTGAGCTCGCGTCCCCCCCGCAGCAGGATGCGATCAAGCGGCGCCGCGGTGTAGGTGGTGTAGGCCGGCGGGTACTTCGACGGATCGACGCCAACCCCGGCACGCGTCGGCGGCACCACCCGCCGAACTTCGTCGCGCGACTTCGGTGCGGGCAGTGCCCCCATGGTCAGGGAGGGGATGCCCGCACGTGGCAGCGTGCCGCTCGCCGCCTCACTGTGGGTGAGCACCGGTTGCGTCAGTGCGCCGGAGTCGGCGACAACCGCCCGCGGGGTATCCACAGGCGCCACCCGCCGCTCGCGCAGCATCCGGCCGAGTGAAAGCACCGGCACCGCGAGCGCCAGCGTCCCCACCAGCATGAGGGTCTTGCCGCGACGGGAGATCGCAAACGGGGGGATCGGCGGCAGTGGAGCGCCCGATCGGGGCCCTGCAGACTGCGCCCACGACCTGCGTGCCGGGGTGGGAGCCGGCCCAGCGGCGGTCGAAACTGGCCGCGGTGTCCCACTCCTGGTGGGAGTGACGCGTCTGGGCTGCACCGGGCCGGGCGCGGGCCTCGGCGCCTCGACGCCCACCTGAAGCTGCTCCGGCCCGATGATGCCCAGCCCGTAGGCCCAGGTCTCGACCGCCCACACCGCCCATTCCTGCTGCAGGAAGCCATCGGCGACGAGCGTCACCGTAAGACCGCCCCGAATGCGTTCCCATACGCCAGGTTCCCGGCCGGCCTCCATCAGCCGGTCCGGGATCCCGAATTCGGCGGCACGGACCAGCAGTGCGATGAGGGGCCGGGCGTCGCCGCCGCACGCATCGAGCAGCAGATTCCGCAGCACCTGGTGACTGGCCGCGGGCCACGCCGCCGGATCCTGAACCAGGTCTCGCAGCGCAACACGTACCTTCGGCATCAGCGCGACGCTCATCGCGCTACTTCACCCGGCGCGCGCTGAGACGACCCGTGAGCCGGCACCGTTCGACCTTCACCCAGGAGATGACCGTGCGCGTGGTGGTCTGCGCCCGCGCCTCGAAGCCGTCCTGGGTGAATCGTCCCGCCATCCAGAAGGCGTAGTCGGTGCCATCCTTCCGCCCGTAGACCGGTCCCGCTTCCATGTTCCCTTCCGGCGAAACGCGCCCACGCACCTCCGGGCGGGAGAGAAACTGAAAGGTACGGCTGGTCGAGTCGTAGGCGATCGTCTCCATCGTGGGCACCGGCCAATGGACGGCAGCGGAGCCGTCGATGCAGGACGGGTCGCCAGTGACTGTCTCGAGCGTCCGCTCCACCCGATAGACGCCGGAGTACTCCCCGTTGATCGGGGTCGGCTTCGGCGGCTTCGGCTGGCTGGCGCGGATCTGGGCGGTCAGCGCGGCCGCGTCGATCGCCATCTGCGGGGCGCGCTGCCGCGCCACGATCATGGCTGGCACCGCGAGCGCGACCAGGGTGATGACGACGATACCGAACATGATCCGGTCGCGGCGGCGGTCTTGAGGACTCAGCGGCGTCGTCGACGGGACCCACGTCGGCCCCAGATAGAGCCCGAACCGGCGGCGCGGGGCCGGCGGCGCGTGCCGGGTCGCGGTCCCCCCGGCCCAGCTCGACGTTGGCGGACTCCAGCGCTGCGGCGCGCCTGACACCAGGGCAGGATCCGTCGGTGGCGGCAGGACCGGTTCCGGGGGGTCCGCAACCCAGGGTGCGGCGATGAGGCCAAACGCGTGGGCCCACGCGTGCACGGCCCAGCGTGCCATTTCCCCCTGCACGAAGGCGTTCGCCATCATGCGGGCGATGAACTGCGGACGCCGCTCCTCCCACGCGGCAGGATCGAGGCTCGCGATGTCCTCCGCGATGCACTGCTCCACCGCACGCATCAGCAGCATGACCAGCGGTCGGGTGTCACCGCCGCATTCATCGAGCAGCAGGTTCTGGAACGCGACCAGATGCTCGGTCGGCCACTCCCCCTGGCTGACCAGCCGGCGGAGCCCGAGCGCGACGGAGAGCCGGGGATCGGTCGCCATTTCAGGGCCGGTGGAATCCGATGCGGAACACGCGTCGCTGCTCGGTGCCAGGCATGCGAAGGTCGAGGCCGGCGCTCAGCTCCACCGCCGCGTTGCGCGCGATGGCCGAGCCGCCGAGGACCTCGATCGGCTCCTCCTGGAGGTTCACGAGCCACCATCGCCCCTGATGGTGCGAGAAGTAGCCGCGCGGCGTGCGGTCGGCATGCTCCCCCGGGATGACGCCGGGACGGGTGTGCCAGTCGTGCAGCACGAGATTGTGGAAGATGACGAGCGACTGCTGCTCGTCGGCGAGCCGCCCGTCCAGATCGCGGAAGTACCGCGCGACCGGGACGGGGTGGTGCACCCGTTCCCCGGTCGTCGGGCACTGCCTCGGCATCTCGGGACCGAGCACGAACCAGTCGCGGCCTGAGGGCGTCGGGTGCAGCAGGTTCAGGGTGCGGTAGAGCGCCATCTCCCACTCCGCGGCATCGGCGCGCCGGGAGGGAACGTGAAGCCCGTGCACGAACGTCTTGAGGAAGAGCGGTTCGAGGTGCTGGCCGAGACGCGACATCGGGACCCGGATGGGCTGCACCGGGGGATTGCTGCGGTCCGTCGGATGCTCGACGAAGAGCGCCCCGCTGCCCATCGAGAGGCGCTCGTCCTCTTCCGCCGAACGGGTGCTGTGCACCTTCTTGCCCTGCAGTGGATGGCGATTGAGCAGGATCTGGTAGATGAGGACGGCGAGCGCATGCTTGTCCGTGGCGATCGACGGCTGCGCGCCGCGCCCGAGCACCTCCGGCGCGATGTAGCCTGGCGTCCCGAGGACCGTCGGCGGCGCGACACCGGGGACGACGAGCGAGTCGATGTCGATGACGCAGACGTCGCCGCTCTTGGGGTCGATCAGCACATTCTTGTTCGAGAGATCGGCATGCGCCAGGCCGGCGAAATGCATCCGCCGCACCGCCCGCGCGAGCCGAGTACAGATCTGCAGCCGGGTGAGAAAGTTGCCGCGCTCGTGCTCGGGTACCAGCGCGCTCGCCTTCCGCCCGGTGAACCACTTCACCTCCTTCTCCTGCCGGTGCCCGAACCGGTCGTGGAAGAAGAACGAGGGTCGGTACACCGGCGCGATCACCCCGAGCGCCGGTGACACCAGGCCATAGGCGCGCAGGAATTCGGGCGGGATGCCCCGGTCCCCATCGATAATGCCGGTTGGCCAGCAGAAGTACGGGGCCCAGTATCCCCCATGGCGGTCGGTCGTGGGGTTGTATTTCGTGAGGATCTTGTTGAGGCGGTCGACCCGTTCCAGCCGGTCCCGCATCTGCCCGAAGAAGAAGCCCACGACCTGGCGACGATCGCGCGAGAAGAACACGACCTTTTCCGCGCCGGAGTTGATCGGCTGGTCCTCGAACTGCACGGTCTGCCCGTCGGTCAATCGTGCGGTGAGATATCGCATGAGCTCACCTCACCGCCAGGCCGCCAGCAGCGTGCGATCGTCGTTCTCGCCCCGGCGCTCGAAGCCGAGCCAGCGGGCGAGCTGCTGGTCCCCATCCGGCGCGAAGACGGGGCCCTGAGCTTCCTGGCGCTGGAAGTGCTGCGCGGGCTCGGAGACGCCACCGGCGAGCTGGCTATAGAGCAGCGCCCCGTGGCGCTCGATCGGATAAAACGGGTCCTCGACCCCGTCGGTCCCCAGCAGGATGGCCGAGACATCGGTACTGTCGGTCACGGCGATCGCCTGCGCACGGGCCGACGCCCCGTCATCCGGTACGAAGCAGCTGACCTCGCCGGAGAACTCGCTCACATCTCCAGCGCCGAGCCGCTCCACCCGCCCGTCCCTCCGGCGAGCCGCGATGAAGCCATCGCCGACCTGGGAGACCGCGAGCAGTTCTCCGGCGGGGGACGCAAACCAGACCGCGGTGAGCAGGGTGGTGCGGAACTCCCGGGGATCAATCTCGGAAACACGAGCCAGTTCCCCCACATCCTCGATCGCGGCCGAGAGTGCGGGCGCGAGCCGCGCAGCGAGCCACTGGCGCAGAGTGGCAGGATCCGCGGCAGGAGGCACCGCATCGGCCAGCGCGGCACTGACGCGCGCGACGACCGCCCGGCAGGCGCACTCGGAGCCGATGCGGCTGAGCCGGCACGATCCCGCGCCGTCAGCGGCCACGAGGACGAAGAATCGCTCGCCCGTCTCGATGCAGAATGCATCTTCACGGAATTCGCCGCGATGGGCGTGAAGCCGACCGCGCCGGCTGGCCCCGACAAGGGTCCACCCGGCGCGCCACGGATGCAACGCTGTGCAGAGATCGGTGTAATCCGCCGTGGCGGCCCACGGGAGCGCATCCCGGAGCTCGGGGGGACACCAGGGCCCTTCCGGGGCGCGTTCGAGCCAGGCAGGCGCGGCGGGCGCTACCGGCTCCACCTCGGACGTGGCTGGCTCCGGCCGCACGGTCTTCGCGTCCACCTTCAGGGCACGATCGTGATGCCGGGCGGCGGCGGCGGCAGGGTGATGGCACCGCCCTCGGCGAGGGCGCCAACCTTGGCGCTGGTCTGGCGCACCGAGGCCGAAACGAACTTGAAAAAGGCGCGGAAGGAGTCGGGCGACAGATCTTTCATCTGGATGACCACCTCCGTCACCTGCTTGAGACAGTTCACATCCGCCTGGTCGCCACAGGCCACCGCGATGATGTTGGCCGGCCGGCGATTGCGGAGCTGCTGTGCGTAGTCGGGCCAGGCGGTATCGGTGGGTGCCCCGTCGCTCAGGATGAACACGAGGGGCTTCCAGTCCCCCTTCTGTTCCGGCGTCGTCCGCACGATCTCGTGTTCGAAGCACTCGAGCAGCAGCCGGAGTGCGTCACCGAAATTGGTGTTGCCGCTGGCCACCAGGTTCGGGGGATTGAAGAGCGAGACCTCGGTCAGCGGCACCACCTGCTCCGCGCTGTTCGCGAAGGTCACGATCGAGAGGTACGCGCTCTCGATGGCCTGGGGATCGCTCATCAGGTCGCGGTGGAGCTGGCTGATGCCTGACTTCACCGATTCGATCGGCGTGCCCTGCATCGAGCCGGAAACGTCCGCGAGGATGTAGACGGGCAGTCGACGAACAGTCACGGTCACACCTCATTTCTGGCGCGCGGCGCAGTCCGTCTCGGCGCGGACCGCGAACCGCTGGTTATACCTGCGGCCGATGGCCGGAGTTCCCGCGAAATGCCCCGCGACGGAACCGCCGCGGGGCATCTCGCACTGCGGTCAGACGGGAGCTGACGGCGCTAAGGCTTCTTCTTCGCCGTCGTGTCCTTCCCCGCAGGTCCCTGTCCGCCCATGGCTCCGCTCGCCTTGTCCCCCGCGGTGGGGGTCGGCGCGGCGGCGGGCGCCTCCGTCGGTGCGGGCGGCTGCGTGGCGGCCTTGGCCGCGGCGATGCTGTCCGCCTTGGCCTGGGCAATCGCGGCGGCCTCCTCTTCGGCCGTCGGGATCCGCGGGAACGGTGCGCCGTTCCAGTCCGGACGACCCCAGAGCGCGGGATAGTCCTTCACCATCGGATAGGCGTACAGCGGCTTGTAGGCCCCGTTGTGGCAGGTGATGCACTGGAGCTTCGGGGCATCGCCCATCGCGCCCAGCCGGACGGCCGGGAACACTGGCTGCAACGGTGCCAGATAGTGCTGGTTCAGATCGCGCACCATGTTGGCCGCGAGCAGGGCGACCACGCGTTGCGGCGGGGCCTGCTCCCAGGACCAGAAGGCGCGGCTGTTGTGGCAGTGATTGCAGCTCACGCCAAGACTCGACGACAGCTTGATCATCAGCCCGTACGTCCACTCCGCCTGCTTCGCCGATGAGCGGTTCGTCAGGCTGGCGGTGCTGGCCAGCACTTCGTGCGACTGCACCCGGACGCCATCGCGATCGAGGAAATAGCGCTCGACCTGATTCGGCTCGGTGTAGAACCACACTCCGTTCGGGATCGGCTTGCCGAGATGGCAGGTGTAGCAGGTCACGCCGGTATTGGCGACGTGTCCGGCGTAATTGCCATTGATGTTCCGGACCATCTGGAGCATCCGGCGCGCGACGATCTTGGTATAGATCGGCTTGCCGTTCGGCAGGGTATCGTCCCACGGCGCCGCGATGTTGTGGCAATAAGCACAGTTGCCCGTGCCCGCCACCCAGGTGCTCATCGCCAGCATGGTGCGGGTGAACTCCGCCGCGCCGATGTCGTTGAGCACCTGCACGTTTCGCCACGGCAGCGGTCCCGCGTTCGGCGGCGGTGCGGCCGGCAGGCTCGCCGGAATCGTCGCCGCGACCGCACCCGCCTGCGCGTCGAGTACCGTCCGGTCGTAGAAGTTCACCATGCCGGTGCCGCGGTAGGCACGCTGGGTCGAGTACTTCCGGCCGATCTCGCAGCCCGTCGCGCCGAGCGTCAGGATGGCGACCGCGAGGGCGAGTGCAGCGCCGCGGCCGATCCAGCTGGGTACCAACCTTCCAGATGCGTTGGTCATGGCTTCACCAGTTCGACACGCCGGTTGTGCGCGCGTCCTTCAGGAGTGTCATTCGCCACGATGGGACGGGAGGACCCATAGCCCACCGCGGTCAGCCGGGCCGGAGCGACCTTGAAATTCGTCACCAGGTAATCGCGGACCGCGTTGGCGCGCCGCTCGGAGAGCACCTGATTGCTGTCGGCGATCCCAACGCTGTCGGTGTGGCCCTCGATCACCAGGGCGAGCTTGGGCTGGTCGGACAGCGCCCGACCGATTTCGGCCAGCTGCGGCTTCGACTCCGGCAGGATCGCATTGCTGCCCACTTCGAACAGGATCGCTTCGGTCGAGATGCGGCCGGTCGTGCTGATCGCAGAGATGATGTCGGCGGAGGTCACCACCGGCACCACCACCGGCGCCACCGGCAGGTAGTTCGGGAAGCTGTCCGGCTGCGTCCCGGAGAAGCGGCCCCGCAGCTTCTCGAAATCGGCGGGCGTCAGGTTCGGATTCGCCGCCGGATAATCGGCGACCAGTCCGTGCTTCTGACCCCAGAGGTACCAGTTGTCGACGACCGTGCCGGTGAGCAGGATGCCGATGCCGCCCGTGAAGGTGGTCAGCACGGCGAACCACCAGGCCCAGCGATGGATCGACTCCATCGTGGCGTTCCAGCCCATCGTCCAGCGCCAGAAGAGGGCGGCCCGTTCCGCGGCGGTGCCGCGGTCGGTGATCTGCTCGATTTCCCGTTCGCCACCGACGCGGCTCACCGCGAGAATCGTCGCGCCGTGCATCGCGAACAGCACGGCGGAGCCGTACAGGAAGGCGATCGACAGGGCGTGGAACGGATTGTAGTAGAGGTTCCCGTACCGGATCGAGAACGCCGAGGTCCAGTCGAGATGGGCGAAGATGCCGAACGGCACCATCTCGCTCCAGCTGCCGACGAGCAGCGGCTGGAAGAAGAAGCTCAGATAGAGGAAGATCGCCGACGCGAACGCCCAGGCGAGGTGCGTCCCGAGACCGAGCGCGCGCGCCCGGCGGTAGGTCCGGACCCACCAGAGGATGATCGAGAAGGTGAGCAGCCCACCCGCGATGAGGTACCACCCACCCTTGGCAAGCGGCGGCATGTGGAGCCCGTACACCGGGGCCGGCGGCTCGAGCGTGAGCCACGGCAGGCGGCGCAGGAACTCGACGGGGCTCCAGTTCACCTGCTTCAGGAAATTGAGGCCGATGATCTCGATCGCCATGAAGCCGAACAGCAGCGACAGGAGGCCGGTCGTCCCCAGGTAGATCGGGCCGATCTGCGCGTCGCCGATCTTGCCGATCCACTTGCTGAAGAACGGCTTGAGGAGGCGGCTGCCCGACTTGGTGGAGATGGGCAGGCCCAGATCCGGCGCCGCACGGACCTGTACCCGAGTGAAGATGTTCTGGTATTCAAGCATGGCTCGGGTACCTCACTTCCAGATCGGGAGGTTTAGCCACCAGGACCACCACTCCGGCCAGCCCCGGGTCCAGAGCGGACCGGAGACCAGGATGCAGAGTGCGCTGAAGATCGCCGCACTCATCGCGAGGAACGTTCCCAGGCGATGGATGCCGATCGCGCCGATCGAGTAGCCGAGGAAGTCGCGGAAGAAGACGTTTTCGTGTTCGCTGGTCTTGACCGGCTGCCCCTTCTTCGGATTGGTCACCGAGAGAATCAGCGACCCATGCATCGCAAGCGCGAGGCAGTTCGTGAAGAAGAAGGTGATCGCGATCATGTGCAGCGGGTTGTAGTGAAAGTGCAGGTACTGGTATCCCGTGTTCGACACCCAGTCGAGGTGACTGAAGATGCCGTACGGGAACCCGTGTCCCCACGCGCCCAGCAGCAGTGGCCGAATGACCACGAGGCTGACGTAGGCGAAGACGGCGGCGGAGAAGGCCCACGAGATGTGCAGGCCCATTCCCAGTTTCCGGGCGATCTCGGCTTGCCGGAGCGCCCAGGACACGAACGCCCCGACCGCGCACATGGTGATGAGCTGCCAGAGCCCCCCGTTGGCAAGGGGCGCCATGTTGAGACCATAGCTCAGGTCGGGCGGCGCGATGTTGATGCGCCAGACATTCCAGGTCGGCCCGATGGCCGCACCCCAGAGAATGAGCATCACCCCGAGAGCGATGAAGAAGATGGCGGACAGGCCGAAGAATCCGACGTAGAACGGCCCGACCCAGAAATCGAACAGGTCGCCGCCGATCAGAGTCCCGCCGCGGACTCGGTACTTGCGTTCGAATGAGAGCATCGCCATCGGTCACGTTCTCCGGAAGTGGCGTTTATTTCGCGAATGCGTGGGGGCCCTGACGGACCCGGTTGGGCGGGGGCAGCGGCGGGGCCTCTCGACCCCCACCGCCGCCACCTGACCCCAGTTCGTACTACTACCGGTTCGGCGGCAGCGGTGCCATCTCGGCCGCGGCAGCGGGCGAGGAGGCGGCCACTGGGGCCTTCTCGGACGGCAAGGTGCCGTTCTCGATCCACGCGTAACGCACGGAGCTGAGCAGGATGAGGTGAATCACCACTGCCAGCAGCCCCAGCCCGCCCGCCGTGGCAACCAGCACCTTGCGCGGGTCGATTCCTAGCCAAATGCGGTGCATACTCAAGCCTCGATTCAGAGGTGTGATCGAGGAGTCATGGGCCGGGTGCCCGGCACAGACCGGCGGTACCCGGTCCCATGGTCCCCTCTGCGTACCAGGTTACGGCGCGATGGCGGCAGGCGGGTTGTACTTAACGCGCGCCGTCTTCGGCCAACCGGTGATGCTGAACGCCCAGATGTGGATGTACACGGCGATCAGCGAAACAGCGGCGCCGGAGACGCTGAGGACAAATCTGGCGTCCAGCCCTTTCCACATGCGATACATTTTTCCCTCTCAAGTCAGTGAGTAGTGAGGACTGGGCTCAGAGCCAGGGGCGCCAGCTCCAGGCCAAGAAATGCGCGACGGCTGCGGTCAGAATGAACACCGCCGTCATGGCGACGAAGGTCCCGTGGAACGCTCTGGCCTCGTCGTCCGTCATCCCGCCATTGTTGTCCGACATACGAACCCCCTGTGGGTAGTGAAGAATCACCGCGGACTCCCCCGCGGCCGGGGTGGCCGGGCCCTTGCAGGCAACGGCCTCGAAGAGACATGACTACTACTCCTGCTTCTGCTCCAGCTTGGGCTGACCTGCGCCCGCTCTGGCCGAATCGTGAATCGAGCCGCTTCGTCGACTGTGACGGTCTGCGGTGGCATGTCCAGCGAGCCGGCCGCGGGCCCGACCTCCTCCTGCTGCACGGAACCGGCAGCGCCACCCACTCGTGGGCCGGACTGCTGCCCCGACTCGCCACCCGGTTCCGCGTCATCGCGCCGGACCTCCCTGGGCATGGCTTCACCCCGGCCCCGCGCGCCGAACTCCTCACCCTCCCCGGGATGGCCGCGGCGGTCCGCCGCCTGCTCGCCACCCTCGCTGCCTCACCCACCCTCGTCGTCGGCCACTCGGCCGGGGCCGCCGTCGCGCTCCGCATGGCGATCGATGGGGCCATCGCGCCGCGACTGCTGATCGGGCTCAACCCCGCCCTGGTTCCCCCTCCGGCCGCGTACCGGCTGCTCTTCGCGCCCTTCGTCCACCGGCTCGCCACTTCGGCCTTCGTCGCCCGGACCGCCGCCTCACTGGCGGCGCGCCCCGCGATCGTCGACTCCCTGCTCCGCTCCACCGGCTCGGCGCTCAGCGCCGAGCAGCGCGGCTTCTACCGGACCTTCTTCCGCTCGGTGCAGCACAACCACGACGTGCTCACCATGATGACGGAGTGGTCGCTGACCGACCTGGAGCGGGACCTTCCCCGGGTCCCCTGCCCCGTCCTCCTCGTCACCGGCACGGACGACGCCTGGATTCCGCGCCGACTCCTTCGTGCCATTGCGCGCCGCATTCCCCGCTGCACGCTTCAGTCGCTCACTGGCGGCCATCTGCTCCATGAGGAGCTGCCCGCTGCCGTCGCCACCGTCATCCTCGACCGGGCCGCGGCGGACGGCCTCGCCTAGCCGGCGCTGTTGACCAGCCCGCCTTCCACGTGGGCGGCCGTCACACAGGTGTCGCCCCGCGCCCGTGCATCCCGTTCGGCGCGGTCCCGGAGCCGCTTCGCGGCCGAGATGCGGACCAGCACCGGCTGCTGCTCCACCATCTCGTCCAGCAGCCGCTTGGCATCGTCGGTCCATGGCAGACTGGCGATCTGACGGGCGGGCGTGGCCTCGACCCGGTCCATGTCCGTGCCCAGCGGCAGGATGTGGAACAGCGCGTCGAAGAGCGCGTTGCAGACCTCCTGCACCAGGTAGGTCGCGCCGGAATACCCCATGAACGGCGTCCCGGTGTGGCGCCGGATGATCGCGCCCGGGAACGACGCCGGGATGTACATCGCCCGCGGCCCGAGCTCGGCCAGGTACATCCGCTCGTTGTAGCTGCCGAAGAGGATCAGCGGCGTCTTCTCCCGGATCGCCTGACGGACCGCCGCGTTGTCGGTCTTGGCGCCCGGCTTCCGCGCCACCGCCATCGTGCATGGCAGGCCCAGCTCGTCTTCCAGGAAGTGCCGCACCCCGCGCGCGTAGGTCTCGTTCGCGACGATGCCGAAGCTGGCCGTCGCGAAGAAGTCCTGCGTCACGCTCCGCCAGAGATCCCAGAGCGGCTTGATCGTGGTGTGCTTTTCCCGCTCGATGAACGGTTCCGGATCGATACCCAGCAGCTCACCGAGCTTCCGCAGGAAGCTGGTGGTCGAGTGGAGGCCGATCGGCGCCTGCAGGTAGGGGCGGTCGAGCGCCTCACACAGCATCCGGCCGAATTCCCGGTACATGACCACGTTCACGTCGGCGTCCACCAGCCGCGGGATGTCCGCGAGATGACTGCCGAGCGGGAACACCATGTTGATCTCGGCGCCGATCCCCTCGACCAGACGACGGATCTCGGCGAGGTCGGACGGCATGTTGAACACGCCGTACGCGGGGCCGATGATGTTGACCCGCGGGCGCGAGCCCGGCTCGCGCGGCTTCGGATCGGGACGGACCCCCTTCTTGAGGCCGTACTCGGTCCACAGCCAGAACATCGCCCGGTTGGCCGCCTGCCACTGGTCCTCATCGATCGTCCGCGGCAGGAAGCGCTGGATGTTGGTCCCCTCCGGCGTCACGCCGCCGCCGATCATCTCCGCGATGCTTCCCGTCACGACCACCGACGGCAGCTCGGGATCCAGCGTGCGGTGCGCCCGCTTCATGCTGTCTTCGGTCCCGCGCTGCCCCAGTTCCTCCTCGCCGAGGCCGGTGACGACGATCGGCAGCTCGTGCGGTGGCAGGCCATCGGTGTAATGCAGGACCGAGGTCACCGGAAGGTTTTCACAGCCGACCGGTCCGTCGATGACGACCTGCAGCCCCTTCACCGCGGTGAAGACGTAGACGGCACCCCAGTAGCCGCCGGCGCGATCGTGGTCGAGGACCAGCATCAGAGCATTTCCTCCGCCTTCTTCTGCTTCGCCTTCTTCACCAGGTGCCGCCGGTAATGCTCCCGGAACTCCGGCCGGTCCTCCGGGGTGTCGGACCACACCCCGGCGGTGTATCCCGTGCCCACGCCCGAGAAGAAGGCCCGCATCTCGTTGAAGCGGTCGGCGTTCTTCATCGCGCCGTTGACCACCTGCGCGAGCGAGCCGGCACCGGCAGGCCCGAAGAGCGGCCGCGCGGAGATGAGGTTGGTGAAGTACAGCGCGGGTATCGCCTTCTCCTTCGCGGCCTGCACGACCGGCGTGGTGCCGATGGCGAGTTCGGGCTGGAACTCCTCCATCGCGTCGAGATCCTGCTCGAGGGAGGCGCGGTACTGCACCCGTACCCCCTTGGCCTCGAGCCACTCCCGGTCGGCCGCACTCCATGGCGTCTTCGGGCAGGCGGAGCCGACGTAGCGCACATCAGCGCCGCTCTCGACCAGCAACCGGGCGACCAGCAGCTCCGAGCCCTCGTATCCCGAGATCGTGATGCGGCCCTCGATCGGGTGCTTCGCCAGCCCGGCCTGGATGGCCGGGAGGAAGCGGTTCTTCGCCGCGTCGATGGCGTGCTGGCCGGTCCCGGAGGCCTCTCCGATGCTCTGCAGCCAGGCCGCGGTGCCATCGACACCCACCGGCCCGGAGCCGACGATCTTGCGGCCCGCCGCCTCGAATTCCCGGATCGATGCGGTGTAGAACGGGTGGATCGCCCCGACGACCGCACAGTCGAGCGCCGCATAGAGGTCGCGCCACTCGCGGGTCGGCACCACCGGCCCCGCGGCCAGCCCCATCGGCTCGAGCATCATCCCGATCCCGACGGGATCTGCCGGGAACATCTCGCCAATCAGCGTCACGGTCGGCTTCTCGCTCACGCCGCCGCGGGGGGCCTGCACCGGACCATGTTCCGCCTCGAGGCGGGCGTAACGCAGCATCGCCCCGGCGAGCACGTCCTTCGCCTCGGCATGGGTCGGCACCCCGAATCCGGGGACGTCGATCCCGATGATGCGAACGCCGTTGATCTCCTTCGGCAGGAGTTGAAGCGGCACGCCTGACGCGGTCGGCACACACAGATTTGTGATGACTATCGCATCGTAGAGCGCCGGATCCGCCGTATTGTAGACCGCCTCGCGGATGTCCTCGAAGAGCTTGCCGGTCACCAGGGTCTCGGAGTTGAACGGCACGTATCCGACGGTGCGGCGGGCTCCGTAGAAATGGCTGGTGAAGGTGAGCCCGTACACACAGCAGGCGGACCCGGAGAGGATCGTGGCCGTGCGCCGCATCCGGAGCCCCACCCGGAGCGAGCCGAAGGCGGGGCACATCGACTGCGGCTGGTCGTGCGGTCCCTTCGGATAGTCCGCCGCGTACCGGTCGAGGATCTCGCTCTTGCCGGCGGCCTTGGCGGCGGCGAGCATCGTCTCCTTGCCCGCATGACAGCCGAGATCGGACTTCGGGGTGACGACCGGCAGCTCCCGAACGACCCCGCCCTCGGGGGCGAGTTCGGTCACGGGAGCGGCTGCGCTCCCGTCGTACAAAACCTCGCGGGCGACTAGACCGATGTCGTCGTTCACGCCATCACACCGTGTCGTAGACAACTTCGAGGGACTCGCGGTGAACCTCGGACTTCCCGCACATGTCTTCCATGGTGGCCGGCTGGAGCACGACGTTCCGGCCAACCGTCTCACCGCTGAAGAGGCCGAGCAGCGTGTCCTGGGTCAGCGGCTTGGGACGGACCGGGGGAGCTTCGGCGACGTTGGTCGCGAGCTCCTCGAAGAGCGGCGCCCATTCCCCGCCGGGCAGGCCGACGATCTCGTAGTTCGCGCTCTTGCGGCGGATGTCCTCGTTCGCCGGGATCGCGGCGAGGATCGGGATGCCGGCGGCCGCCGCAAAGGCCGCCGCCTCGCCGGTGCCGTCGTCCTTGTTGATCACCACGCCGGCTACGCCGACGTTCCCGCCCAGCTTGCGGAAGTACTCGACCGCCGAGCAGACGTTGTTGGCCACATAGAGCGACTGCAGGTCGTTGGAGGCGACCACGATCACCTTCTGGCACATGTCGCGTGCGATGGGAAGGCCGAAGCCGCCGCAGACCACGTCGCCCAGGAAGTCCAGCAGCACGAAGTCGAAGCCCCATTCATGGAAGCCGAGCTTTTCCAGCGTCTCGAAGCCGTGAATGATGCCGCGACCGCCGCATCCCCGGCCGACCTCCGGGCCGCCGAGTTCCATGGCGAAGACGCCATCGCGCTTGAAGCAGACATCTCCGATGGAGACCTGCTCGCCGGCCAGCTTCTTCTTCGAGGAGACCTCGATGATGGTCGGGCAGGCCTTGCCGCCGAACAGCAGACTCGTCGTATCGCTCTTGGGATCGCAGCCGATCAGCAGCACCTTCTTGCCCTGCTGCGCCATCATGTACGAGAGATTCGCCAGCGTGAAGCTCTTGCCGATGCCGCCCTTGCCGTAGATCGCGATGATCTGCGTCTCCTTCGTCACCGGGGTGGGGACCACCGTCTGGGTGTCCTCGGCTGCCTCGGCACGAAGATTCTTGTGCATCAGTTGAATCGGACCCTGTGTATTGCCTGCTGGAGCGGTCACGCGGCCTCCCGCCAGTCGAGGATCATCTTGACACAGTTCGGATCGGAAAACGCTTCGGGGTACGCACGCAGAGCATCGCCGGCTGGAACTCGATGGGTGATGATGCCGTCCAGGCGGAGCGCCCCGCTGTTTGCCAGCCCGACCACCCGCTGCAGGTCGTCGGGCTTCCACTCGGCCGCCACACGAATACGGGTCTCGCGCAGAAAGGCCGGCACAAAGTCAAACGTCAGCGGCTGGTGGTAGAATCCCGCCAGCACGATTTCACCTCGAGGAGCCAGACGACCAATCAGTTCGTCCAGCAGGCGTCCCTCACCGCTGGCATCGTAGATCGAGCGATAATCCCGCCGCCGGTCCTCCGCGGGATCGATCACCGAGTAGCCAACCGCACCACCCCGCCGTGCCGGGTTCACTTCCCACACCGTCGGGGGAGTGCTTCCCCCAAGTGCCACCGCCAGCCGCGCGAGCAGCCGGCCGAAGGCACCATGCCCCACGATCAGATCCGGGGCCACGCCGCCAGCACCCCACCCCGCATGCAGCGCGGTCGCCGCCAGTGCGAGCAGCACCCCGTCGGGACCGATCGCGTTCGCGATCGGGAGTGCGCGGGCACCGGGAACCACCAGCGTGCCCGCCGTCGACCCGAACAGGCTGTGCACGCCTTCGAAGCAGCGAGCTCCGGCGATGAACACTCGTTCGCCGACCTGCCGCCCCGATTGGGGATTCGCTTCGATCACACGCCCGACAGCTTCGTAACCCGGGACGAGTGGATACCCTAACCCGGGGAACGGCGGCATGCGGCCCGTGTACAGCAGGCGCTCCGTACCAGTGCTGATCCCGCTCCATTGCACCGACACCACAACATCCGCTTCGCCCGGTTCGATCAACTCCAAACGGCGGAGCGCAAGGCGCTCCGGTTCTTCGATGACGACGGCGGTTGTCTGCAATGGGCTCCTCGGCGCCAGGGAACTGCCATGGCCGATGGGGTCGAACTGAACGACTGTAAACTGCGACGTACGTTAATTTCTGTCAAGTGAAGCTTACACTAAGAAAGCGATAAGGCACGCGCATCTACGCGCTCGCATCACCCTGATCTGACTCGGGTTATCCCCCCGCTCTCCCCGACAGGAACGAATTCCAGAGCGGCAGACTTGATGGCAATCCCAGGAAGATGTGCTCAAGCGCCGCGAGCGCGGCGAGCACACCGAGCACCAGTCCGGCCCGTCGGTGAAACAGGGTTCCCGCCCGCCAGCCCCAGCGAGCCAGCAGGACCGAGATTCCCAGCCAGAGGAGCACGCTGACGGGGAGGAGTGGACTGTTGCTCGCGGGGCCGATGAACTGCTTGAGGAACGCGAGGTGCTCCGGCAGCAGGTTCGCCCCAGGGTTCGCGACCCCGAAGAAGACGTTCAGTCGGGCCACCTGATGCGCGCTCCAGAAGATCAGCACCGTCCAGAAGGGCATCCGGTTCTTCGCCCCGACTGCCAGGCAGGCCGTCACGAGGACGACACCCAAGGAGGCCAGATCGCTCCACGCGGTCGAGCGCAGCGCCTCGAACGCCTCGGCCAGCCGACTCGGAGGCATGGTCATCCGGAGCGGAGCGCCTGGTCCGACCAGCCAGCCGCCATACAGCGCCGCCTGCACCCAGCCCCACAGGGTTCCGCCCGCCAGAAAGCCCCACCATGCCGCTGCGGGTGAATCGTCATGGCGCAGCAGGATGGCGAGCGCCATCCCCGAACCGCCAATCAGCGACGCCACCAGGGCGGCGGCCTCGAGTCCCTGGGGCGTCCGCGGCAGACCCAGCAGGAGCCCGGTCGCCAGCCACCAGAACAGGACGACCAGCGTCGCGGCCTGCGCCACGCTGGACCAGCGGGGCGGCGTGAGGGCTTCGTCGGTCATGCGCTGCGCTCCATGGCTGCCGTTACTCCCCGGACCGCCGCGCACACCTTGTGGGCATCCACCACCGGAAGCGCCACATACGTGGCACCCATGGTGCGCGCGAGTTGCGCGGCAAACTGTGACGGCCGCGGTGAGGTATCGATGAAGACACTGGGAACGCCCGCAAGCCGCAGCGACTTCGCGGCGTGCTCCGCATCGGCCTCTGCCTTCGGCCGCCCCCCGGTGCCATCGAGCGCGACGTTCGCCCGGGCGTCGGAGAGCACCACGAACAGCGTCGCCCCACCGTCGCGCTCACGTGCGACCTGGCGGGCGAGCCGCTCCCCTTCGGCGAACGCCGCGGCGAGCGGAGTTCCCCCGCCCCCCGGCAGCCCGGCGAGAGTGCGCCGGGCGCGGGCCAGTGAACGGGTGGGGGGCAGGATCAGTTCCGCCTTGGTCCCCCGGAAGCTGATGAGGGCCACGCGATCCCGCCGCACGTAGCTCTCGGCGAGGAGGAGTTCGACCGCCCCTTTCGCCTCACCCAGTCGCTGCAGCGCCGACGAGCCCGAGGCATCGACGGCAATGATGACCGTCGAACCGGTCCGATGCAGCAATCGCTGGATGCGAAAGTCGTCCTTTCGCACGGCGAGCCGTCCCGCCCGCCGGGTCCGGATC
Organism: Gemmatimonadales bacterium; assembly: GCA_044229245.1. Lineage (GTDB taxonomy): Bacteria > Gemmatimonadota > Gemmatimonadetes > Gemmatimonadales > GWC2-71-9 > JADJOM01. The sequence continues at coordinate 7,926 of JBGATI010000016.1, read as the reverse complement.
CGCTGCCACGGCGCGGCGGCGCGCAGCGTCTCGACGATATCGAGACGGGCGCCCTGTCGCGGGTCTCCGGGGCGGGCGCCGACCCGGTGCCCGTGGGTCAGGGTCTTCGCGGCAGGCGCCCCCTTCCCGCTCGCCTGGCCCGTCCCCTGCTGCGTGAGCCCCGCGAGCAACTCCGGGGGCAGCACGGCCGCGACCGCTGCCAGGATCCGGTCAGGCAGCTGCTCCTGCCGGGGCTCCGACTGCTCCGCCTGCTCGGTCGAATCCTCCGGCGGCGGCGGTTCGGGCGGCGGCGGTGCTTCTGGCGGGGCCGGCACGCGCGTGGCGCGCGGCCCGAGCACCAGGGCGGCGGCGAGCGAGAGGTCATCCTCATTGACCGCATCGCGGCCATCGAGCGCCGCCGCGGCCCGCGCTGCCCGGAGCGCAAACTGCTCCCCCCGGGTGGACCCCGTTCCCAGCGCGAGGGCCGCCTCACACAGAGCCCTCACCGCCTGCTCAGGCACCGTCACGGACCCGAGTCGCGCCCGTGCGGCCTCCATAGTTTCTCCGTGCTCGCTCCGCCACGCCGGTCTCTCGGTCTCGAGGTCCGCGGCATCCGCCTGATGTTCAGGATCCGGTGCGTCGACCTCGAGCCAGAAGGCGACCCGTTCCCGAAGCGCGGATGGCGTGGAGGCTTCGTCAGGCAGGCTCTCGTCCAGCGCGAGCAGCGCGGCGCCGCCGCGGTCTCCGTCACCATCCAGCAGCCCGAGCAGACCGGTCACGATAGTGGCGGAGGCCCGTTCGGCCATCGGGAGGGTGATTACCCCACCCCGGGCGGCCGACAACAGTCCTGGCTCGAAGACCGGGCGCCCCGCGGCGAGCGTTCCCGCCAGATCGAGACCGCCATGCAGTCGGTCTGCCGCGATGCCGACCGGAATCCGGCGTCGTGGCCAGTCGGCCGGGATCAGTGCGTCGAATTCCCGGAGCAGCGCCTCCCGTCGCGGGCCGGCGGCGCCGCGCAGAACGGCCCCGCCGAGTCCGACGGGATCCACCGCCAGGAGCGCGAGCGCCTGACTTGCCTTCACGCGGGCAGCACCTCGGCGACGACCCGCTCTACCCGGGCCGTCGCGGACGTGTCATCGAGTGGATTCCGGCGCAGGCGATGCCGGAGCGAGAGGGGTGCGACCCGACGCAGGTGGGAGGGAGTCACCGCATGAGCGCCTTCCAGTGCAGCCACCCCGCGGGCGGCGCGCATCAGCGTGAGTTCTCCCCGGAGGCCGTCCGTCCCGAGCTGCATGCAGAGCCGGGTCACGAGCTGCAGCGTGCTCTCCGGCATGACCACCTTGGGCAGCAGGCGCCTCGCCCGCTCCAGCCGCTTGAGCACCTTGTGATCCGCCTCCGCCCAGCTGGCCACAAATCCGGCCGGATCCCGGTCGAACGCGTCGCGGCGGCGGATCACCTCCATGCGCTGTTCCAGATCGGTCGGCGTCTTCACCTCGACCGACAGCCCGAACCGGTCGAGCAGCTGCGGCCTGAGGTCACCTTCTTCGGGATTGCCGCTCCCCACCAGGACGAATCGTGCGGGGTGCCGGATGCTCAGCCCCTCTCGCTCAACGACGTTGACTCCGCTGGCCGCCACGTCGAGGAGCAGGTCGACGAGGTGGTCCTCGAGGAGGTTCACCTCGTCGATATAGAGGAAGCCGCGATGCGCCTTGGCGAGCAGCCCGGGCTCGAAGTGTTTCTCGCCCATCGCGAGGGCCCGCTCGAGGTCGAGTGCACCGACGAGGCGATCCTCCGTCGCGCCCAGAGGCAGATCGACGACCGGGGCCGGGACCTTCCGTGGCCGAAGCCGCTCACCGGCCAGCTCGCGGGCATGACACTCGTCGCAGCGGGCGCCGTTGGCGGCGGGGTCGCACCCGTAGCGGCACCCCGTCACGGTGGTCATCGGCGGCAGGACGCCGGGCATGGCGCGCACCGCCGTGGACTTCCCGGTCCCGCGATCCCCGAAGACCATCACGCCGCCCACGCTGGGGTCCACCGCAGCGATGAGCAGCGCCAGCTTCATGTCGTCCTGACCAACGATCGCCGAAAACGGAAACTGATGTCCCACGGCGTCCTCTCAGACCTCAAGCGACCGCGATGGCGGTCTGGAATCCCAACGGCACCCAGCGCTGAAGCAGGGTGACCGGCAGAGTCGCAATCTTGCCCAGCACGAACGGGACGAACCGCGGTTCCATCGAGCCCCTGAACCCGCGACCATGGCGCTCCTGCTGCCCCAGCCACCAGAGGACGTACGGATCCAGCGTGCCCCACTGATACTGCCTCACAACTCGCCATCCCGACTGTTCCAGCACGCGCCGGAGCGTCGCGGGAGCATACGCCGCCGTGTGCCGTGGCGTGTGATACCCCGCCCAGCAGTCCCCCTGGAGCCGCCGGGTGAGTCCCCTGTGATCCGGCACCTCGATCACCATCAGCGTGCCCGGCCGCGTCAGGCTTCGCAGGTGACGCAGCGTGTCCACCGGCCGATAGAGATGCTCCAGCACGTGCCAGAGCGTGATCCGGTCAAAGGGGCCCTCCAGCGGCAGTGATTCGAGCACGCCGGCGTGGAGCGACAGCCCCTCCCATGCCGCCGGCTCCTTCGCCCAGCCGCTGGCATCGAAATCGGTTCCGACTGCGCGCACGCCGGTCTGGTCATTGAGCAGGCGGAGAAAGCTGGGGCGGCCGCAGCCCACATCGAGGACCGTCTGTGCTGACCCGAGCGGTCCGAGCCCCTGAACCGTGCGCACCCGCGCCAGATCGGTCCGCGCCTCTGCCGTCCGTACCAGGTCGGCCCAGCGGCCCCAGGCCTCCGGCCCGCGATGCGGGAGGTAGTCCTCGTAGTAGCGGCCGATCTCGGACTCCGGGACGCGCGGATTGAGGAACACGAGTCCGCAGCCGGTGCAGCGCACGAAGCTGAAGTGCTCTGCGCCCTCCCCCATCTGCACCCTGCTCTCCACCTCCGGAACCGCGTCGGTCGCCCCGCAGCAGAGGCAGGGTGTGACCTCGCGCGGCAGGGCGCTCACCGGTTCACGGGCGACGGCCAGTTCCATCATCGGCGCGAAGCGCCAGGTGCAGGGTGCGGTCGTGACACGCCGGACCCTGGGGACCGATCGACCACCGGAGCGAAACGGCGACCGCCTGACCGATGCGTCCGAGCTTCTCCGCCGAAGGCACGACCATCCGTCCGTCGAGCGGATGATGCCCCGTCCGCCGGATGCGCCAGCCAATCGAGGCGTAGACGCGGGCCGCCACGGCGACGCCGAATCGGGCCCGGAGCGGAATGAACCGGAAGCCCTGCTCCGCGCTCGCGTAGTAGCGATCCGCCAGCCCGAGGACTTCGAGGCAGACCTGACGCAGCGCCGCGCGCGGGGCCGTGCCGGCGATCACCTGCTCCGGCGTGATTCCGTGCGCCGCGAGTCGGGTGCGCGGCAGATAGACCCGGCCGCGCTCCGCATCCTCCCGGACGTCGCGGACGATGTTCGTCAGCTGCATCGCCAGACCGAGGTCGATCGCGTGCGGTTCCGCCTCGGTGTCGCGCACCCCGAGGATGCGACTGAGCATCAACCCCACCGTGGACGCCACCAGATAGGAGTAGTCCAGCAGCTGGACATCATCCTCGATCCGCACCAGGTCGAGGTCGGTGCGCACACCGTCCAGCAGGGCGTGGGCGTGCGTGAGCGGAAACCCGTGCCGGCGAGCGAGGCCACGCAGCGCGATCACGACCGCCCGCTGCGGCCGGTCCCCCAGCAGTTCCGCCTCGAGCCGCGTCAGCGCTGCATCAGCCTCGGCGCGGGTCTCCGACTCGTCGGCCAGGTCGTCCGCCAGCCGACAGAAGGCGTAGAGGATCGCGATGTCATCCCGCAGATCGGCTGGCAGCCAGGACGTCGCGAGGTTGAAGGAGCGGGCCTTCCGGGCAAGCAGTTCGCGCCCGACCAGCAGCGCCTCGATGCGTGCCGAGGACTCGGACTGGGCGACGACAGGCACGACCGCGGGTTCCCGCGGGGCAGAGCGCGCCGGCTCCGAAGGAAGTGCGAGCTTCACGCGGGCAACTCCACGCCGACGGCGCCCGCCGGCCCGAGCAGCGAATGCGCGGCCTGCGCCGCAAGTGCGCCGGAGGTCATCACGTCACCGACCGACACGCCGTTGCGATAGCTGCCGGCCAGGAACAGGCCGGCGTTCGCCTCCTCGATCCGGTCCATGGCGGCCTTGTACGTGGAGTAGCCGATGTTGTACTGGGGAATCGCGCGCGGCCATACCTGCACCACCCGGAAGACGGGCGTCCCCCGCACGCCGAGCAGATCGCGGAGATCGCGCTCAACCGCGGCGGTGATGGTCTCCTCTCCCGCCAGCGCGAGTTCAGGCTGCCGTGCGCCACCGACAAACGTCGTGAAGGTCACATGCCCGGCGGGTGCCCGGCCGGGGAACAGCGTCGAGGAGAAGAGGGTCCCGAGCGTCTGGCGCTTCTCGACCTCCGGCACCAGCGCGCCGAAGCCGTCGAGCGGATGGGCCACGTCTTCGCGACGGTAGCCGCTCACCACCACGGCCACCGGCGTGTACCGCACCTGCTCGAGGCTCCGCCATGCCTCGAGTTCGCGACCCTCGAACTCCATGGTGGCGAGAGCATGGGCAGGCGACGCACAGATCACCGCGTCGAAGAGCTGACGCACCGAGCCCTCGGGACCTTCGAGAGTCAGCAGCCATGAGCCCTCGATCGGCGTGAGCCTGGTGACCTTGGTGCGCAGCCGGATGTCCGGAGCCAGCCGGCTCGCGAGCGACTTGGGAAGCGTCTCCATCCCGTCCTGGAAGGAGAACAGCTTGCCCTCGGGTTCCTTCCGGTCGCTCCGGCGTTCCCGCATCATCCGGATGGCGCCGCCGAGCAGCGAGCCATAGCGGGCCTCGAGGGAGCCGAGAATCGGCATCGAGTGAATCGAGGAAAGCTGCTCGGGGTCCCCGGCGTACACGCCGGCGACGAGTGGATTGAGCGCATAGTCCACCAGGTCCTGCCCGAGCCGGCGACGGACCAGACCGGCGAGACTCTCTTCGGTGCTGGTCGGCCGGGACTTGTTGAACGGCTCGGCCAGCAGCCGGAGCTTCGACCGGAACGAGAGCAGCGGCGTGGTGAGGAACGCCAGACCCGAGGCCGGCATCGCCAGCGGACGACCGCCGCGGATCACGTAGCGGCGGCGCGCGGCGGGACTGGAGTTGAGCTGGAACTGGCTGACCCCGAGATCGCGCAGCAGCGAACGGACGGCCGGCGGTGGCGCGAGCATGGAGTTCGGGCCGAGGTCGGCCAGAAAACCGTCCTGCTGCACCGTCTTGATCACGCCACCGACCCGATCACCCGCCTCGAACAGGGTGACGTGATGTTCGTGGCGCCGCACGCCGAGCGCGGCCGTCAGTCCGGCCGCGCCGCCGCCGACTACTGCGATGTTTGCCATGAATTCCTCGACTCCCGGACCTGTCGGAGTCCGGATGCGCATGCCGCCGTCCAGAGCGTCAATGCGGCGTCATCGTGCACGACCGAGGTGAATGCGGCCTCGAAGGCGGAGGGCGCCAGGTACACGCCACCGGCGAGCATGGCGTGGAAGAACACCTTGTACGACTCCCGGTCTGCCTGGCGGGCGGTGGCGTAGTCCGTCACGGGCCCGGTGGTGAAGAACGGCGTGAACATCGTTCCCACCCGGTTGATCACGAGCGGCAGTCCGGCTTCCGTCGCGAGGCGGGCCAGTTCGCTGGTTGCGCGTTCGGCCCAGCGCTCGGCCCGCTCCCACGTCCCGGGAACGGCGAGGGCGTCGAGAGTCGCAATCCCGGCGGCCATCGCGAGCGGATTGCCGGACAGCGTGCCCGCCTGATAGACGGGCCCCGCCGGCGCAACCTGCTGCATGAGCGCCGCGCGGCCACCGTAGGCCGCCGCGGGCAGCCCCCCCCCGACGACCTTTCCGATGCAGGTCAGATCCGGGTCGATTCCATAGAGGGTCTGCGCGCCACGAGGGTGGACCCGCCATCCGGTCATGACTTCGTCGAAGATCAGGATCGCGCCATGGCGCGTGGTGATCTCGCGGAGCCCGGCCAGGAAGCCCGGCAGCGGGGGCACGACCCCCATGTTCCCGGCGACCGGCTCGACGATGATCGCGGCGATCGCATCGCCGCGCGTCCGGAACAGCTGCTCGACCGCGCCGAGGTCATTGTACGGCAGCACCAGGGTGTCGGCGACGGTGGCCGCCGTCACGCCCGGGGAATCGGGCAGTCCAAGTGTGGCGACCCCCGAGCCTGCCGCCGCCAGGAGTGGGTCGGCATGACCGTGATAGCACCCGTCGAACTTCACGATTGCCGATCGACCGGTTGCCGCGCGCGCGAGACGGAGCGCGCTCATCGTCGCCTCCGTGCCCGAGTTGACGAACCGGACCATGTCCATGGCGGGATAGGTCGCCACCACTCGCTGGGCGAGTTCGACTTCCAGCTCGCAGGGGGCGCCGTAGCTGGTGCCACGCTGGGCGGCCTCCGTGATCGCGCGTACGACCTCGGGGGCAGCGTGGCCCAGAATCAGCGGCCCCCACGAGAGCACCAGGTCGAGGTAGCGGTGCCCGTCGACATCCTCCATGTAGGCGCCGCTCCCGCGGGCGATAAACCGCGGCGTGCCTCCCACACCACGGAAGGCACGCACCGGACTGTTCACCCCGCCGGGGAGCAGCCGAGAGGCTGCGCGAAACAGAGCCTCAGAACGAGGGATCGCCGCCGATTCCGAGGCGGGCGGGGCGTGCAGGTCCGTCATGCACCAGCCTCCTCGGCCAGCCAGCGCGCCGCGACCGCGGCATGATAGGTGATGATTCCGTCGGCGCCGGCGCGGCGCATGCCGATCAGGGACTCCATGACGACGCGGCGCTCGTCGATCCAGCCACGCTCGGCGGCCGCCTTCACCATCGCGTACTCGCCGCTCACGTTGTAGGCCACGAGCGGCAGATCGCTGTTGCGGCGCACCTCGGCGAGGACATCCAGATAGGCGAGCGCCGGCTTCACCATTAGCATGTCGGCACCTTCGGCCTCGTCGAGACGGGCTTCGAGCAGCGCTTCGCGCTTGTTGGCGGGATCCATCTGGTACTGCCGGCGGTCCCCGAAGGCCGGCGTGCTCCCGGCCGCCTCACGGAAGGGGCCATAGAATCCGCTGGCATACTTGACCGCATAGCTCAGGATGGCTCGGTCGCTGTGCCCCGCCCCGTCGAGGGCCGCACGGATGGCCGCGACCATGCCGTCCATCATCCCGCTCGGCGCGATGATATCGGCACCCGCGTCGGCGTGCACCTGCGAGGCGCGCCCGAGGATCTCGAGCGTCGCGTCATTATCGACCTCCTCGCCGCGAAGCACACCGCAATGACCATGGCTGGTGTACTCGCAGCAGCACATGTCGCTGATCAGACAGAGGTCGGGGTAGCGCTGCCGAAGAAAGCGGAGCGCCCGGGGTACGATGCCTTCCGGATCGAAGTTCTCGGACCCAACGGGATCCTTCTCCGCGGGAATGCCGAAGAGAATGACCGACCGAACTCCGGCGGACACGGCCTCTTCGACCTCCCGCTGGAGCATGCCGTCGACCGAAAGCTGAGCAACCCCCGGCATCGAGCCGATCGGACGGCGCACCTCGCTGCCGTGACAGACGAAAAAGGGGGCGATCAGCTGAGAGGGCACGAGCCGGGTCTCGCGGACCAGGGCCCGCAGCGCGGCGGTGCGGCGACGGCGGCGCGGACGCTCCAAGGGAGCTTCCTGGCCGGAGGCATTTGCGGGGGCCGGAGCAAAGGAAGTCATCGGGAAACCTTGAGTGTCATGTTGACTTGACACTAGCCATGGTACACTATATTTGACGCACGCGCAAGCGGGCCTATTTGCACCATAATCCCTGTTTACCGAGGCGAAAGATGG
>JBGATI010000040.1:0-22462 GCA_044229245.1 Gemmatimonadales bacterium | reverse complement strand
TGCCGATCACGAGATCGATATGTGCGATCTCGTTGCCTTCACCAACCAGCGACTCGCCAAGGAAGAAATCCGCTGCCATGCTAGCCTCCATCTGCGGGGATGATGTAAAGAAAGAGAGAACGTCGCGCCACATAGACATTTGGAATATCCATGGGCCAGGGGGCATCCCGACGCCGGGCGGGAGCGGCCAGCATCAGCATCACGCTGCGGAGGCTGCCTGGCCATGTCCCCTGCGCGCCGGACCGGCGCGTAAGGAGCGGATCAAAATGCCGGGCCCTCAGGGGACTGTCAAGGTGGCGCACGACGCAGCCACGCATGTTTATGCGAGTTCCCGCCCAGTACATCCTGCCGTGCCCGCGCGAGGACACCAGGAGCGACACTGTCCTCCGGCGAGGACACCCTGCGTGGACACTCATTTCGTAACCTGATGCCATTCAACGCCTTCGCGTTTTGGCACGAGGCTGGCTTCTCGGAGGGGCGTACCTCAGCCCGAGAGACACCTTATGCGATACAGTCCCCTCGTACTAGCCGCGCTGGTCGCGACGACCCTCCCGACGCTCGCCTCGGCCCAGCGTGTCACCGCCGACATCAGGATTGGTTCCGGCCCCGTCGGCGGCAGGATTGTGGTCGGTGAACCCTATCATCGCGGCATCACCGAGGTCGGACCTCGCGACTACGATCGTCGTGGTTACGGTGAAGTGGTGGTCTACCGGGTGCACCGCGGCTACGGCTGGTGGCGGAATCGTGGATATCGCGCGGTGACCGTCTGGTATGATGCCGACCGTGACCGCTACTACGACCGCCTGGGACGCTACGATCGCCGCGACGGGGGACTGGGACGAGCGCTACTACCGGAATCGGGACGGCCGCCGGGACGATCGTGACTATGACCGGCGCGTGCGGGACCACGATCGCGGCGATCGCGACCGCGACCGCGACGACTATCGATACAACCACGACCGCGACTGACGCTGCGGTCTCAACAGATGGGGCAGGCCGATCCTTCCTTACGGCCTTTAGTGCAGTACCAACGGCTTGCCCAGCAGGTCAGGGCTCCCCGCCCTGGCCGAAAACAAGCAACCCCGCGATGAGCGGGGTTGTTTGTCTTCGGGGGCCGCCGAATGCCCGCTACCTCAGTTCGACCTGCAGCCCCTCGAGCGAAGTCCCCTCGGGATTGGGGGCGATCGTGAAGTGGAGGGGGTCGGCCGTCGATCGCAACAGGGTCAAGCACTTCGGATCGACGACCAGGTCCCAGTCGCCGGGCCGGACGCCGATGGCGTAGAAGCTTCCGTCTCCGAAGGTGGTGAGAAGTCTCCGCTCACCGCTCTGCCGATGGGTAAGGACCAGGACGACGCCGCCGGTAGTGCCGCTTCCCGCCGCCCGGACCACGCGTCCCTCGATCACTCCGCCGGGCAGGACTGGAATGTCGAGGCGACGATAGCGGTTCGGCGCCGGCTCGATCATCGTTGCCGCATACGAGGGGACCCAGAGCGGGGACGCGAGCGACGCGGAGTCCACGGTGACCGGGATCGGTTCGTAGGGAAGCACGTCCCAGACATGGTATCCGCCGTTGGCGTCGGTCATCGCGAAGCTCGGTCCAACGATCACCCTGACACCTTCCAGCGACTGCTCCCCCGAATCAAACTTCCCATTCCCGTTCGCATCGAGGAACACCCGGCCCGTTACGCCGCCACGGGAGAGTGCCGAGCTTCCCGAGAAGTCCACGGTGTTGCGCGAGGGGTTGTAGATCGCAGAGCCGGTCGTGTACTGACTCCCCATGGCCTTGCTGCCACCGCCCCCGGTGACGGTGGTGTACGAGCGCACGCTCGGCAACTCGGCCGCGATGAGCAGCGACAGGCCAGGCCCGCGGCTGCCACGGAACCAGGTGACGCCGGTTTCGGCCCGGAGTCCGCGCATCAGCGGCATCCCGACGTATCCCGAGGCACTGGAGACGCCGGCCCCTCGCTCGATCTCGAGGGTGGTGCGGGCCATCATGCTGCCGAGCACCTTGCCAAGCGAGGGATGCGGCAGCACGAAGGTGTTCAAGGCGAAGAAGGTCTGGTCGAAAGCCGCGCCACCCGTGACCGTCTGATGCTGGAATCGGACGGCCGGGATCACCCGGATCTCGGCGACCTGGAACGAGGCGCCGAGCCGACCGCTGGTGATGTCTCCGCCGGTGGCGTGCACCTGATCGAGGCTGGCCTCGAGGAAATTGCCGCCCATCCGGCTGACCGGGCGGAAGAAAGCGGAAAGCGTCGTCTGGCTCAGCCGCCCCGCCGGAGTCAGGATCGGATCCTTGAGCCCGCGCGCGTAACGCGTCGCTTCGGCCTGGACCGAGAGATTCACCGTCGGCTCGTAGCGTACCGCGCCGCGCAGCACCGCGCTGCCGACCGCCTCGGCCTCCGCGGCAATCGAATTGGTCACGCTGGCGATCAGGCCGAGATAGGGGTGAGACAGGGTCCCGAGGCTGTCGCGCCAGAACTGATCCACGCCCGCCCGTGCCGTCACCCGGGTGCTGATCCCGTAGCGCACATCGAGGTTGCCGGTGGTGCTGCAGCGTGAGGTGCGGCACTCACCCGCCGACAGACCGTACTCGAACCGTCCGGCCGGCAACCCCTCGTTGCGCAGCCGGTAGGTCTGATTGAACTCCCGGACCTCTCCGAACGGGCCGTAGGCGACGAAGTCCAGCGGGTTCTCTCCATACTGGATCGGGACGTCGAAGGAGTACTGGCCAAGGGCATTGACCGAATCGAATCCGATGAGACGCCCGCCGCGATAGGCCTCGACCGTCCACCCCGCGCCAAGCTGTCCGTTGAACGGCACGTTGCCAAGGATCGATGGCCGGACATACGGACTGTTGGAAACCGACAGTCCACGAAGCGTGCGCGAGCGCGGTCCCGTGCTGACCCCGTCGCCGACCTGGAGTTGCGAGAGCCAGGGATTCTCGCGCCAGATCCCGGTCCACGACACGTCGGTACGTGGGGCCCGTCCGGTGCCGTTCTGGCTCTGGACCCCGAGCGAGAGCGCACCCCCGAAGAGGTCGAAGCCGAGCGCCGTCGAATAGGCGCCCGAGCCGAAGCCCGTTGTCGGCGTCAGCACCGAGTAGTCGAGGACGAGCCCCTTGAGCCGCGACCGCTCGAGTCCCATCCGCAGGCCGCTGTACTCCGGCGTGGTCGAACTCAGCAGCTGGGCGCGGAGCAGCGACTCACGCCGGATCCGGCGCGCGACCGGCAGCGTGCCCGGCTCCAGCACCGAGACCTGCAGGTCCGGCCAGCTCACGTCCCACTCCAGATTGAATGCGCGCGCCAGGACGGCGGTGCTGACGTAGATGTCCTGCGGGGTGGAAACCATGTCCTCCGCCGCGAGTGCGATCTTCTCCTTGCCAAGCCTGAGGATGCGACTTGCGGGTTCCAGGACCAGCAGCACATTCCCGGGCTGGACCATCGCCTCAACGGTGCCGTCGGGGCGCCGGCTGGAACGAAGCTCGGCCAGCTCGAAGAAGACGCTGAGCGGGACCAGCGCATGATCCCCGGCGCGGTAGGCCTCCACCGTGCGGGAGGCGATCCGGCCCAGCAGAAGCTCGATGATGACCGGCTCGGCGGTGGCGGGCGCAGTGGCGACCGGCCTTCCCGTTGCCGGAGCAGATGCCGTCGCATGGGGACGGGCCATCGGTGCCGGGACACGGTTCGCCGCGAAGGGTTCTGGGGCGGGGGCCGTCCAGCTCGCAGCCAGTTGCGCGACGGCGCTGATCGTCCGATCCACGCTCGCGCTGATGGACTCGCCCAGCCTGGCAATGCTCATCAATGGGCGCGGCGCCGGCCGGGGAACGACTCCGGTCGCGACCTGTGTGGCCGTGACGCTGCCCGGGAGCGAAAGCGTGGCGGCGGACGCAGGGGTGACCAGCCCGGTTGCCGGCGCTGTGGCGGCCAGGTGCCGCTCGCCGGGATCGGCCGACGGGGGATGCGCGGTGGCTGGGGACGAACTCCGCCGAGCGGTGTGGCGCGTGGCGATCGGGGTCGGGTTCTCTGGCGCCCGACGCAGCGTCGGCGCAGGGGACAGCGGGGGCGGCAGCTCGCTCCGTGAGGCGCCACCGACAGACCGGCTTGCCATGGCGAAGAGCACCAGCACCGCGACACCGCGCTTCGTCCCGGCGGTCACGGCAGCGTCACCAGGATCGAGTCCCGGACCGCCGGAGCGCGGAGCAGCTGCTCGGAGGCGATGTCGGTACGATCGGTCGCGAGTTCGATCCGCAGCCGATAGTTGCCCGCCGCCTGACCGGCCAGCGGAAGCATGAATTCCGGCTCGGCATCGTAGTAGATCGCGACCGGCATCTGGAAGCTCGCGACCGAGGCGCCTGACGCGTTGAGCAGGGTGCCCTTGGACGTGCCGATGTAGGCGCTCGTCCCCTGGCGCTCGAGGCGCACCCGGACCGCGAGCGAGTCGCCGGTGAGGCGCGTGCGGAGGCTCTTCAGCGCCACGCCGGTCGTGAGCTGGCCCTTGCGATAGATCAGCGGGATGATCGTCCGGACTTCGAGCGACAGGCCGACCGCGATGCCCGCCGAGTCGGCACCGGTGACGGGGAGGCTGCCTCCCTTGGCTGAGATCATCACGCGCGACCAGTACTCGCCATCGGAGAGGCCCTGCGGGGGCCGGGCCAGCAGCCGGACCGTCTGGCGCTGCAGCGGCGGGATGGTCATCCGCCGCGGAAAGGCTTCGATCCACGCCGTCGCGGAGGGCATCGAAGCGTCCACCGAATCGGGCGTGAGCAGCATGAAGTGACCGACCGAGTCAGTCACCGGATAACCGAACATCGAGGAGACCGTCACCTCGAGGGGATCCGAACCGGGATTGTAGAGCGTGATCGACGCGCTCCGGGTCCGGTGATCGAGATAGACGGCATGCGGCGCGACGACGACGCCCTGGGCTTCCCCGGCGCTGGCGAGACCCAACGAGAGGAACAGGGCCAGCAGGACGCGGCGCATGATCAGAAGAAGGTGCAGGTCAGGACGACGGTACCGTTGTACCTCCCGGTCGCCTGTCCCGCGGCCGGCGAGACCCGCCCACCGAGATTGACGAAGAAGTCGGCGCTGGTGGTCAGGGTGAAGGTCTGCGTGTTGTTGGGATTGAAGGTGACGGGGACGCTGCTCGTGGCCGTGCCTTTCGCGATGGCGTCCGTGTTGCTGAAGCTGATCGGCAGATTGCCGCCGCCCGCCACCCGGGCGAGTTGCGTCGGCAGGGTGAAGCGGACCTGGACCTGATGGTTGATGATGTGCTTGACGTAGAATCGCCCGCTCTTCACCGGGTCGGCCGGCGCGACGCTCGTCTGCACGCCACGGATGACGACCCCGAAGTCCAGGTTGCGGACGCCGGTGACCGACGACTGCCCCACGAGCGGTGACGCCGTGAGCAGCGCGAGCGTGAGTGAAAGAAGCCATGAGCGCATGACCGGGTCCCCGGGGAGGCCTCACGGATGAGGGACGCTCGCAAGATAGCGGCGTCCGCCCAACCCGTGAGTCGCCCGGAAAGCCCTGGATTCGAGGCTTAGAAGTAGACGCCGGTCATGGTGACCGTGCCGTTGTAGACACCGGCCGCCTGCGCGCCGCCCGGCGTCACGGTCCCACCGACCCACACGAAGAGCGCGCCGGCCGCGCTGAACGCGGTGGCCGTCGCCGAGGCAGACGGCGTGAACGCCGTGCAGCCGGTGGTGGTGTTGGTGGCGTTGGTGCAACCCGTCCAGCTGCCGATCGGCAGGGTGTTCGCGCCGCTCGTCAGGTTGGCCGGCAGCGTGAACGTCAGATTGAGGTTCGCGCTCGCCTGACCGGTGAGGTCGAAGCGACCGGAGGTCGCCGCGGCAACGCCAATCGACTTGGCGACGCCGGGGAAGACGTTGCCGAAGTCGAGCGTGCGGGCTCCGGTGATCGTCATGGCCTGGTACACGTTCGCGGTGGCAGTGATGCTGGCGCTCTGCGCCGTGGCGGCCGAGGCCCCAAGGCTCAAGAGTGCGGCCAGAACTGCCGATACTCGGGTGGTAGTGCGCATTGCCCTTCCCTCACGTTGTTGGAGATGTGGTCTCGTCGACTACTGAATCCAGGGAATGCCAGTTCCCTGGCGGGAGGGAAGGGCAACCTATGTGCCGCGTGTCAAATGACCGACATCGTGGTGCGGTAAGTAGTTACAGCCAGAGGACTTCAATGTGTATATCTCTTGTACACCTTGAAGCAACTTCTTGGCACCTCTCGAGGGCCCGGTGGGGAGGGCCAAATGCCTACGGCTCAAGGTGTTGAGCGGCGTACGAGTGGGTCACAAAGTGACCCCGCTCACGCGCAAGCGTGCCGGGTGTCGGCAGGTTGCCAGAGATCGCCGATCTGGCTCGTGCTGGGCATCCTGGCTCTCGGAATCCCGGCGGGTCTCCAGGCCCAGGGGCGGGGCGATATGCAAGTCGGCGCTCGCGTCCTGATGGCGGCCCCCAGTCAGCTGGCGCTCGCCTCGGCACTGAACCGTGCGGTCCCGGCTGCCTCTTCCAGTCTGGCGGAAATCCGCCGGGAGCTGAAGCCGGTGGCCATCGACTCGGTCGGCGCGGCCCTCCCCGCCCGCTCGATTATCACGATCGCGTTCCTGCGGAACTAGCGGGGGACGCCTGCATCGCGGCCAGCGGGACCCGGAACGGAATCCGGTCCCGCTGGCCATTACCTTTCCGGCGTGTCCCCTCAACGCGATCACCTCCTCCCGCCCGATCTCGAGGCCTACCGCCGCGCGAGCCATCCGCGTGGCCGAATCCTGATCATCGCGCCCACCCGCGCCGCCTGTGAAACCATCGAGCTTGCGCTTGGCCTGAGCGGGATTGAGACCGTGCTCGAGCGCGATCATGGGCAGGAACTGCGCGAGCTCGCGGCCTCGGGCAAGGGATTCGGCATCGTGGCCGGCACCGGGACCGGCAAGACTCTCGGCATCAAGCCGATCGCCGAATCGATCCTGCAGGAGCCGCTCAAGGTCGGAGTGGTCAATCGCGAGCGCGAGGCGACCCCCGAGACGCCTGGGTGGAACGTCGTCATCGTGACGACGGGAATCGCGCGGCGCTGGTTCGAGGACGACCTGATCACCGCCCGCGACACGCTCATCGTGGACGAGATCCATCAGACCTCCGCCGAGCTTGAACTCTGCCTTGCGCTCGGCAAGCGCGCCGGGTGCCGCTTCATCTGGCTCAGCGCAACGGTCGATCCATCCTTCTATGCGCGGTACCTGAATGCGGCGGAGGTGCTCGAGACCAGCGCCTTCGACCCGCGGCTCAAGGCGAAGGTGAAAGTGCTGTCGCTCAGGGCCGAGGAGTTTCTCGACGACAAGTTCGTCCGGCACCTCATCAAGGAGAAGCGGGGCGTTGCCGTGTTCGTCCCGACCCGTGCCGAGGTGGAGCAGCTCGCCCGGGGGCTGGGGGAACGGTGGCCCAAGCTCAATGCCGCGTTCTATCACGGTGGGGAGCCGATCCGGGTGATCCGGCCCTTTCTCGAGGGCGAAGTCCATCACCCCTTCCTGCTGGCGATGACGGCTGCGGGGCAGTCGGCGCTCAACATCCGCGGTCTCGACACGGTCGTGATCTACGATGCCCGCTACGCCAACGTGGTCGACCGCGGCCGCAACGTGCTGCACCGGAAATACCTCGGCGCCAACGAAATTCTGCAGATGGCGGGACGGGTGCATGGCCGGGTCCAGGACGGACAGGTCTTCATCCTGACCGATCGCGACCTGGTCTTCGAGCGCCTGCGTCCCACCCCGCCGGAGTTCCAGCTCGCCGGCGACGCGGAACGGGTCGCGATCACCTGCGCCGCGCTGGGCGTCGACGCCAGCGACCTCGACCTGCCGATTCCGCTCGACCGGACCGGCTACCGCAAGGCGCTGACCCTGCTCACCGAGCGGGGGCTCATCGAGGAAGGGCGCCTGACGCGTTACGGCCGCGAGGTCGAGGCGATGCCGGTCGATCGCGCCTGGGGGGAACTGCTGGTACATGCCGGGGCGGATCTCGCGCCGATCGTCGCCGTCTGCTCCAACATCGATTCGCTGCACCGGATGACCCGTGAGGAGCGCGACCTCGAAGGCGTCCGGGTGAACGGCAGCGATCATCTCACGGCCTACAACTTCTTCGCCGAGGCGGTCAACAAGCACGGCTATCTCGGCGAGGTGTACGGGCTGCCGCGGCACCTGTTCGACGACGAGGGGCTGGCGGAGTGGGCCGAGGCGCGCGGCGTGCTGGTCAAGGCGATCGAGGACATCGCGCTGGGCACCGCGTCGGTCTTCCGCGCGATCGAGATTCCGCTGCCGGAGAAGCTGCCGTACGCCGGCCGCGAGCTGCAGAAGCAGTGGATCGATCTCGTCGCCCGCATCATGCCGTTCGACCTGGTGATCGACGAGCACACCGCAGACCGGCAGGAGGCGCGGGTCTCGCGGAACTCGGTGGCGGGAAGCTGGGGGGCGGTGGCGGGCAGCCTGCGATTCTTTGCCGACCGCTTCGGTGTGCCACGCGCCGCCATCGAGGGCACCACGATTCCGTACGACCTGGTGCGCCGCTATGCGCGTCGCGGTCCGGCGGAGATCGAACTCGCCGGCTCGCGCAAGCGGCAGGAGCTGGTTGTCAGGCGGCGCCTCAGCTATTTCGGGTTCGAGCTCGAGGCCGTCGAGGAGCCGCTGCAGGGCGCCGTGCCGGCCGATCTCCGCCCCTCGTTCCTCGAGGCACTCGCCGGCGCGCTCCTCGCGGGCGAGACCATTCACCCGAGCCAGGGCCGCCTCCGGCGGGCGACGGCGGAGCTCGGCGAGCTGTGGCGACGGTCGGGCGGGTCGCTCGCCGTGGCCGCGCCGGAAGCGGTGCGCGCGGCACTCGTGGCGCAGCTCGCCGTCGTGAACGACTGGGAGCAGTTCCTCCGGACCAGGGTCGAACTCGACCCCGCCCACCTGGTCCCCGAGGCGCTCCGGTCCCGGTTGATGTCGCTGCCGAACGGCGTGCGGCTGCTGGGCGACACCGTGCCCATCCACTATGAAGTAGGTCCCGAGGGTGGGGTGGCGCGGCTGCATCTTCGCGAAGGTCAGGTCCGGCGGCTTCGCGAAGAAGACCTTCCCGTCCTCGACCGGCCACTCCGCTTCGCGGTCCTCCGCGGCAACCACCCCGCTCTCGAGGCCGAGACGCTCGAGGGGTTGCGGGCCGCGCTTCGGGGCTCGGCGGAACGGGAGCGCCGGAACAAGTTCAAGCCTCCCCGTCACCGCCGGCGTCACTGAGGCCGGGACGCTTCGACACCGGCCCTCTGCGACGACCCCGCCGGCGCCCTCATGAACGCCGTGCCCAGACCGGGCGCGGGCGGCAGGGCGGGGTGGTGTCTCGATCCCCCGGGCCGTTCGTCACCGGGGGTAGAAGACACAGGCTGAAACCCTGATCGAACCCCAACCGTAGACCACCACATGCCGGACACGCACACCCCCAGCTCGCCACCCTCCGTCTTCTCGCCGCTCGCCAAGGCCCTGCTTGATGGGTTCAGCGAGGGGGTCATCGTCTTCGACCCCCAGGGCAAGGTGGTGTACGCCAATACCCAGGCCCGCGAGGCGATGGCCGAACTGGCGCCCTCGGAAGAGGACGCGTCGAGTCTCCTCCCCCGCCTCGCCGCCATGGGCGGGCGACTTCGTCCCCTCCGGGTCGGGGCGCTGGAGCTGGGCGAGGCGATGTTCATCCCGGGCATCGATGGGCCCAGCACGCTGGCGGACCGGGAGCGCGACGCCATCGTCCGGACCCTCGACCAGCACGGCTGGAAGCTGGCGGAGACCGCCAAGCAGCTTGGCATCAGCCGGACCACGCTCTGGCGCAGGCTGAAGGCGTATGGCCTCCATCGCGATGGCCGCAGCCGCTGGGCCAGGAACGGCTCGGACATCGAGCACTCGGCGTAGCCGTTGCTGCTCGCGCTCTACTGTCTTCTCGCGGCGCCCGCCGCGAGCTCCGATACCACCGCATTCACTGATGCCCAGACCGAGGCGCTGATCCACAGCGCCATGGTCAGGCACGGCGCGTCCGACCAGGCGATCCACGACTACCAGGCGCGGTTCCGCTACCGGCTCTCGTTCGGCCTCGGCCGCCGTCGCTGGTCCCGGGTACCGAACGCCGCGGTCGAGGAGCAGGAGGGAACGGTGGACTGGTCGGCGCCGAACGATCTGCGAGTGGAGATCCTCGGCCGACGGACCTCGAGCCGGTCCAACGACCTCAAGCTGAGCAGCAACTTTGACCGGCCCTGGTTCATCCCCCGGTCGCTCTCCGATTCGATCCGGGTGTTCGGCAACGAGATCCCGCCTCGCGCCGCGCTCCATCCGCTCGCGAGCAATGGTCCTGACTGGTACCAGTACCGCCTGACGGACAGTCTTCAGTTCAGCAGCCAGGGCCGTCAGGTGAAGCTGCTCGGCGTCGAGGTCATCCCGCGCCGCAATGGTGCGTCGCTCATTGCGGGGAAGCTCTGGCTCGACGCCGCGACGTCCGAACTGGTGCGCTTCAGCTTTCGCTTCGTCGGGACCGATCTGTGGCGCGGCCTCGATGACGACGACGGAGACAAGGGCGACAGCAAGACCGACCAGCGCCTCAACCGCCTCGTGAGCCGGATCCTCACCCTCAACGCCGATCTCGAATATTCACTGCAGGACGGCACCCACTGGATGCCGTACCAGCAGGTGGTGTCCGGCCGAGTGGAACTGCCCTGGTTCGGCGAACTGGTCATTCCGTTCGAGGCACGCACGACGTTCGACGACTACCACGTGAACAGTGGCAAGCTGGTGGTGTTCCAGCTTCCTCCGCCGGAGAAGGTCACCGATCCCGACAGCCTCCAGGCGCTGGCCCGGGCCCGGCGGGATTCGCTGCGGGAGGACGGTCGCCGTCGCCGGCGCTCCGGCGGCGAGCTGCCGGAGGACCAGCAGCCGCGTGACGAATCCGGCACCTGGGCGGATGGCCGGTTCGAGATCCATCGGGCGCCGGGTGATTCGCTGCGCCGCTACGCCGAGTGGGGCGATTCACTCGAATTCAGCAACGACCCCGCGGGTGACCGCGAAGTCCGCGAGGTGCAGGCCGATCTCGAGCGGATGGCGGTGTCGCTGCCGCCGGAGCTGACCGGCCGGCCGACCCACGGCATCAGCTGGGACCGGATCACCGACGCGGTGCGCTACAACCGGGTGCAGGGGGCGGCACCGGGTCTCAGCTATCTCGTCTCCGTGCCGGGCGACGGCTTCACCACGCTCCGCGGTGAGGCTCGCTTCGGGTTCAGCGATCATCGGATCACGGGCGGGCTCACCCTTCGGCGTGAGGCCCCTGGCGCCCGGTGGACCCTCAGCGCCTACCGCGACCTGCGCTCTAACGATCCCCTCGGTCGGGGCAACGGCTTCGGCAACAGTCTCAACGGGCTCTTCGTCGGGCACGACGACGCGGACTATCATCTCGCCCACGGGGCGCGACTCACGCGGGAAGGCTCACTCGGCCTCGGGCTCGAGCTCACGACCACGCTCCTGGTCGAGCGCGAGACCAGTGTCAGGCGCGAGGCACGCTCGTGGCTCAACGATGCGATCGGCGGGACCGGTGACTTTCCGGCCAATGCGCCGGTCACCGGAGGGACGTACGGCGGCGCGCAGGTCCGGCTTGACGGCGGGCTGCTGCGCTCCCGCTGGAGCCTCGCCGCTGACCTGCTGGCCAACTCCGCCCACCGGACGGCGCGAGTCTTCGCCTCGTACCGGCACTCTCTCTGGCGCCAGGGCGGCGTCGCAATGCTGCAGCTGAACGCCGGCACCGCGACCGCGAATCCGCTGCCCCAGCAGGCGTTCCGGGTCGGCGGGGCGGGCACGGTGCGCGGTTTCGACTACGGCACCCGGCGGGGCCAGGCCTTCTGGAGTGCTCAGCTCGACTGGCCGCTCAATGGCGGCATCGTCCAGCCCGTGCTGTTCGCGGACGCCGGTCAGGCGGCTCCGGTCCGCGGCCTCTTCCGCTCCCGCGCGATCGCCGGCGGCGGCATCGGGCTCGCCATTCTGGGCGGGGTCCTGCGGTTCGACCTCAGTCACCCAATCACGACCGGCGGGCACGGGCTTCGGTTCGACCTCGGTGCACGCGGCTTCTTCTAGTCGCGAATTCCCCTCGATGCATCCGGGATTCCACTAAGCGCATCTTGGTGGTGTCTTCATTACAGCTTCAATCCTCCGAAGCACATTACGCGCACCTCATTCACTCTTTCATCGGAGTTGCTATGCGTATTGTGCGTGTCAGTGCCGTGGTGGCCCTCGTGCTTGCATCGGTGTCGAGCGTGCAGGCGCAATCGTCCAGCGCAGCGCACCCGTGGCTGGTGCGGGCTCGCGGCATCGTCGTCGCGCCGAACGCATCGAGCAAGCCGTCCGGACTCGATGTGCAGGCGGACGCCACCGCCGAAATCGACATCAGCCGCAAGCTCAATTCGTTCCTGTCGCTGGAGCTGGTGCTGGCGACGGCCTCGCAGGAAGTGAAGGCGGGCAGTACGAGCCTCGGCACCGTGCAGCACCTGCCGCCGACCCTGGTCCTGCAGTTCCATCCGATCGCGAAGGGCGCGTTCGATCCGTACGTCGGCGCCGGCGGCAACCTCACGATCTTCTATGGGAAGTCCGGCGGGCTCGAGGCACTGACCCTCACGACGAGCGTCGGCTATGCGTTCAACGCCGGCTTCGACGTGCCGATCGGCGAGCGCGGCGTGTTCAACGTCGACGGCAAGTATGTGAACATCAAGACCGACGTGAAGTCGGGCAGCACGGTGGCTTACAAGCTCAAGGTCAATCCGTTCGTGATCGGCGCGGGCTTCGGCTACCGCTTCTAGTCGAGCCGGCAGTCCGCACGCGGGCCGGGGAGCAGCGCGCTCCCCGGCCCGCGGTGTCTTCGGGGGCGGGCTTCCCCCTGCCGGATGCCGCCCCTAGGTTCCCGCCCCATGTCTCCGTCCCTTCGGTGTCACTGGCTCCTGCTGCAGGCGGCCTCCACGGCCCTCGCCCTCCTGGCCGCCGGGTGCGGGCATTCGGGCGGGGGCGGTCGGATCGAGGTGACCTACCAGCAGGACAATCCGGTCAAGGAGAAGATCAAGGACCCGGACCACTACGCCGGTGCCGCAAGGGGGGCGTGGTGTCCCGTCGCCAGACGGCTGGAAGTCACCTCCTCCCACGACGACATGGGATTCGGGCTCGTGGTGTATCCGGTCGACTCGCTCGTCGCGGGGACATACGACGGCTTCGATCCCGGCATCGACACCGCGGTCCGCCCGGCGGCGGCTGGCGTGGCGCGCTGGTTCACCGACCAGCGGATCATCGGCCTGCAGAGCGACTCCGGCGGACTCACGCTCACCCGGGACGGCGAGCGCTACGACGCGACCTTCGCCTTCCGGCTCCGCTCGCTCGACGGCTACGACACCACCCGGGTGACCGGCCGGATGACGGGGATCCGTTCCGGGCCCTGCCCGGTGGACTCGGTGCCGGGCACGGCGCCGAAGCAGTAACTTCCAGCCATGACGTCGACCTACTACCGCAAGGGTTTCGGGCTCAAGGCCGCGATCGAGGGGCAGCTCACTTCGGACTATTCCAGCGCCGTGGTGGACACCCTGCGCGCGAGCGGCTATCGCCTGACCGCCGGCCCGCTGACCTTCCGCCTGGCGAAGGAGTTCGGCTTCTGCTATGGCGTCGATCGCGCGGTGGAATACGCCTATGAAACCCGCACCAAGTTTCCCGGCCACCGGCTCTTCCTGGTCGGCGAGATCATCCACAATCCCCATGTGAACGCGAAGCTGACCGCGATGGGCATCACCATCCTCGCCCGGGCGGCGGATGGAAGCTTCGACTTCTCACCCATCAGCACCGACGATGTGGTGATCATGCCGGCCTTCGGGGTGACGGTGGCGGACTTCCAGCGGCTCAGGGCGGCGGGCGCGGTGCTGGTGGATACGACTTGCGGCTCGGTGCTCAATGTCTGGAAGCGGGTGGAGAGCTACGCGCGCGACGGCTACACCGCACTCATCCACGGCAAGTACTTCCATGAGGAGACCCGGGCGACCGCCAGCCAGGTGACGAAGTACCCTGGCGGGCAGTACCTCGTGGTCTTCGACATGGCCGAGGCCCGGCTCGTCTGCGAATACATCGAGGGGCGCGGGGAGGTCGCCGAGCTGCAGCGCCGGTTCGCGCACGCGATGTCGGACGGCTTCAGCTTCGAGCGGGATCTGGTCCGCGTCGGGCTCGCGAATCAGACCACGATGCTCTCGGGCGAGTCGCTGGCAATCGCCAACGAGGTCAAGCAGAGCATGCTGCGCCGCTATGGCGCGGACGCCATCGAGGCGCACTTCCGCACCTTCGACACGATCTGCTCCGCGACCCAGGAGCGGCAGGACGCCGTCGTCACGCTGCTGGAGGAGCCGCTCGATCTCATGGTGGTGGTGGGCGGTTACAACTCGAGCAACACGACCCATCTCGCGGCCCTCTGCCGTGAGCACGGCGTCCGCACCTATCACATCGAGGACGCCTCGGCCATCGACGTGACGACCGGCCTGCTCCGGCACCAGCCGGGTGTACGAGTCCCCGAGGCGCAGGCCGAGGGCTGGCTCGAGGGCGTCACCCGCATCGGCATCACGGCGGGTGCCTCGACGCCCAACAACAAGATCGGCGAGACGATCCTGAGAATGTGCGCGGTCGCCGGCGTCGAGCCGGACCTTCCAGCCTGATTGCCGAGGGGGCCGCGGTGCTCGCGGCCCTGGTTCAGCGATGCCCTACCGCCAGACCACCGTCGCCGGATTGCCGGCGCTCTCTCTCTACAACGACGAACTCGAACTGCTCGCGGTGCCGAGCGCCGGCGCACGGATCACTCACCTGCGCCGCCGGCGCGGCCGGGAGTGGCTGTGGCAGAACCCGGCGCTGCCGATCGTGGTGCCGCCGATCGAGATCCCCGCCTCACCGACCGCGTACGTCGATCGGCACGACAGCGGCGGCTGGGATGAGTGCTTCCCGACCGTCGGTCCCTGTCCGCTTCCGGGCACCGATCCTGCCGTCGCGCTCCCCGATCACGGGGAACTGTGGTGCGCCACCTGGCAGCACGATCTGCTCGCGAACGCCGAGGTGACGACCTGGCGGAGCGTGGCACGCTGCCGCACCGTGCCCGCGGAGTTCCAGCGCGAGGTGACGCTCGATGGCGATGCGGTCCATTTCGACTACCGGCTTCGTTCCAACGGGACGGTGCCCTTTCCCTACCTCTGGTGCGCGCATCCGCTGTTCGCAATTCAGCCAGGCACGCGGCTCGAGATCCCCGGAGTGTCGCGTGCCCGTGTTGGCGCGGTGCGCGGCCGCCACGATCTGTGCGCGGGGGACGAGACTGTCTGGCCGCTGGACGGCGGGGAGGCGTTCACCGTTCCGGAACGGGGCGGCTGGGCAACGCTGCTCCACTTGGACTCCCCGGGCGCCGGACTGGCCCGCCTCACCGACCCGACCCGCGGGGAAACGCTTGAACTCCATTGGGATGCGAACACAATCCCCTTCGTGACCCTGTGGATGAACATGGGGGGCTGGGCGCCCTCCGGTGAGCCGTACGTGAACCTGGCGGTCGAGCCCTCGCTGGCGGTACCGACCACGCTCGACGAGGCTGCTGCGATCCCCGGCATGGCCCCGATCCTGCCCCCTCAAGGGGAGCGGGCATGGCGGCTTACGGTCACTCTTCGGGAGACCGACTTCTAGCGCGCCGCACCCGCGGGTGGTACGTTAGCCACCCCTTTTTCGGGGTTTCTCGAGGCGGGAGCGGTCTCAGTGGCGCGCTTGAAGAGTGATGCATACGACGTGGTGCTCGCGGCACTGCAGGCGATGCCTGAAGTGACGACGAAGCGCATGTTCGGCGCGGAGGCGTTCTTCACGCACGGCCGCATGTTCGCCTTCCTCTTCGATGAAGCGATCGTGCTCAAGCTGCCCGAGTCGGAGCGGCAGGATGTGCTCGACACCCGCGCGGCGCGTCCCTTCCTCACCGGCGAGCGTGCACCCTTCGGTCGCTGGGTCGAAGCGACGATTCACGGCAGCCAGGCCGCCTCACGCGCGATCCGCCTCGCGGCCGCGGCGCACGCGCTGGCGCAGAGCCCGCAGCACGACGGCCCGCGCAAGCGTCGTCCCGCCACCAAGCGCCGCGGCACGACCCGGCGCACCGCCCAGGGTGCCTGAGCGAGTCACCGCATCGAGATGACTGCAGTAGAAGAGGGCGACCGGATCGGTCGCCCTTATGCGTTGATGGAGGGGGTGTCGGTGAGCAGCGCGGCGATCGCCGCGATGGTGAGCGGTGCGCTACCCTCGGCACGATTGTTCACCAGGATGTAGGCGGGAATGCGGAGCGCCGCCGCCTGACGGATGAGCGCGGCCACGTCGTGGCGCAATTCCGGATTCCGGTCGTGAATCCGGTCGTACGGAGCGAAGGCGTCCACCGCATCGCTGTAGGTCCGCCCGGGACGGAGCAGAATGCGCGCGACGGTGAAGGGCGCACTGAACGACCCCGGAATTTCGGCCTGTTCCCCCACCGGCGGCATGCGCGTCCACGAGTTGAAGACGTGAGCCACGTTGTGCTCACGCAGCACCGCGAAGTAGGGCGGTGCCAGATACTCCTTGTTCCGCAGCTCCACCGCATAGGGGACATCTCTCGGCAGCTTCGAGAAGAAGCCGTCGAGCAGGTCGGCGAACGTCTGGCCGGTGAGCTTCGCCGCGCGCGCGATGGTCTGGAATTCGAAGACGAACGGTCCGGTGTGGCCGCCGAAATGCTGCTGGTACGGCTCGAGCACTTCGGTCTTGAAGAGCTCCGCGTTCAGGAAGTCGGGGTTGAGTTCACCGCCGGTTGCCTTGTAGCGCGCCTTGGAGAAGGTGTGCACCGTGATCCGGTCCCAGACCTTGCTGACGCACTGGAATCCGGGAGGGAGCGCCTTCGCGTAGCTCTCCAGCATCGAGGCGGAGGGCGGGGCGTAGAAAGTCGAGTCGATGCCGACGGTGCGAAAGAGGGGAAAGCGGGCGTACTCCTCGAGCATCGCGGCTGAGGAACCGGTCTTCGGGTACTCCTTTTCGTAGATGAGCCCGGTCCATCCCGGATAGGTCCAGGAGGAGGTACCGAACCGGAGAATCTCCGGGAGCCGGGCGGCGAGCTCCCGGAACTGCTCGATGGTGGGGCGATCCGTCATGCCGGGAAAGTTCGGTCAGGGAGCGGCGAAGCGGTAGAGCGTCCCGTTGCCGGTCATCACGTACAGCTCCCCCTGGCCGTCTTCACCGAAGCTGGTCACGCCACCGGTGAGCGTGAGCGCGGGATAGCTCACCTGCTCGGTGATGCCGCCGCCGCTCTTGCGGAAGCTCCGCAGGAATCCGCTGCAGTAATCGGCGTAGAAGTAGCGACCCTGGACGGCCGGCACCGCGCTCCCTCGATAGACGTAGCCACCGGTGATGGCGCAACCCTGATTGTGATCATACTCCAGGACCGGGAGCGTGAGCCCCGCCTGATTGCAGCCCGTACCGCCGTAGCAGTGCAACCCTTCCATGGTGTTCCAGCCATAGTTCTCTCCGCCGCTCGAATTCGCCGACTGGATGTCCACCTCCTCGTAGGCGCCCTGACCCACGTCGGCGACATAGAGATCGCCGGTCTGCCGGTCGAAGCTGAAGCGCCAGGGATTGCGGAGGCCGTAATTCCAGAGCTCGTGCCGGAAGGTGGCGTCGTTGGCCCACGGGTTGGCAGGCGGGATGGTGTACGTCCCGGTGCGCACGTCGATGCGCAGGATCGAGCCGAGCAGCTCGGTGCGGTCCTGGCCGTGGCCATCGGGGTCGCCTCCGCTCCCGCCGTCGCCGAGGCCGACGTACAGCATCGAGTCCGGACCGAAGGCGATCATCCCGCCGTTGTGATTGTCGTAGGGCTGGTCGGCGGTGATCACGACGGTCCCGTTGGCATCGGCCACGTCGGGGTCGCCGCTCACCTGGTAGCGCGCGACGACCGAGTGTCCGGCGGCGCCGCCGCCAGTGGTGGTGTAGTCGATGTAGAAGGTGCCGCTCGTGGCGTAGTCGGGGGCGAACGCCAATCCGAGCAGCCCCTGCTCGTTGCCCTTCGTGGTGAGGGCGGTGATGTCGAGGAACGGCGTCGGCAGCGCGACGCCGTTCTTGATGATGCGGATGATGCCACTCTGCTCCAGCACGAAGAGCCGCGTGGTGTCCCCCGGCGGCGCGGTGAGAAAGAGCGGCGCGTTGAGGCCGCTGACGACCGGCACCAGGGCGAGCACCGAGTCGGCACGGGTCGGCGGCCCGCTCCCTCCGTCCGAGCCGCAGGCGGAGGTGACAGCGGCGAGTGCGCCGAGCAGGATCAGGGAACGCATGGGGGACTCCGAGGTCTCAGTGCAGCACGATGCGGTAGACCTCGCCGCTCTGCTGCAGGATGTAGAGCTCGCCAGCGGCATCCTCGCCGAAGCTGGTGATGAGCGTACCGGGACTGAGGGCTGGCTGGTCCTGCAGGTTCGTCGCCTGACCACTCTGCCATTCGAACGAGCGCACCCATCCGCTGCAGTAGTCGGAATAGAGGTAGTGGCCCACCAGCGCCGGGATCGCGGTACCGCGGTAGACGTACCCGCCCGCGACGGCGCATCCCTGACCGTGGTCATAGTCGAGTACCGGGAGGGTGAGCCCGCCCTGGTCGCACACCGGGGCGTTGTAGCAGTTCATCCCTTCCATGGTATTCCAGCCGTAGTTCGCGCCCCCCGCGCTCGCGGCGGGCTCGACGTCGATCTCCTCCCGGGCGTTCTGGCCGACATCGCCGATGTAGAGCGCGCCGGTTGCCCGGTCGAAGCTGAAGCGCCAGGGATTGCGGAGGCCGTAGCTCCAGACCTCGTGCCGGAGCGTCGGGCTCGTCGCGAAGGGATTGCCTGCGGGAATCGTGTAGCTCCCGTTGCCGCTCACATCGATGCGGAGGATCGACGCGAGCAGGTCGCGCGCATCCTGTCCGGTCGAGAGCGGATCACCGCCGCCGCCGCCGTCGCCGAAGCCGGCGTAGAGGTAGCCGCCGGGTCCGAAGGCGATCATGCCGCCGTTGTGATTGGAGTACGGCTGATCGAGGCTGAGCAGCGTGACGCCCGAGGCCGGATCGGCGACGTCGGCCGAGCCTGACACATGATAGCGGGCGATCACCGAGGTACCGCCCGCTTCCGCGCCGTGCGGCGAGGTATAGCTCACGAGAAATCGGCCGCTGGTGGCGTAGTCGGGGTAGAAGGCGAGGCCGAGGAGCCCCTGTTCGCTCCCGGTGGTGACGGAGTCGGTGAGGTCGAGGAACGGGGTCGGGAGCAGTACGCCATGCTTGATGATGCGGATGCGTCCGGTCTTCTCCACCACGAAGAGCCGCGCCGTGTCGCCCGCGGGGGCGGTGAGGAAGACGGGGTTGCTGAGTCCGCTCGCCACCGGCTGGAGGCCCAGACTGCCGGGGCCGCCGCTCACGGTGACGCCGCGGGTCGCCTCGGACGCAGCACCGTGGCTGTCCGTTGCGTGCAGCGTGATGGAATGGATGCCGACGCTGAGCGTAGTGACGCGGAGGGTGTCCCCGTTCCCGAGCGCGCCATCTCGCGAGCTCGACCAGGTGAGCGAGGCACCCGGGAGGGTGCCGTCTTCGGGGTCGGTCGCGCTGCCGATCAGGAGGAGTGTGTCACCGACGGCGATGCTGGCGCCGCTCGCGGGCTCCGCGATCTGCACCGAAGGGGCCCGATTCCCCGGCGGCGGGCCCATCGGTGCGGACGCCGATGAACAGCCGCCAACGGCGATGAACATGGGCAGGCATGCGAGCAGCACTCCGCGGAGGTCCGTGGCAGGGTCAGCCATGAGATGCCGGTCGGGGGGTCGACGTTTGAATCGGTCCTACAATAGTCTGCACCCCGGCATCCGTCCCGTGACTCGGGTCACCCGGCTCGTTCATGAGAGGTGGGTTGGCACCGCGCTCTCCGCGAATCGCCGGGCGAGCGCGGTGAGATAGCCGTCGATGGTGCGATGATGTCCCATGAGTCGCCCGAAGACGCGGAAGAAGGGGTTGGCGATCCAGCCATCCTCGGTGATCGTGACCTCGGTGCCTTCCCCCGCCGGCTGAAGCTCGTAGATCCAGGTCCCGCCAAACGCCGCCCCCGGCTCCGCATCGATGACCGTGCGCATCCGCCGCTGCGGCACCGACTCGGCGACCAGCAGCGTCATCGTGAAGTTGTTGCCGAGCGTCTGCCGCCACCGCTCCTGGCCGACCTGATCGGGGAGACGGTCCACCTTCTTCACCTCCTGCCACCAGGTCGAGACCTCCTGCTGATTGCGGATCACCGCCCAGACCATTGCCGGCGGATGCGCGAGCACGATCCGGCTCACCGCGTGATGGTTCCGCGGCATCCGACCGCCGATCAGGCGGACGAGCAGGACCGCGAGGCCGATGAGGGCGACGCCGAGCAGGAGACTCTTCATGGTGCCGGCCGGAACAGCAGATCCTGATAGTCGAAGCTGAAGTCGGTCGACGGCAGCACCGGCGCCAGCGTCATCCGGTCGATCGTGCCATCGGCCTTGAGGGCGAAGGTGACGAAGGCGTCGGCGGTGGTCTTCTCGCGCATGCGGGCGCGGAAGGTGTCGTACTGCCAGTGCTCGAGGTCGGCGGTGTAGGGCGCCGAGTGGCTCCAGCGCATCACCAGGTGGCCGTCCTCGACGGCGAGGCTGACGTCGCCATACCACTCATCGCGATAGCGGCCGGCAAATTTGTCGAGCGGAAGCGAGGGGCCGACGTCCTTCCGGCGTGCGGCCGAAGCGGAATCCTCGAAGGCCTTGTCCCGCGCCTGTCCGCCCTGGTCGGCGTTCAGAATGAGCGTGAGCCAGTCGGTCTTTGGCGCGCCGAGGGCCCAGTCGAGCACCGTCCAGCCGAGAGCCTGGTAGGCGCCGGTCATGCCGTTGGTGAATATCACGATGCCGAGATTCTTCTCCGGCACGAGGATGGTGCGGGAAAGCATCCCCTGCAGGCCGCCGTCATGCCAGACGAGCTTGGTGCCGCGATAGTCGCGGAGGAACCAGCCGAGGCCGTAGCCCATGAAGTTCGGCTTGAGCGCGGCGTAGCCCGGCGGCGGGTCACCGAAGGGCAGCGCGACGTGCGGCTCCCACATCGTGCGGGTCTGGGCCTGGGACCAGAGCCGGGTGCTCGCATCGACCCGCCCCGAGTCGAGCTGCACCCGCATCCACTTCGTCCAGTCGCTCACACTCGCGACGACGCCCCCGGCGGCCAGTGCGTTGACGACCGAGTCGTGCGCGACGATGACCGCCTTGCCATCGCGGCGG
The DNA here is from genome assembly GCA_044229245.1 of Gemmatimonadales bacterium. Lineage (GTDB taxonomy): Bacteria > Gemmatimonadota > Gemmatimonadetes > Gemmatimonadales > GWC2-71-9 > JADJOM01. Next base: position 1,141 of record JBGATI010000040.1, on the reverse strand, counting down.
TCGTGGGCCGCGGCGACGTTGTCCTTCACATTGATGCGCGCGAGCGCGGGCGACGACTCCCGCATGCCGAGCGGCGCCATGATGCGGGTCGCGACGAAATCCTCCCACGGCATCCCGCTGACCGCGGCGACCAGTTCACCGGCAACGATGTAGAGGACGTTGTCGTAGGCGAAGCCGGAGCGGAACGAGCCGGGGGGATTGAGGAACCGGAGCCGGTGCGCGATCTCGCTGCTGCTGTAATCGGAGCCGAAGATCAGCAGGTCGCCCTGGCCGAGGGAGAGGCCGCTCCGGTGGCAGAGGAGGTCGCGGACCCGGAAGTCGCGGGTGATGAATGCGTCGCCGCCCAGCCGGAACCAGGGCAGGTGGTCGATCACGGGATCATCCCAGGAGAGCTTGCCCTCCTCGACGAGGATCGCGAGCGCCGCGGCGGTCATCGCCTTCGAATTGGAGGCGACCTGGAAGCGGGTGTGCTCGTTCACCTTCGTGGTATCGCCGATCGCGCGGACGCCCCAGCCCTGCTGGAAGACCACCTTGCCATCGCGGATCACGGCGATCGCCGCGCCGGGCTGGTTGAAGTCCTTCAGGATCTTCGTGATGCTCGCGTCGAGGTCCTTCGGCGCGGCCTGGGCGGAAAGGCGGGAAGGTGGAAGGGCGGAAAGTGCGAGAAGGAGTGACCACAGGTACCGAGATTGTGGGGCGCGCTGGATCGAACGCATATCGGCTCTCTGAGATGTTGTTGAATCCTACCTCGGGGCTTCCCTCGTCGCCATGCAGTTTCTCCTGCCTTACCGTCCTCCCGCCCTTGCGCCCACCTTCTCCAGCATCCGCGCCAGCCGGTCGAGATGGGTGATGGTCAGCGTGATGGCGCCGAACTCCTGCTCGACCTTGCCCCGGAAGATGAACGGCCCCTGGTCGAAGAGGACGTGGCCGCGCTCGTGATAGATCCTGGGGAAGAGCACCGCCTCGATGAGGCCGTGGCCGTCGTCGAAGGTGGCGAACTCCATCGGCTCGTCCTTGATGGTGTGGACCGGCTTGGCGGTGGTGAGCATGCCGGCGGCGAGGACCGAGCGGCCGACATGCTTGTGCAGCTCGGTGGTGGGCACCACCCGGAAGCGGGCGAGTTCCTCGCGATAGAGCGCCA
>JBGATI010000015.1:0-130264 GCA_044229245.1 Gemmatimonadales bacterium | reverse complement strand
CGCCGCCTCCGGCCCGCCCCAAGGACTCCGTCTTCCGATCAGAACCCGAGTTGCAGCCCCACCATCATGATCGGCGAGAGCTTCGGCTGCCCGACCGCGCGATCGGCATCGGCATAGGTGTAGTTCCCCTTCGGATTCTCGCTGGTCCCATCCGGGCTGTACGCAGTATCGTGGCCGTACAACCGGCTTGGCAGGAAGTAGTCCATGCCCGCGGTGAGGGTCATCGCGACGCGCCGGCTGACCGGATAGGCGGTCTCGAGGCCGCCGCCGAAGCCCCAGTGATGACTGACGATCTCGAAATCCTCGTTGCCGCCGACGTAGCGGTAGTCGCCCGTGAATCTGGTGTACCGGAAGCCCGCGAAGGCGTGGGTGCGCGCCGAGGCGAACAGATGCACCGGATAGAGCAGATCGAGCTTGAGGCCGATGGTATGCCCGCTTTCCTGCGGCGTCCCATTGGTATTGTCGTTGATGAAGACATGCCTCGCGAGCGCGGCATCGCCCGCGTTCACCGAGGCGTAGCGCACGCCGAAGCGGGCGTGCAGCGGCGATTGCCCGAACAGGTTCTGCGGACTGATCGTGGCGTCGATGCCCTGCCCGGAGTTGTAGCCGAGCATGACGCCAACCAGCAGCCTGGAGTGCGGCGATGGAATCGTGACTACTCGCCGGGTCTGGGCGGCGGCTGGCGCCGCGAGGAGCATTCCGGCGAGCATCGTCGAGATCAATGTACGTGACATGTGTGTCCCCTTTTTCACGCACGCTACTCCGCGCCGCCCGCTGGAGCAGTGAGGAGAGTCACGCGCACCGTCCGCTTCGCACGCAGTTCACTCAAGTTTCATGAACGAGGCGCGGAGCGAGCACGCGCTCTGCGCCGCACCGCAGTGTCAGGCGCCTTCAGCGGGCTCACGATCGAAGCTGAGCGTGGAGGCATTTCCGAAGCGAGCGTCGGAGATTCGGGGAAACGGATCGAGGGGATCCGTGTCGGCAAGAGTGAAGTGGACGACATCGAAGTCCTCGCCGACCAGCCCCCTGCCCGGACGGCGAGATGCTCTTCCAGCCTGGATCGTCGGCGACCGACGGCATCCCCTCTCGGAGACCAGTTCGGAACTGGTCATTCGGCGCGGGACCAACGAGGTATTCGCTGGAAGGTGGGGCTGGCGCGGTGGGTCGTGACGGTGCGCGGCGGGTGGCGGAGGCGCCGGCCCGCCGCGGTACCTAACCCGGCATGAGGATCTGTCCTGACACGAGTGCCCGAGGCGAGAGTCGAACTCGCACGGCATTGCTGCCGGCGGATTTTGAGGGGGCTGGGGGTGACCCTCCCTAGAGGATGTCAGCAAAGCACTTACCCCTCAAGGTCCGATCCACTTCCACGAATCTTTCCACGAACCACACCCCCTCAAACCGCCAGATCCTCCATCCTCCTCACGCCCCCCGCGGTGCCCGCGCTTTCAGATACGCCTCCCGGACACGCGCCCAATCCAGATCGCCCTCCAGCGCGGGCCAGATGTCTGCGCGGTCATCGAGGTAGTCCTCCTGGATGACCTCGGCGCTGTTCCCAACTTCCGCGGCGACCTTCTGCAGGGACACGGACTCGACGACCAGCGTCATGTGCGCCCTTGCACTTATATAGGACTTGCGGAACGAATACCAGCTCAGCTTCCGCCCGGCCGCGTCGATCCCGGCCTTCTTCAGGAGCGTGGCGATCACCGTGCGGCACTCGCCCAGCGGGCGCTCCTCGTCGGTCTCCGCATTGAGCTGCGGACTGGGCCACACCAGGTCGCGCGCGCCCCGGGGGCGCCGATCCCGCTCCATCTCGAGCACCGCCCGCAACACCGGCCACATTTTCACCCGACGCACCTGATCCCGCCGATTCTTCCGCGTCTTGATCAGGACGGTGCCATCCCCCTCGAAGAGGAGGTTCGCCCAGATCAATCGCCGGCGCTCCGAGGGGCGAGCCCCCGTGTACGCATAAAAGAAAACGAGCGCACAGAGGTACGCGTACTTCGGATCGTTGGCATACAGCTCCAGCACGGCGTCCAGGAGGAGCTGGACTTCGTGCGGGTCGAACGGATCCACATCCTCTTCTTCATCCACGTTGGCGACCGGCATGGCGGGATTGTTCCGGAGGACGTTGACGCGCTCCCCGCCCAGCTGAATCTCGGCCCACGTGAGTAGTGAGCCGAACGCCATCAGCTCCCGCCGGACCGTCGCCGTTTTGATGCGACGCTTCGTGCGCTTACAGCGCTGCGCGCGCCGCCACACCTCATAGTCCCGCGGCAACGCCGGCGTCAGGGCGCTGAAGTCACTCACCCCCTGACTTCCAAGCCAATCGATGATGCGCGCCAGGGCGCGCGCCACCAGCTTGTGATCCTTCGCGCTGTAGTTCTTGCCCGTCTTGGGATTCACGGCCAGCTGCCGGTAGGCGAGGAACTTGGCCGCTGCGACCACCAGCGACGTGGTGGTGCGGAGCGCGCCCGGATGCATCGCCTTCACCGACTTGACGAGGTAGTCCATCCGGGTGCGGAACAGCTCCCGGGCCCTCGTCTCGTCCCGCGTCGCGCTGGTTTCGCCCGCCGCGCGATCCACCAGCGCCTTTTCGTGCCGCTCGATCCCCGGGCCTTCGAAGATCCCGTACCAGCGCCCGTTCTTCATCCGCACGTTTTCGTCGGTATGCCGAGCCATTAGCGCCTCCCCTCTGCACGGCGCCGTGCGGGCGGAAGGGGGGCTGCGGGGCGATGCCGGTCGGCGGCGGCCTCCGCGAGCATTCGCGCGAACATCTCGGGGACCTCCGGCTCCGCGTCCGGCGCAGGCCCAGGCTGCAATCCAGGCCCCTCCGCCCAGACTCCACCCAGTGTCGTCGTGGGCGTCCGCGTCGCCACGTAGTCGCTCAGGGGAATGCGCCGGCCTTTGCCGTCCCCCGTGGCGTGGGGATACGCTCCGGCCTTGTCGAGCTGACGGATTTTCCAGACACAGACACCTTCGATCGCCGCCACCTGGGGGATCGTCAGGAGCTGCAGCGCGGCCGGCCGCTGGTTGAACTCCTCCCAATCGAACCCCTCCAAGGCGCCCTTCTTCCGCGAGGGTTTGACCTGCGGCTCGGCCGTGTACATCTCGACCGGCGTGACGTTTCCCTCGGCGTCCACCAGGCGAAGGTGCGCCAGCCTCGAGGCCCCCGTCTGGTCCTCGCGTGCGTCCGCTACGACTCCGCGTTTCCGATGCTGCATCGCCTACCATCCCGGTTCCGTATGTCCGGCCAATGGCCGAGCTCACGGGGTCAGGCTCCCCATTGGAGCCGACATGACCCGTAAGCACGACACTGTACCGGGGATCCGCCGCGAGTTGGCCCTCGAGGCAATCCGGAGCCGTGACCCCGGGATGGGGGCCCTAATCTTTGCCTAACTCATTGTGTTCCACTGCGTTGCCAAGCGCTCGCGGTGTCCGGCCCGGAACGGTGCAGAGGGCTCAGCCGCACTGGGAATACCGAACCGGCTGGTCGGCCTGCGTTGCGAAGGTGGAAAACTCACCGAATGAACGCAGTCACTCGGCGTGCTGGTTTGTGGGGGCGGGGGAAGCAGACCGTTGTGTGCCTGGGAGCGGATCGAGGAAGAGTGCAGCAGCCGCAGACACGCGCTCCCGATCTCGGACATGAGGGTGCGGCTCGCCCTCGCCGCGTTGGGGAGCCTCCGGGCAAAGGGAATCGCCTCCACGAATCCCCTTGCCCGGGTCCCGGGATCCCTGACCCTCGACACGCGCAATGTCAGGGACTGCTCGCCACGCGCGATGCTACCGTGACCGTTCCCGATGGCGTGACCGCCAGCCCCACACCCAGACCAAGCCGCCGAGCATCGCGAGGCCGAACGCGATCGCGCGCTGCGCATCCAAGTGATGCAGGGCGGCCTGCCCCTGGGGGGAGCTCAGGACCAGCTGGCCCAGGAGCCCGCCCATCATCGCCTGCAACTGCGCCTCCCCCGCGCGAACCACCAGGAACCAGAACACCAGCCCGGCGCCCATCAGGCACCCACCAATCCACTCTCTCTTCATATCCATCTCTCCAGCGATTGAGACTGAGACCCCACCGAGTGCGAGGGCTACGACTCACCCTACCGGACTTTGAGTTGCGGAAACCCGCCGACGGGGGGACGCCGGGCGAGAACACATGTGTGCGGTTTTCGAAGGATTCCTATCGAGGCCACCCATCAGGGCGGCGCGGACGCAGCAGGATCGGATGGCCGAATCGGGCGAGCTTTGTGGGGGTGTAAAGGCCGACGTGATGGAACGCGGCACCGGGGCCACCAACGAGACAGCCCAAACGGATCGCACCGACCGGACGAGCGTCTCTGTCCGGCTGCGCCGGCGCGGTGAGGTACGCGGGAACGACGCCGCTCAGCAGGAAAGGCACATCGCGCGCGCCCCAGAGGAGGTCCCCCGTCAGGTAGACCGATTCACCTCCAGAGGTCACCAGGCCGAACTCATTTGGAGCGCGGGCCAGTAGTACGCATCCCCACCCCAACCCGCGCGCCTTGGACGACGGTGTCGCTAGCAGGTTGAGGACGCGCGCATGAAACACATCCACGAGCGCCTGACGGAGAACTGCAGGAAATACCCCATGATGGCGTGCCATTCGGGCACTGTACCGGGCGGAGTAGCACCTTCAGGGGCGTGCCCAGAACCTCGCCGGACGCGGACCCGGTAGGCTGGGGTCATGACCGACCCTCACCCATGGCAACCTGATCGTCGAGACCGGGACTGGTACCCCGAGAAAGACTTCGAGGACGACCGCGCGGACGGCCTCGTGCCACCCAATGCCCCGCCCTTCGGATGGTATCTAGGCAAAGGCGATGATCCGGAAGGGGACAGCCCGGATGACCCGTGCGCGCTGTGAGGCTTCGTATTGGGCTGAGCGCAGGGCATCGTGTACGGTGGGGCACACTCCCACCGGAAAGGTCCCATGCATTCGGATGTCGAAGACGTGCTGAGGTACGCAATCGTGGGCACAAGGGCGCTCGATGACCTGCTCCCCTTGCTGCAGGATACACTTGAATCGGAGACGCCTGACGCCGTGCTAGTGGCGCGGGCCGTGTGCGCGTTCCACCTCGTCGGGACGGGCCTCCTGGCAAGCGACATCCATCGCCGTATCGGCGCGGAAGCGGCGCAGGTCTCGCTCGTGCTGAGCGCGGCACTGATGATCGGAACGCCCGAAGGGCATCGCATGGTGGCGCAACAGGTCGCCGCGTTTCGGACCGGGCGGAGTTGGCGCGTCCTCCACAACCTCCTCCAGGCTGCGGCCATCCCGATCACCGCACCCCCGGCACCGCCAGCAACGCTACGGCGAGCCGGGCGGCGCTGACTTCTAACTTTCTCGAATCGCAGTCTCCCACCACATCACCGTCAGCGCGGTGAGCCACACCGCCAGCCCGGTGGCCCACCAGGGGCCTGCCAGTTTCCCCGCGATCCCGACCACCCCCGCGCAGAACACCAGCCATACCACAATCAGGGACAGCCCCACGATTGCCAGGGCGACGCCGCAGATCAGCTGGACGGCGATCACGATCGCACCGACGCATCCCATGGCCACGACCATCGGTGTGGCCGCGACAATCCTGGCTACTTCGATGAGCGGTCGCGCGATGCGCTCCCGCATCCGCTCCGCGATGAGGTTCCCCGTGACGGGATCGTAGATGCGCTCCGCTTCCCGGGCGTGCTCCACCCACCGCGAAGCAAAGCGGGTCAGGGATCCCGGGGGCCGGGGCGCGTGTCGATGGACCGATGGCTCCATCATCGCAGACTACCCGGCCCTCGGCTGGCGTGGCTCGCCATCGATTCCACGCTTCCAGCACGCTAATCGTCGCCTGACGTGAGTGGCTGGCAGTTGGCCTATCGGGTCGCCCATGGTGTGGAGGACCACAACCTCGGCAATCATGGCGCCTCCCGCTCGCATTCCAATCCTCCCCGACCGCACCCGCCCCTTGGGGCAGAAGGTGCTCGCCACCCTCGCGGAGCATGGGTGGATGACCGTGCCGCAGCTCTGGATGACTGTCTGGGGTCCTGCTGGGGTCTCGCTCTGGCAAGGCTACCGCGCGGCGCGCGCCCTGGCCGACGCGGACCTCATACAGCTTGAGCACCTCGATCCGAGTGCGGGTCGCCGATCCCATCTTGCCGCATGTCTTCGCCCGGATGGCTGGCGTCTGCTCCGGCTGCGGCCGCGGCGCGGACCCAACTGCCGAGCGCTTGAGCGGAGTCGAGAGACGGCTCTCCAGCGCGCGGCGCTGCTCATTCGGCGCCACGCAGACGGCTTCCAGCTGGTGGACCAGTCTCAACGCTACGCCGCCATGCGCCGGGCTCTCCTCCAGCAGCTCGGCAAACCCGGCGCAACGGAAGAACGCCGACTTCGGTACAGCGAGGTTGTCCGCAGGGCCGCATGCGAAGTCCACGCCGAGCTCCTGCAGCACAACACGGGCGGCGTGCGTGTCATCGTGCCTGTTCGGGCCGGCACTCGCGTGTCCACCCTGCTCGCCAAGCTCCCGCCAGTCCTGAAATACGCACTGCATCACGACTGGGAGATCCTCGACATCGATCGCGTGCGCCTCACTACTGCACTGAGGCTCCTCGAGGCCTACTCTGCGCGCGCCGGAGCGACGTGTCACATCCATTGCGTCCCACCGTTCCGCTCCATCCGCTACCTGACCCCCTGACGCCTCTCCCCATGACTACTGCGACAACCGTGGCCCACCTTCTGCCCGCGCGCATCTCATCCGATCGTGTCCTCGAGGTGCTGTCCCGCCTCGGGGTGGCGACCCCGCGCCAGATCTGCATTGCGATCAGCGGGCAGCCGAGCCGAGAGCTGTCCCTCTCGGACCTCGAGGCCATGCGTCGCCGGCTCCACGGGATGCGCCGGGCCGACTTGCTGACGATTCGTCATATCCCCGCACCGGAGTATCCCGCGCTACACGATCCTCCACTGACGCGTCTGCGGCGCTCCCGACTCGCACTCCGCGAGCGTCAGACCCATTCCCGCGAGATTCTCGAACTGCTGGCGCTCGTCGCGCAGGGGAAGGAACCGCGGGCTGGGCACTGGACTGATTCGCGGACCGTCCTGAAGGATCTGGTCGCGCTCGGCCTTGATCAGCGCCAGGCGATCGCCCGGATCGACGAGAGCTGTCGGCTGGGCGTGTTGGAGAAGGCCGTCGCTCCTCACCCCGGAATCATCTGGTGCGTCGCGCTGACCGATCGGGCCCGGCGCTACCTCGATAGATCACCGAGGGTGCTCACGCCGGGGCACATTGCGGTCCGCGGGCCCCGCCTGGGCTCGGAGCTGCATGCACTGCTGACGGTCGAGGCCGCGCTCCGGACCGTCATCCGGGACCATGGTCATCTCGCGAGCGTGATCATTCGTGGTGACGAGGAGGTGCGAAGTCACTCCGCCAAGCGGCACGGCGGGAAGCGGGGCCGCTACCGCGCCATGCTTCCTGACGCTGAGGTCGCGTTCACACGCCAGGGTCACGATGAGCCGGCCACACAGACTATCGAGGTGATTACACCCAAGTACGCTGATTCCGCCATCATCGCAAAGGTCGAGGGGCTGCCAGCGGACACGCAGTTCGTCGCAACGACGGACTCCCAATGCGACCGCTTCGCGGAACTCACCGGGAGGTCGGCGGCACTTATGTCCGCAGTCTACTGATGTCCCTGCCTCCGGAGATGTGAACCGATGCCGCCGGCGCCCCTTCCGCTGGCGGCTAGTGGAGTCCAGTCGCCCAATCCGATTCACTGATTGCGAGGATCTTCGGGGCGCGCGGTTGTACCCGCCGTCGATCCGTGAGCACCGTGCGATCGCAGCGGCCGTGGGCAGGCGGTCCGCTACACCCGGAGGCCCGCGGCACTCTCCAACGCGAGTTCGCGAATCACGGACATCTGGTGCTGGAGGGCCAACCCCACCAGCGTGGACGTTTCCTGGGCTTGTCCGCGGTCGGGCAGCGTGGCCGCGTATCCGATGACTTTGACCAGCTCCCGGTTGAGCTTCGCTCGCATCGTCTTGCCTGCCTCGGTCCACCAGGGACCGTCTACCACCCGCAGGACATGCTCGCAGCCGCTCACCCTGGGAGGGCGCGGACTATCGGTCGGATGCGCTGCAATCGTGTGCCGAGTGTGCCACTGCGAGATTCGGGTACTGTAGAGACACAACCGGTAACCGTGCGCGGCGAGGCGCGCCTCGAGCACCATCAGGAGCCCCGTGGTCAGGTCGAAGGGCAGGTAATCGATGCGGTCGGCGATACGATATCGAGGAGCAGCCGGCATGAGCACTTCCAGGACGAGAGGATAGATGAACGTCCCGGCATCATGGAGGTCCACCGCTTCGTCCATCCAGTGTCCCAGCGGAGTTCGTTTGTTGTGAGCGTTCACCCAGGCAACGGGCAGTCAGAAGCAGGACTGTCGCAGGGGTGACCTAGATTGACCAGACCGGCCCCTTGACCACGAGCCCCGTGTGCCAGAGTTCGACGATATCGACGACAACCTGGACGAATCGCCGGCGGCGCTACTCGCCCTGACGATCCGCGATGCGACTGCGTTCGGCATCACCCGGTTGGAGCTGCGACCGGATGCGAAGCAGGCTGCAGGGGAACACCTACTGATCCGGGATGTTGGGGGACTGATGCCGGAGCGGCGCGAGTGGCAGGTTTCGGCCCAGGATGGTGCTGAGCTACTGCGCCACCTGAACGGGATTCAGGTGCCCATGCTTCCTGGATACGTGATGGGGCTGGACGGCACGACCTACACCCTCGCTGTGTGCCATGGGCTCAATCGTGTCATGTTCACCTGGTGGGATGCGCTGCCGGATGGTTGGGAGGCCATCGGCCTGATCGTGGAGAACCTCAAGCGATTACAGGTCGGTCCCGGCCGGGTGACCTCCTGAGGGCCGGTCCGCCTCAGCACGCACGAAATCGCCTGCCCCTGACCCGCGGCGGCGCGGCCCGCAGGTCGCCGAGCTGGGCGATGGCCGCCGTCGGCTTCGTTGACGCCACGGGCTGCCAACCACGGCGCTTCCGCTGCTTCTCCAGAAAAACCACGGAGCTGGGGTCGATGGTTTACTGATCACCAGGTTCCCGCAGACGCGAACCCATCGCGTCTGCATTCAGGGCGATTGATATTCTTGGGGTTAGAGCACCATTCCGTATGCCACAGATCCAGGAGGATCTGTGGTAGACGCTCCCCGGCTCACCTTCCCGGAGTGCGCCATGGCGCTCGGTCCGCGAGGTCGCCTATCCGCCGTACACCCCGTTCCTAGCAAACAGCGCCCGCCAGAACGTGTCCGGGGATGCCCCGTCATCGAGGACTCTACCAAGTTCCTTTACCAGGGCGGCAACCGTGATCGCAGCGAATCCATGCTCGGCGGCCTTCGTTCGGAAGTTGGCGCCGAACGGATCTCCTCGATCCACCGGAGGACGGTCCACAGCGCTGTTGCCGATGAAGATCCCCTTGAGGGCTTTCCCTCGTTTCTTCCCGCGGGCGACCCAATCCACCAACTGCCGAAGGCCCACCTCATCGAACGTGGACTTCCGGGTCCCTTTGATCTCCAGCACACCCTCATGACTCGCACCGTCAAACTGCACCGTGATCCACCCGTCCTCCTTGCTCCGGTCGGTTGGCTCAGTCACTGCCGCCCCCAGGAGCGGGAGGAGTTCCCATACCGCGCGCTCAAGGTCGTCGTCGCACTTATTTAGAGCTTCGAGGCTCCTCCGGAGTTCGGCACGCTGGCCCTCTGTCCGCCGGAGGACTGCGTTGAGGTCGGTGATCTGACTTCGGAGTGCCTCGGCCTGCGCAAGTAGAGACCTCTCGCCGGGTGCGACAAGATCGTTCAACCAGGAGGGGCAGACGGTCGGCAGATGAATGCCAAAGGCAGATTCGAGCAGGAGTGCCAGCGACTGATCCGGGGACAGACCGACATCCGGTAGGAGGACGACGGTGGCCCGTGTGTCGATCGTCCACCCCGCTTCGTCTGACCCGAGGGGACGAGTTCCCATTTCTAAGATGTGCTCCGACGCCACCGCACCACCCAAGCGGGTCTTCGCGACTACGTTTGTCTTGAGGACGGCGCCTCGTTGCCTGCGTCCGGATTTTCCGACGGAAGGCGATTCTCCCAGCGCTCGGAGGAACCACTCGCCGAGCTCCGCATGCACCAGGCTGTACTCGTACCTCGAGACGCGCGACAGATATCCGCGAAATCGTGCCGCAGCCTCTGGTGCACGCACACCGGACCGTGGGTCCTCGCGCACCGCGGTCATCCCGGTGTCCGCGGACTCATCAGGCAGTTCTACTTGGTCCCCTCCGTGCTGATCCCAAACGAACTGCATGCTGGTCCAATGCGACGGCGTCGTCCAATGCCGGCCGTATTGTGATTCTGTCATCGCACCGACTTCTGGATGCCCGAGCACAACGAGCTGACCGCCGGAGATAAGAAGCCGGGGCATTGCTCCGAGCAGGTCAACCATCACCCTGCCATCAACCTCTTTGGGCAGGCCGCGTCCGTGGAATCCTCCCTGATGTTCTAGCCCCAGCAAGTTGACCACCGCGACGTCATAGTCCGCGACATGGCCAGGCTCACCGGTGTAAGACCATGGGAAACATCCAACAGTCCAGGAGTCGCTCTGAACCTGCAGCTCATCGACGCCTACGAGGGCGAGGCGCTGCTTCTTCCGCCTTGCTGGCCCCTCCGGCCCCTGGGTCGTCCGAGGACGGGAACCAAATAGCCGCTTCAGCAGCCCCACAGGCGCCCTCCAGCCCACCATGCGATGGAGCGGGTGCGAGTCCTCGGGGACACTGGCTTCAAGCCACGCCTGCCGGCCACGCCCACGTGTCCTTCTTTACCGCCTCGTAGTTCGCGTCCAGCTCGGGGCCGAGCAGCAGGATCGCCGCGATCCGGCGCACCATCTCGCCCACGTACCGCGCCTCGTCCACGGTGAGCCCGCGGCCCAGCAGTTCGTGCTCCCTGTAGCTGAGCCACTTCTTGATCACGAGGTACCCGCCAAGGGTGTACTCCCACACCCGCTCCGGAACGTTGCGCCAGAAGACGTCGTCGTTGAGATAGACGTCGCGGGTCGAGTCCCCGAGGAGCTTCCTCCACCCCGGGCCACCAGTGTCGAGCACGGCCGCCTCGTCCTTTGAATACTCTCGCTCAACCACCTTCCCGCGCGCCGGCATGGTCACCCCGCCCTTCCCCGCATGGCCCCAACCGGCTGTGATGTTCAGGTCACCAGACTTTGGGTTGACCTGCTTGCCCGCTGTTCGGGTGAGCACTCCCAGCACCTTCAACTCCTGCCGAACGTCGCCATGCGAGACACCCATGGCCTTTGTTTCCGGGTCGAGAAGCCGGGCGAGTTCTTGCCCCAGGGCCGCGGAGGCGGCCAGCTTCGCTGAGGTTCCAGGCAGGGGAACTCGCGGCCAGTCTTGGCGAAGCGCGCCCGCATTCTCTTCCACGTATGCACTGGAGTGGAGAACCGATACGACGTGGTAGAACGGCTCCTCTTTGCGCCCCCCCACGGCCGTTAGGTAGGCCGCTGCGGCCCTGGAGAGATTCACACTGTCCAGTTCGGCCGGTCCCACGCTGAAGAGCGTCGAGGGCTCCTCCGCTGGCCTCACTGTCAACGGGATCATCTGCACGTTTGACTCGACCAGATGATGGTCCGCCAGTGAGGCGGTCACTTGCGGCTGGTAGAACGCCTCCATCCGATTCCGCGCCCCTGCGCTGAGCCACACATTGCCTGGCACCACTTGGGGGAAATAGGCGGGGGATTTCTCACCGAGCAGCCGTGTCTCTGGTTCCCAATACACCCAGCGAAGATCGAAGGGACGGTACAGGTACCTCACCAAGTAGTCCTTGCGAAATCCTCTCTCAACTAGGTGCCTGCGGGTTTCGACCGGTTCGAATCGAGCCGTCGCCGTCATGGACTTTGGGACCAGGCGGGCGATTTCCTGATTCGAGATCTGCCCATCGAAGTATTGATGCATCCGGAGGAGAAGTTCCTCCCGGTCGATGTCAACGACGATCTCGTCCCGCTTGGTCTGCACCCCAGGATAAAAATGAGGCAAGACTTCGGGCAATCGTGGCCAGCTCAGATACCCCCCCGCGATCCCGACGGGGAGGAACGGGAACCCCAACTGCACCACGGGCGCGAAGGACTGATACGGCCGGTTCATGCTCCCGGTCGCGAGGGACGCTAACTCCGTGCGCTTATCCGCTCCCCAAAAATGACGAAACCTCACAGCCTCCACGGTTGCGTGCTCCTTCTTGCGAACGAGCAGCGCGACGGCCGTACCGACCTGGATGCCCTCGCGGTTCTGCTCGGTGGAGAAGATGCTTGGGTCAGGGTCGCCATCGGGCGTAGTTTTTCCGGTCTTGTACTTGTCCCCGTTCAGGCAGTCCACCCAGACGCGATCGAACACGTCCAAGTACCGCTCCCGCATGCCGGTGAACGATAAGCCGTCGAGCCAGGAGTAGTTGCTGATGTAGCAGACAACCCCTTCACCACTGTCCATGATCTTCCGCTCAGCCATGCGATAGAAACGAACGTAGAGATCGTTGAGCCCCTGCCCCTGCGGCTTCGGTGCCTTGATTGTGTCCCGATAGGCGTCGCTGAGAACACGTTCCTCGGCCACCGCCATGCCGGCGAAGCCGTTGTAGGGCGGGTTGCCAAGAATGACGAGAATCTTGCGCTCCTGCTTCACCTCATCGGCGGCATCCCGCTCCAACTCAAGCTCCGGCCACATGAACTGCTGCTTCGGCCCCCTCGCGGGCTCCCATCCGGTCAGCGCATTGGTGAGGAACACCCCTGCGCGTTCGCTGCCGTCCTGCTCGAGGGGCGCGCCCATCTGCTTGAGCAATAGGCCGAGCTGGAGATGGCTCACCACGAACGGCGCAGGCAGCAGCTCGAAGCCAAAGATCCGTTCTGTCGCCGCCTTCTTCAGGTCCTGGCCAAGCAGCGCGTCCTCGCCACGGGCAGAGAGGGTTTCCCGGATCTTCCGAAGTACCTCGACCAGGTAGGCTCCCGTCCCGCAGCAGGGGTCCAGTACAACGACGCGGGGATCGGCCAAGCCATCGGCGATCTTCAACTCCTCGCGCAAGGCAGTGTCCACCCGCGACACCATGTAACGGACCACCTCGATCGGCGTGTACCATACGCCGAGCTCCTTCCGTAGCGCCGGATCGAACGCCTCGAGGAACGGCTCATAGAAGTACTGCACCGCGGCGGCCTGCTCGAAGGTGTCGAAGAAGGCGGCGCGGTCTACCCTATTGAGCGCATCCTCACTCCAGTCCAGCACCTCGATCAAGTCGAGCTTGCCGAGGGTGGAGGGAGTGGCGATGTGGGTGAAGAGGGGCTGGATCATCGGGAGGTGGAGGGTCCACGCCGCCTCCTTCCATTTGAACCGCGCCTTCTTGTCCGTCGGCTTGTGTTCGCGGGCCCAGAGGACCCACGCGGAGAAGACCCCGTAGAAGAGGGTCTGCACCAGGGTCGAGCGGAAGAAGTGCTCGCCCTTCTCACCGGAGAAGGAGATGCCGAGCGCCTGCTCGAGTGCCTGCCGGATGGTGGTGAGTCCCGGCTGATCCGGCTCGGCCTCGATGCGAGCCAGTGCATCGCGCGCGTAGGAGGCCAGGAAGAAGGCGAGGTCCCGCGGACTCGAGAGCTGGGCCCGCGAGAGCAGGACGCGCTTCAGGTACTCGGTGAAGCGCACACCTTGCGCCTCCGCGGTCGCCTGGGGGTGCCCGGCAGCCTTCCAGAAGGACTTCTCGCCCTCCGCCAACTCGTAGCGCTCGCCTGGCACGGGCTTCCCATCGGCATCGCGGGTGACGAGCTGGAAGGCGCGGAAGTTGGTCACGAGTACCTGACCATACCGGGCCACGTACTTCGCGACCTGCTCGGCCTCCACCGTGTTGATGAGCGAGGCGCCGACGCCCTTGGCTTCAATGACCCCGCGGGCAGGAATCGTTTCGACCGGCTCCTGCCCTTTCTTACGCCTGCCGACCCTGAGCTGATCCGCGGTGTAGAGCCCCATGTCAGGGATCCCGGCGCCCTGGTTCTTGGGGTGAGCCTGACAGTGGACCTTGGGCTCCAGGGTGCGACCCAGCTCATTCAGGAGCTCGATCAGCGGGGGGTAGTAGGAGGTCTCGGCGACGGCGCCGCCGGTGAGATGGATGTCGTGCAGTGCCGTGAGGTACTGTCGAACTGGATCCATGGCGCCTGGGGTGGGAGACGCCGAAGTTTAGACAGGGCTGGGGGATCAGCCAAGCGGGGATGGAGGATACGGCTCCATCAGTCGCGGGGGTGGCGGGTGAGAGTCGCTCCACAGACGGGACCGGCCTGAGGGGCGATAGCGATACCAAGGGGTGGGGCCCGCCTGACGGGGACTCCCCACCTTCGCTAGTTGGAGGTAACATCCTGATGAGCCCTTCCTCCCCCGAAACATGCCCCGGCACCGGGTGCCGGAGCCGTGAGGTCCTACATGAAGGCCGTCGAAGCCCGCCTGGCAGACTTCCTGAACGGGCCGAAACAGTTCATCATCCCGATCTACCAGCGCACCTATTCCTGGACACTCAAGGAGTGCGAGGCGCTCTGGGATGACCTGGTGCGGGTCGCGAAGGACCCGAAACGGAGCGGTCATTTCATCGGCTCCGTGGTGTACGTGGATCGGGGCCTCTACAGCATCACGCAGGTGCCGCAGCTGCTCGTGATTGATGGGCAACAGCGCCTCACGAGTATTCTCCTGCTCCTGACCGCAGTGCGGGCGGCGATGCCGGATGGGGAGTCTTCCGAGATCACTCCACGAAAGCTCACGAACTACTTCCTGCTCAACAGCGACGAGGACGGCGACCTTCGCTGGAAGCTGCTCCTGACCCAGAATGACCGGGAGACGCTGTGCCGCCTCATCGACGGCGGCCCCCTCCCAGATGAACCCTCTCGCCGCCTGGTCGAGAACCACCGCTTCTTCGTGGAGCAGCTCAAGCGCTCTGGCATCGCGCCGGACGTGATCTACCGTGGCTTCAAGAAGCTGCTGATCGTTGACATCCGCCTGGATCGCACACAGGACAACCCCCAGGCCATTTTCGAGAGTCTCAACTCGACCGGCAAGGCCCTGTCCCAGGCGGATCTCATCCGGAACTACATCCTGATGGGCCTCGAGCCGGCGGAACAGACGGCGCTGTATCAGCAGTTCTGGTACCCGATGGAGCAGCGCTTTGAAGCGGCGGAGGAGCCCGAGGCGTTCGATCGCTTCATGCGCGATTTTCTGACGCTCCGCACGGGGGACATTCCCAACATTCGGGATGTCTACGAGGTGTTCAAGCGCTTCGCCGAAGGTGGTGAGTCGGGGGGGGGGCGGCCGAGTACTTCGCGCGGATGGCGTTCGGAACCGAGCCAAGCAAGGGCCTCCAGGAGTGCTTCGCCGAGATCAACGAGCTCAAAGTGGACGTGGCGTACCCGCTCCTCCTCGACATGTACGCCGCGTATGTGGCGCACCGGTTCACCGAGTCGGAGTTTGTGGGGATGCTGCGCTCGCTCGAGAGTTACGTGTTTCGCCGGGCGATCGTGGGCATTCCAACGAACAGCCTCAACAAGACCTTCGCCGAGTTCGCGGATCACCTGGTCGCAGAGCGGTACGTCGAGAGCTTCCAGGCTCGCCTGCTCCTGCTCGATTCGTACCGTCGCTTCCCCTCCGACGACGAGTTCGTGCAGTCATTCATCACCCGCGACATCTATGCCCTCACTCGCCGGGCCTATCTGCTGCGCAAGCTCGAGAATCACGGGCGCAAAGAGAAGGTGCCCATGAGCGAGTACACGATTGAGCACATCATGCCTCAAAATCCGGATCTCTCACCCGAGTGGCGGGAAATGCTGGGTCCGGACTGGGAGCGAATCCACGAGACATACCTCCACACGATCGGAAACCTGACCCTCACGGGGTACAACCCGGAGTTGAGCGACCGCCCGTTCCTGGAGAAGCGAGACATCCAAGGCGGGTTCGCGATGAGCCCCCTGGTCCTCAACCAGGATCTCCGGACTCTGGCGGGGTGGACCGAGGCGGAGATCCGCGCCCGTGCCGAGCGCCTGGCGACCCGAGCGACCGCCGTATGGGCCAAGCCCTCCCTGACCGACGCGGTGCTGGCGGGGTATCGGCCCGGCAAGGCTCCGGCCGAGACCGGTTCGTACACACTGGCCGATCACCCGCACCTCAACGGTCCACTGTTGCAGCTCTTCGAGCGCCTGCAGGCCCGCATCCTGGCGCTGGGTCCTGGGATCACCATGGTCCCCCTCAAGCTGTATATCGCCTTCAAGGTGGACACGAACTTCGTTGACGTCGTACCTCAATCCTCTCGGCTTCGTCTGACCCTGAACATGCGGTTCGATGAGGTACACGACCCCCGTGGTCTCTGCGAGGACGTGACGGGTCTCGGCCGGTGGGGCAATGGAGACGTGATTCTGGGTCTGGGAAGCGGAGACGACCTCGACTACGCGATGACCATCGTGGAGCAGGCCTACAAGCGCCGGCCTGGCGCGTCACCCCCCTGAATCACCTCAGACTGCTGCCCCGTTCGGCACCAGCGGTCTGAGGAGATTCGATGTTGGCGTGACCCTACCGGTGGGTCAGCTCGATCGTGACGACGGCCAGCCCCTGCCCGGCATCAGGCATGTGGCCGTCCGCAACCCAGACCAGATGGCGACCTGCCCTGGTCATCCAGACCAGATCCGGTGCTCCGCCCTGCCCGATCCCCCAGAGGGTGTCGTTGGTGAGGCGGATTGGGATGGCCGGGCTCGTCACCGGCCCTGTGCCCGACCACTGCGTCACCTGCACCGCCGTCCCCGCCACGCTGTCGATCGTCAACCTGTACTGCCCGTTCCAGGGAGCCGCCAGGAGATCGACGCTGTCGTGCGGCGCGGCCACACGGACGGCCTGGTACAGAGTCGCATCCCACGTCCCGTCGAAGGCCGGGATCCCTGACCCGCCGCCCGGCCCGGTGCTCGAGCTGCCACACGCTGCCAGCAGCAGGGAACCGATCACCGCGCTGATGTGCCACCATCCTCCACCACGCATGGCCTGACCTCCCAGAAAAGAGTGAGGCGGCCCCACCATGGAGCCGCCCGCCACTCTACCGGTCAGGGATCCCGGACCGACGCTACATGCGTGAGACGAGAAAGAGGGGGGTCGTGTTGTTGACCGGCGGAACGAGCGTCAGGATCTGTGCGATCCACGGCTTCCCATCCCAGCCGGTATACATCATCGAGTGCTTGTGCTCGGGGTCTTCTGCGTCAGACGCAAGATCTCGGTGTTCGAACTCGAAGAGGAAGGCGTCCCGGCCATTTGTTTCCGTGCCCAGTACGACCGAGCAACGCGACTTCGAGTGGGTACCGTTCCACGTGACGTAGCTGAGCCACTCATCCTGGTGGTCCCCGCCGTCCTGATAGAGCCAGGACAGCCAGGCTCCACCTGCCACTGCCGACGCAGCCGAGAGATGCACGGTAATCTTGCGTCCGTATGCCGTTACCACCTCCAAGTAGGACGTCTGGGTTCCAGCGTGAATCGCTTTAACTTTCTCGGGCATGGGTGCGCTCCGGGGAGGGGTGATTGTGAGGCCGCCTCACATAAGGTGCAGCGCGCATCAGGGTTCCGGAAGATCAGGGACCCCAGGAGTCGTGCCGGTTACATTTCCTCAGCCCCCTCCGGAGCCCGGATGTCTACGAAGTCCACAATGGCCGAAGTTGCCGCGGCCGCCCTGCTGAACGACCAGGCGAGCATCGCGACGCCTGACGGCGAGGAGCTCGACGAGCTGTGCATCCGCCTCGGCGCGAGCGAGGAGTGCTACCGAGTTTCGGATTGCCCGGTCTGCGGCGGCCTCCAGCTGAGGCGGGTTGGTCGGCAGCACCAGAACGAGACCGGGATCCGGTACCGGTGGGTCTTCGAGGATGGCTCCGCCCTCGTGCTCCAGGAGACGGGCTGGGATTTCGAGGGATCGAAGCCCGGGCTGGGCAGGGATGACTACGAAATGTGCGAGTGCGACGACCCCCTGCCCAGTCTGTAGCGATCGCACGCGCGATTAGTTAGATTGGTACTCGAAGTTCAGACGTCCTCGCCGGCACTCCGCCGCGGGGACTTTTTGTTTGCCCACATTCGGAGGTGCGTATGGGATGGGTCAAGAACGCGGTGACTGCAGTGGAGGCTGGACTCGTCGTGCTCAGCGTGGCGCCGTCGCTGGTACCTGAGAGCGATTGTCGCGGGGTGTGCAGGGTGGAAGTCCGCCGCGAGGAGGATGATCACGAGGACGACTTGCACCAGATCCAGGGGAAGCTCGAGCGGCAGGCGTCGGTGACGACCTCGGCCATGGACCCGGGCACTGAGCCATAGGTTGGCGGAACGCTGCTCTGCGGGGTCTTGGGAGCCAAAGTCAAAGGGCCGCCTTGGTTGGCGGCCCTCGGTGCACCCCAAAACGGCAAATCTCACCAGGGAAACAGCGGTCTCAACGTATGCGTCGACTGGATCGGAAGGCCGGTGGCGTCCCCTGAGCCACTAATGATCAGCGCCCCACGGACCGTGACTGGTTCGCGAGCAGATTCAGTACTCAGCTCGGACGCCCGTAGGTTCGCCACACGCGCTGCCGAGAGCAAGTTGTTGGTAAGTACTTCATCCTCAGACATTTGGGCTTCCTCTTTGTGATCGTTCACCCACCATCTACGATAGCGCCACTGCCCCCGGCAGGCAATGCTCCCCGAGAGTTGGTGCCCACGCCGGCCACCATCGCAGGGTGCCCGGTATGGACCAAGAGTTCAGCATACCTCGTCAGCCCCTCGAAGAGGCGGTTCGCGAGCGGGGCCACCAAGGCCTCGAATGTCGTGTACGATTCCTGATCCGGTCCCAACAGGTTTGGGTCTGCGGAGTCGAGATTCAGGACCCCAGCGACCGCAGTTGCAATCACCCCGTTCTCTCCCTGCACGAGGCCAGTTATGGGATAGCTGGCGAAACTGCGGATGTGCTTCCCATCTCTGGCGAAGTACTCCCTGATTTGCGAGGCCGTCTCCGGGTCGAGGTTTACCAGGTCGTTCTCGAGTTGCAGCGTATCCAGGTAGGCGTTGGCGCGCTGATTGTCCACGCACAGGGGCGCCCCTGGGAGGCTTGGAGTTGTGTGCGCAGCGGTTTCGCGGGGCTCGATCAGGGGAAGCGCGAACCCACCCGCCAGGTGTCGTGCAGGTGCCGCGCTGTTTCGGACGAGAACCGCCTCCGGCAGATAGAGTATCCCGCGGAGCGCATGGGCTCCGTCCTTCGGATGGAAGCGCAGGGCGCCGAGCAAGGCGGGTGTGAAGTCTGGAGCGGCGCGGCCGCGCGAGATGATGATCATCAGATTCGCGCCATACCGTTCCTTGGCGATCCGACCGTTGAACGCGTGCGCAAGATCGATCACGAGGCCGAGGAGAGCGTTGAGGCCTTCCTCGAGGCGCGTGCGCCGCTCCTCGTGTGTGAGTTTGACATCTTTCAGGCTCTGCCGGGTGGCCTCAATCTGCTTCCAGTAGGCGGGATAGACACCGCGAACAGCGGTGTCGAACACCAGACGGTTCGGAGCCCGGTCGATCCAGGAACGAATCGCCCTGATGCGCTCCTCTTCGCCCTGTTGCTCCTCCTTGAGTTGGTGGTACATGGAGACGAGCCAAAGCGTCAACACTGCGACGAATACCCACACCCATAGGGCAGGGTCACCGCGAAGTGGATGCCGACCGAACTCCTTGATCGCGTCGCTGATCTCGGATGGCCAAATCGAGAGTGCCGCCCCAATCGCGAACGCCTGAAAGGTGACCATGAACGGGGTGGTGATGAACGTCCAGAGGCGCTGGCGGCTTATCCTATTTTGCAGAGGCACGCTGGCTGCGGGAAGTCGTGTTCGGTCGCTCATGGGCCTCCAACGTGGAGTCGATCGCCAACGAAGGCGATCGATGAATGTCTAGCGTGGACAGTCCCGTTGGCCCGCCTGGAAGGGTGCAGTTGGGAGCACAGGGGAGCAGGATTCACCAGCCTACCACATCAAACACCCGCAGTCAAAAGATCGCCAACGTTGCAGGGGAAACGGTGGCCGGCCGGCAGTACGCTCAACCAATCCAGGCCTCCGCCCAGAATGCAGGTGTGGCGCGTCGCATTGCGCCACGCAGCAAGCGCGAATCGCCGTCACATTCGGCGCGTCTCGGGCGGAGCGGTGCCGCCACGCCAACACTGACCGGTCCTAGTAGTGCGCCACTTCAACTCGGACGCCGGCACTGTCGCCGGTGCCGTCAGGCATGAGGCCGGCCAGGTGCCAGACCAGATGGCTGCCCTGCCGCACCCACCAGATCGACTCCGGCCGGCCCCCCTGGGCGAGCCAGATCGTATCGCCGGCGATCCGCACGGGGAATCCCGGCGCCGGCGTGACAATCGGCGTCCCGCCATTGATCACGACCTTCTCACGAACCGTCGCTGCGGCGCTGTCGATCGCCATCGAATATTCGACATGCCACGGCGGGCCCATGTAATCGGCCACGTCGTGCGGGGCGGCCGCCCGGGTGAAGCTGAACACCACCGCATGCCAGTTCCCATCGTAGGCCGGGATCTCTGACCCGCCGCCACCGCCGCTACCCGGCCCCGTGGCCGACCCGCACGCCCCCAACAGAATCGATCCCAGCACCGCGCCGACGCTGCACCAGCCTCCTGGTCCCCGCATAGCCTGCCCCCCGGAAGAGTGTGAGGCGGCCACTCGTTCGGGCGCCGCCTGCCACTGTACCGGGTCAGGGATCCCGGGCTGCTGTTGCCCGGGGCCGCTCCGACGGACTGATCCACCATCGTCCAGGAGGACCCTACGTCGCCTCGGCCGTTACCTCGTGCTTGCCAGGTTCCCGGAACGGCCAAACAAACGGCTCCGTCCGCCCATTGCGCAGGTACAGCGCGATGGCCTCGATCGCCCGCTCCCCCCATGCACCATCGAGGCTGCCCAGCGTCCGCCACAAGTTGACGGTATGGCAATCGCTCCAGAGCGACAGAGCCAGCTCGACCAGGGCACGCTCACCGGACGACCACTTCTTGGATTGCAGCAGGAGGCCCTCGATGTCGATTGCGTAATGGTCTTTGGTGTACGGGCGACACCGGGCCGCGATAGGGGGGAAAGTGAGCAGGTGATACGCGGCCAGAGCGTCCGGGCCGAGCGCAGGCAGCTTCGCCGACATGGTGACTCCCGTGCGGAGGATTCAAGCGGACTCAGGCGCATCCCGAGTCCCGTGTGACTCGCACAGGGTACTGGACATACCAAGCGACCTGCCAGCCGCTCTCGCACAGCATCGATCCCACGCTTCAGAGGGGACCCCATGGCGTGTTGTCGCCACCCACCCGCGATCCGATGTAGCGAGGGAGGGTCCGGGGACGATCACTTATGCGAACAGCACCGACCGCATCTCGAGCGGCCCGAGAACCTCCTCAGGAATCCGCCGCCCACTTGCGAGCACCTTTCTCACGGTAGGCCGCACGTCCTCCGGCAGCCATCTCAACAGTTCGGGTGCGAGCGCTCGGTGTGGCCGCGCATTCCTCCCCTCAGCGTGCGACCACCCAAGCGGCGCTTGCAGCGTAGCAGCCGCCGCCAGCATGGCCGCGTGGAAGCCCGGTGCTGGGGAGAGCGGCGGCAGCCCTGCAGCAATCGCAGAGACCGATGCACGGTTCGGAATCTCGAGGCCCACAACGTCCAGGTCGCCAACGTATGCGACTACCCTTGGTCGTGGATCGAGTTCACATAGCCACGTGATCGCCTGCTCGACCCGTGCACCATCCCCGTATGCAACCCAGCCGTAGCTTGCCGATCGATTGCCACCCAGTACCCGCATGGCGACTTCATAGGGGCCGGCATTTTCGAACAGGAGGACGACGGGCGCCGTCCCCACTTGTGTCATCGCCAGGGGGAGGCGATGTGGCAGGCACCCAAGCAACTCGAGCGAGAGACGATTCGGGCCGAAGAGGGCGCCCTTCGCGAGTTCCTGAAGTCGCTTCTCGTGGCCGGTCAGCTGAAGCGAGCGGTACTTGAGCGGGGCCGGCTCCGCAAATCGCCGATCGCGCAGTCCATCGTGGACACGGAGGAGGAAAGCGACCTGATCGGCGGGCAGCGTCTTCAGGTTCGGCACCCAGGCCAGTGCCGGGTGCCAGGGATGTCGTCGCCAGGCATCGTCCCTGGCTGGTACCGGCGAAGTGACCACCGTGACGAAAGCCGGCAGGGCAGGCAACTGAGATCGATCCCACCCGGATTTCGACGGAGCCGGGAGTCGGAGCACCCCGCCGTCAGTAAGCGCATCCAGCGCCGCCCGCAACCAGGCCCGCTCCTCCGTTCCTTGCGGTCGTGCCGGAAACGCATCGGCGAACGAGCGCCAGATAGTCTCGAGGCCGAGCCGCCGGCGGGGCTGGCCTCGAAGAAGTTCGCCGAAGCGCGCGACCGTGTGGGTATCCAGCATCGGTGTCGCGTCGCTCACCGAATCACCGATTCCCGTCTGGCGATACGGTATGCCGAAAGCTCACTTTCTGTTTCGGTTCGATCGCCGCCCTCGATGATCATCTCACCTGTCATGCGGTCGAATCGCGAGTTCTTGAGGCGGATGACATTCGGGAAACAGACGAGGGCCTCGTAATCAATGATCCCCGTCAGGTAGATCAGTTGGACTCCGAGCTGCGCCGCGACCGCGCGTTGTAGTTCGATAAAGCTGGCCCGTGAAGCCTTCCCGAACGGGTTGTCCATGAGGAGAACGCTCGTTCCACCTTCCCGGCGTCCCACGGTATGCGCCCGGGTGGTGGCGATGGCGCAGTACAGGAGGGTGGCCACCGTAAGCTTCTCGCCCCCAGAGAACTTGGCCAGCGTGGTGATCGGCTCGTAGACCGGCATGGTCTCCATGCTCGGGCGTAACACGCGCAACTGGATGCTACCCGCAAGGCGGAGTACAGCCTCCTGAAGCAATCTGGTCGCGCCAGGCAGCTGGTCTGCTGTGACGTATGCATCGAGCAACGTGCCAATGCGAGCACGACGCTCCACTTCCAGCGTCGGCGCATCTCCCTTGAACTGCAGCAGGTGCTTCCCGCCCAAGACCGCTACCCGTTCAGGAATGCGTGAGCGCTTGGCCAGCCACTCCAGCAGGCTGAGGCCATCCTGTGCGGCCCCAAGGATGCCCTGGATCAGCAGATCCCGATCGCGATCCGATGCGGCGAGATCGGCCGCGATCGTATCGGCGCGGAGACGCAACTCGCCCTGCAGCATTTCTGCGTTCGCCTCGACCTCCTCTGCCGGAAACCGTCGCAACTTGGGACCGACTGAATGCTTGAGCCCCGTGAAGCGCTCGTCGTCGCACCACGCAGCGAGACCTTGGACGATTGCGTCCCGGTCCTTGTCGAGGGACCGCAGGACATCGGCATCCCCATCACGCTGGCGCTGGAGTGCGTCGAGGAACGCGCGACGTTCCGCACCCACCGGTGAGTCGGAGGCCGCCCTCGGAATCGGGCGCCTGAGCGCTCCAACCATTCCCTCGATGCCCTTGGTCGGACTGGCCAGTCTCTCCTGATCGAGTTCGGTTTGCTGGATTCGCCCTTGCGCCTTGCGAAGCTCCTCCTGGGCCAGAGCGAGATACTCCTCAGCCGTCACGACGTCCCGACGCGCTGCCTCCTCATCCCATCGAGCGCGTTCGATCCTAGCCTCGGCCTCTGACGGCGTCGCTGGTGATTCGGGAGACACGACGCTCGTCCCCCGGGCCGCCTGCCATTCCCTCTCGGCCGACTCCAAGGCGGTATCGGCTCGGCTTCTCAATGAGGCGGCGTTGCCATACCGGTTGAACGCTCGGCCCACGTGTTCTGCCGCCTCCCTTTCCAAGTCCTCGATCACGCCGGGGTCCGGCAGCCCTTCGTAGGCCCGGATCACCTCGGCCTGTGTGATCGTCGCGCAGCGCTTGGTGAAGCTCGCGCGATCATTTTCCAGTTCCCGCTGAATCCCTACACGTCGCTCCTGAAGCTCCGACACTCCGACGGTGCGTTCATACTGCTGCGCCTTCGCACGATAAGCGCTCTCTAGCACCTCGACGTCCCCAGGGACAGATCCAATCGTCGCGCCGGTGGGAAGGTGCACAATGGCCTTGAGAGCCTCCTCAGCCCGGACCCTGCGCTCACGCGCTGGGCCCTCCAGGTCACGTGCGCGCGCCAACTCGGCACGGGCTTCGGTTTGACGCTCCTTGGCTGCCAATACTCCTGCATGCGCGACAGCACGGGCCTGTTCCTCTTCTCGCTCGCGGGTACCGAGCGCTTCCAACCCACCGGGGAACTGCCGTTGCCAAAGCTTCAGCGCGTCGATGATCCTCTGGGTTCCGATGATCGCTGCCCGAGCTCGCTCCACCCGGCTCTCCGCATCGTCCGAGGACTTGGTGGTTTCCGCGAGTCGCTGAGTCGCCGCGAAGACCTCCCCCTCAGCCTGCTCCACCAGAGCGCTCAATCGGCTCGCCTCGGCTTCGGTCGCCTGCCACCACGCCACGCTCCGTCGCGCAAGCCACCCTTCGAGACGCGTGGCCTGGCGCTCCGCCCCGTCCGCAAGGCGCTCTGCTTCCGCTTTCAACCGAAGCCCGCTGTCATGATGCACAGCGCGACGCTCGCGCGCAGCCGCCCCAGCTTGCTGACTCAAATGGGCGTCATCAGATGGGCCGATCACGGCTCCCTGGATGAGGCCTCCCTCGCCTCCGACCGACGACTGTCGGGCCACCAGTACAGGGTCATCGAGGTCCGGTGCCACGGCGCGAAGAGCAGCCACGGCGACCTCGAAATGCTCGTCGGGGACCACGATACCGGTTGCTACAGCCGGAGCCAGCTCGACGATCCGCCGTGCCTCTTCCAACGCAAAAACCGAGGCGAGGTATTGCCATCCATCCCAAGCCCGAGGCACTCGAGCGGCAAGCAGGCCGAGCAACCTCTCCACGACCGGGCTTGGGGGAAGCACCCCATGGGTGCGCAAGTGCGCCAGCGCGCGTGCCTCCCCGGACAGTTCGACGTGCGCAGTCAGTACGCGTTCTCGCGCTTCACCGGCGATCTGCCGAAGGCGAGAAACGGCGCTTCCGGTGAGAGTCCTCGGCGAAAGGGCTCCGTGGTCAATGTCCAGCAGTCGCGACAACTCCACATCCTTGACCAACTCCTGACTCTCGGTTTCCGCCTCGGTCAGCTGATGCCGTGCCGCGTCGCGGGCAACGCCCGCCTCTGCACGGGCAACCTGGGCCCGCCGGAGTTCCGCCGTGGCCTCGTCCCGCGCTTTTCGCGCGACCTCCCGTGCTTCGGTGCTTTGGCGCAGATCATCCTCAGCAGCACTGAGTTCCCGCTGGCGCCGCGAGATCGCATCGGGGACTGCTTCGTCGGTCGCCAGCGCACCGCTACTCAGATGCCGCTCCAGTTCTCGGTTCGCCTGCCGCGCACGCTCGCGCGCGTCTTTCGCCGCGGCGTCATGACGGGCCGCCCGCGCGGCGCAATCCACCTCGTCGCGCTGGCTGATCCGCTGCGACTCTTCGGCGACCACTACTCGCGCTGCAGCGGTCGCCAGGTCATGATCGGCCTGGGTCACACGCGCCATCAGCGCCTCAGCCAAGCGGGTACCTGCCGCTTCCACCTCCATCAGCAGTGGGCGGTATTCGGCCAGCTGGGCCCGCATCTGCTCGTCCAAGCCCAGCAGGTCCTGTTCGCGTCGGCGAATGGTTCGCAGGGTAGCGGCCGCTGTCCACGTCGCCTGCTGGCGCACAGCAAAACTATGCTCCTCCTTCGCCGTCTCCTCATCGCGCCTGGCGCTCGCCCACTCCTGCTCCTTCACCCACCGCAAGCACCATGTCCTCTCGCGTACAGATGCTTCAGCGTCCGCACGACGCGTCAAGATCTGGGCATTCGACTGCTCCACGGTGAGGGATGCATCCGTCTCGGCATGGCGGGCGGCGATGAGCTCCTGGGCCAGTACCGCCTCCAAGCCACGTGCCCGGCTTAGAGCAGCGACCAGCCGGTCGGCACACGCCACGCGCTGCTGATGCACTGGCAGCATTCGATCGAGATGTTCAAGTGCCCCCCGCACGAGATCCTGCTCCGGAAGCAGTTGGGTCGTGCGAGTGCGCAGGGTCTGCCGATGCTGTTCGAGAGTCTGGACGAGTCCGGTCGCCATGTCCGATGGTGCGAGCAGGTCCAAGAAAAACCGGACGTAGTCTTCGGCTGTTCGGAGTGAACTGAACAGACGCTCGGCCTCGCCTTCGCCCTGATTCATCGTGAGCTGCGCCTGAAACAGCTTGGGGTCGAGCCCCACGGCCTCAAGCGTGCTCACCCAAGCGCTCTGGCGCTCGATGAAGTCTGCGTTCGCCTCAGGGTATCGCTGGCGAAGATTCTGCCAGGCCATCCGAAACCCCTTCAGGGTGTGGGGTCGGCCGTTTGGCGCGTTGACGGGCAAACCATCGATCCTGCTCTCCGTCGCGTGCTCCAACGACCGGCAGGTGAAGAACGCGCGTTCCAGATCAGCCGGTGTGTCCCCCCTGCCCTCCACCCGCTCCAGCAAGGTCCCGGTAACCAGGCGATCGGCCCCCAGGATCTGCAGCTGCGATTGATCGAGCACCCATTCAGCCGCGATCATGCCAAGCTGCCCGGGGCGGACGTATTCATCGAGTTGGCGGTCGCTTCCCTCCGTCTTGGTACCGAGGAACTGCCTCAACTGCGGAACGAGAAGGCTGAAGAACAAACTGAGAAGTGAGCTCTTGCCACCCCCATTGCGAAGCCAAACCGTGGAGTCGGCCGGCTTGCCGTCCACCATGAAGTCCATCAGCAGATCGTCAGCACGAGCCTGCTTGTGCCCGATGCGTACGAAGCGAAGGCGCGCGAGGTGCGGCATCAGGGAGCCTCCTGGGCCAGCAAGACCTGGCGAACTTCTTCCCAGATGGAAGTGGCCGCCACTTCCTGCACCTGCACCTGCCAGCGGTACGATGGCTGCCAGGCCTCAGCTCCATGCACCGTTGTCGTGGTAAACGCACCAAGATCCGTTAGCCGGTCAAGCAGTCGCCGGATCTTCTGACGACTCGTGCGAGCACCGGCGCGGCCGTCCGCGGTATCTCGAACGTCAGGGATTCGATCCAGGTGCTTCCATACCGGTTCAAGGCCCTCGACCTGCGCGGCGGCCGGCTGGTCACCGGGTGGGGCCGCCTGCGCATGCCTGGCGACCGCATCACGCAAGAGAAGCTCCACCTGATCCACCGTGATGGGCGGTCGGGCAACACCGGGATCCTCATTCAAGTCCGCCGACCGTGGGTAGGTGGCAGCAGCGATCGCCAGAAGAAACAGCGCGTCGGTGGTACGCTCGTTGGCAGTATTCGCCCCCGACCGGAAGCTCGCGCCCGGGAATGCGAAGAGACTGTCGGCGAGGGGAGCGACAACCAACCCGCGGGGCCCGGCTTCCACCACCCGCAAGCCCAGGCCGAGCGCCATGGACCGTACCATATCCTGCATGCGGGGGTCGCCGAAGTAGGCCTCGAGCGCGGCCCTGTAGGCCGGATCGGCGATCGGCGTA
This sequence comes from Gemmatimonadales bacterium, assembly GCA_044229245.1. Lineage (GTDB taxonomy): Bacteria > Gemmatimonadota > Gemmatimonadetes > Gemmatimonadales > GWC2-71-9 > JADJOM01. The sequence goes on along the minus strand of JBGATI010000015.1, from coordinate 102,690 downwards.
CTTCGGGGAGTCAGCGCGCCCCGCAGGAGGTCGCCCGCGAGTTGGGGGTCAGGATGCATCGAAGTCATCAGCTGGCTCCATCGGTGTCTGTGCAGCGTGCACCGGAGAAATCATGAGGTCGTCACCCAAGAACTCAGGCGATTCCAGCGCACCGTTTCGAGAGATGGTGAAGGAGGCATGGGGCGGACCGTCTCTCTCGCTCGGCTCGTCAGGTGCAGCTTGTTCCAGCGTCCGAAGGACGAGGAGTTCCCGCAGCGGAAAGTCGGCACCCGCGACACCCTCCTGCATCAGCAGGGCGCTGAGGGGCGTCGGAGACGGAAGATTGGCCAGCAACGACTCTGCGGCGGCCAGCACGGCGGAATCGAAGTGGCGGGGATCGGAGGCGACGTCCACCAAGTCGCGAGCCGTGGCAATGGAGTCCCCCGCCTCCGAGGCGCGCGGAGGCTGCACCTGCCAAATCAGAAGCTCCGAAAGCCACAGGGTTGGGGGAGGAACCGGCGGACCGAATAGGGTGAAGATTCGTTCCGTGAGACGGTCAAGGTCACGCACGGAAGCACCGAGCATGGGGAACAGCACCTGCTCGGAGAGATGGGGCTTGGGCGAAAGCAGCACGGGAACGAACACTTGCCTAGCCTGCTCCACCAAGAACGTCTGCCGGCTACCCAGGACCACGCTGAGGAGTTCGACGTGGCGCCGGCGGCACTCCGTCAACAGCGCACGAACGCTTCCAACTTGGATGGCCGACTCGGTCCCGGGGTCGAGCGCCTCCAGGCGCCCATCCGTGGCGGAGAGCAAACGATCCTCCGTCTCCATTCGAGCCTCCAGGTGGATCCTGGCCTGCTCGAGGAGGGCCGGCATCTCCGTCCGCCAATCCACCCGCGATAGATCCCGCCGCGTTTGCTCGATCCGCCGACGCAACTGATCGCCGTAGCGCTGAGATTGCCGCTGGGCTTGCCGAGCCCCGTTAACGGCGTCCTGGAAACGTCCGCGTCGCAACTGGAGTTCGATTACGGCCTCGGTGGCCGCTTGCTGGCTTTCCAGATCATGGTCGAGCGCGCGCAGGTAGAGATTCGCCCCCTCGGTGGTCGCCTGGAGCACCACGCGCCCATCCGGATGGAACGCATCCTCGAGGAGGCGAAACTCGAGTACGCGACGTTCTGCACCTCCCACCGCAGGAAAAGCCGCGTATTCCAGCGCGAAGGGATGTCGGCTGTTCTCATCGTTGCGAAGCGCGCCGAGCACCCGCTCAACCACGCGATCATGCCGTGCGCCATCAACAGTGATCTCGGCGTCCCGGTCCATCGCCACCAGGGAGGGTCCGAGCGCCTCCCGCACGCGTCCGGCCGTGATCGCATCGTCAAGGCCGCTTGCTTCCAGGACAAGCTCCATGACGCGCAACGCCAATGCCATCGAGTCATAGTGCCTGGCGTCTTCGGGTTGTACCCCATCGTTGCCACGCAAATCGAACAGCGGATGCGCGTGCAGCAACACCCGCTGACGCTCGGTCAGCTCGTCAGGCCACCAGTCCGGCCCATGTGTAGGTGGTGGTGCTGTCATGGCACTTTCCGGGATTCGCAGTATTGAGCACCCCGCCCCACAGAGTGGCGGAGCTCGCGGCCGGGATATCTCAGAACCTATCGTTCTGCCTAATCTGCGCCAGCGGACAGTCCCGCCTGACGAAGGATGATGAAGTCGGCCAGCCGCTCTGACTGCCGTTGCCGGGATCGGGTCCGCTAGGAGCGCTTGCTCCTGGCGACGGATTCGCGTTCGGGCATGACGAAGGCGGCCTTCGCCGACCTGGGCTCCTGCCGCCCCCCCTGAATCGAGATAGTGGACTGCTGATGGCATGGCATCGCGCCCTCCTACAAGTCCCTGAGGGAGGCGTTATCGGTCCGGCAGGGGAGTCCGCCCTCTACAGGGAGTAACGCCCGAACCTCGTTCGCCCTGCCCTTCCCGCCCAGGCGGCCGACCGCATTGCTCGGCATCCGGGACACCCGGCAGTCGGGCCACGCTGCTGTACGACCAGCCCCGGCAAGCCGTACAGCAAATCGGCGCTCACGAGATTGGGCGTATCGCGACACCGGGAGTCCGGCAACTTCAACAACTCCGCGAACACCAGTGCGGCTGCCGCGGAGGAAAGAAATGGCAGCGCAGCTCGAATAGGTCCGGGCATTGTAGCCTCCTCAATGGCCCCCTCGGCGCACGGACCCCGAAAATCGGCGGCTGGCCGCGGCAGCCTGCACATGGTGCAGTCTTCCCTCCGTGGGATATGTCGGCCGAGGTTAAACCCCCATCCGCTTGATGTTGTACCGTGTACCACAACCGGAGGGAGATCGAACGGTATCGAGGCCCACGCCCCGTCCTCGTTCGTCAGGGAGACCCAGACGTCATACGCACGGAGACTCACCGTGTCGCTGAGATCCTTCCACTGGCCATCCAGCCTCTCAACATTGCACCCTCTTCCAGCGAGCCATCCCGCCGCGCACTCAGTCTTCAGCTGCGAGTCAAGAGCATCCCCAACCGTGAACAGCGGAGACCGATTCAGGTTGCTCGTCTCGATTCGGTCCCGATCAAGCAGGACAATGGTGCCCGACAGTTCGACCTCGGGCAGCATGTATGCGAGCGCCGACCCGACGGCGCCGACGCCGGCGACCAGGAGACTCCCAACGTCAAGCCTGCCCGGCACAGGAGGGTCGAGGATCTCTGGTGTATCGTGGTCACGAACCATGGAATGGGACCACAGGTCCCAGTCGAAGTTCCCAAGCCATCGACCCTGCGGGTGGCCTACCGCCCGTTTAAACAGGTCCGCAACACCAATGGAGGCCGCGAGCGCGGCTGCCGCCGGGCAGGCTGCGGTACGCCTATCGCGTTTCATCACTCCGCCGCGGGCTCCCCTCGCCCGCCACCCGGTCGCATCAACCATGTAGTCGGCGTAGTCCAGATCGGCCCCGGAAAGGGAGTCCCAGGGTCCTATGAGCAGCCTGAGCGAGGGCCCCGCGCCACCGGTGGCTTCCATCACCTCGAAGTCGCCGAATGGATCCGCATCCAGCATCTCGCGAATCGCACGTGCACCCAGGGTCTCGACCTCCCCCGACACCCGCAATCGCGCCAGTGACACGCCGCGAGGCAACACCAGGCGGACCCGGCGCGCCCAACGCGCAGTGAGATTCGCCGCCAGCAAAGCCATGTGCTGAACTGACGCCTCGCTTGCGGTGTCCGGATCGACGACAATCTCCACCTGACGGTCCCAGTAGGCCGTCATCCCGGGGAGGGCCCTTGAGGTACGATCATCCCGCTCGGCGTAGAACGCCGCGGGAGTCGGCCATCGCGCGTGGAGGCGCTGCATATCTCCGGTTTGACCTCGTGTGATCATGGAGCGAGAGCCCCCCCAAAGGATGGGGCGGCCGTACGGAGGTCCATCGAACCCGGCAGCTCCACGAGGTGTCTCCCGAAGTCCCGCTGCTGGATTTCCCGGTACCGGACTCCGTCGTGCCGGTAGAGGCCGCACGAAGTCAAGTCGAGGCCGCGGCGTCCGAGCCACGGCACCACGAGCGAAATCGCCCCGCGGTACTGCGCAAAGGTGTCCCGATCGTCAACCAGGGAATGCTGCACCCAACCCCGCGGATGTGAATGTGCCTGCCCCAACAGCACCAGCGGGGTACCGGCAACGGATCCCAAAGCCTCGGCATTCGCCGCGGCGGAGGTTTGAACGCCGAACGGAGTGGACGTCGCGTTCGGTACCACCAGGGTAGTGACCACAGCGCGGCCGCCGCCCTCGATACCGAACCAATACGTGACGCCCTCGGCCGGTTCGGAGGCCGCGAAGCTGGCCAACTGTTGGACGGTCAGATCAAGGAGGTTTCGCGAGATGTACGTCACCGGAACCCCTTCCCAACTCATCGAAGAGCTCATCCCAACCTCCCTGTCGCGGCCCGAATCTTCGAGTGAAGGTCACTCACCATCAGGGCGATGGTGTTGATGGCGACCCCATTCCCTGTGGCCAACTGCCAATCCACAAGCCGCCACTCCGCATGCGGTCCCCCGCGGTCCCCGTATGCCTTTCGGTTGTACCTGGCGCACACGCAAGGCATACCGTGGAACACGTTCGGGTACAGGGCAGCCTGCCCCCGAATGCTGGTGATCAGGTCCACGAACTCGATGGTCGGGGGCAATCTGGGGTATTCGGAGCAATCGAACTCAGCGGTAAACTGATCTCCGGGGGCGTTGATGAACGTCACGAAGAACCGCGGGTTATCCGCTGTCAGCCCCGACGCATCCAGAGCGAGGCCGGCGGCATCGGCATACGCCGACGCCGCAACGAGTTCCTCGCGCAGGAACTCCAAAGTCAGGTCCATTGCAGTCATGCCGCGTTGCCGCCCTGCACGCTCAGAACGAGCAGCTCCTCCTGCCTGAGGTCGTAACTGCCCAGGGTGCGAGCCGGGTCGAGCTCGTCACGGCCGCGGAAAAGCGCGTACTTGCTGTCGTTTTCGACGAACCCGAAGACGGCACGCGCATCGTCGATGACCTGCTGTACCAGCACCGTGGGCTCGTAGCTCGGACGAAGGGTTGCGTCCGCCGGCTCCTTCATGCTCCACAGCCCTCGCGGCGTCTGCACGCGGAGCTTCAGGCGGTGCTCCCCCTCATGCTTTCCCTTCTCGGGATGACCCGGGGCCTTGGCCCCAACTGCTGATTCGACTGTCATTTGCATTCTCCTGACTTCCCTAGGTATGTGTGACACCGTGATTGGTGCCCTCATAGGACCTATCCGGCAGGAGCGTCACGAGTGTTCGGAACCTGCTTGCCCCCCGTCGAAACTCGAAAATCTCGCATCCCCTATTGACTGATCCATCCGGACGTGCTGTCCACGCGGACGGGCGGCAGGGGGGTGGAGCGAGAAGTAGGCTGGGCGGGACGGCGGGGAGGCGATGATATGAGGCGGGGGGCGGCAGGGATGCCCGCCTACCCGGCTGGGCCTGCTGATTCCAGCCATGCCGGACAGACGATGCGGAGTGGGCAGGGATCACAGCGGTACGGATCGAGATTCGCGGAGTACTGACCCGCGGCAAGGGCAGCGGCTTTTCCCTCCAGCTGGAGTCGGAGGTTCGAAATCGTCGTGCCCTTCTCGCTCCACCTGTACCGGTACAGCCGCTGATCACGACCAGAGAACAGGAGCGGGACGATCGGCCCTTGATAGAGTTCCGCGACCACTAGGCCGATGACTTTTGCCGTTCGGATGGCACTCCATTTCAGCGTGGTTACTACACCGTCGCCCAAGGACTCCGGCCGGTAGACGATTGCCGTTGTCGGGCGTCCACGGCCACGGACGATCGCCACCACATCTGACTTGACTCCGACGCCCTGAACGTCAGCTAGCAGCTCGGGATGGGCGACTACGCCGTTCCCCGGCAGGTAGGCTGCGGCGAACGCCTCGGCGGCCTCTCGCCCCAACCTCTCGTACAACCGGTCATGGGGGTGTGCACTCGCCCCGCGACTCGCGCTCTCCCATGCGGCCAGGAAATGGCCGCGTGCGTGCTCCACCGAGACCGGGGCCTGAAGTGCTTCGGCCTCGTCGACAATCTTGGCCAACGCTGCTCGAGTCGCACCCACGAACCGTGGGTATCGGGGCTCAATCCGCTCGCGGAAACGGATGTGAACACCGTGCTCCAGGTAGGTCCTGACGCTGCACGAATCGCGATGCAACAGGTATGGGGCCACCTCGGGCAACCGTTGTCCTCCCCAGGGCTCATGAATCACGACCTCAGGCGACCCTTGCTCCTCCCCTACCCAGTGTGCCTGCAGCGGGTTGTGCACCGCGAGCCATTCAACGAGGAGGTGGACGACGCTTCGCGGCTCCCCGCCCTTCCTCCTCGCAGAGGCGTATGACACCACCACGGCTCTCTTGGCTCGCGTCAGGCCCACGAACAGGACTGCATCCGCTTGGGCACCGTCCGCATCACCATCCGGCCGGAATCTCGGTGGCAGCCAGTCCTCGCCGGTCGATGCCCAACGACGATCCGAACGTGCCTGCCCTGCAACACAGACAAAAGGGAACTCCAGTCCTTTGGCAGCATGGCATGTCATGACCCGCACAACGTCGCCGCGCGGGACCGGGGCCATGGGAATGCTGGTGGCCCGCGTCGCCCGCACACGGAGGCGCTCGGCGACCGCAATCCGTGATCGCATCGGGGCTTCATCCTTCGCCGTGAGCCGGTAGTTCGCGGCCAGCGAAAGCACGCTTGTGATCTCCACCAGTGCCATCGCTCGTTCGGCAGAGTCAGGAGCCTCCACGATGCGTCGCAAGTACATGGTCCTGTCGAATAGGAAGCCGATGAGCGAGGCCAGCCCGTCATCAGAGTCCCTCGCCTTGGCATCCGGCAGCGCCGCCTGGATCTCTAGGGCGAGGGCTGGGGCTCCTGCGACATCCGCTGCGGTGTCAGTAATCGCCCCCTGGCCCAGGTGCGCCTTAATCGCCGTCCTAATCGCGTCCAGGGAGTAAGCCATACGGCCGAGAGCATGTGCGACTCGTGGAATAGCCGCTCGCGGCGTCTCGCCGAGGGCCAGTGCAGCCGCGAGGTCCCCACCGGCACCATCGGCGGAGAGCAAACCGCACGGAACCGCCCGAATACCAGCCGCGGCCAGGGCGAGCACGATTCGACGGACATCCACATTGCGGCGTGCCAGAACTGCAATGTCCCCAGGGGGGATATCGTCACTCAGCCAACCCCGCACTTGCCGAGTGATACCCTCGTACTCCGCCTCATCCGAATCGGCCCTCGCGACAAGTATCGGGACATCGGAGGGCGCGACATCAGTCGCGGCATGCCACCTTGCCCCCGATTCGCTTCGTCCCTCGAGTAAGGCGGCCAGCTCGTTCGCTGCAGCCACGATGGGCAGACTCGAACGGAAGTTCTCCACCAAATCGAAGCGGGCCGCCCCCGGGAACTCCCCCTCGAAGGCGAGCACATTGGCAGGCTCGGCGCCAAGGAATCGGTAGATCGCCTGACGCGCATCCCCGACGACCCATGGCGGATTGGATGGACCGCAGAGGCGCCGAACCAGGATGGCGGTTGCTTTGGTCACGTCCTGAAACTCATCAACCATGACCCACTGGAACTGGCTCCGATATGCTTCCGCGATGTCCGGGCGCTCGCCCATCAGCATGCATGGCAGCATGATGAGATCTGCGAAGTCCACGAGTCCCGCTCGCCGCTTCGCTTCTTCGTAAGCGGCATAGAGCGCCGCGAAAGCGATCGCGGCGTCTCCTTCACCACCCTTGCACTCCTCAGCGGCCCAGCGTCCCGCCTCGAGCGCACACCGCTCGGCAGGAATCAGGCGATCCTTGAGCTGCGCGATCCGCTTCTTGGCCTCGTCCGCCGTCTCGGAAGGGTCGCGGACGTTGAGGATGGCGTCACAGTTGATCTCACCAAGGAGCTCAGAGATGGAATCACGCTGCCCATCCTCATCCAGGAGTCGGAAGTCCGTAGCCAGACCGAGATGATGCCCGTGTTGATGAAGGAAGTGCATGCCGAAGCCATGAAACGTCATCACCGTGAGTCGTTGGGCGACCTCCGAACCGAGCGCGACCTCCATGCGGTCTCGCAGCTCATCCACCGCTTCGTTGCTGAAAGTCAGGATCAGGATGGACTCAGGAACCACTGGGGGTACAGGTGGCGCATCGGCGATGGCTCCGAGAAGCCATTTCACGCGATGGATCAGGGTTTCGGTCTTCCCAGTTCCCGGACCGGCGTCCACGATCACCGGTCGCCCCGTCGTCGTGGCGGCCTCGATTTGGGTCGGCGTAGGAGTTGGACGCTCGCGCACGGGTAATGCGGACACAGGGAACGCAAGCTCGTGAAGGGCCTCACCGAGCTGCGCTTGGGCGACGGCAAGCGGCACCCGCCACCGTGCGGCAACGCCCTGGGTGGTGAGTGTAGGGTCAGCCTTCCATTCGAGGAACACCTCCTCACTCGGGCAGATCAGCTCGACAGCAAACGCTGTTGCCTCGGCCTCTTCCCGCATTCGAGGGCTGTATCGCGCAACCGCCCCAGCACCACCGCTCAGGTACGCCGAGCCGAGGATGGCATCGAGGGCAGGCGCATCGGCCCTCAGTCTCGGATGGAGTTCTAGGTGTCCCAGCTCGTGCGCCAACACGAGCGAGGCATTCTCCTGGGACAGATCATCCGCGTACAGAAGCAGGCGCTGATCGATCCGCAGTTCGGCGTTACCACCCTCGAGCTGTTCACGGTTCACTGCAACGACATGCAGGCGGTGACGCGAACGAATGTCAGCCTTGAGTTGCTCGACGAGAGGAATCGTTGGGTTCGAGAGGTTCTGGCGGCACTCTCGCCCGCGCTTGCGGGCACGGTCGAGACGGCGCATTGGGGTTAGGGTTGGAGACCGGCCAGTTTGCGCCAATAGGCCACGAGCGCGTCGGGCATGCCGGACCGGGAAAGGATCGAATCGAACGTGACCTGATTCCCGGAATATTCACTCTGGCGCGAAGCCGCCATGCGCTGCTCGGGCTCCGCATCAAAGGCTGCGACCACCCTGCCTACCTTCACCCCCCACTTGCCGGCCGCGCGGCGGGCGATCTCTTGTCGAGCCGGCATGGGGACAACTCGTCCGTTGTGGGAAATGTCAGCAAGGAATCCGACCGGCAGGCCCAGCGCCTCTGCGACGTCCATGGGTTCCTGCTGCGAAGCGTCGAGGAGAACTGGCATGAGCAACTGGGACGCCGGGGGGGGACTGCTGCCCGGTGCCGTGGGAGGAGTGCCAGATGCCGGCCCAGCCGAGGCGGAGTGTGTCGTCCCGGCTTGCGAGGCGCGCTGCGCATTGAGTGCGATCCGGAACCCTTCGGTCTCGAGGTATCGATGGATTCGGCTCGTCCACGCGGCCACTTCCTCACGTTGTCCCGGGTGTACCCCATCAACCTCGATGAGGTACGCGAGCACGGAGCAGAGCTCCTGTGAGTAGGTCGAGTGCCTGCCAATGAAGGCGTACGCCTCCCCGAGATCATGACTCGCAGCCCACAACTCTCCCAGGGCGTATTGCAGGTCCTGAGGGGCCTGCAGCGAAGTCCGTGCATCGTCGGTCATTGTCAATCCTCGTCTACGTTCGTTCTGCGGTTTGGTCGAAGTTCGTGAGAGCATCAAGCCCTCCTTGGCCGCCCTCGTCGGTGGCGTTCGAAACGCTCCAGCACTGCACCGTCGAGCACCCGTTCGGTCTGCGAACGCAAGGCCTCGTGCAACAGTACTCGGCCGTCGTCCTGAAGTTCATGGACCTTCGTACGGCCGCAGCCCAGGATCTTCGTCAACGGCTGCTGGCCTGGCCCTCCCTTCCCACTGAGTGGGGAACGGGCACCGCGACTGCCCCACTGGTCCTCCGCCACAGCCCGGACCTCGGCGTCGGGAATCCGGGCGATCGCGCGATCCATAAAATCGGTGAGCCATTCCTCGAGGTCCGGCTCCAGCGAGCCGATCCAGGAGGAGTAGACTGCGTCGGGCCGGTCCCCGGGGGGCACCACCGAGTTTGTGTCGTCGGCCTGCTCGAGGAGATCCGGCGCGAGTAGAAGCCGCCGCACGCCATCACGCCCCACCAACTCGCGGAGGGCATCAATCACATATGGGTGACAGAAAACCGCCCAGTTCACCTCGGCATACGTGCCACGAGGGGTTCCGAGAACCCCCAGGAGGAGACTGGCGGCGTCCTGCGCCAAATCCTCAGCGGTGAAGTAGTCATGATTCGTGATATGGCGTCGGGACGCAGAAAGAAGCGTAGGGCCGCCCGCAGGACCAAAAAGGACCTCCAGGGTTGCCCGTGCGGCAGGCGCGTCAGCGGGAAGCTGACGGTAGGCACGGGCAAGAACCTCGGCCGGGAGGCTCGAGCCCGCCTCTGTCTTCAGTAGCGCCAAATACTCAGCCGAGGTGAGCGGAGGGAGCCCCTGGAAGACTGCATCCAGGCGCGGCGGCACTCGGGCGACCGTCGGATGTGCTGGTGGGTCGTCTGCAGCTTGCGCAGGGGCCATCGGTCCGATTTCCTCGTTTGACTCTGGGGGTCAGGGGTCCCCTGGCGTACGAGCCCCCCCGGTGGCCGTCCAGCCTACCAGCGTCCCCTATTCCCCTATCCGGCACGCAGGCACCGAGTGTTCGCCCCCCCGCTTTGGAGCGTGCGGTCCGGCCGGTATGCCCCCGCCGGTTCCCCTGGGAGACACCGAGCGGGACCGGGGGGAGGCCCTTGAAGGCTAAATCCGTCCAGCAAGCCCGCCCAGTGCGCCCGATGCCGGTTCCCCTCCCCGAGCGCCGGCAAGGAGCAGGACAATAGTCCTCGGTTTTTCCCGGAACCACATCTAACAAACGACTGCCTCCCACTGACGGTCTCCCGAATCCGGGACCGAGCAGCAGCAGCAGCAGCAGCAGCAGGCGAAGACCACGACGATGAAGCCGCCGCTGACGCTGATGAGCTATTGCGTGCTGATCTCCGTATGATGATCAACGTCCTGAACCACAACGACTGCGTGGAGGGTTCCGATCCCGAGGGGAGAGAACACGGTGGCGACCGTGGTTCCTTTGGTGATGAAGATGGTGATGCCCAAGGCGACAACGCGGATCATCGCACTGACGATGACGACGACACCGATGGCGACGGCTCCGCCGCACGGTTCTCGGTGGGGCCACGCACCTGCCTGGCCAGGTTTCTGCCTCCCATGCGACCCCTGATGGGCGAGGACATCCTCTGGCCTTCACTGTCCTTGTTCTCGCCCTAAACCCCGATGTGTTGCGACACCACAACAATAACCAGGTTAATGCAGAATAAATACCATCAATGACCCCATATTGCAGCAAAATATCTCCAAGGTGTATCTTATTGCAGTGAAAATGCCGACCAGCGAGCCTTATTGCAGGAAAATAGCTTTGAGAACGACCGCTAATGCTGGATAAATCCCGATTTCGCCGTATCGAGGAGGACAAGTGACGGCAAGACGAGTTGGTGAAGCACCACTGGAGGAAGTCTTCCTCAGTGACGCCGCCACGGCCAAGGCCACGGCGACTCAGGTGAGGGCCGGCAAGGCAAGGAAGCTGGGACCAAGGTTGTACACCTCCAACATGACGGATGCCGCCGAGGACATCGTGCGCCGGAACCTGTGGCGCATCGCGGCTTTGTTAGCGCCAGGATCGGTGGTGTCGTATCGCACGGCGATCGAACTGCGGCCGAGCCCGACCGGCCTGATATACCTCGTGGGGAGAGGCAGGCATGACGTCGACCTGCCGGGGGTCCGACTCCGCATCACGAAGGGGCCAGGGCCTCAGCCGGGAGACAACCCTTACATGGGGTCGTTGTTCCTGGCTTCCAGGGAACGCGCTCTGTTGGAGTGTCTCGCGCCAACCCGACGCCGTGCGGGGGAGTCCCGGGGACTGCCCAGGGCCACGGCCGAGACGTGGCTCGAGGAGCAGATGCGACTGAATGGGGAGGAGGCGCTGAACGGCATCCGGGATCGAGCGAGGATGATTGCCCCTGCGCTCGGGGCCGAGGAGGAGTTCGCGCTCCTCGACGGACTGGTTGGTACCCTGCTCGGAAGCAAGCAACTGAAGCTGTCCTCGCCTGCTGCAACAGCGCGCGGGCTTGGGCGGCCGTACGACAGCCATCGCATCGCGCTATTCGCCGAGTTACAGAGCGCGCTCGCCGCACGCACGCTGCCGGTCCGCCGGGACACCCTGACCAACGGAGAAGCGTTCCAAAATCTGGCGTTCTTTGACGCCTACTTCTCGAACTACATCGAGGGCACCAGGTTCGAACTGGCCGAGGCGCATGCGATCGTATTCGACGGGCAGATCCCCAAGGCACGCCCGGAAGATGCCCATGACATAATGGGCACGTTCCGCCTCGTAGGACGGAGGGAGTTCATGGCACGCGGCTTACAGACCATCGAGGACTACGCGGCGTTTGAGGAACGCCTCCGAGCAGCGCATCGCGAGCTTCTGGGCGGACGCCCGGACAAGCATCCTGGCGAGTTCAAAGAGATCGCAAACAAAGCGGGTAACACACTTTTCGTTGCCCCCGGGGACGTGCGCGGAACACTCGAACAGGGATTCCAACTCTCGCGCGGCCTGCAGGACCCATTCGCCCGAGCCGCAATGATCATGTTCGTGCTCTCGGAAGTCCATCCCTTCGACGACGGGAATGGACGCATCGCTAGGGCGTTCATGAATGTGGAACTGGTCTCGGCGATGCAACGGCGCATACTGATTCCGACCTCGTTGCGGGATGACTACCTCACTGGCCTGCGGGCGCTCAGTCGACAGCGGCACCCTGTGCCATTCATCGAGACTCTCGAGTTTGCCCAGCGGTACACGGACGAACTGCCTGCAGTGCCATATGACGAGGCAGTCCGCGTGTTGGGCCTCACGGGGGCATTTGATGAGGGACAAGAGCGGGGCCAGAGTGGCCTGTTGGGAACTGGTGCACCGAAGCTGAGATTGCCGAGCTCTCTTGTAAGAAACTGACATTCGAGCTCGCGTCACCGGGGGGCGCACCCCACCCCGCCGCCCGCGGGCGGCGAGACCTGGGGCTGGCGTGACCGGGCTCCGAGGCTTGGAGAGGGAGTGCGACTATCGGTTCGGCACGGGGCGCCGCAGTCGTTCAGACCGACGGGCCTATACCAATGATGGCTCCGCTGACCCGCCTGACTGGGACTCCCCACGATACCTAGTTAGAGGTAAGATCCTCATGCGATCTTTCTTCCCCGACTCATGCCCGCGGCACCGCGTGCCAGACCTGTGAGGTCCCACTTGAAGGCCGTCGAAGTCATGAGGGTGGGCCCTCAAGCCGAGTCCGGGCCGCCCCGTGGCGCAGAGCAACGGACCAGGGCGCTCCACTGCCGCCGGGGGTAGGCACGAACCATGGCCCCACTTCGACTCGGCGACCTGACCCTCCCGGAACTGACCAGCTGTACCCAGGCGACCTTCGACGACCTGGAGCAGCAGGCCCTCGCCCTGCTCGAGGACGGGTACTGCGTCTATGGGGACGACGTCGATCCGATCGCCATCCTATGTTGCGATCCGCGCCTCGAGGCCGAGGGCGATCTCGCCAGCGCCCTGCGCGCGCGCTGGGAGGCGACCCGCGACCCTAGGGCGGGCTTCCTGCTGGCCCTGATGTCTGGCCTCACGACAAATGAGCAGTTGCGCCTCCTGCATGAAGCCGCTGAAGCCAGCCCCGGCCGCGGCCAGCGACAGCGATACGTGTGCGAAGGACTGGTCCTCCGGCCGGTGCTTGCACCGCCGATCGCGGCCTATTTGGCGCGGGCGGCAATGAGCTGGCCCGGGCTGGCCGCCCATCTGCTCGCGCGTCACGCCGACGGGCTCCCAGCCGACGGGCTGCCCGCCCTGGTGCTGGAGGCCGGGCAGCCCGCCGCAAAGTTCACGAATCGCAACCTTACCCAGATGCCAATGCCGGTCCTCCTCGCGCGACTCGTCGTAGCAGAGGTCGACAAGACGGTCGATGACGCGACAATCGTCCGCTGGCGCACAGTCATCGCAGCACTTCCGGACTCCCCATTCCAGAGCGTGCCACTCGCTTTACTCAGCTCGCCACGCCGGGAAGTGCGGGAGGTGGGCTTGAAGCAGCTGAGCGGCTGGCGCTGAGGGTGACCCCCGCCGCAGGATGGAAGGTGCGCGCGGCGCGGTCAGGGATCCCGGGGCACTGCCAGAGGCGGCATGCCCTTCATCGAGGGCCTCACGGTCGATGAGTGCACCTTGGCCCCCTGAGTAGCCAGCGCGCCAAACTGACGCAGACGCGTTCCACGATTTCCACGAATCCTTCCACGAAAGACGCTCCACCAAACCCCGCAATCCCCCGATCGGGCGAATCCGAGCTGGCCAGTCTGGCTGCATCTCATACGCCGAAAAGCATCGTCCCCCGAGTCGCGAGCGACCCAGGGGACGAAGTGCCGGGGAGGGGACTTGAACCCCTAAACCATTGCTGGTGCGGGATTTTGAGTCCCGTGCGTTTGCCAGTTTCGCCACCCCGGCGGGGGCCCTGCGCCAGCCCTCCTAACCTCTCTCTGGTCAGGCGGCGCTGGCACCTCCCGCCCGACCGCATCAATAAAACGCACCCGCATCGGATTTTGAGTCCGCTGCGTCTGCCATTCCGCCACTCGGGCTGACCGACGTATCTTACTTCCATGCCAATCAACAAACCACCCCACGGGCTGCACCCCTGGCACGACATCGCCACCGGCCCGACCCCGCCGGACGTCGTCAACGCCATCATCGAGATTCCCACCAACGAGCGCAACAAATACGAGCTCGACAAGCAGTACGGGATCTTCCGCCTTGACCGGGTGCTGGCGAGCGCCGTCCACTACCCCGGGGATTACGGGTTTCTCCCTCGTACCCTCGGCGATGACGGCGACCCGCTCGACGTCCTGGTGATCACCACGATCCCGGTCTTCACCGGCTGCCTGATCGAGTGCCGCCCCATCGGCCTGTTCCACCTTGTCGACCGGGGCAAGGCCGACGAGAAGGTGCTCGCCGTGCCGGTCAGCGACCCCTACTCCGAGGGGATCAACGAACTGGACGATATCCCCCAGCACATGCTGAAGGAGATCGAGCATTTCTTCCAGGTGTACAAGGATCTTGAAGGAGTGACGACTCGCACCCGGGGTTTCGAGGGCGCGACCGAGGCGAAGGCTGCGATCCTCGAGGCCATAACCTTGTACGAGAAGGCATTCGGGCCCAAGGTCGCCGGGAAGCGGCCGTCGAAGCCGCGGCCACCGAAAGCGCCGCCGCAGAAGAAGGCCAGGAAGCGCCGGTAGGAAGCAGACGGGGCGGCTCAGCGAGCCGCCCCGTCGGTCTATCGTCAGTCCTCCTGCATCGACTTCGGCGGCCCCAGGATCTCGCGCCAGACCAGCGCCTCGCGAAGGCCCTGGGGCGTCAGCCGCTGGCGCACCGCGACCGGTTCCGTGGCCTGGCGGATCGATTTGTCGAAGCTCTGATGGTCCGCATCCGCGTGCGGGCGGTTACGGGCCTCGACTTGCTTGATGCGCCGCTGGACGATGGCCTCCGCCTCCTCGTCGCGATTCTGAATCACCCGTTCCGGCCGTGGGGTGAAGACCTCGACGTTCTGCAGGCGCCGCTCTTCCTCCTGCCGCCCCTCATCCTCCAGTGACGTCCGGTCCTCCACATCCTCCGCGGACTCGAGGGTGGAACGGGACCTTCGCCCCAGCGGCCCGCGCGCGTCCTGCACCACCTCCCCCATTCGGGCTGGCGCGGACCGGGGCTCGAAAGGGGGAGCTGTCCGCGACCCGCTCCACGGCCGGGTCGCGACCGGCCCCTTGGCCTTCTGCCGTTTCACCGCTTCGATCTGCTTGAGGATGGACTCGAGTGAGACCGCCTCGGCCTGCGTCGGCGTCGACGCCTCCGGGGGCGCCGGAAGCGTCGGCCCCGTTGACGACTGCCCCTTCTTTCCGGCCTTGGAAATCAGGCTCAGCACGCCGTAGATCACCGCCAGGACGATGAGTCCCTCGAAGCTCGCGGCGGAGCGAATCTCTTCCACCTAGGATGCTCCGCCCGTGGATGTTTCCGACTGTCCGGCGATCGACTGACGCATCGTCGTGTCGGCCTGCAGGTTCCGGTACCGCTGGTAGTCCATCACGCCGAAGTTCCCGTTGCGGAAAGCGTCCGCCATGGCGAGCGGAATCTGTGCCTCGGCCGCGATGACCGCGGCACGCTGCTTCTGCGCCTCCGCCTTGTATTCCTGCTCCATGGCCACCGCCATCGCCCGGCGCTCTTCCGCCTTGGCCTGGGCGATGCGCTTGTCCGCCTCCGCCTGGTCCGTCTGCAGCTCGGCACCGATGTTCTTGCCGACATCGACATCCGCGATATCGATGGATAGGATCTCGAACGCCGTGCCGGCGTCGAGGCCCTTGGCCAGGACGGTTTTCGAGATCATGTCTGGGTTCTGCAGCACGGCGTTGTGGGTGTCGGCGGAACCGATCGCCGACACGATCCCTTCACCGACGCGGGCGAGAATCGTCTCCTCGCCCGCGCCACCGACCAGGCGATTGATGTTCGCCCGGACCGTGACCCGGGCGATGGCCAGGAGCTGAATGCCGTTCTTCGCCATCGCGGCCACCTTCGGCGTCGTGATGACTTTCGGGTTCACGCTCACCTGCACCGCCTCGAAGACGTCGCGACCCGCCAGGTCGATCGCCGTGGCCTGCTTGAGCGTGAGCGGAATGCCGGCCTTGTCGGCCGAGATCAGCGCGCGGACGACGCGCTCGACCGAGCCCCCGGCGAGATAGTGGCCTTCGAGGTCGTTGAGGGGAACGATCAGCCCCGCCTTGTGGGCGTTGATCAACGGGTTGACGATCGCCGACGGATTGACCTTCCGGAAGCGCATGCCGAACAGCGTCAGGAACGGCACCCGCACTCCGGAGGCCCAGGCGGTGATCCAGAGGCCGAGCGGAATGAAACGGAAGATGATGATCAGCGCGATGAACGCGATGAACAGGAGGGCCATGAGCAGCCCTGGCGCGAGCGAGCCGACTTCGTCCACGTGTATTCTCCCGGTTAGTCCTGAGCCTGCCTGACGACGTGCCTGTATCCCTCGGCGCGAATCACGATGACGCGTGCGCCGCTGCTGATGTACTCCCCTTCGGTGACGACGTCGATCCGCTCGCCACCGACGGTCGCCACTCCAGCCGGCCGGAGATCGGTGGAGGCGACGCCGAACTTGCCGATCAATTCGCCGCGAGGCAGTGCCGAGACATACCCCTCCGCGGACTGGGCAGAATCCTGATGGATCAGGCCAGCGAAGCGCCGGCTGTTCGGCAGGTGCCGCAGCCAGGCGAACGCGACCGCCAGCGTGATCACGACGCTCGCCCCGAGGACCGCCACCGCCTGGAACACATCGGTCCCGGTCGGGAAGTTGCCGAGCATGGCGAGCACGATCGCCGCGCCGATCAGCAGCGACCCGAGCACCCCGGCGATGCCGAACCCGGGGAGCAGAAATACCTCGACACCAACGGCGATCACGCCGAGTCCGAGCAGGATGACCTCCTCGAGTCCGGCGAGCCCCAGGACGAGACTCGAGCCGAAGAAGAGGCCGAGACAGGTGAAGCCGACGAGCAGGCCGAGCCCGTGGGCCCCCGCCTTGATCTCGGCGAGCAATGCCAGAACGCCGAGCGAGAGCAGGACCGGGGCGACCACCGGGTTGGTCAGAAAGCGCACGACGATCTCGGCCCAGTTGGGATCGATCGCGGTGACCGTCGCCCCGCTGAGCCCGACCTGCGCCAGCAGTTCCGACTCGCTCTCGACCTGGCCGCGGGCGTACCCCACGCGGATCGCCTCGGTGGTGCTCAGCGTAACGAGTTTCCCGCGGTCGGCGAGGCCGGCAACGCCGATGCTCTCGTCCACCATCGCCTCGGCGATCCGGGGATCGAGACCGCGCGCCTCGGCGAGGGCCCGAAACTCCGCACGCATTGCCGAGACGTACTTCTCGGGCATCCTGGTCCCCTGGCCATCCACCGGAGTGGCAGCGCCAAGCACCGCACCGGTCCGCATGTAGATCCCCGCGGTGGAAAGGGCGATAAGCGCACCAGCGCTGTAGGCCCGCGGATTGACGAACGCGTAGACCGGGACCTTCGAGGCCCGGACCGCGTCCGCGATCCGCTCCGCAGCATCCACCCGCCCGCCGGGAGTGTCGAGGTCGAGGACGACTGCCGAGGCCCCGGAGGCATTCGCCTCCCGGAGGCCGCGCACCACGTACGGGGCGAGGCCGTTCTCGATCGTGCCGTGGATATCAAGGCGATAGACGGCGCCGGCCGGTGCCTGGGCCGCGGCCGAGGAGAGGCCGGCGAGGAGCAGGGGAAGGTTGAACAGCACTGCGGTGGTGCGCATTTCCGACTCCGGGGAGCGTGGCAGAATGGTAGTGCCCGCTGACCGAAAATGCATGGGGCGGAGGTCGGGAAGCACTGCCGCCTCCGACCTCCGCCCCGTACGGGAAAAACCACCCGGATGTTTACGGCCGCAACCGTCGCCGGCGGAGTGGTGTGGCCGTGGTGTCGGCCGCACGCTGCTCCTGGGCTTCCTTGATGCGATCGAGCAGCCGTTCGCGGAGAATCAGGTACTGCGCGCGCTGGACCGGATTGAGGAACGAGGCCTGATCGCGGAGCTCGTCCTTGTATGACTGTACATAGCGCAGTTTGACATCGAGCAGCTGGTCGGTCAGGCGCGCCACATTGTCGCTGTTCGCGGCAACGCCGGGCCGCAGTTCGGCCGCGAGTCCCTGCCGGAGCTGACGCTCCTCCGCCTCCATGGCTCTCCGCTTGGCGAAGTACTGCCACACGACCTCCCGGAGCCGGGCGGATTGCTGGTCCGTCAGGCCAAGCTCTTCCTGGACCCTCGCGGTGAAGCGCTCCTCGATGAGCCGCCGCAGCTCGCCCGCCCTGCCCGGCTGGCCGGCGGCGGGATCCTGGGCACTGAGCGGCCCCGCCATCAGGGTCGCGAGAAGAATCAACCACGCCGTCGTACGCATCAGCCCTCCAGCGAGCGCAGGACGCGCTCAAGTTGAACATCATCCAGGTCCCCGAGATGCGGCGCGTCTGGCGCGGCACCCGACCCAATGGGCTGATCCAGCCCGTCCAGCACCGATTCCAGCTCCGCGGTATCCAGCGACTCCAGCTCCGCGATGGGCACGTGCAGCGCGGTGGCGACCGGCGGGGTCGTTGCCTCGCCCTTCGGACTCCGCGTCGAACCACCCCTGAGCATCAGGACGACCGCTGCCGCGGCGGCCAGCCCGGCGATCCACCCTCCGGCCCTCCACCTGCGGGCAGCCCGATCCGAGGCGAGGCGGGCCATCACATGCCGACTGACCCGATCCGCATCGACCCGCCCTGCCGCGACATCGCCGAGTCGCCGAACGGCGGCGACAACTCGCCACTCCGCCGCGCACTCGGGACAGGCGCTGAGATGAGCCGCCTCGTCGGGCGACCACGCCGAACGCGCATTCGCCACGAGCGGAATCCGATCCTGAATGGAAGCGCAGTCCGTCATTCGACCAGTTCCTTCAGCTTCTTGACCGCGTGGTGGTAGTGAACGCGCGCCGCTCCGGGTGTCGTTCCGAGCGACTCGGCGATGGCCTCGTAGTCCATGCCCTGCTGCGCACGCAGGAGAAAGACCTCGCGCTGCAGGCGCGGAAGTGACCCCAGGACTTCCCGCATCCGATGTTCCGCTTCCGTCGCATCCAGCGTTGCCGCCGGATCATCGGAGGCGGTGAGGTCGCTGTCCTCGAGTGAGACATGCACCCGGCCTCTCCGGCGGCGAAACTGGTCCTTCAACAGATTGCTCGCAATGCTGAGCAGCCAGCTCCTGAATGCCGCTTCCCCACGCCAGCCGTCCAGGGCCCGAAACGCCCGGATGAAGGTCTCCTGGACCAGGTCCTCGAGGTCCCCGTGATCGGCCCCCGCCGACCCCAGGAACCTCGCCAGCACCGCGGCATGGCGACCCACGAGGGCCGCGGCACTCCGCTCGTCCCCGCCGCGATAGGCCAGGACCAGGGCAGCGTCGGTCGGGTCAAGACTGGAGGGGACGGCCGGCACGGTCATCGTTACGGGGTGGACGGCTCCGGGAAGTAGATGTTAAGTCCCGCTGGAGTCTGAGGATGGGCGCCCCCCGTGCCCGCCGCAAGTCGCCCCCCGCTAGATTCTGTGCGACTTGAACCCAGGATTTCCAGTGCGTGACGCCGTCATTACCGCCGCGGTCCGGACCCCGGTGGGCAGGGCCGGTGGAGCCCTCGCCGAGATCAGAGCGGACGACCTCGCCGCCGTCGCGGTCAAGGCGCTCGTCGAGCGGGCCCAGCTTCCCGTTGACCAGATCGAGGACGTGATCCTCGGCTGCAGCAATCAGGCAGGCGAGGACAATCGCAATGTGGCCCGAATGGCGGTGCTCCTCGCCGGCTTGCCAGTCGGCATCCCCGGCCAGACCGTCAACCGTCTCTGCGGCTCCGGGCTCCAGGCGATCGCGACGGCGGCCCACGCGGTGCGCGCCGGCGAGGGCGAGATCTTCGTGGCGGGCGGGGTCGAGAGCATGACCCGTGCGCCCTACGTGATGCTCAAGAGCGGCTCGGCCTGGAATCGCACGCCACCGCCGATGGCCGACACGACCGTCGGCTGGCGCTTCGTCAATCCCCGGATGCCGAAGGACTGGACCATCGCGCTGGGTGAGACCGCTGAACGGGTGGCGCAGCGCTACGGGATCACCCGGGAGGAGCAGGACCGCTTCGCCATGGAGAGCCAGCGGCGCACCCAGGAGGCGCTGAAAAGCGGAATGTTCGACGATGAACTGGTGCCGGTCGCCGTCGCCGACGGCAAGGGCGGCACGACCCAGTTCACCACCGACGAACACCCCCGCGCCGGCGTGACGATGGAAGCGCTGGGCAAGATGAAGCCGGCCTTCCTCAAAGAGGGCACCGTCACGGCGGGCACATCGAGCGGCATCAACGACGGCGCGGCCGCGGTCAGCGTCATGAGTGCCGAGGCGGCGCGGACTCTCGGCCGGAAGCCACTGGCCCGCATCGTGGCCAGCGCTGTTGCCGGGCTCGATCCCTCGGTAATGGGCCTCGGGCCAATCCCGGCCACGCGGAAGGCGCTCGAGCGTGCCGGTCTCGCGGTCGGGCAACTCGACCTGGTCGAGCTCAACGAAGCCTTCGCTTCGCAGTCGATCGCGTGCATCCGGGAGCTCGGACTGGACCCCGCACGAGTCAACATTTACGGCGGCGCGATCGCGCTCGGTCACCCGCTCGGCGCCAGTGGTGCAAGAATCGTCGCGACGCTGGTCCACGCGCTGCGACGGACCGGCGGACGGTTTGGGCTGGCCTCCATGTGCATCGGGGTGGGTCAGGGAATCGCCATGATCGTGGAGCGGATCGACTGATGCCGCAGGTCATCGCCCACCGCGGCGCCTCCGGCTACGAGTATCAGAACTCGCCCGCGGCCTTTCGCCGCGCAGTCGCAATGGGCGCCGACGGCGTCGAGCTGGACATTCATGCCACGACCGACGGGGCCTTCCTGGTGCATCACGACGCGGAGGTGCGCGGGGTCGGGGTCATCGGTGAACTCCCCAGTACCGCCTTCGCGGACTACCGACTTCCAAATGGCGAGCCGATCCCCACGCTCGCGGAGGCACTGCGTCTTCTCGAGGGACTCGATGTCTGGGTCGAGGTGAAGACCCTGCCGGAAGGTGCCGACGCCGAGCTGCTGCACACGCTCGATTCGGGTCCCACGCCGGAGCGGTATGCAGTCCATGGGTTCGACCACCGCATCGTGGCCCGACTCGGCGAGCGACGTCCCGAACTGCGACGCGGAGCGCTCCTCGCCTCCTATCTGCTCGACATACTCCCTGTGCTCCATGGCACCGGGGCGGATACACTGTGGATGGAAGCCCACCTGATTGACCAGCCCCTCGTGTCTGAACTGCACACCGATGGCATCCGCTGCGTGGCCTGGACCGCGAATGAGGACCGGGACATTCGGCGGTTGATCGCGCTGGGCGTGGACGGGATCTGCGGCAACTTCCCGGACCGGATTCGGGCGGCGCTGTCCTGACCCGCTATGGAGTCGCCAAGGCCGCGGCCAGCCGCTACCTTGTCACGTCGATTCGGGCGCCCGCCGGCCCGTGCACCCTTCCTCCAGACTCTGCCGTAGGTCCCGTGTGACTCATCGCCTGACAATGCCGCCATCCCTCGGGATGCGGCTTTCGATTCCCATCGCTGCGCTCCTGCTGACCCTGCTCGGTACCGTCGCGCTCTGCGCGCAGACCGAGGGGCGTGTCGGCTACGAGCGATTCTCGCTTCCCAACGGACTCGACGTCGTGCTGGCGCCGGACCATGCCAGCCAGGTGGTGGCGGTGAGCGTGTGGTACCGGGCCGGGTCGCGCGACGAACCACCCGGCAAGGCTGGTCTCGCCCGCCTGTTCGAGCGGCTGATGTTCACCGGCTCGGCGAACGTGCCGGCCGGCGGACACGGGGCGATAGTCGAGGATGCGGGCGGTCTGCTTGCCGCCGCCGTCGACGAAGAGACATCCCGCTTCAGCGAGACGCTGCCTTCCAACCGCGTGAACCTCGGTCTCTGGCTCGAGGCGGAGCGCATGCGTTCACTGGCAATCAACGACACGACGGTCGCCCAGAGCCAGAGCGGGCTGCTCGGGGACCTGGAGGCGCGCATCGGAGGCGAGGCCTACACCGGCGCGATCTTCGACGCGATCGCCTCGGTCTACGACTCGACGGCCTGCCCCGGCTACGCCCATCCGTCGATCGGCCGCGTGAAGACCATCCAGTCGATCACCGCGGCGGACGCGAAGGACTTCTATCAGCGCTACTACCGGCCCAACAATGCGCGACTCGTGGTGAGTGGGGATTTCGATCCCACCACCACGCGCCAGGAGATCGAACGCAACTTTGGCGACATCCCGCGCGGGCCCGAGATCGCCGAGATCGGCTGCACGCTGACCCCCGTACCTGGCCCGCGGGCCAGAACCGTCGCCGACCGGCTGGCGGGGCGAGTGGCGGTCGGGCGGTTCTACCCGATCCCCGCCCATCGCGACGCGAGCACCCCCGCCCTCGAGTTGCTCGGCATCATCCTCACGCAGGGATCCGGCTCACGGCTCACCGCGAAGCTGGTGCGCGAAAGCCGCTCGGCCGACGCGGCGCAGGGTGGATTGCTCACCGATCGCGCCGGGGCCGGGGTCTTCGGCCTCTTTGTGGTCGGGGCAGACAAGGTGAACGCCGACACGTTGGGCGCGCAGCTCGCGGCCTTCGCCGCGTGGGCAAGCGGGAACGGGCCGACCGAGGCCGATCTCACCCGCGCACGCAACATCTACCTCGCCACCGCGGTAAGCGCCTGGGAACGACCCGCGACGGTCGCCGAGGCGCTCCACCATGCGGTGAGCATGCACGGAGCCGTCGCAGTGGTAAACACGGAACTGAAGGATGTCCTCGCGGTCACGCTCACCGACCTTCGCCAGGCGGCGGCAACCTGGCTGGCTCCTGAGCGCGCGTCGACGGTTACCATCCTGCCGGAGGCGACCCCATGAACCGTGCACTCGCCTTCGGCGCGCTCCTCCTTGCTCCGGTATCGGCGCTTGCCGCCCAGCAGGTCGCCAGTCCCGCCCCCCCGGAGCCCGCAGCCATCGTCGCCTCGGCCGTGCCGCGTGCCCAGGAAGCGCTGCTCCCGAACGGTCTGCGCCTGATCCTGCTCGAGCAGCATCGCCTGCCGGCTCTGTCGCTGACGCTGTCGGTACCTGCCGGGAGCGCGTTCGACCCGCCCGACCGGGAAGGGTTGGCCGAGATGCTGGCCGCCCTCATCACGCGCGGAGGCGGCTCGCGGAGCGCCGCACAGATCGCGGCGGAAATCGAAGGGGTGGGCGGCTCGCTCAGCGCCGGGGCCGATCCGGACTTCCTCACAGTGCAGGCGGACGTGGTGTCGGCCCAGGCCGCGCTGGCGTTCGACCTGATCGCCGATGGGCTGCTCCGTCCGGCCCTGGCACCCAGTGAGCTCGAACTGCTTCGCAGTCAGACCATCGACGCGCTGCAGGGCGGCCTCGCCGACCCGGGCACCCTCGCCGCGCGGATCTTCCTGATCGGCGCCTACCAGCGCTACCCCTACGCGCGGCGCGCAACGCCGGCCTCGGTCTCGGCGATCTCGCGCGACGATCTGCTGGCATTCCAGAAGGCGCGCGTTCGGCCCGCCGGCTCGATCCTCGTCGTGGTCGGGGATATCACGCTCGCGGAGGCGCGGCGACTCGCACTGAAGGCCTTCGGCAGCTGGAAGGGCGTGAAGCCGGCCCCGCTCCCGGTGCCGGTGAAGAACAATCCACCGCGGGGCATCGTGCTGGTGCACGTTCCGGGCGCGCGGGATGCGAGCATCCTGATCGGGGGGACGACGTTCGCCGGCACCGATACCGGATACTACGCCGCCGCCGTCCTCAACCGGATCCTCGGCGACGAACGCAACGGCCGGCTCATCCGCGCGCTCGGCCGCGAACACGGATGGACTTCCGCGACGGGCGCCTCCTTCCTTCGAACCGCACGGCTCGGACTCTTCCAGGCCACCGCGGCCGTGCCGGCGGAGGCGGCCGACTCCGCGCTCCGTGAAATGAGCCTGCAGCTGGACCTTCTCCGGAACGAACTCGCCCCCGCGAGGGAACTCGCGCGCGCGCGCGAGAATATCGCGGGCAGCTTCGCGCTCCGGCTGCAGAGTGCGAGCATGCTCGCCGGCGGGATCACGGAGGCCGCCGTGCTCGGCCTGCCCGCGAGTTACGTCGCCGGCTACCGGACCAAGGTCGCGGGAGTCACCGCCGCCCAGGTCCGTGCCGCCGCCCGACGGGCCTTTCCCGTCAGCGCGCTCGTCACCGTGGTCGTCGGCGACGGAGCGCGCCTCTACGGCCCGCTCAGCAGGCTCGCTCCGGTGCAGCTCTTCTCGAGCGAGGGGCACCCCCTGACTCCGGACAGTGTCGAGCCGCGTTCCGGTGCGCTGGCGCTCAATCTTGCAGGGCTGGCGCCGCGGACCGATTCACTCGCGATCCTTGCACAGGGCCAGACCATCGGCCTGCAGGTGACGCGGCTGCAGCGCTACGGCGACAGCCTGATCTACACCGAACGGACCCAGCTGGGCCAGGCGCTCAACCAGCTGACGACCCTCACCTTTGATACCGTTGGCCGGATGCGGCATCTGGATCAGACCGGCGTCGTGCGGGGACAGAACACCCGGATCAGTCTCGCGTACGGTGGCGGCCGCGTGATCGGGGAAGTGCAGGTCATCGGGGCGAGCGGCCCGGAGCGCTTCACGGTGGACACGGCGCTCGCCGCCGGCGTCCTCGACGACAACGCGGTCCAGGCGATTCTCCCGCTGCTGCCTTGGGCCCCGAACACCCGCTGGTCCTTCCCGGTCTTCGTGTCAGGCGAGCACACCGTCCGTACCCTGACATTGACCGCGGCCGACATCACCCAGGTCGCCACGCCGGCCGGCACGTTCGAGTGCTACCGCGCCGATCTCGAAGGCGGACAGCAGCGGGTTTCCTTCTTCGTGACCACCGCCGCTCCCCACCGGATCGTCCGGGTCGAACTGGCCAACTCCCCCGTGGTCTTCGTCGCGGTGAGTCCGTGACCTCCGCGGGAGAAAGGAAGACTCGAGTGCTTCGTACCACGCTGCCCGCGCTGCTCGCCCTGACCGCCGCCGGGTGCGCCGCCAGTCCTCCGCCGGCGGGCCCGAGTCCGGCCGCTGCAGCCCCGGCCGCGAAGCCGGCGGCCCTCAGCTGGGAGCGGAGTCAGTATCCCTCCACGTATCAGCGAAGGACGAATGCGCCGGTGTTCATCCGGAACGCGACCATCATGACCGCGGCCGGGGCGGAGATCCGGGGGGGCTCGATCCTCTTCCGCGAAGGCCGGATCGTCGCGGTCGGCACGACGATCGAGCCACCCGCGGACGCGACGATCGTCGACGGCACGGGCAAGTTCGTCACCCCTGGCCTCATCGACACCCATAGTCACCTCGGCGTGTACGCCGCACCGGGCACCTTCGCCGAGAGCGACGGGAACGAGGCCACCAGTCCGGTGACCGCGCAAGTCTGGGCCGAGCACAGCTTCTGGCCGCAGGACCCGCAGATTCCGCTCGCGATCGCGGGCGGCGTGACGATCATCCAGGCCCTGCCCGGCTCCGCCAATCTGATCGGTGGACGCTCCGCGACCCTTCGACTCATTCCCGCACGCACCGTGCAGGAGATGAAGTTCCCCGGCGCACCTTACGGGCTCAAGATGGCCTGCGGCGAGAACCCCAAGCGGGTCTACCAGAATCGCGGCCCCTCGACGCGGATGGGCAACATGGCCGGCTACCGCGAGGCCTTCATTCGTGCGGAGCAATATCGGCAGCGCTGGGACGACTGGCTGAAGAACCGGAAGGGCAATCCACCCGACCGCGACCTGCAGCTCGAGACGCTGGCCGACGTCCTGCGCGGGCGGATTCTGGTGCACAACCACTGCTACCGCGCCGATGAGATGGCGCAGATGATCGACCTCTCGCACGAGTTCGGCTTCACGATCCGCTCCTTCCACCACGTGGTCGAGGGCTACAAGATTGCCGACCTGCTCGCTCGCGAGGGGATCGCGGCCTCGGTCTGGTCCGACTGGTGCTGCTTCAAGATGGAATCGTTCGATGCAGTGCCGCAGAACGCTGCGCTGGTTACCCAGGCGGGCGCGCGCGCGATCATTCACTCCGACGATCCGATCGGCGTCCAGCGACTGAACCAGGATGCGGCCAAGGCGATGTACGCCGGGCAGCAGGCGGGAATCGCCGTGAGCCGCGAGCAGGCGTTGCGCTGGATCACGGCGAATCCCGCCTGGGCCCTCGGCATCGATTCCCTGACCGGGACCCTGGAGCCGGGCAAGATCGCGGACGTGGTGGTCTGGTCCGGCGATCCCTTCTCGATCTATACCACGGCGGATCAGGTCTACAGCGATGGCTGGCTGGTCTTCGACCGGCACGATCCGCGGCACCAGCCCTCCACCGATTTCAACCTGGGCATCGCCGAGCCGGGGGTGGGACGATGATCCCCCACGTACGCGCGAGACTCGCCGTCGCCCTGTGGGTGACACTCCCCTCCGTCATGGCGGCGCAGACGATCGCCATCACGGGGGGGACCGTGTACCCGGTCTCCGGACCGAAGCTGGAGCACGCGACCGTCCTGATCCGCGACGGGCGCATCGCCGAAGTCGGCACCAGCGTGCAGCTTCCGTCCGATGCGACGGTCATCGACGCGACCGGCAAATGGGTCACTCCCGGGCTCATCCACGGGAACACCACGCTCGGCCTGCAGCAGGTCGGCTCGGTCGACGCCACCAACGAGGCCACTCACACCGGTGACATCAATGCCGCGTTCAACGTCGCCGAAGGGATCGATCCCGCCACGCCCCTGATCGCGATCGCACGCCTGGAAGGGGTGACCTCCGCGGTCACCGGTCCTTCCTCAGGTCTGGTCGCGGGCCAGGCGGTGCTCATCGAACTGCTGGGTGACCGTATCGAGTCGCTCGTCACCCGCTCGCCGCTCGCACTGGTCATCAACCTCAGCGAGTCCAGCAAGAGCGCGGGGGGCGGGAGCCGCGCGGGAGTGCTCGAGGCATTGCGGCGACTCTTTGCCGACGCCCAGGAGTATGAGCGGCGGAAGACGGACTTCCGGAAGAACCAGATGCAGTCCCTGGCCGCGCCCGCCGCGGACCTGGAGGCCCTCGGCCCCGCTCTCCGGGGCGAACTGCCGGTGGTCATTGATGCCAACCGACAGAGCGACATTGCAAGCGCGCTCCGCCTTGCACGGGAGTTCCGGCTCAGACTGATCATCCGCGGCGGGGTGGAGGCGTGGAAGCTGGCCAGCGACCTCGCGGCGGCCAAAGTACCGGTCATCCTCAACCCGATCGACGACATCCCCACGTTCGACGGGCCGGGCGCCCGCTTCGATGCCGCCGCCCTGCTGCAACGCGCAGGCGTGTCCGTCATTCTGACCGAGAGCCAGTCCGGTGGTCCGCGGAACCTGCGCTGGTCTGCCGGGCATGCCGTGCGGTTCGGCATGTCGTGGGACGCCGCGCTGACCGCGATCACCCTCGCCCCCGCCCGCGCATTCGGCGTGGAGGACCGGTACGGATCTCTCGAACGGGGCAAGGTTGCGGACGTGGTCGTCTGGTCGGCCGACCCGCTCGACTTCGCGAGCCACGCGGAGCACGTCTTCATCCGCGGGGTCGAGGTTCCCCACACCAGCCGCCAGACTGAACTGCTGGAGCGCTACCGGCACCTGCCCCCTTCGTACTAGCGGGTCACCGGGCGCATGGAATGAGAACGCCCCCCGAGGATCTCGGGGGGCGTTCTTCGCATCCACGCGGGCGGTGACTGGCCGGGCTACTTCACGATCTCGGCCTCGCCGGTCGTCGCGCTCGCGGGGGGCGGGGATTCGCTCACGGTCACCGACTCTCCCTTGGTCGCGGCCATCTCGCGTTCGACCCGCGCAATGGCTGCGTCGTGGGCGTCCATCCGCTGCAGCCAGGCGTCCAGTTCCGACTGCTCAACCGACCGGCCGCGCTCGCGCTGGTGGAAGAGGTAGCCGAGCTTCCGCGCCGCTTCGTCGCGTTCGCGCTGTAACCGGAACCGTTCCAGCTGGAGCTTGCCTTCGTCGAGCGCCTGCTGGGCCCGCTTTCCGAAGGTCTCGAGCTCACGGTTCAGGGTATCAAAGATTCCAGCCATCGCTGCTCCTTGGCATCAGGGCCACTGCATCTAACGTCCACCTGCACCGGCATGTTTCACGTTGGCAGCGAGGCGGGAAAAAGAAAAGGGCCGGAGGAATCTCCGGCCCTGCGCTCCCGTACCACTCCCCGGCTCAGCTCGCGACAGCGGCCACCGCGGGATAGACGGAGACCTTCATCCGCTTCTTGTCCTTGTGCTCGAACTTGACCACGCCATCGACGAGGGCGAAGAGCGTGTGGTCGTTGCCGAGACCGACATTCTTGCCCGGATGGAACTTGGTCCCGCGCTGCGTCACGATGATGTTGCCCGCGACGACCTGCTCGCCACCGTAGCGCTTGACGCCAAGGTACTGCGGATTCGAATCGCGGCCGTTGCGGCTGGAGCCGACGCCCTTTTTATGAGCCATGGTATCCTCAGACCATCACTTCGGTGATACGCACCGCGGTGTACTTCTGGCGGTGGCCGGTCTTCCGGCGGTAGTTCTTCCGGCGCTTGAACTTCCAGACGTAGATCTTGATGCCCTTGGCCAGCCCGATGACCTCGGCGGTGACCTTGGCACCCTTCACCAGCGGAGTGCCGGCCTTCACGGTGGTGCCGTCAGAAGAGAGCAGCACTTCATCGAAGGTCAGGGTGCTTCCCGGAACCGCATCTTCCATCAGCGGAACCTGGAGGGTCATCCCCTTCTCGGCTCGAAACTGCTTGCCGCCTGCGCGGATAATCGCGTACATATCGGACTCGTGGTCGAAAAGACTAGCCTCAAGAGCCCGTAAGTGTAGCGGCGGGCAGGGGTTTCGGCAAGGGCCCAGGACCTAGGCCACCGCGTACAGGTCGGTCACGTCCCGGCCGCCCGGCCGGCTCATGAGGCGGAACTCGTCCACCCGCATCATCGGGTCGTCCCGGAGCTCCAATTCGAGTCCGGTCATCTTCCCGAGGGTATGAATCAGCTTCGGCTCCTCCTCGAGGAGGTAGAGAGCCACCTCGGGGTGCACCCGGACCGCGAGCTGGCGTTCACGGCGCTCCCGGCCGGCCCGTTTCAGCGTCCGCTCGAGGCGCCGTGCGATGACCTCGGGGGTGAACACCCGGCCGGTGCCTCCGCAGGCCGGGCATTCGGCCGTCATCGAGTGCCACAGGGACGGACGCACCCGCTGCCGGGTCATCTCGATCAGGCCGAGCTCGGAAACGGCGAACGCCTTGGTGCGGGCGCGATCCCGGCCCAGATGCTGACGCAACTCCTGGAGCACCCGCTCCCGATTCTGGCGGGTCTCCATGTCGATGAAATCGCACACGATGATTCCGCCGATGTCCCGCAGGCGGATTTGCCGGGCAATTTCCCGGGCGGCCTCGAGATTGGTCTTGAGAATCGTCTTCTCGGGATCCCGCTTGCCGGTGTACCGGCCGGTGTTCACGTCGATGGAAACCAGCGCCTCGGTCGGCTGAATGATGATGTAGCCGCCCGTCGGGAGATCGCATCGCGCCTTGAACAGGTCGCGGATCTCGTTCTCGATGTCGAACTTGTCGAACACCGGAACGTTCTCGCTGTAGAGGTGGACCCGATCGAGCAGTTCGGGGTCGACCTGTTTGAGGTAGAGCTCGATCTCGTTGAAGAGCTCCTTGGAGTCCACCTGGAGCGAGTCGACCTTGGCGCTGAACAGGTCCCGGATGATTCCGCGCGTCAGCGACGTCTCCCGCTGCACGAGCGCCGGCGCCCGGACGAAGGTCTTCTTGCGGTTGATCTTCTTCCAGAGACCCAGGAGCCCCTCGACTTCGCGCTGGAAATGCTCCTCCGTGACCCCTTCCGCGACCGTACGCACGATCATCCCGCCCGCATCTTTCGGCAGGTAGGTGGCCACCATCTCACGCAGTTTGGCGCGGAGTTCCTTGCTCTCGATCTTCCGGCTCACGCCCACCTTGGACGCGTACGGCATGTAGACGAGGAAGCGGCCCGGCAGGGAGATCTGGGCGGTGACCCGGCAGCCCTTGGTGGAAATGGGCTCCTTGGTCACCTGGACGAGGAGCGTCTGTCCCTTCTTGACGATGTCGGAGATGTCGGGAAGTGCCCGGCGCGAGCGGACCTCCCGCTGGCGGGGCTCGCTGGCGACTGCAGCTTCGCCTCCACGGCGGCCCCGGCCCCGGCCCTTTCCCCCAGCCTCCGCGCCCTCGATCTCCTCGGCCTCCTCGAAGGCGTCATCGCCCTCTTCGCCGGTCGGCTCCTCATCCTCCTCTGGTTCGAGGAGATCGGATGCGTGGAGAAAAGCGCTCTTCTCCAGGCCGATATCAACGAAGGCGGCCTGGATTCCCGGAAGGACAGCTTCGACCTTGCCCAGATAGATGTCGCCGACAATCCGGCGATGATCCGGGCGGTCCACCAAGAGTTCTACGAGGCGGTCGTCCTCGAGAATTGCCACGCGGGTCTCCCGCTGGCTCCCGTTGATCAGAATTTCGCGCTTCACGCGTTCGAACCTCGGCTGGAGGCGCGACAACCCGACCGACGCCTGTGCGTCGGGGATCCGCGAGTCCGGCCAAAAAAGTCTGGAGCCCGACGATCGGATGAGCTGGGGTTCTGGCCCCCCGCCTCGACCACCGGGACTGTCCCTGCGCCGAACCCTCGGTCACCTGGGACGTGGAATAGGGATACGATCCTGCGGAATGCCGTTCGGCCCCGGCCTGAGGGGTGGCTGGACGCCCGGCTGGTCCGGTCTTCCTGCGGCGAAGCTGATCCACTACTGGCGGGACGACCGCCGAGGCGCGCCGTCCCACGATACGCGGCCGGGCACCGAGAAGCCGTCCCCCCAGAAGGAGGACGGCCGCTGCGGGAGCAAACCTGAAGCCCAGCCAATTTGAAGGCATGGGCTAAAGATAGGATTGGCTGTGGGTTAGAGCAACAGCCCGGTCTGGATGGGACGGTTCTGCAGCACCATCCCTCACGATTTCTTCAACTGACGATGTCGCCGAGGATCTGGCGCGCGATGACGATGCGCTGGATTTCGCTGGTTCCTTCTCCGATTTCGCAGACCTTGGCGTCCCGCATCATCCGTTCGACTGGGTACTCGGTGGTGTAGCCGTACCCTCCGAAAATCTGGACTGCTTTGGTCGTGACTCGCATGGCCAGTTCCGAACAATAGAGCTTGGCCATGGCCGCCTCCTTCTTGAACGGCTTTCCCTGCTGCTTGAGCCAGGCGGCGTGATAGAGCAGATGGGTACCCGCCTCGATTTCGAGCGCCATGTCGGCGAGCTGGAAATGCACGCCCTGGAAGCTGCCAATTGCCTTGCCGAACTGCTTGCGAATGCCGGCATAGCGGAGCGCTTCCTCGTACGCCCCCTCCGCGATACCGAGCGAGAGCGCCGCGATCCCGATCCGGCCACCGTCGAGGGTCTTGAGGAAGTTGATGAACCCCTGCCCCGGCGCCCCGAGGATGTTCTCCTTCGGGACCACGGCATCCTCGAAGATCAGTTCGCGGGTATCGCTTGCCCGCCAGCCCATCTTGTCTTCCTTCTTCCCGGCGCGGAAGCCGGGGATGCGCGGCAGCCCCGGTTCGTGGCCGACGCCCGCCTCCCGGCAGGCCTCGAGGTCACAGCTCTCCTTGGTGAGGATGAAGCTCGTGATCCCCTTGTTGCCCTTGCCGGGCTCGGTGCGGGCGGTAGCCACGAAGATCTCACCGACGCCGGCATGGGTGATGAAGATCTTGGATCCGTTCAGGAGATAGTGATCGCCCTTGTCGATGGCCGTGGTGGCGGTGCCACCGGCGTCGCTCCCCGCCCCGGGCTCCGTGAGACCGAAGCCCCCAAGGACCTTGCCGGAGGCGAGCAGCGGCACGTAGCGCTGCTTCTGCTCGGCGGTCCCGAAGTCGACGATCGGGGAGGTTCCGAGATTGGTATGCGCGCTGATGGTCAGCGCGTGGCTGGCATCGGTCTTCGCGAGTTCGTGAATCGTGATATAGTAGGAGAGCTGATCCATCCCGGCCCCGCCGAGTTCCTCGGACCAGGGAACGCCGAGGAGCCCGAGTTCGCCCATCTTGCGGATGTTGGCCCAGGGGAAGGCGGAGGTCCGGTCAAGCTCGCGGGCGACGGGCGCGACCTCGGTGCGAGCGAATTCACGCACCATGTCGCGAACCTGATGGTGCTGCTCGGAAAAGTAGAGCGAGAGATCCATGGCTTGGCTCGATCGAGGGGATGGAAAGAGTGGCGGAAAATATAACCCGCCATCGTCGGCCGTCAGCGTGTTTATGTTTATGCACTCCTCCGTCCAGCCCTGAGCACTTCTCATGACCAACCTGCCCGGACATTCAGCGATTTGTCGGCTGGCCTTCGCCGGAATCGCCATGCTGCTCGCCGCCTGTGGCGACTCGACCGCGCCGCGCGGACCGCTCAGCGCGCTGACGCTCGTGCCCATCGACAGCGGATTCGATTTTTCGGTCTTCGTGACGAGTCCGCCTGGCGATGCCTCGCGCCTCGTCGTGGTTGAGCGGGGAGGACGCATCCTGCTTCGCAAGAACGGGGTGCGCCAGGATTCCGCCTTCCTGAATCTCACCAGTCTGACCAATCCATCAACGGGAGAATACGGCGTCTACAGCGTCGCGTTCCACCCGAATTACGCGGTGAATCATCGACTCTTCGTCTACTATGCCGACCTGAACGGCGACAGCCAGCTGGCGGAATTCCAGGCGGATGCCAGCTTCGACCACGCCGTCGCGGCCAGCCGCACACCGATCCTGAGCCAGGTGCAGGATTCGGAAAGCGTCCTGTATGGAGGGCTGGTCACCTTCGGCCCCGACGGCAAGCTCTATCTCGGCCTCGGCGACGGCAGCCCGACCGATTCGGTGCTGTACACCGCGCAGGACAGCGCCTCGTTGCTCGGCAAGCTCCTCCGGCTCGATGTCGATGGTGCGGCGCCATACACCATTCCGGCCGACAACCCCTACGTCTCTCGACCGGGGTGGCGCGGGGAGATCTGGCAGCTC
The DNA here is from genome assembly GCA_044229245.1 of Gemmatimonadales bacterium. GTDB lineage: Bacteria > Gemmatimonadota > Gemmatimonadetes > Gemmatimonadales > GWC2-71-9 > JADJOM01. The sequence goes on along the minus strand of JBGATI010000015.1, from coordinate 69,459 downwards.
GGCCTCCGCAACCCCTGGCGCTGGAGCTTCGACCGGGCGACTGGTGAGCTGTGGATCGCCGATGTCGGAGAGGATTTCTGGGAGGAGATCGACTATCTCCAGAACCCCGTCGTGGGTGGCAACAACTTCGGCTGGCCCTTCACCGAGGCCAACCACTGTTTCTCCCCCGCCATCGGCTGCCCCACCGCGGGACTGGTGCCAGCCGTCCTCGAGTATCCGCACGGACCCGCGTGCGCCGTGACGGGCGGCTACGTCTACCGGGGCAGGAAGTTCCCGGATTTGCGAGGCACCTATTTCTACGGGGACTACTGCACCGGCTTCATCCGCAGCATTCGAATGGTAGGTGGCAGCCCCATGCCGGCCTACACCCCGCTCTCCCCCCCGCTGACCAATGACAACATCGTGTCGTTCGGGGAGGACGCCGACGGCGAGGAATACGTGGTGATGGCCTCCGGCAGGGTCTACCGGATCGCGCTGGTGAATTAGGGAGCCCCGCCCGGCAGACTCCTCACCGGCGAAAGACAGACACGAGTCGCCGGAGGGGAGCCTGCGCGCCCGAACAGACATCGCAGTTGCCGCACGGTCTTACCTCCTCTCCGAAATAGGCCAGCAGTCCCTGCCGACGGCACCGGGCCATGGTGGCATAGCGCTCGACGACCTGCAGGCGATCCGCGGCGGCGGCACGGCGTCGGGACACGCGCTCCCAATCCACGGCGCCTGCCTCGGGCCGCAGTTCAGCGGCGAGCCGGTCAGCCGAAGCCACCACGCCCGCGGGATGACGGGTGCGCTTTCCGGGATCAGCCCAGAGCTCCTCCAGCACCTTGCGCGCAGGAAAGGTCACGTCGAGTTGCCGACGGTGAATTTCGCTGTCGGAGACGTGATGCATCAGGACGCATCGCCCCGGCTGGCCATCGCGTCCCGCGCGTCCGGCCTCCTGATAGTAGGCCTCCGGCGTCGGCGGCATGCCCCAGTGCACGACCAGGCGCACTCGCGGCGCGTCGATTCCCATGCCGAAGGCGGACGTTGCGACGACCACATCGAGGTCCTCCGCGGTGAACCGCGCCAGGACCTCCGCCCGGCGCTCGCGGGTGAGCCCGGCGTGATATGACGCCGACCGGTGGCCGGCGAACCAGAGCGCCTGGGCCACGGCATCCGCACTGTTCCGGGTCGGGACGTAGACGATCGCGAGGCCCGGACGAGCACCGAGCATCGCGCGCACCCGGGGGAGGCGTTCAGCACTGCCGCGAATCCGCTGGACCTCGAACCGCAGGTTGGGGCGATCGAAGGACCCGAGGTGCAGATCGTGCCTCTCGTACCCGAGGGAGTGCGTGATGTCGGCGCGCACCTCTGGGGTCGCGCTGCCCGTGAGGGCGACGGTCGGCGGCCTCCGCAACTCCTCACGCAGGATGGCGAGCTGCCGGTAGCCAGGACGGAAGTCGTGTCCCCATTCGCTGATGCAGTGCGCCTCGTCGATCGCAAGCAGCGCCGGGAACCGGTTGAGGCGAGCGAGATCGAGCGCGAGTCGGGGGGCTCGTTCCGGCGATACGTACAGGAGTCGCATCGACCCATCCGCGATGCGGGCGAGGGTGGCTTCCTGGTCTGCTGGCGACTTGAGGGAATTGAGCGTATCGGCCGCGATGCCACGGTGCTGCAGTGCCGCCACCTGATCCTGCATCAGCGCGAGCAGTGGCGAGATGACGACCGTGAGTCCCCCGAGCACGAGGCCAGGGACCTGGAAGCAGATGGACTTCCCCCCGCCGGTCGGGAGCACGGCGAGGACATCCCGGCCCGCCAGCACCGACTGCACCACGCGCCGCTGCAGCGGGCGGAAGTCCTCGAATCCGTAGTGGCCATGCAGGAGGCGGCGAGCCTCGGCGATACGATCGGCGAGTGGGGTCACCCGGCCAAACTACGGGCGGGCTCAGGGCAGTCACGGTACCAAATGACGGAGGAAGGGGCGGGAAAGCTCGGGCTGGCGGGGACCTACTGGGCTGCGTTGCGGCGTCGAAGCCAGAATCGAAGGGCGAGTGCCACCGCCAGGACGCCCATGGCCGCCCACACGAGCGGCTGATTGTCGAGACCGATCCCGACGGCGGCAAGGACAAATCCCAGGATGGCGAGGAAGAGCTTGAGCCGTCTCATTTCTTGAGGAAGGCGGCGATCGCTTTGCGGAAGTCCGGATGCGCGCGCGCGAGGGCGTTGACCCGTGCCCCGAGGGCGATGCCTTCGCTGAACGGCTGGCCATCGAGCTCGTAGAGCAGCCGTTTGGTCAAGGCGAGGGCCGAGCCGCTGCTGCGCGCGAGGGTGACGATGGCCTCAGCGGCACCGGTTTCGAGTTCCGGGTCGGAGATGACCCGCGAGACCAGCCCGAGGTCGAGCGCCTCCGACGCGGTCACGACCCGTCCGGTCGCGACCAGCTCGAAGGCGCGGCGTTCTCCGGTGAGGCGCCGCAGGATCGTCATCACCATCGCGGGCACGAAGCCGCGCTGGATTTCGGGGTAGCCGAACTGGGCACTCTCGCCTGCAAGGACCAGGTCACAGGCGGTGGCGAGCCCGGCGCCGCCGGCGAGCGCGCGCCCATGGACGATCGCGACGACCGGCTTCGGCAGCTCACGCATCCGGACGAAGAGCCGGCCGAGGCGCAGCGCGGCCCGCTCGTTGTCTTCCATGGTGCGGAGCGCGGAGTCGAGCAGTTCCTCGAGGTCCGCGCCCGCGCAGAAGTCCTTCCCCGCGCCGCGCACCACCACCACGCGCACCTCGGCGTCGAGGTCGGCCCGATCGAGTGCCGCGTGCAGGGCCTCGATGAGCGCGGCGTCGAGCGCGTTCCGCTTCTCGGGCCGATTCAGGGTTAGCGTGAGGACGCCCCCGCTGAGGGTGGTGAGGAGCGTCATTTCAGCGCTTCGGTGCGAGCCGGCGGGCGAGGGCGACCGGGACGGGGATCTCCATTCGCAGCAGCGCCGTGGAGTAGACCTTCCCCTGCGCATCGGTCTTGAGCGAGATGGTCCCGCCGCCGTCGAGTGCCCCATGCAGCAGGAAGTTGAGCGCCATCAGGTTGGGCAGTTCGAAGCGCTCAACGCCTTTGACCACGCCCTTGAAGTGGCGCCTGACCCGGGCAAGGGTCACTTCGCGGACGAGGATGGGGTAGTACTCGGGCATCAACGCGACCAGGCCCACATTGGCAGTGTCCCCCTTGTCGCCGGACCTCGCGTGCGCGAGGTACCGCAACTGGACCGGACGGGTCGCCGCAGCGACCGCGCGGGGGCGCTTCTTCGGCTCAGGCATCGAGCACCTCCACCTGGACGAACGGCTCGATCTCGGTCCGGTCGATGAGCGCCGGCCAGTAGGCCACAACCTCCTGCACTTCCGGCCGGCCGCCGGCGAAGCCGGTCACACTCGGCGGCCCCGTCAGCACCAGCGGGGCGATCTCCCGCGTGAAGCGCTCGACGGCCGCCTTGTCCTTCGACCGAACCCCGACGCGCAGTTGCACTTCTGGCGCCTCCGGATCGGCCGGTCCGGCGAGCGGACCGTGGGTCGAGTCCACCCCCACGAATTCGGTCAGGATCTGCTCGTACTCGAGCCCCAGGTCCTTCAGCCGGGCGCGGAGGATCCGGTCGGCGGCCCTGGCCTTGTCGTAGGCCTCGGGCCAGCTGTAGACCAACGTACCCACCGCCTTGTAGCCGTAGAAGTAGGCGATCGAGACCTTGAGCTTATCAGTCTTCTCGCGTCCCCGGATGCCGCTCACCCGCACCCGGTCCTTCCCGACCTGCTTGAGCCGGATCGAGGTGAAATCGGCGACACCGTCGGGGGTGATGTAGGTGTGCGGATCGCCCATTTCATAGACCAGCTGCTCCGTCACGCTCGCGACGTTCACGACGCCACCGGTGTGGGGATGCTTGGTCACGATGAAGCTGCCGTCCGCGCTCGCCTCGGCGATCGGGAAGCCGGGGTTCTCCATCCCGCGCACCTTGCGCCAGTCCTTGAGCAGATTGCCCCCGCTCGACTGCGCGCCGCACTCGATGATGTGCCCGGCCACCGTGCCGGCCGCCACCTTGTCCCAGTCGTTCACATCCCAGCCGAATTCGTGGAACAGCGGCCCGAGCGTGAGCCCCGTATCGGTGACACGACCGGTGATGACGACCTGGGCCCCGCGCCGCAGCGCCTCGACCATCGGCGCCATGCCGAGGTAGGCATTTGCCGAGAGAACCTTGTCGCGCACATCGGTGAGCGGGCGACCGGTATCCAGATCCCGCATCTCATGGCCCTTGTCCAGCAGTTCGTCCAGGCGCGGCAGTATGTCATCGCCGCTGACGAGACCGATCTTCACCTTCTCCGAGATCCCCAGCTTCCGAGCGACCTCGCGGACGGCCTCGGCGCAGGCGCGCGGGTTCACCCCTCCGGCGTTGCTGGTGACCTTGATTCCCCTGGCGGCGATGTCGGGGAGAATCCGCTCCATCAGCGGCACGAAATCGCGGGCATAGCCGTAGCGCGGATCCCGCGACTTCTGCTTCTGCATGATGGACATGGTCACCTCGGCGAGGTAGTCCATCATCAGGTAGTCGATGGGACCGCCCTTCACCTGGCGGACGGGTGCTTCGAGCCAGTCGCCCCAGAATCCCTGGCCGGCGGCGACACGGACGGTCTTGGCAGTCATTGCGTACTCGTGGTTGAGGGTGCCGGGAGCGGCACCTCCCTGGTCCAGGTGCGACCCTGTTCCGGGACGACGACGATGCCGAGCGGGACGAAGCCTTCCCCGAGCGGCAGGACGGGTGGCTCCATCGGAACCTGTATCGTGGCGGACGTGCCGGGAGCGATGGTCGCGGCACCGCCGGCGAGGCGCACGACATGTGCGGAGTCGGCGTAGAGTCGGACCGAGACCGTCGCCGTCCAGCGCTGAGTGGAGGACGCCTCCGCCAGCCCCGGGAAGAGCGCGACCTCGACGCCGCCGCCACCCTGCTTCGGGACGTCGACGTGCAATCGCCCGAAGGCATAGTTGAGCGGCGACTTGCCGAGCTGGCGTCCGGCGTCATCGAACATCGTCACACCAAAGTCGGTGAAGAGGGGCCACTGGGCGCGGTCCATGCTCACATCGACCGCAGCGTGGACCGCCCAGCCTGGCAGGGCGAACCGGACACGTCGCAGGGCACCGCCTGCCCCTGTCACCGTCACGTTCCGTTCAGCGCCGACCAGGACGACAAAGGGTTCGGTGCTGACGGGGGCCGCCGTGACGTTGCCGAGCGTGACTGCGACGGCGTGGTCCTGCCGGCTGGCATCGATCGTCACCGGACTCTGTTGCACGATGATCGCCGCCCCGGCGCCGTCGAGCGGCGGCGCGACGGCCACCGCCTCGTAGAATCCCGGGACGACATCGCGGCCGTCCACCACGTAGAGTCCGGTCTCCTCCCCGTAGCCGGCGCCGATGCCATTCTCCTCGCGGTATGGCTGGCCGCCCGGTTCGTGGAGATAGGCCACCACCTGCTCGCCGGCACTCTTGGTCCCGAAGGCCACCGCAAACGGCCGCGCGGCGGTACTCTGGAAGAACACCCGCCCTTCGCTGCCCGCCTCGAGGTGTCCGAGGTCCGCGACAATCGTCTCCCCGGTATCGGCAACGGCGACACTGTTCACCAGCCGGAAGGCAGGCCCCGCGAGGGAGTCGCCGGTCCAACCCGTTACGAGTGCGGAGTGGAGCCCGGGCGCCGCGATCGAATCGGCGGCGTAACTCACCGTGACCATGTTAGACCCCGCTTTGAGACGAATTTCACGCGGGGCCCGGAGCCAGGCGGCCGAGGAACGGAGCACGACCGGCGTCTCGGGGCTTCCGGCAGGAAGGACGAGCTGAAAGGTCTGGGTAGTGTCGCCCTTCGCACCGAGGAGCCGGTGACGAAACGCGGCAGTGACGCCGTTCCCGACCGCGCGGACGGCGATCTCCGGCAGGGGATGAGTCCCGCCGAGCCAGCGCCAGGCGGCCCCGACGTCGGGCTGCCCGGTACCGTCATCCAGATAGGTGCCGGAGGCCAGCGGGCGGGCAGTGACCATCAGCGCCTGGCGGACCGGCCGAGCATCGATCAGCCGCTTCTCCTGCGCGAGCCCGCTGGCGAGGAGGGCTGCGAGCCCCGCGGCGTGCGGCGAGGCCATGCTGGTGCCGGCCTTTCGCTCGTCGCCGACATTCCAGCGGGGGACGGTCGAGAAAGCGAGACCAGGGGTCACGATGTCGGGCTTGGCGAGTTCACCACCCCGCGACGAGAAGTACGCGATCGGATCACCCCCCTGCCCGCTCGCCCCGATGAACACGCCGGGAAAGGTCGCGCCGATGGTGATGGCGCGGGAGGCTGATCCGGGGTAGCCCATCGTCGAGAGGCCGGGCCCGTCATTGCCGGCGCTGATAGTCATGATCACGTCGGGATGGGCGGCCAGCACGGAGTCGATGATGCGGTCGATGCGTGCAAGCCCTTCGCCCTCGTTGCCGACGCCGAAGCTCATGTTGAGCACGAGTGGCAGCCGTCGCTCCTGCGCGAAGCGGATCGCATAGGCCATGGCCGCCAGCATGCTGCCGGTGGTCGAGATTCCGCCCTGGGCGTTGTTCGCGATCTTGAGACCGAGCAGCCAGGCCCCGGGTGCAACGCCGTTGAAGCCGGTGACCCCATAGATGTCGTGCCCGGCGGCGATGCCGGCCACATGGGAGCCGTGCGCACTCGTGTCGAAGAAGAGATCGAGATGCGGCTGGCCCTTCTCCTCGCGGAGATTGGCGGCGAGCGTGAGTGTCGCCGGGCGGGCACCGGTGTGCCAACCGAACGTCTCCTTGGAGGTCAGGTAGTCGTGGATCGGCGTCTCATTGGCGAGCGATCCGTCGCCGTCGGTGTCGGCGAACAGCACCCAGCCATCGCTCGCCCGCGCGATGAGGACCGCCAGCGTGTCGGTGTCGTCGCGGTCCCCGTTGAGGTCCGCGGCCGGCATCTCACCGAGCGGAATCTCGGCCACGCTGCCGCCATAGAACGCACCACCGCCCGCGAGCGCCCGCACCCGCGAAACACCATGCAGCACCCGGCCCGCGACCGTGACCTGATCGCCGACCGGTGCCACCGGCGCGAGCGCGACGACCCCTTCTCCGGAAAAGTCGCGGAGGTCGAGGATCTTCCGCTCCCCCGTCGTGGTGGTCGTCAGTCCAGGAATGGAGGGATCGATTCCGCTGTCGAGAATGCCGATCAGGACGCCGCGGCCATCGTAGGTCGGATGCGCCTTCAGGAACTCTTCGACTCCGGTGGAGCGCAGCGGCATCCAGCCGCGGACGAACGCCTCTTTCGGCGAGAGCACCGGCTTCGGCTCGCCACCCTGATCCTGGATCCCGGGGGCTGCCGCACGATCCGACGGCACCGCTCCGGGAGCCACCGCCGGCGGGGCGTGGCCACATGCGGCGAGCAGGCCGGCCGTCAGGAGCAGGCCGGACGAGAGGGCCCCGCGGGGCCTGGGCGGCGTCATTCGGTGGAGTCCGTTCATCCGATCGGAGGCAGCACGAAGGGCCCGATGTGGGGACCGGCGTAGTTGCTGGTGACGCGCAGCAGGAAGGCGAGCTGATCCCGGGTCTCCTCGATCGTGACCAGAGCATCGACGTGGCCGCGTGCGGCGGCGTACTTGGCATCGAGCTGATGTTCGTAGTCGGCACGCATGGCGGCGGCCGCGGCCTGCACTTCGGGCGTGGGCGGACGCTTCTCGGCCCGCGCCCTGGCCAGCTCGACTCCATGCACTGCCTCGACCGCGGACTCTCCCTCCATCACTGCCATCCGTCCGGTGGGCCAGCTCAGGATGAAATCGGGATCGAATCCCTGCCCCGCCATGGCATAGTACCCGGCGCCCGAGGCGTGATTCAGCGTGAGCACGATCTTGGGCACCACCGCCGTCGACATCGCCTCGACGAAGCGGGCGCCGGCGCGGATGATGCCCGACTGTTCGGCCTCGGTCCCGACCATGAAGCCGCTGACATCCTGCAGGAAGAGAAGCGGAATCCGCTCGCGGCTGGCGGTCTCGATGAAGTAGGCCGCCTTCTCCGCGCTCTCGGTGTAGATGATGCCGCCAATGCGCGGCATCTGCCCGGCCTTGCCCTTGATGACGCTGCGGGCGTTCGCGAGAATCGCCACCGGCTGCCCCTCGATGCGGGCGTGTCCGCAGAGCAGTTCCTTCGCGAAGTCTGGCTGGAACTCGTCAAGCCGGCCGTCGTCGAGCAGGCAGGCCAGCAGGGCGTGCATGTCGTAGGAGAGCCGATGATCGGCGGGCAGGATGTCGTACAGGTCGGTTACGGGACGGCTGGGAGGATGCGCGTCCGCCACCCGGTGCTGCACCTGCTGCACCCGGGGCAGTCGCCCGAGGTAGCCACGGACCATCGTGATGCACTCCCGGTCGGTCGCGGCGCGATAGTGCGCGACCGCCGACCGCGTGGTGTGCATCGAGGCGCCTCCCAGCGACTCGGCGTCGACCACCTGCCCGGTGGCGCCTTTCACCAGATTGGGGCCGCCGAGTCCCATGAAGGAGGTGCCCTCGACCATGAAGATCACGTCGGAGAGCGCCGGCAGGTACGCGCCCCCGGCGATGCAGCTCCCCATGACGGCACTCACCTGCGGCACGAAGAGATAGCGCCGCATGATGGAGTTGTAGTAGAAGATGCGCGCGGCGCCGTACTGTCCCGGGAAGACGCCGCCCTGATAGGGAAGGTTCACCCCGGCGGAATCGACCAGGTAGACGATCGGGATCCGCTGCCGCATGGCGACTTCCTGCGCCCGCAGGATCTTGGTGATCGTCTCCGGCCACCAGGAACCGGCCTTCACGGTGGCATCGTTCGCGACGACGACGACCTCGCGGCCTTCGACGACGCCAAGGCCGGTGATGACTCCCGCCCCCGGTGCCTGACCATCGTACTGGTCGTAGGCGACGAGCAGGCCCAGCTCGAGCCATGGGCTTCCGGAGTCGAGCAGCGCCTGGACCCGTTCGCGCGGGGCGAGCTGTCCCTTCTCGTGCATCTTCGCCACGCGCTTGGCGCCGCCGCCCTCGCGCAGCTTCGCCGCGAGTGCAAGGTATTCGTCGGTCAGCGCGCGCAGGCGCGGGGGACGGGAGGTGGCTGGCTTGGCGGTCAAGGGCGCGTCACGGTTGGGGCGCGCGCCGGGCGCGCCCGCACGGGAGAGTGGTGTCAGCTCTGGAGATGTTCGCCGGCCCAGTCTTCGATGTACTGGATCAGGTCCGAGGTGGGCGTCCCCGGACCGAACAGCCGGCCCACCCCGAGGCGCTCGAGCGCTTCCATGTCCTCTTTCGGAATGATGCCGCCGCCGGTGAGCAGGATGTCGGGGCGCCCCGCCTCCGTGAGCAGCGCGCGCACGCGCGGGAAGAGCGTCATGTGCGCGCCCGAGAGAATCGAGAGCCCGACCACGTCCACATCCTCCTGCACCGCGGCGGTGGCGATCATCTCCGGGGTCTGATGCAGCCCGGTATAGATGACCTCCATGCCGGCGTCACGGAGCGCCGCGGCGACGACTTTCGCGCCACGATCGTGACCATCGAGGCCGGGCTTGGCCACGAGCACGCGAATGGGACGGGCGAGCGGTTTTCTCTCGAGCGCAGCGACCATGGGAGTTGAGCGGTCTAAGGGTTGTCAGGTTCGGTCCGGAGTGGCCGCCAGGCCCCCCGAGGGTGCCAGCACCAGGTCGACGAACTCGGCGAGACTCGCCGCGACCGGGACGTCGCGCCCGGTGTGATTGCCGAGCGGGTCGAGCAGCACGACCTCCATGCGGGCCCGCCGCGCGCCGACCACGTCCACCTCGTAGATGTCGCCGACGTAGACGGCTTCCTCGGGCGTCAGCGCCATCCGGCGGAGCGCCGCCTCGAAGATCCTGGGGTCCGGCTTCTCGAATCCCACCAGTTGCGAGTCGATCACCACTTCGAAGTATCCCCGCAGGCCCGCCGCCTCGAGACCCTCTTCGGCGCGGCCATCGCTGTTGGAGACGACGCCCAGGCGATAGCCCGCGGCGCGCAACCGGTCGAGCGCCTCGATGGTCCCTTCGAGCACTCCGCCCCAGAGGTGCTTCTCGAGGTGCAGTGCGAGCAGGGTGTCCCGGACGACCGGCATCTGGCTTTCCGGCACGCCCGCCAGGCGGAACAGTGTCTCGAGGTAGCGCGAGGCGCGCTCGCGGTCCGTCGTGTCGCCCCGCTCCAGCGACAGCGCCGCCGGTCTCGCCTGGAGCGCCAGCGATTCCGCGGTGAGTGGCACCCCGGTGGCCTGGGCCACCGCCGGCGCGAGCCGGGGATAGTCCAGGAACAGCAGGGTGTTTCCCGCGTCAAAGAGAACGGCCTTCCGGCTCACCGGAACCGGTACAATCCCGCAATCCCGCTGATCGCGCCGACTGCCTCCGGATCGTAGAGCACCTCGACCTCCACCCGCTGCCGCAGCGCCTCTTCGATGGCGTCATCGATGAGGTCGAGGACCGGGTGCACGTCACCATCGTTGCGAAGCTCTTTCTCGGTCACGGCGAGGCGCCCGGTCTTCGCCGAGCGGAACCCCGGCCCCTGCGCGTCGGCGTCGACGAGGAGGGTGCGCACCTGACCGCGTCCCAACGCACGCAGCGTGGCGTCACGGCCATCGGACGCCCAGCCGGCGCCGAGCGCGTCCTCGAGTCCGTGGGCGATGGTCCGCTCCGACTCCCGCTCGTATTCGGCCCGCGTGGCGAGCGTGGCCTCGTAGACCACCGCCGGGGTGGCCTCTTTCGGATTCAGGCTCACCACCCCCATCAGCCGCTCGGCGAGGTACGGGTGCAGGAAGGCGGCGACGGCACCGGCATCGTTGCCGGGGCCGGCGAGGACCACGCCGTGCACGGGGCGCTTCCGGTGCAGCGCAAACAGCCGCTCCGCGATGCTGGCGTAGTGCCGCTGCTTCTCTTCCCGGATGCGGTTGTTGTACTGGTGTTCGCCCTTCCCAGGCGAGTCGGCGCGGTCGCTGTGGAAGCGTCCGCCCCGGGTATTGTCCGCGCGCAGATCCTCCACCTCTTCGGCGCCGAAGGCAGTCACCTCGAAGAAGCGCGCGGCGGTGCGGTCGAGGACCACGGTCAGCAGCGTGCCGATCTCATCCTCCACGGAGGCCAGCTCGCGGACCAGCGCCGTGCGGTCCACGGCGAGCCGGGAGCGGTGGACGCTCGGCAGCCCGACCATCTCGAACAGCTTGAGCGGGCCGCAGGCGAAGATGGCGAGGCCCTGGGTGGCCGGCAGGCGGGCCGCGTCCTTGAGCTGATCGTGGATCCGCTTCAGATCGGCACTGACCTCCTCCCGCTGCTGCTTCGTGAGACCGAGTCCCTCGAGCGCGCCTTCGACTTCGCGAATGCGGTTCTTCAGCTTGATCAGGTACTTGCCGCGGGAGCGGTCCCGGGGTTCGACCTTGAGGTAGCAGGTCACAATGCGGTGATCGTCGGTGCGCAGCTTGGTCAGCCGCGCGAGAAGTTTCTGGATGTCGTTCGCCATGGTTAGTCCGCCGCGAGCGGGAGGTCCCGACCGTCGGCCGGAGTGCCGAGGTGGGGACCTGGAGGCTCGCGGCTCCGATTAGAAGAACACCGGCTCCCGATAGGTGCCGTAGACGGTTTCCATCACATGCCGGATCTCGAAGAGCGTGCAGTAGGCCCGGGCGCAGTCGAGCATCGCGGGAATCACGTTGCGTCCCTCGGCTGCCGCCCGCCGCAATTCCTCCAGGCGCGCCTCCACCAGCGGCTGATCACGTGTCGCGCGCAGACCCGCCATCCGCTCGCGCTGGAGCCGCTCGGCCTCCTCCCCGACCTTGAGGATGCTGACCGGCCCCTCGTCCTCCTCCACCCCTTCATTGAGCCCGACGATCAGCCGGCGTCGCTGCTCCACCTCGGCCTGGAACCGCGAGGCTGACTCAGCGATCTGCCGCTGGAACCAGCCTCCTTCGATCGCGCTCACCACCCCGCCCTGCGCCTCGATCTCCGCAAACAGCCCCGCCGCTTCCCGCTCGAGTCCATCGGTCAGCGCCTCGACGTAGTAGGACCCGCCGAGGGGATCCGCCACGTTCGGGACCCCGGTCTCGTAGGCGAGGATCTGCTGCGTCCGCAGCGCGATCCGCACCGACTCCTCCGTCGGCAGCGCGAGGGTCTCGTCGAGCGCGTTGGTGTGCAGCGACTGGGTGCCGCCCAGCACGGCCGCGAGCGCCTGATAGGCAACGCGGACGATGTTGTTGTACGGCTGCTGGGCGGTGAGCGAGACACCGGCGGTCTGACAGTGGAAGCGCATCTGGCAGCTGCGCGGCTTCGTCGCACCATACTTCTCCTTCATGGTGCGCGCCCAGATGCGCCGCGCGGCGCGCATCTTGGCGATCTCCTCGAAGAAGTCGTTGTGCACGTCCCAGAAGAATGAGAGCCGGGGCGCGAAGCTGTCCACGTCGAGCCCCCGCGCCAGCCCGTGCTCGACGTAGCAGAATCCGTTCGCGAGGGTGAAGGCGAGTTCCTGCGCCGCCGTCGCTCCCGCCTCCCGGATGTGATAGCCGGAGATCGAGATCGTGTTCCAGCTCGGCGTGTGCTGCGCCGCCCACTCGAACAGGTCCACGATCACCTTGAGCGCGGGCTCCACCGGGAAGATCCAGGCATGCTGCGCCATGTACTCCTTCAGCATGTCGTTCTGGATCGTCCCCTGCAGCTTGCTGATGTCCGCCCCCTGCCGCTCGGCCGCCGCGACATAGAAGCAGAACAGCATCGCCGCGGGGCCGTTGATGGTCATCGAGGTCGACACCTTGTCGAGCGGAATGCCCGCGAAGAGATCCTCCATGTCCCGCAGGCTGGAGATCGCGACACCGCACTTGCCGACCTCCCCCTCCGAGCGCGGATGGTCGGAGTCATACCCCATCAGCGTCGGGAAGTCGAACGCGACCGAGAGTCCCGTCTGTCCGCGCGCGAGCAGGAACTTGTAGCGCTCGTTGGTATCCTGGGCGGTCCCGAAACCGGCGAATTGCCGCATGGTCCAGAGACGACCGCGGTACATCGTCGGGTGAATGCCGCGAAGATAGGGGTATTCGCCCGGCAGCCCCGACACCGCGAACTGATCCCCGCGCACGTCCAGCGGGGTGTAGACGGGGGCGACCTGGCGTCCCGAGATCGTGGTGAAGTCCGTGTCCTCGCGCCGGGGCAGCGCCGCGGCGCGCTCCCGCCAGGCCGCCACTTCGGCGCGGAGCTGATCGAGCTCCCGGGCCTGCGCGGCAAGACGTTCCTCGAGGGAGGAGGCGGCGGGATCGGGCTTCGAGACGGTCATAGACGAGTTCCCTGCTTGAGTCCGTCCAGCACTTCGGCGGCCACTTCGTAGGGGCTCATGCGCCCGGCGGCGACATCATCCATCCGGTCGCGGATCATCTGCTCCACGCCGGTCTCCTGCCATACCCACTGCCGCGTCGTCCGGTCCACGACTTCCCGGGTCCGGTCGTAGAGGCGGCGCCGGCGCCGCTCGAGCAGCTGCCCGGCCCCCGACAGCATCGCAAAGTGGGCCTCGATCGCGCTCACCAGGGCATCGATGCCTTCACCCTTCGCGGCTATCGTGGCAAGCACCGGCTGCTTCCAGCTCGCGACCGCCGCTTCGGCCGGTGGCGCGGTTGGCGCCTCGCGGCCGTGATGGGCGCGGACGTGGCGCATCGCGTTCCCGCTCCGGATGCCGAGGGTGATTTCGATCTCCTGCCGCAGCCGGTCGGCGCCGGGACGGTCGGCCTTGTTCACGACGAAGATGTCGCCGATCTCCATGATGCCTGACTTGAGGGTCTGGATGCCATCCCCCGACTCCGGCACCAGCACCAGCACCGTGGTGTCGGTGCTCCGGGCCACGTCCAGCTCCGTCTGGCCCACGCCGACGGTCTCCACCAGGATCCGGTCGAATCCCCCCGCATCGAGCACATCGCATACTTCACGGGTGGTGGTCGCGAGTCCACCGAGCGAGCCGCGGGTGGCCATCGAGCGGATGAATACGCCGGGATCGAGCGCGACGGACTCCATGCGAATCCGGTCGCCCAGCAACGCACCGCCCGTGAAGGGGCTGGTCGGGTCCACCGCCACGACCGCGACCGTGAGTCCCTGGGCGCGGTACGCCTGCACCAGCCGCTCGGTGAGGGTCGACTTGCCCGCACCCGGCGGCCCGGTGATCCCGATACGCTGCGCGTGCCCCAGCGATGAATGGATGGAGGAGAGAAGTTCCTCGAAACCGGGTCGGGCGTTCTCCACCAGCGAGATCGCACGAGCGATCGCGGGCACCTTCCTGGCCCGAAGGTCCGCCACGAGGGGGGCGAGTTGCATGGATGTAACTTCGCATGCCGGAAGGGGCTATGCAACTTTTGGCGCTCCGGGGAGGGGCCCGTCGGCACCGCCACTTGGAAGCTGGACACCGCCAGGGGGCGGCGGGGTCGGCATTCACTCCTGATCGTGCAGTTCCCGGCGCATGAGCCGGGTCACGCCCCATACGATGAGGCCCCCGGCGACGACGGCGCCGAGCAGCCACTGCTCCACCCGCTTCACCTCGCCGGTCAGCACAGTGGTCCCATGCCCCACCAGATAGCCGAGGAAGGCGAATCCCACTGCGGCGAGGGCGCATCCGAGACCGTCGATCAGGACGAAGCGCAAAGGCGCGAGGCCCACCTGCCCCCAGTACAGCATGCTCGCGTTCCGGGTCCCGTAGATCACCCGGGAAACGAGCAGCTGCCACGCACCAAGCCGCCGCGTGAGCCGCGCGATGCGCGGGCCCACGGCACGATAGAACTTCGTGGCCTGGATGCGTGCCGAGTGGCGTCGCCCCATCCAGAACCAGACGAGGTCGCCGCCGAGATTGCCGAGCGCCCCGGCGATCATCACTCCGGCCAGCGGCAGAATGCCCAGATGTGCCAGGACCCCGCCCACGATCAGACTCACATCGCCCTCGACCGTCGCGAGCAGGAGCAGCGCGACGAGGCCGTAGTGCGAAAGGAAATCCTCGATCGAGCTCATGGCAGCAGCGCTCCGAGCAGCAGCCCGGCGAGGACGATCCACCCGGGATTGATCGAGGTGCGCGCGAGAACCAGGAAGGCCGCCGCCGCGATGACCCAGGTGGCGGGGCCAATCAGGGCGGTCGCGGCGAGATGCAGCGAGACCGCGACCATCAGGCCGAGTGCCGCGACGTTCACGGCATCCAGGAAGGCGGCGGTCCACGGCGACCGGCGCAGCCGGCCCACGAGGGGCGACGTCAGCGCCACGAGCAGGAACGACGGCAGAAAGATGCCGAGTGTCGCGACCGCGGCACCCGTCCAGCCGAAGATGAGGTACCCGACGAACGTCGCGGTCGAGAGGACCGGCCCCGGGGTGAACTGGCCCGCCGCGATGGCGTCGACGAGCTGCGGACGGGTCAGCCAGTGCAGCTGCCCGACCAGTTCCCCCTCGAGAAAGGCGAAGAGCACATATCCGCTGCCGTACAGGATGCTGCCGATCTTGAGGAAGTAGAGCGCGAGTCCGAGCAGCGTCGGTTCGACCGCACGGGGAGCTGCGCCGCCACCCAGACGCGGCAATCCCGCGATCCAGCAGGCGCCGAGTACGCCCCCGCCGAGCAGAAGCAGCAGCTCGTTCCCACCCAGCAGGGCGGCGATCAGCACCAGCGCCCCCGCGACGGCGAGCGCCGTCGACTTGAGCGCAGTCCTCCCGAGTCGCCAGATCGCCGCGGCGATGACCGCCAGCACGGCGGCCCGTACCCCCAGCAACGGACCCGCCATGACGGGAAGACTCCCGAAACGGACATAGATCCAGGCGATGAGTCCGGTGATGAATACCGCGGGGCAGATGAAGGCAGCCCCGGCCACCACGAGTCCCGCTGCCCCACCACGGCGCCAGCCGATGTGCATGGCGAGTTCACTGGAGTTCGGCCCGGGAATGAGGTTGGCCGCGCCGAGCAGGTCCAGGAATTCGGGACGCGTCAGCCAGGCACGCCGGGTGACGACTTCGTCCTCCATGAGGGCGATGTGCGCGGCCGGACCGCCGAAGCTCGTGGCGCCGAGACGCAGAAACAGCGCGGCAAGCTCGGAAAGCGGCGTCGTGGTTTCAGGAGCGGGGTCGGGCCGCTGATCCATGGCCGATTGACAGGGGTGGAAGATGCCGGAAGTATACTTCCCCCGTGTCCACTTCTCCCCCGATGGGTCGGCTCGGGCTGCCGCGTCGGCTCGCGCTCATCACTGCGGTGCTCGCCGTCCTGCTCGTCGCCGGCGCGACCGAGGTGGGGCTGTCGCTCGCCGAGCGTTCCCGCCTCGAGGACCTGCGCGGCGAGTCGGTCGACCTCGCCAACACGCTCGCCGCCTATCTGACGCGCATCGCTCCAACGGGGGAACCGAGCGCGCTCGGCGTCGGCATCGCCGGGTGGAGCCGTCGTCACATCACCGAGACCACCGCGATCGTGTTCGTGGACCAGCAGAACATCCTGGTCCCCACCGCCGCGAGCGACAGCACGGTCACGCGCGAGCCGGACGACCTCGATGCCGAGGCGCTGGTACGCCGCGCCACCGGGGTGCGCTTCCGAGAAGAGCCGCAGCCGGCGTGGCAGGTGGTCGTGCCCCTCGGCGGACGCCGAGTGTACGGCGTGCTCGATGTCCAGGTCTCCACTGGGCGCCTCGAAAGCTGGGCGCGCCTCGAGCGACATCGGGCCTACGCCTTTGCGCTGATTGCGGCGCTGCTGCTCGCACTCGGCGTCGGCCTGCTCACGAGTCGCTGGGTCGGCCTGCCACTCCGATCCCTTACTCAGGCGATGGCCGGGGCACATCAGGGGGCCACGGGCGCCCCTGAGGCGGCGGAGGTCGGACCACCGGAGTTCCGGGAACTCGCCCGCCGCTACAATGAAATGCGCAGCGCCCTCGCGCATCGGGAGCGCGAGAGTGCCTCACGGGCGGCGCTCCTCTCCCTGGAGGATCGCGCCAAGGCCTACGACCGACTCGCGCAGGCGGAGGAGATCGCGGGCAGCTTCGCCCATGAAATCGGCACGCCGCTCAACACGATGAACGGGCACCTCCAGCTGCTGCGCGAGGACATGCGCCAGGCGCAGGACATGGCGGGGGAGGAGCGGGTCGCCCTGATGCTCTCGCAGCTCGAACGGGCGGCGAAGATCGTCCGCGGAGGCCTGACCCGAGGGAGTTGGCCGGCACCGCGACGGGCTTCGACCGATCTGCAGCAGCTCGTCGCCAGGATGGTACGTTTCCTCGAACCCTCGCTCGACGAGGCCGGGGTGGTGGCCGAGCTGGGGCCGGCCCGGGCCGAAGCGCTGGCAGCCACCGATCCCGACCTCGTCGAGCAGATCCTCCTCAACCTCCTCAAGAACGCCATCGAAGCGCTGCCCCGGGGTGGGCGGATCACCCTCACCGTCGGGCGGGATGGGGGGAGCACCTTCATCGACGTCACCGATGACGGCCCGGGACTCTCCGCGGAGGCGCGGACCCATCTGTTCCAGCCGTTCGTGACCTCCAAGGGCTCCGCGGGGACTGGTCTCGGACTTGCCGTTAGCAGGCGCCTCGCCCGCAGCCTGGGCGGAGAGCTGGCCTACGTCGAATCCGAGAAGGGGACCTCATGGCGACTTACCCTGCGACCCGCGGACGAGCAATGACCTCCGAGACCGATCACGCGCGGCTGCTGCTCGTCGATGACGACGAGGCCGCCTGCCGCATGCTCGGCGAAGTTCTCGAGCGCGAGTCCTACGAAGTGCACCGGGCCCTGTCCGTCCGGGATGCGCTGGCGATCTACGATCGCGAGGGACCGTTTGACGCGGTGCTCACCGACCTGCGGATGCCCGAGGCGAGTGGCCTCGACCTGCTGGCCGCCGTGCGCCAGCGGCAGCCCGAGGCACTGGTCCTCGTGCTGACGGCGTTCGGTGACGCCGGCGCGGCGGCCGAGGCGATCCGGGCTGGTGCCTATGACTTCATCAGCAAACCGTACGACCTGACGGAGCTCCGTTCGACGCTCTCCCGCGCGCTGGAACGGCGCGAACTTGCCACCGCACGCCAGGAGAGCGTCGCCGCCACGCTGAAGCGGGAAGGCCCGGCGCCCGTGGCCGAGAAAGGCGTGCTCGTCGGCCACAGCCCCGGCATCATCGCGGTCATGAAGCAGGTGGCCCGGGTGGCGTCGACCCAGGCGTCAGTGCTTCTGCTCGGCGATACCGGAACCGGCAAGGAACTCGTCGCGCGGACGATCCATCGCTTCTCCGACCGGGCCGACAAGCGCATGGTCGCCGTCAATTGTTCGGCACTCGCCGAAGGGCTGCTGGAGAGCGAGCTGTTCGGACATGTGAAAGGGGCGTTTACCGGGGCCGTCGGCAGCCGGCCGGGCCTCTTTCGCGAGGCCGACAAGGGCACGGCCTTTCTCGATGAGATCGGGGATATCTCGCCCGGTCTGCAGGCGCGGCTGCTTCGCGTGCTGCAGGAGCAGGAAATCGTGCCCGTCGGCGCCGAAGCCCCGATCAAGGTGGACGTGCGGATCATTGCGGCCACGCACCGCGACCTTGCGCAGATGGTCCGGGAAAAGAAGTTCCGCGAGGATCTGTACTATCGGCTCAATGTCGTGACGATTCACCTGCCGCCACTTCGGGACCGGCGACAGGACATTCCGCTGCTGATCGACCACTTCCTCACCACGCTCGCGGCGCGCCACGGGCGCGGGCCCCTCGCGATCGATCCCAAGGCTCAGACCGCGCTGCTCGCCTGGGACTGGCCCGGGAACGTGCGCGAACTCGAGAACGTGCTCGAGCGCGCACTGGTGCTCGCGGAGCTGGATGTCATCGGGCCGGAGCACCTGCCGGAAGCCATTCGGGCCACCCTGCAGCCGCACGCACCTCCGGCACCTGCGGGCGCGCCAGGGGCCCCCGCGGCACCGGCGCCAGAGCCCGAGCTGGTGACGCTCGACGAACTTGACCGCCGCCACGTCTTTCGGGTCCTGGCCGTGATGAAGGGCAACCGCGAGGACTCCGCCCGAGTGCTCGGCATCTCGCGCCGTACCCTCACGCGGATGATTCAGCGGTGGCAATGGAGACCGGGCGCCGTCTAGTCTCACCAGCATGCGGGACCATCTCGAGGGATCCGGGCTGTGCGCAGGCCGGATCCCTCGTCGTTTCTCCCCTCCCGTGGACAGTTCGGCCCGACACTCTGTCCCGGGCTGCGCCAGTCTGTCATGCTCGCCAGCCTCCGCCCAGGTCTCTACCCCCGATTCCGGGCCCGAATGACACCCGCCCCGCCCGGTTCCGTCCGTCGGGGTCCCGGCACACCGATTGCCTTGCTGCAGGTCAGTGCAGTCTGGACCCGCACCGTTCGCAGAGGCAGTTCACCGCTCCGGAGGAAGTCATGAAGCGTTCGCTTTCGTTCGCGACTCTCGCCCTGCTCGGCCTCTTCTCGGTATCGGCGGCGACGGCCCAGTCCACTGGAGCGGCGGCCCCGGCCGCGAAGCCCACCGCCCCGCAGCCGGCCGCCAAGCCGGCGACCGCGGCCGCTTCCGCTGCGGCGACGCCCGCGGTCGCGAAGCCCGCCAAGGCGGCGCTGCTCGACCTCAACACCGCGACCCGCGATGCGCTGGTCGCCCTGCCCGGCATCGGTACGACGTACGCCGACGCCATCATCAAGGCGCGCCCGTTCCGCACCAAGGACGAGCTCGTGAGCAAGAAGATTGTTCCGGCCGCGACGTACACCAGGATCCGTACGCTGGTGATCGCGAAGCGGCAGAATTAGCAGCCAGAGTTCGCAGCAGGCCTCCCGCGGGGCGCCAACACGGCAACCTACCTCCCCAGTCCCGCGTTTAGCCGCCTGTCGGGGATGTCCCCGGCAGGCGGTTTCCCCTTCCCGCCGCTCTGACCGCTTCTTGACGGCCTGTCCCTCGGGGCGTAAGCTGGTTCGAGGCTGTTCCTGCCTGCCCGTCCGAACCCATGATCCCAGGAGGATTGGATGCCACGATTCGTGGTCCGAACCGTCATTGCTTGTGCCGTACTTGTCGCCGTGCTGCTCGGAAAGCCGGGGGCACTCGCGGCGCAGTCGGGGACGGTCCAGGGCAAAGTGACCGACAGCGCCGGCGCGGCAATTCCCGGGGCGATTGTGACCATCGACCACACCGGTCTCCGGGTCGCCGCGTCAGGCACCGGCAAGTACGTGATCCATGGTGTGCCGAAGGGCGGGCAGACCCTGCAGGTCCGGGCGATCGGGTTCTCCCCGACGTCCGTCGGCGTCACCATTGTCGGCGCGGACGTGATCGAACAGAACGTCGTGCTCTCCCACTCCGCGGTGGAACTGGCGCCGATCGACGTCGTCATCGGCTCGCGCGGCAAGCACACCACGGCCGAGGAACTCGCCGTGCCGGTGGACGTCTACACCTCCGAGGACATCAAGTCGCAAGGCACGACCGAAACGAGTCAGATTCTCGCGGCGCTCTCGCCCTCCGTGAACTTCCCGCATCAGACGGTCACCGACGGCACCGACATCGTGCGGCCGTTCACGATGCGCGGCCTGTCGCCGGACCACACGCTGGTGCTGGTCAATGGCTGGCGCCGGCACCAGACGGCGCTGCTCAACACCTTTCCGCTGGGTTCCAACGCCGGCTCGAGTGGTGTCGACCTGAACGCCATCCCGGGGAGCGCGATCGAGCGCGTCGAAGTGCTGCGGGACGGCGCCTCGTCCCAGTACGGTTCGGACGCGATCGCCGGCGTGGTCAACATCGTGATGAAAGAGGGTCAGTTCTCCCCGTTCATCAGCGCCAGCGGCGGCCAGTACATGACCGGCAAGGGCTACAAGGATGACGGCACGACCGTCGACGTCAACGGCGGCGTCGGCATCAAGCTCGGTCGCGGCTCCCTCGGCCTGTTCGGCGAGTTCCAGAACCGCCAGCCGACCAACCGGGCCTTTCCCGACGGCAGTTTCACCGACCTCAATGGCCTCACCGACTCGGTCGATGTGAACACCGGCGAGATCATCATCAAGCGCACCGGCCTGCCGCAGCCGGTCAACCACCTCGGCGATGGCCTCGAGCGCGACCTGCTCTCGTTCGCCAACTTGCGCATGCCGCTCAATGCGAGCGGGTCGAGCGAGTTCTACGCCTTCGGGGGCTACAGCAACCGGGTCGGGACCGGCAATGGCTACTATCGTAAGCCGCTCAACAACCGCAACTGGCCGGAGATCTACCCGTACGGCTTCCTGCCGGAGTTCCGGCCGGATGTGAACGACTACTCCGCCGTGGCCGGTGTCCGCACCGGCTTCTCGGGATGGGCGCTGGACTTCGGCGGCTCCTATGGCCGGAACACGTTCGACTACAAGCTGCGCAACACGCTCAATCCATCGCTCGGTCCCTGCCTCGACGTCGCCTGCGCCCCGGGGGCCGACGGCATCTTCGGCAACGCCGACGATCCGGGCATCCCGAATCAGACCACGTTCGACGCCGGCAGCCTGAAGCGGGGCGAGTTCATCCTCGGCCTCAACCTCGCGAAGCCGATCAAGCTGGGGCTGCCGAATCCGGTGAGCGTGGCCCTCGGCGGCACCTATCGACGGGAGACCTACGACATCGTGGCGGGTGAGACCGCGTCGTGGATCAACGGCAACCACCAGTCGCAGGACAGCGTGGCCAATCCCGGCGCCGCTCCCGCAGGCTCCTCGGTGTTCTCGGGTTTCTCGCCAAATGATGCCAGCAGCCATTCGCGCAGCAACGTCGGCGGCTACCTCGAACTGGAATCGGACCTGAGCAAGCAGGTCCTGCTGAACATCGCCGGGCGCTACGAGCACTACAGCGACTTCGGCTCCCGGGTCACAGGGAAGGCGGCGTTGCGGGTGCAGCCCAGCAAGCGGGTCGTCATCCGGGGCGCGGCCAGCACCGGGTTCCGCGCGCCCGGCCTGTCGCAGAGCTACTTCAGCCATGTGACGACCAACTTCAGTGCCGGCCACCTGGTGGAGATCGGCAACTTCCCGGTGACCAACCGCGCCTCGCAGATATTCGGCGCCAAGAAGCTGCGGGACGAAACCTCGGTCAACCTCAGCGGCGGCATCGCCTTCTCGCCGGCGGACAACTTCACGGTCACGGTGGACGTCTTCCACGTGGCGATCAAGCACCGCATCCTGCTGGGCGCCACGTACGACGGGTCGGTCGACACGGTGGTCGCGCGCATCCTGGCCGACTCCGGCTTCACGACCATCGGCGGCGTGCAGTTCGCCACCAACGGTCTCGACACCAAAACCCAGGGCATCGACCTCACCGGCGACCTTCGCCTTCCGCTCGGCGGCGGCACGCTCGACCTCAACGCCGGGGTCAATTACACCAAGAACACGATCACCCACTTGGACGGGCTGCCGGCGATCCTGCAGAACACGGCGACGTCCTACACCGGCACGCTCGACCTCATCTCCACCCTCGCACTCACCCGCGAGCGGCCGGACTGGCGTGGCACGCTCACCGCAACCTGGAGCACCGGGCGCTTCCATGCGCTCGGCCGCGGCTCGTACTACGGCTCCGGCAAGTCGGCGGAGTTCGGCGGCGTGGTCGGCGAGGTCTTCGCCGCCAAGACCCTCTTCGACACCGAGATCGGCTACCGGTTCAACCAGATCGACCTCTCGATCGGCGCGAGGAACATCTTCGACACCTATCCGTCGCGGATGAAGGATCTCGACAACAACAACAACTACACCTTCCCGTGGGCGGTGGCGTCGCCGTTCGGCTACAACGGGCGCTTCGTCTACACCCGCGCGGACATCGTGCTCGGCTGGTAGGCGTGCGTGAGCCCCTCCCCGGTTCCCGGGGAGGGAAACGACACGAGCGGGGACGGGCCGGCGCCCGTCCCCGCTCTGTCGTTCGGGACCTCGGCTAGAGCAGGATGAGACTCGTCAGGCCGAAGAGCAGCAGGAAGCCGCAGACATCGGTGAAGGTGGTGACGAAGATCGATGACGCGACGGCGGGGTCGATATCGAAGCGGGCGAGCAGCAGTGGAATGAAGGCGCCCGCGAAACCCGCGACGAACAGGTTGCCGGTCATGGCGAGGAAGACCACGAGACCGAGCCGGGCCCCGTGCCCCAGCATCAGCGCGACGACCGCCGCGGCCGCGCCATTGGCCATCCCGTTGGCGAGCCCCACCAGGATCTCCTTGCCGATCACGCTCATCGCGCGCCCCGTGGGGATGAGGCCCAGCGCCACCCGTCGCACCGTCACGGCGAGCGCCTGTGTTCCCCCGTTGCCACCCATGCCCGCGATTACCGGCATCCAGAACACGAGCGCGAGCACCTTGCTGACCTCGTTCTGGAATCGTGACGCCACCCAGCCGGCGAGAAATGCGGTCAGGAGGTTGAGCAGCAGCCACGGGAGGCGGCTCTGCACGGCGCCAGTCCAGGTCGCCGCGAGCTCCTCGTCGGCGGAGGTACCGCCGAACTTCAGGAGGTCCTCGGTCTGTTCGGCCTCGACGACGTCGATCACGTCATCGAACGTGACCTGGCCGAGCAGCCGGCCGGCGCCATCGACGACGGGCACGGCCGGCACGTTGTAGCGACTCATGACCCGAGCGACTTCTTCCTGGTCCAGCTCGGGCGCCACCCGGATCTCGGTGTCCTCCATGAATTCAGAGACCGGCCGGTTTGCCGGGCTGGTCACCAGCCGCTTGATCGGGAGCACGCCCAGCAGGTGGGCGGTGTCGTCGACCACGTAGACCTGGGTGAAATCCTCGATCTCCTCCGCCTGCTTGCGCAACGACTCGATCGCCTCGCCCGCGGTGCTCTCGGCCCGGACGGTGACCACCTGCGCCGTCATCAGGCCGCCGGCGGTCTCCGGGTCGTAGCGGAGCAGGTCTTCGATATCCTCGCGATCTTCGACCTCGGCGAGGACCCGTTCCTGATCCTCGGGGTCCAGCCCACCGACCAGGTCGGCGGCCTCGTCGTCCGGGAGCCCTTCGATGATCTCGCCCGCGGCCTCGGGCGCCTCGGTCGCGAGACTCTCCATCGTCTCCTCGACCTGCGCCTCGTCCGGCATCTCCATCAGGGCGGCGCCTGACAACCGCCGCGGCAGCGCCTTGACGACCTCCAGGCGCTCCTCGTCGCCGAGCGAGGAGAGCACGTCGCCGAGATCGGCCGGCTCCGCCTTTTCGGCGAGCGCGAGGAAGCCGCCCAGGTTGCCGCGCTCGATCAGCTCGAGCATGGCGCGGACGATCGTGCTTGCGCGACTCATCGGGGGCCTCCCCCGGCAATGGGCGGCGCGAGTACTACCGGCGCCGGAGCCCCGCGCCGGATCAGCACCCGTTCGACTCGTGTGGGGCTGGCCTGCAGCACGTCGACCTCCAGTCCGCGCACCAGGAACCGCTCCCCCGCCTGCGGAATGCGTCCGGCCAGTTCGACGAGCAGCCCGCCTGCCGTGCTCGTCTTGGCCGAGGGGAGGGCCAGCTCAAAGTGTTCCTCGATCGCGGCAATTGGTGTCGCCCCGTCCACTTCAAACAGGCCAGGACCAGTGGCGAGCGGGGCCGAGGCGTCGGACTCGTCGAAGATCTCGCCCACCAGCTCCTCGAGCAGGTCCTCGAGCGTGACGATGCCCAGCGTCCCGCCAAACTCGTCCAGGACGACCGCGAGGTGACGGCGCTCCCGCTGCATGTCGAGCAGGAGATCGCCGCAGGTCCGCCCGGCGGGGGCGTTGGCGATCGGACGGATCGGCAGTCGGTCGCCCGGGCGCAGCTTGAACAGGTCGAAGGCGTGCAGCATGCCGACGATCTCGTCGAGCGTGCCGCGATAGACCGGGAGTCTGCTGTATCCGCTCTGCGCAAATACCGCGGTGATCTCGTCGAGCGAATCGTCTTCCGAGACCGCGACGAGATCGGTTCGGGGCGTCATGACCTCGCGCGCCGGCCGGTCGGTAAACGTCATCACGCCGCCCACCATAATGAGTTCGTCGTCGGCCGTGAGGCCGGCCGCGGCGCCTTCGCGCCACACCGCGCGCAGTTCGCTCGGTCCCGGCAGCGTTCGCGCCGGAAGCACGACACCGACCAGCCGGGCCAGCGGCCTCAGCGCCGGGACGACGAGATTGCGGAGCGCCCCGGCGCGCGGCCGCGCCACCCAGCGGGGGATCAGGTATCCGGCCAGGAGGACCAGCGGCACGGCGACCAGTACAAGCAGGAGGGCCAGCGCGGCGAGCGTGAAGCCCGAGAAGAACGCCGGGATCGCCGCCCCGATGATGATGACGCCGAGCGCCGTGAGTGTCGCGGTGACGCCGAGGTACTCCTCCATCTCGGCGAGCCAGGGCAGAGACCCGGTATTGCCCTTGAGCTGACTCGCCACCGCACGCGTCAGTTCCATGCGACTGAGCGAGACGAGCGCGGTGCCGGCCATCGCGCCGAAGATCGCCAGTCCGAGGCCGAGAAGGAGGACGGTCCAGATCACTGGGCGGTCTCCTCGGCTGCGGTTTCCGCCCGGAGCGGCTTGCTGATCAGCACCCGCCGCACCCGACGCCGGGCCACCTGCTCGACCAGCAGATCGATCCCGTCGACTTCGGTCCGTTCTCCGCTCCGCGGCACGCGCCCGAAGGCATCGAGCACCAGTCCGCCCACCGTGGTCAGGTCCTCACGATGGAAGCTGTGCCCCAGACGTGACTCGAGCTCCGAGAGCGGCACGCCGCCCTCGATCGAGAGCCGGCCCTCGCCGTCCTCGACCACCGGCTGGGCTTCATCCGTATCGTGCTCGTCCTGGATCTCGCCGACCACCTGCTCGAGAATGTCCTCGAGGGTCACGATCCCCGCCGTCCCGCCGAATTCATCGACGACAACGGCCAGATGGCTGGGACCGCGCTGAAAGTCGCGCAGCTGGCGGTCCAGCGTCTTCCCTTCCGGCACAAAGGCCGCCGGGCGGATCAGCGTGTGCCAGTCCTCGGCATCATGCCGTGGCAGGGTGGCCAGCATGTCCTTGGCATACAGCACACCGACGAGCGCATCGGGATGATCATCGTAGACGAGGATGCGCGCGTGCTCCGAGCGCCGAAGCGTGGCGATCACTTCATCGCGGCCGGCGGCGGTATCCACGGCGACGATGTCGATCCGCGGCGTCATCACTTCGTCCACCGTCATGTCGGCGAGGGAGAACAGGCCGAGCAGCATGTCGCGCCGAACCGTCCCCCGCTCGCGATTGACCGGTGCAACGGGAGGACGGAGTCCGCTGTCGGCCCAGGCGAAGATCCGGAAGAGCAGCGAGAAGCCCCCGAGGCTTCGGAGCGCCGCGGGACGCACCAGCGGCGGAAGCTCCGGGGCGACCGCCGCCAGGACCCGGGGCAGCACGCTCCCTACGATCCAGACGAGGAGGACCGAAAGCAGCAGCCGAGTCAGCGCCCCTGCCGGCGCCCATGCCCACCAGCTTTCCGCGATACCCGCCGAGGCACCGGCGAGAATGAGCAGTGCGAGGTGTCCCACGTACAGCGCGCGGGCGGGCGGCAGCCGGCGTGCATCGCCCTGCTGCTGATCGGTAAGGATCCGCGGCACCTCGGCGTCGGCCTCGCCGGCGAGCGAGAGCCACGCGGCCCACAGTGCGAACAGCACCGTGGCGGCGGGAGTGATCAGCAGATGCAGGGTCTCGATCACGCCAGCGCCTTCACGTAGCGCTCCTGCTTGCGCCACATCGGGGAACGGGTGCGCGCCGGCCCATCCGGATGATCGTGCCCGAGCACGTGCAGCGTCCCGTGGATCACGAGGCGCACCAGCTCCTCACGCTCGCGAACGCCAAGCGCGCGCGCCTGCGCCCGCGCCACCGCGGGACAGATGTAGACATCGCCGGTGAGGGACCCATCGGGCGGATGAAGCGAGAAGGAGAGCACATCGGTGGGATAGTCATGGCCCTTCCATTCGCGGTTGAGCGCTCGCATCCGCGTGGGGCCGAGGAAGGTGACGGAGACGTCGGCGGCGCGCCGCTCCCCCGCAAGCACCGCCCGCACCAGGCGGACAACCGTGCGCGCCGGAAGACCCGGGCGCCGACGACTAGCCGTTCGCGTCCTCCGCATAGGCCTTGATGATCTCCCGCACCAGCTTGTGCCGCACCACGTCGGTCTCGTCGAGGTAGCAGAACGCGATGCCGTCGATCCCCGGAAGGACGCGTTCGACCTGCACCAGCCCGGAGTCCTCGCGCTTGGGCAGATCGATCTGCGTCTTGTCGCCGGTGACGACGACCTTGCTGTTCACGCCGAGCCGGGTGAGGAACATCTTCATCTGGGCGCCGGTCGCGTTCTGAGCCTCGTCCAGGATGATGAATGCGTCGGCGAGGGTACGGCCCCGCATGTAGGCGAGCGGCGCGATCTCGATCGTGCGGGTCTCGAGCGCCTTCTGCACCCGGTCGTGCGGCATCATGTCTTCGAGCGCGTCGTAGAGCGGACGAAGATAGGGATCCACCTTCGCCTGCAGATCGCCCGGCAGAAAGCCGAGGGACTCGCCGGCCTCGACCGCGGGGCGCGCGAGCACGATGCGCTTCACCCGCTTGCGCGCCAGGGCCTCGACCGCCTTGGCGACGGCGAGATAGGTCTTTCCCGTGCCGGCCGGACCGATGCCGATCACGATGTCGTGCGTCGCCACCGCCTGCAGATACTCCTTCTGCCCCTGCGTCTTCGGCACGATGACGCGCCTGAGGCCTGGCAGAATGATCTTGTGGTCGGTGTGCCCGAGCGGTTCCGGCGACGGCCCCGCCGCCACCAGCCGGGAAACATCCTCGGGCGTGACGGTCTCGCCCATGCGCGCCAGCTCCAGCATCCCCTGCACCACCGGCGCGGCGCGCTCCACCTGCTCGAGCGACCCGCCGAGCGTGAGCGTGTCGCCTCGCAGGGTGACGCGCACCCCGGTCGCCCGGCTCAGCTCGATCAGGTTGCCCTCGCTGACACCCGCGAGGAGCAGGGGGTCCGCCCCCTCCGTGGAAAGCCGGTGCTGCACGTCGTCGGTCATGCGGTCGGCTCCTGCAGCAGCGGAACGGGGAGGTGAACCGTGAGGCATACCCGGCCTGCGGGCATCCGCTGCCTCACGGCGTCACGGCGATGTGCAGCGCGCGGAGATCGTCGGGGTTGACGATCGTCGGCGCGCCTTCGAAGAGGGCGCGGGCCGCGGTCGTCTTCGGGAAGGCGATCACGTCGCGCAGATTGGTCGCGCCGGCGAGGAGCATGGCGATCCGGTCGAAGCCCAGCGCGAAACCGCCGTGCGGCGGGGCACCGGCGGCGAGGCCGTCGAGCAGGAATCCGAACCGGCGCCGAATCTCCTCGGGACTCACGCCTAACAGCTTGAAGATGGTGCGCTGGACCTCCGGGTTGGTGATCCGGATGGAGCCGCTCCCCAGCTCGTTGCCGTTGTAGACCGCGTCGTAGTGCATCGCCGTGCAGTGCCACGGATCCGTTTCCAGCCGCCCGAAATCGTCCGGATGCGGCGACGTGAACGGGTGGTGCACGAAGATCCAGTGACCGGTCGCGGGGTCCTGCTCGAAGAGCGGGAAGTCCACGATCCAGCAGAAGGCGTGTTTGATGGACGGCACCGTGCCCGGACGCTTCACCAGTTCGCTGCGCACCGCATGCAGGGCGGGATTGGTCACCTCGTCCTTGCCGACCACCGCCAGAAGCAGATCCCCTTCGGCCGCCGCCACGGCGGCGAGGCCTTCGGCGCCGAAGGCCTTGACGCCCTGGCCTTCCCAGCCCGCGGCGGTTCGCCTGGCCCAGATCAGGCCGCCCGCCCTGGCGTTCTTGGCCGCCGCGGTGAGGGTGTCGAGTTCCTTCCGGCTTGCGGTCCCCGCGCCCGGCGCGACGATCCCCCTCAGCCGGCCGCCCTCGGCCAGCGCCGAACGCACGAAGTCCGCCGCGTCAGGCTTGACCAGCGCGCTGAGGTCCCGGATCTCGAAACCGTAGCGCAGGTCCGGCTTGTCGATGCCGTAGCGCTCCATCGCGTCGCGATAGGCGAGACGCCGGAATGGCGCCTCGATCTTCTCGCCGGCCTCGTCCCACAGCGCAACGAGTACCGCCTCGATGAATCCCTGCACATCCTCCTGGGCTACGAAGGAGGATTCGATGTCGATCTGGGTGAATTCGGGCTGGCGGTCGGCGCGCAGATCCTCGTCCCGGAAGCAGCGGGCGATCTGGAAGTAGCGGTCGAACCCGGCCACCATCAGGAGCTGCTTGTAGATCTGCGGCGACTGCGGCAGCGCGTAGAACTCGCCGGCATGCACCCGGCTCGGCACCAGGTAGTCGCGGGCCCCCTCGGGCGTCGGCTTGGTGAGGATCGGCGTCTCGATCTCGAGGAATCCGAGGTCGGACAGGGTGCGCCGCGCCCGCTGCAGGAGGCGGTGCCGCAGCACGATGTTCTGCTGCAGCTCCGGCCGGCGGAGATCGAGCACCCGGTGCTTGAGGCGGAGTTCCTCCGCGGGCAGCTCCTCCCCTTCCTTGCGGGCGACGGGGATCGCCGGCGTCTGGGCCGGCCCGACCACCTCGAGGCGGGTGACGTGCACTTCGATCTCGCGCGAGGCGAGTTGGGAATCACGGGCGCCGTCCGGCCTGAGGTCGACCGTCCCCTCCACCAGCACGACCG
The DNA here is from genome assembly GCA_044229245.1 of Gemmatimonadales bacterium. Taxonomy (GTDB): domain Bacteria; phylum Gemmatimonadota; class Gemmatimonadetes; order Gemmatimonadales; family GWC2-71-9; genus JADJOM01. The sequence goes on along the minus strand of JBGATI010000015.1, from coordinate 39,933 downwards.
TCTCGGCCCCGATGGTTCCCGCGAGCGCCAGCACCTCGCGAGGCGTCCACCGGGGGTCGAACGAGAGCTGCACCAGCCCGTCCCGGTCGCGCAGGTCCATGAACAGGAGCCCGCCCAGGTCGCGCACCCGGTGCACCCAGCCACCGAGTCGGACGGCAAGGCCGGCATGTTCACGGCGGAGACTTCCCGCGCGGTGGGTCCGGAGAGCAGTGGCGGCGGTCATCGTTCCTCGGCTTCGACGAGAATCTGGTGAAAGGCGATGGGGTCCTGCGCCTGCAGCAGGGTCTCGCGCACGCTCTCGCGCCGAACCAGCCGCGCGATGCGGGAGAGCGCCTTCACGTGTTGTCCTGCGGCACTGTCCGGCCCGATCAGCAGGAAGAACAGCCGGACCGGCTCCCCATCGAGCGCCTCGAACGGTACGCCATGGGGGGCGCATCCCGCTACAAGGCTGAGTTCCGCCACCAGCGGCGATTTGGCATGCGGGATGGCGATGCCATGTCCGATCCCGGTGGACAGCACCTGCTCCCGCTCCAGCACGGCGGCGAGGAGCGGTTCGGCATCGACCCCGGCCCGCTCCGCGAGGAGCTGAGTCAGTTCGCGAAGGACGCCGGGCTTGTCGGCGGCCGCGAGGGGCACCTTGATGCGTTCGGGGGTCAGGAGTTCGGTGAGCAGCAATCCGGGATCTGGCACGAGATTGGGGTAACCTAACCCGCCAGCCGGGGGCGGGCAACCGATTCAGGGGAGAGGAGTTAGGAGTGGCGTGCCGGGGGGGAGAAGCCAGACCGCCGGGGCCCTCGCGGACCCCGGCGGCAGGTGTGGCTGTCAGAGCGGTCGATCAGGGCACCGTGAAGGACTTGGTCAGCTTGCCCGTCTTCCCGCCGTTGTCGGTCACGGTCAGGGTCCAGGTCACCTTCACCGACTTGGAGAAGTTCCGGGTGAAGGTCGCCGCGGTGGACAGCAGCGTGCTTCCGTTCGTCCAGCGATAGCCAACGATGGTGCCGTCCGGGTCGCGTGAGGCGGTGCCATTGACGGTGCAGCTGTGGGCCGGAGCCGGCTGGCAGACCACGGTCCACGACGCCACCGGCGGCTGGTTCGTGCCGGAGGTCAGCGTCACCGACTTCGTCAGCGAATTGCTCAGTCCGCCACCATCGGTCACGGTCAGCTTGACCGAGTACGTCCCGGCCGAAGCGTAGGTGTGCGACGGGTTGACGCCGGTGCCGGTTGCGCCGTCCCCGAAGGTCCACGCATAGGAAACGATGCCCACGTCGTCGGTCGAGCCGCTGCCGTTGAAGGTGCAGGCCCGGGTGGTGTTGTTGCAGCTCGAGGTGAATGCGGCCACGGGGGGCTGGTTCGCGCCAGGATTGTAGGCGGTGAGGCAGCCCCCGGTGCCGGCGTTGATCCAGTTCTGCTGGACCAGGAAGTCCTTGCCACCGAGGTTCATGTTCGCGACGCCCGTGCCGTTGTTATAGGTCGTGCCCCAGGTCCAGGCACACTTGTCGGCGTTCTCCATGCCGGTGATGGTGTCCCACCAGGCATCGAGCTGCGGATCGGTGTGGGCCTCCTCGATCTCGTGCGCCAGCACGTTGACTTCGGCATCGGCCGCGGCATCGCCGTTCGGCGCCGCCGTGCCGTTGCTGCAGCCATTGAGGAACTGGCCGACGTACGGCTGGGCCGAGTAGATCACCACATTGCCGTTCCAGGTGAAATAGCCATGGTAGGCGCAGTACTGGCTGCCGAAGCCGCCACCGAGGTTGGTGTTCCCCTTGGTGAAGATCGTGTAGATCGTCTGCGGATCGTAGGTCAGCGCGCCGGTCGTGAAGCCCCGGACGAGCTCGGCCTGCATCGTGGCGTCAGACACCGTCGTGCCGTTGGCAGGCGGCACATTCTGGTTGTTCGCCCAGAACCCGGTGTAGGTGATGCTGTTGGCCACGGTGTGCCCGCCACCCACCTGGTCGGTGTAGGTCGTGTTGATGTTGTAGTAGGGCGACCCACCGAGGTTGCGGAGGAAGTGCCCGATCAGCGAACCGTCCTGAGCGCCGGTTCCGGTCGTGCCGGGCGTCGGCCCGCCAGTGTACACGGCCGTGGTGCCCCAGTACATCGCCTGCACCTTCATCGTGGTGACGATCGGCCCGCCGTGGTAGTTGATGCCCGTCGCCTGCCCGGTGACCCCGCTGAACGCCGACCTCGCGCCCCGCAGTGCCATGATCTTGGTGCGCCCCGGCGCAATGCCGACGATCTTGGCCGGGGTTCGCATCTCGGCGGTTGAGGTCGGGGCCGTCGAGTTGTCCGAACAGGCTGCCACTACGAGACCGATTGAGGAGAGGACCAGCCACTTCTTCTGCATGCATGCCTCCGGCGGGGGACTGGGGTAAAGCAGGCGGCAGGCGCGCGGACGCAGGCGGCCGGCCACCGGGGGAAGTCTCGTATTGGCCTTGCGGGGACATGCGAAGATGTGAATTTCGGATGAATCGGTCAACTGTCTAGTCTTCACACCCGTCCCCGTGGCATGTCGGCGACAGGTCGTGGCGTGACCGCGACCCGCGAATCTAAGGTTATCTTTTGCCCATGCCGGCCTCATCTCATCCGCTGACCCTGCTGGACCTTTCGCCAGCCGTCGCTGCCTCACGAATGGCCCAGTGGGTCGTCGAAGCGGGGCTTCCCGGCTATCGTACCCGGCAATTGCTGCCCCGCCTCTGGCAGCGCCCGATCGGATGCTGGAGCGAGGCCTCCGACCTTCCCGCGGAACTGCGTGAACGCCTGCAGCGCGACTGGCCACTACCCCGGCTGGAGCTGGCCACCCTTCAGACCAGCGCGGACGCTACCCGGAAGTACCTCTGGCGCCTCAACGACGGGGAGCTGGTCGAGTCCGTCCTGATCCCCTCCGGGACTCGCCGCACCCTCTGCATCTCCTCGCAGGCGGGTTGTGCCCTCGGGTGCGTCTTCTGCGCGACCGGCACCATGGGATTCCGCCGGAACCTGTCGCCGTTCGAGATCGCCGGCCAGGTTCGGGAAGTGGTGCTTCGCGACCCCTCCGACAAGCCCACCAACATCGTCTTCATGGGCATGGGTGAGCCGCTGCTCAACTGGACGGCGGTCGACACCGCCCTGACCATCCTCAACAGCCCGGAAGCGCTCGGCATCGGCGCCAGGCACATCACCGTCTCGACGGTGGGCATCATCCCGGGCATGGAGAAGCTGGCGGCCCGGCCCGAGCAGTTCCGCCTCGCCATCTCCCTGCACTCACCGGACGAAGCGCGGCGCCTTCCGCTCATGCCGATCGAGAAGAAGTACCATCTCCGGCAGGTGCTGGAGGCGGCGAAGGCCTTTCGCAAGCGCATCACCTTCGAATACGTGCTGATCGCGGGTAAGAACGACACCGACCGCGACGCGGATGATCTCGCCAGGCTGGCACGGCGGATGGGAGCTCTCGTGAATCTGCTCCCCCTGCATCCGGGTGGCGCTCCGGGCCTGACTCCGACGTCACCACACCGGATCCGTGAATTTGCCGATCGTCTCAAGAACCAGGGCATCGAGGCGGTGGTCCGCCGGAGCCGGGGACTCGACATCAGTGCGGCCTGCGGTCAGCTCCGTGTCGAGGTCGAAGCGAAGCGGGGGAAACAGCGGGAGCCCACCTCGGCCTGAGCGGCGAACGCAAGACGACCCTCCGGCCGGCGGCTGGAGGGTCGTTCGCGTTTCGAGGGTATCGCCTCTCCCTATCCCGTCGCGCCGAACCCGCCTGAGATGCAGTTGATCGACAGGAGCAGCGCCGACAGGTACTGCTGCCGTTCCTGCTCACCCGCCGACGCCCGGAAGCGGCGCAGCAGTTCGACCTGCTGGCGGCTGACCTGATTGATCGTCGCGAGCCGCCGCTGCAGCCGGCGCCGGAAGCGGGGGAACCGCTCCGCCAGTTCCGTCCCGCCCGTTACCCGCAGTACCATCGCGACCGTCCGGCGGTATTCGGTCTCGACCATCGCGAAAATCTCCTCGCGGGTCGTCGCGTCCGGCACCAGGTCGGCGTAGAGCCTGGCCAGGTCGAGGTCGACGTAGGAGAGAGTCTTCTCCAGCTCATCGAGCACCAGCTGGAAGAGGCGCGAGTCCTCGTACATCCGCTGCAGGAGTTTCACCCCGCGTTCGCCCCGAATCTGCATGAAGGTCTCGAGGCCGCTGCCTAGGCCGTACCACCCGGTGATGAAGTGCCGGTTCTGCGACCAGGCGAACACCCACGGAATGGCGCGCAGGTCCGCGAGGGTGCGGGCACCGGTCCGGCGCGCCGGCCGGGAGCCAATGTTGAGCAGCGTCAGCTCTTCGAGCGGGCTGGCGGCGCCAAGGTAGGTGATCAGATCCGGCCGCTCGACGAAGCGCCGATAGGCCGCCTGCGCGGCGCCGGACAGCGCCTCCATCGCTTCATCGTACTCGCTGGTTGGGACCAGTGCCGCCTCGTGCTCGGAGCGGAGCGAATGTTCGATCACGCTCGCTGCCAGCATTTCCACCTGGTATTGCGCGGTGCCCTTGTTGGCGTACTTGAGGGAGACCACCTCTCCCTGCTCGGTCAGCCGCATGCGGCCCTTGATCGAGCCGGCCGGCTGCGCCGCGATGGCGCGTCCCAGCGGAGCCCCGCCCCGGCTGACCGACCCGCCCCGCCCGTGGAAGAAGGAGATCGGGACCCCGAGCTCCTCGCCGAGTCGGGTCAGACGCGCCTGGGCCTTGAAGAGTTCCCAGTTCGAGGAGAGAAATCCGCCGTCCTTGTTGCTGTCCGAATACCCGATCATCACCTCCTGGGTGCCGCCGAGGGCACGGACCGACCGGCGGACGACGGGGATGCCGAGGAGTTCACGCATGATGTGCGGCGCGCGGTGCAAGTCCTCGATCGTCTCGAACAGGGGCACGATGGGCAGCGTGCAGCTCTCGATGCCGGCTTCGTCCGCGAAGAGCCCCGCTTCCTTGGCGAGCAGGTAGGCGCCGAGCACGTCGGCCACCTCACGGGTCATGCTCAGCACGAAACTGCCGAAGGCCTCCCGGTCGAGATCGGCGCGCATCTCCCGCACCACCCGGAACATGCCGATCGTCTCGCGGACCGCCTCGGGGAAGACCTCGATCGGACGGTCCCCCTTCCTTGGCCGGGCCAGCTCCGCGAGGAGCCAGGCCCGCCAGGCCTCGGAGGCGACGGGGGGCGGATCCCCCGTCTCCCCCGTGGTCACCCGCCAGAGCTCCACGAGGGCCTGTGTCAGGCGGGCGGTGTTCTCGCGCAGGTCGAGCCGCACGGTGCTGAAGCGGAAGGTCTCGACTTCGCGACGGACCGGGCGCACCAGCGCGTCGGCGAGATTACCGCTGCCTCCGTCACGAAGGGCCTGCTCCACCATGCGCAGATCGCCCAGCAGTTCGTCGGCGGAGGCGTAGCCTTCCGATCCCTGGGCGGTCCTGCCCTGCTCCCCGAGTCGGATCGCGCCATCGAGCCGCCGGGTCATGCAGGCGAGGTACTGGCGGAAGACCTCCCCCGGGTTGCGGCTGACGATGCCGGGGCCGTCTCCGGACAGTGCGAGGGCCCGTTCCAGTGCGGCACGGAACCCCGGTGACACCTCGAGGGCCCGGTCGGTGATGCTCAGCGTGCGCAGCAGTTCCACCAGCCGCTGCCGGTAGCGGTACAGGCTGGCGAGGCGGTTCTCACCCAGCGTGCGCCGGGTGACATCGTTGGTCACGAAGGGATTGCCGTCGCGATCGCCACCGATCCAGCTCCCGAACTGGAAGAACGGCGGAATCTCGAAGCGCTCACCCGGGAACGTCTGCGCGAGCACCCGGTCGAGCTTCTCGATCGTCTCGGTGGTGGCTTCGAAGAGCGTCTCGCTGAAGAAGTGGAGCCCCCAGTAGACCTCCTGCGGCACCGTCGGCTTCTCCAGACGAAGCTCGCCCGTCATCCAGAGCAGTTCGATGTCCTGTCGGAGGGCGTCGACCAGCTGGGTCCGCTCGCGCGGTGTCCACCGCGGCGACTCGAGGTCGACCAGCTTGCGGTAGATCCGGCGGTGCTTCTCGAGCACCGTCACCCGCTTCGCTTCGGTGGGGTGGGCGGTGATCGTCGGGCGGATGCGGAGCTGCCGCAGCAGTCCGCGCACCTCGTCCGGACCGGCGAGCTGCTGCTCCGAGAGACCATGCAGCACCGACGCCAGCGTGCCGCGCACCTGTTCCTGCCCCCGCTCGGTCTCCGTCTGCCGCCGCCGTCGCATGCCGGCGTTCTGTTCGGCGATCGCGAGCAGCTGGAACCAGATCCCCTGGGCCCGGAGGCAGGCCTCGAGCTGTTCGGTGGTCCAGGTCGGGTCCATCTCCCCGCCCTCGAGCACCGGCTCGAGATACGGGTGGCGGACGCGCACCACCTCGACCAGGAGCTGGAAGAGATGCTCGGCCACCTCCGTCGCGTATTGCGCGGCACTCGCCGCGAGCGGATCGGCGGAGATCGGGAGTGAGTCGGCGGGAAACGGCGCGGCGGCGTCCTGGGTCACACGACGCGATCGCGAACCGGCTGGCCCGCGAAAAAGAGTTTCAGGTTCTCGATGGCGCGCATGCCCATGGCGACCCGGGTTTCCAGCGTCGCACTCCCGAGATGCGGCAGCAGCACCACGTTCTCCATGGTCAGCAGATCGGGTGTGACGGTCGGCTCCTTCTCGAAGACATCGAGACCCGCGCCCGCGATCGTCCCGGCCTTGAGCGCGTCGACCAGCGCGGCCTCGTCGACCACGTCGCCGCGAGCGGTATTGATCAGGAACGCGTCCGGTCGCATCTGCTTGAGCCGGGCGGCGTTGATCAGGTGTCGCGTCTCGGGCATTGCCGGGCAGTGCAGCGAGACAAAATCCGCCTCGGCGAGGACGGCCTCCACACTCGGGCGCTGCTCGGCGCCCAGCGCCTTCGCCTCATCGGCCGACGGCGGGAAGGGGTCGCTGAAGATGATCTTCATCCCGAAGCCGTGATGCGCCCGCCGGGCCACCGCCTTGGCGATGCGCCCGAAGCCGATCAGGCCGAGGGTCTTCCCGCTCACTTTGGCGCCAAGCATGTGCGTCGGGCGCCAGCCGGTCCACTGCCGGTTGCGGACGTGCCGCTCCCCTTCCCCCGCGCGCCGGCCCACCATCAGCAGCAGCGTCAGCGCGATGTCCGCGGTGTCGTCGGTCAGGACGTCGGGCGTATTCGTGACCGTCAGCCCCTCGGCCTTGGCGGCGGCGATGTCGATGTTGTTGAAACCCACGCCGAAGTTCGCGATGATCTTCGCCCGGCGCGGCGACGCGCCCAGCACCTCGGCGGTGATCTTGTCGGTCACCGTCGGCAGCAGCGCGTCCGCGTTCCGCAGGGCCTCCTGCAGCCCGGCCGTGGTCAGCGGGACGTCGTCGCGGTTGATCACCGCGTCGAAATGCTGCTGCGCCTCCGCCTCACACGCCGCCGGGATCTTGCGGGTGATGATGACCTTCGGCCTGGCGCTCACCGGGTCACCATCCGCTTCTTCGCCGGCCGCTTCGCCAGCGCCTCCGCGACCGCCTCGCCCAGGTGCGCCGGACTCTTCGCCACCGTCAGCCCGAGCGAACGCATGATCTCGGCCTTCTCGGCCGCGGTGTCTCCAAAGGCGGAGATGATCGCGCCCGCGTGCCCCATGCGGCGCCCCTTCGGCGCGGTCAGACCGGCGACGTATCCGATGACCGGCTTGGTCATGTGCTCCTTCACCCACATCGCGGCCTCGGCTTCCTGCGGACCGCCGATCTCGCCGATCATCATGACGGCCTCGGTCTCCGGGTCCTGCTCGAAGAGAGCCAGGACATCCAGAAAGCTGGAGCCGTTGATCGGGTCGCCACCGATGCCGATGCTCGACGACACGCCGATCCCCAGATCCTTCATCTGCGCCGCCGCCTCATAGCCGAGCGTGCCGGAACGCGTCACCAGGCCCACCTTGCCGGGCATGTAGATGTGTCCCGGCATGATGCCGAGCATCGACTTGCCGGGACTGATCAGCCCGGCGCAGTTCGGGCCGACGAGCGTGGTGCGCTTCTCCTTCGGATACCGGCGGAGATAGCGCTTCACCATCATCATGTCCTGAGCGGGGATCCCGTCGGTGATGCAGCAGACCAGCTTGATCCCGGCGTCGGCCGCTTCCATGATCGCGTCCGCGCAGAACGCGGCGGGCACGAAGATGAGGCTGGCATCGGGGTAGACCGCGTCGACCGCTTCCTTCACAGTATTGAATACCGGCAGCCCGATGTGCGACTGGCCGCCCTTTCCGGGCGTGACACCGCCGACCACCTTCGAGCCGTACTCGATCATCTTCTGCGCGTGGAACGTCGCCTTGTCGCCCGTGAACCCCTGGACGATGATGCGGCTCAGTTCGTTGATCATGATCGCCATGGTCAGTTCCCCTTCGCTTTCTTCCACGCCGCGACGACCTTCTCGGCGGCATCCGCCAGCGAGTTGGCCGTGATGATGGGCAGGTTCGACTCGGCGATGATGCGGTTGCCTTCCTCGACGTTGGTCCCGGCGAGGCGGAGCACCAGGGGGACGTTCACGCCGACCTCCTTCACCGCCTGGATGACACCCTTCGCCACCCAGTCACACCGGTTGATGCCGGCGAAGATGTTCACCAGCATCGCGGCCACCTTCCGGTCCTGCAGCACCAGCTTGAACGCCATCGCCACCCGCTCCGGCGAGGCCCCGCCGCCCACGTCCAGGAAGTTGGCCGGCGACCCGCCCGCATGCTTGATCATGTCCATCGTGGCCATCGCGAGGCCGGCACCGTTGATGATGCAGCCGATCTCGCCATCGAGCGCCACATAGTTGAGGCCGGCCTCGCTGGCCTGCGCTTCGCGCGGATCCTCCTCCGCATGGTCGCGCAGTTCGCTGACATTCGGCCGGCGGAAGAGCGCGTTGTCGTCGAAGGACATCTTGGCGTCAAGCGCCAGCAGCAGGCCGTCCCGGGTCAGCACCAGCGGATTGATCTCGACCATCGTGGCATCGAGGTCGCGAAAGGCGCGGTAGCACCCGAGCAGCACCGTCGCCATCCGGTTGACCGAGCCGGCCGGAACGCCCAGCCCGAAGGCGATCTCGCGGGCCTGGAAGGCACGCATCCCGACCGCGGGCTCCATGGTCTGACGGAGAATGGTCTCCGGCTCGCTGTTGGCGATCTCCTCGATCTCCATGCCGCCATGCGGATGCGCCACGAGCATGATCCGCTCGCTCTTGCGGTCCAGCACGAAACCGATGTAGAGCTCGCGCTCGATGGGGACGGCCGCCTCGATGTAGAGCCGGTGGACGACCTTGCCTTCGGGACCCGTCTGATGCGTCACCAGCCGCTTGCCCAGCAGCTCCGTCGCGGCCTTGCGGACCTCATCCTCGGTGCTGCAGAGCTTGATGCCGCCCGCCTTGCCGCGCGCGCCGGAGTGGATCTGGGCCTTCACGGCCCAGCGCGTCCCCCCGATCTCGGCCGCGCGATAGACCGCCTGCTCGGCGCTGTACGCCACCCCGCCCCGCGGGACGGCGACCCCGAAATTCGCCAGCAACTCCTTGGCCTGGTATTCGTGGATGTCCACGCAATCCCCCTCGTGCAGCGTTGGCGCGCACCGCAGTGCACGCATATGGTGATAGTGGTCGGCGGTTACCGCTTCGAGCCGATCGCCTTGTCCATGTCCACGACGTTCTGGGCCATGCGGGCGCTTGCCGCATCGATCATCCGGCCGTCAAGCTGCGCGGCTCCCTTGCCTTCCCGCGCCGCCTGCTCCAGCGCCTCCAGGATCCGCCGGGCCCGGCTGACTTCGGCCTCGGGCGGCGTGAAGACCTGGTTCGCGAGCTCGATCTGCGACGGGTGGATGGCCCACTTCCCCTCGATCCCCAGCGCCGCACCGCGGCGCGCCGCGAGCAGGAACCCCTCGGGATCCTTGAAGTCGCCGAACGGTCCGTCGATCGGGCGGAGGCCATAGGCCCGGCACGCGACGATCATCCGGGTCAGGGACGCATGCCACTGGTCGCCCGGATAATCCGGATTGAGCCCGCCGATGTTCACCGTCCGCGCCCGCATGCTCGCTGCATAGTCCGCGACGCCGAAATGCATCGCCTCGAGTCGCCTGGAACTCGTGGCGATTGCCTCGACATTCGCCATGCCGAGCGCGGTTTCGATGAGCACGTCGATGCCGATGCGATGCGGGATCTTCTTCGCGATCTCGATCTGGGTGAGCAGGGCGTCCGTCAGGTACACGTCACCGGGAACGCCGACCTTCGGCACCAGGACGACATCGAGCTTGTCGCCGGCCTGCTCGACGACGTCCACCATGTCGCGGTAGAAGTAGTGGGTGTCGATGCCGTTCACCCGCACGCAGATCGTCTTGCCGTGCCCCCGCCAGTCGTACTTGTTCAGCGCCTCGATGACGTTGACACGGGCCTGCTCCTTGTCGGCCGGAGCAACTGCGTCCTCGAGGTCGAGGAAGACGTAGTCGGCGGCGCAGGTGAGCGCCTTCTCGAACATCGCGGGGTTGGACCCCGGGACGGCCAGCTCGCTGCGCTGCAGGCGCGGACGAGCCGGCTCGTAGCGGGTGTGGCTCATGCGACCCCGGCCGGCTTGGCGGCAGCCTTCACCGCGGCCTCGACCGGCGGCGCCCCCTTCTTGGGGGGCAGCGGCGCCTGCGTACCGATCCAGTACTGCTGGGCCGCGGCGACACCCTTGCCGAGCTCGACCTTGATGCCGACATCACGCATCGCCATCTCCGCGCCTGCGATGCCGGCGAGCAGGGTGATCTCGTTGAGGTCGCCCAGGTGGCCGATGCGGAACAGCTTCCCGGCGACCTTATTCAGTCCCGCGCCCAGCGCAAAGTTGTACCGGCGGTACGCAACATCGATGACATCGGCGCCATTGAAACCGGTCGGGACCATGATGGCGCTGACCGTGTCGGAGTACCACTTCCGGTCCTTCGCGCAGAGCGAGAGCCCCCATGCCCCCACCGCCTGGCGGCACCCCTCGGCCAGCCGGTGGTGCCGCGCGACGACATTTTCCAGCCCCTCCTCCAGCAGCATGTTCACCGCCTCACGCATGCCGTACAGCATGGGGATCGACGGCGTGTAGGGGAAGTAGCCGGTCGCGTTGGCCCGGAGCATGTCCTCGAAACTCCAGTAGCAGCGGCCGAACTTCGCGGTCTTCCCCGCCTCGATCGCCTTCGGCCCCGCGGCCACGATGCCGGCGCCGGCCGGCAGCATGAAGCCCTTCTGGGAGCCGGTGACGGTGATGTCGACCTTCCACTCGTCCATGCGGAAGTCGAGACTGCCGAGTCCGCTGACGCTGTCGACGAAGAGCAGGGCCGGGTGCTTGGCGGCGTCGATCGCCTTGCGGACCGCACCGATGTCGCTGGTCACTCCGGTCGCCGTCTCGTTGTGGACGATGCAGACCGCCTTGTATTCGTGCGTCGTGTCCTTGCTGAGAAGCTCGTGCAGCATCTCGGGAGGCGCGCCCTCACCCCACTCGATATCGATGGCCGTCACGTTCAGCCCGAGCCGCTGCATCATGTCGATCCAGAGATGACTGAACTGACCGTAGCGGAAGGAGAGCACCTTGTCCCCGGGAGACAGGGTGTTCACGAGCGCCGACTCCCAGCCGCCGGTGCCCGTGCCGGGGAACACGATGACCTGACCCTGCTCGGTCTTGAAGATCTTGCGCAGATCCTTGAGGAGCGGGCCGGCGAGATCGGGGAATGACGAGGAGCGATGATCCTCCATCGGCACGTGCATCGCGCGGAGGATACGATCGGGAGTGTTCGTGGGACCCGGGACGAACAGGAAGTTGCGGCCTGACATGGGACCATCCTCTACGCTGGAGACAACACGGAGCGGGAGCACTGGGCTCACGCGCGAATGCTTGCGGGCGGCTGTATGTTCATACGCGACGACCGCACCCTCGACTTCCGGAACCTTATGACTCACCCTCCACCCGCGGACCCGCGGGCCCTGCTGACCCACCTGTTCTGGGCGGCGGTCCGTGCAGCCGCCCCTGGTCCTGCCCTGCGTGCGGCACTCGCGGCCCATCCGCCTGCGCCCGGCCGAGCGATCCACCTGCTTGCCCTGGGCAAGGCCGCGGAGCCGATGGCCGAGGCCGCCGTCGCCTATCTGGCCGCACAGGGACGCGCTCCGGAGGGTGGCCTCCTCGTCGTTCCGGAGCCGTCGGCATCACCCCACCCCACGCTGCGGGTCGCTGTCGGCGACCACCCCCAGCCTGGCCCCGGCTCTCTCGCGGCCGCCGGGGCGCTGGCCGAGGCGGTTCGTGCCGTGCGCCCCGAGGACGAAGTCTGGGTACTCCTGTCCGGGGGAACGACAAGCCTCATCGGCGCGCCGGTCGAAGGTCTCGCGGCCGCCGATCTCACCGAACTCTATCGTCTCCTGCTGGGGTCCGGCCTCGATATTACGGCGATGAATCGGATCCGCAAACGGTTCGCGCGCTGGGCTGGAGGTCGTCTCGCAGCGGCCCTGGCCCCGGCGCACGTGAAAAATTTCACAATCTCGGACGTAATCGGCGACGACTTGGGTTCGATCGGCTCAGGTCCCTGCGTTCCGGATTCGTCCAACGCGACCGAGGTGCGTGAAGCTCTGACCGCGGCCGGCCTGTGGGAACCACTGCCGCCCTCACTCCGCCAGCACCTCGAAGCGGTCCAGCGAGGGGCCCTGCCAGAAACTCCGAAGCCCGGCGATCCGGCGTTCCGCACCACCAGCACCTGCCTCGTCGCCAGCAACCGGCTGGCCCTCGAGGCGGCGTGTGCCGCGGCGCGTGATCTCGGACTCGAAGCCGCCCTGGTCGACAGCGCACTGGCAGGCGAGGCGGCCGAGGTCGGAAGACGACTTGCCCAACGGCTTCTGGATTATGATGCCACAAAGATCGCCCGAGCGCAAGCCGGGGGAGTGAATAAAGATGCAGTCCTGGTCTGGGGAGGAGAGACCACCGTCACCCTCTCCCCCGATGCCGGGCTGGGAGGCCGTTCCCAGGAACTCGCGCTGGCCGCCGCGGAAGTACTGGCGCGCAGTGCGCGCCCGGTCACGCTGCTTGCGGCCGGGACCGATGGCCGGGACGGCCCGACGGATGCGGCCGGGGGATTTGCGGACCGGGAAACCTGGGGCCGGATTCGCGCGACGGGTCGCGATCCCGCGCGCGACCTGGCATCCCACCACGGCTTCGACGCACTGTCGGCCGGGGGCGCCATCTTCAAGACGGGCATGACCGGCACGAACGTGATGGACCTGGTGATGGGCCACATCCCAGCGGGGTGACCTCCCCATCGGACCGGTACCTCCGGTAGCGTCCTCCGGTACCGTCCATTAGCGTCCGAGGCGGCCTGATCCCCCCTCATGTCGCCGGTCGTCGAGGCCGATGCTCCTACGGTAGGCCTGCATGCGGCAACGCTCCGCCTGCAGTTCGCTCCGAGGAGGCGACTCCTCGGTGGACGCTGACCTCCGCCCAAGGCGGTGGGCCCGATGCTGCTGGTCGCCCTCTCCCTGCTCTTCCAGATCGCGGCCGCCAGCCTGGCGATCCGCTTGGCGATCCGCACTGGACGTGCCCTCGCCTGGACACTGGTGGCGGCCGCCATCGCACTGATGGCCCTGCGCCGGATCATGACGATCGCGCAGGCGATCGGCCCCCACCACAAACCCATCGATCCCGCGACCGAAGGGATCGCCCTCTGCATCTCCATCCTGCTGCTGCTCGCCCTCATGGCGATGCGGCCTCTCATCGGCCGCTGGTCGGCCGCCGCCGAGGATGCGGCCCGCATGCGCAGCGCGGTCTTCGATGCGGCGCCCGCCGAGATCGCGGTTATCGACGCCCGGGGCCGGCTGATCAGCGTGAATCGCGCCTGGAGCGACTTCGCGCCGGCGCCGGATGGCGCCCCCGTGCCGCGCTTCGTCGGATGGAACTACCTCGAGGTCTGCCGGAAGGCGGCCCCCACCTGCCCGGGCGCCGAGTCGATCGGCGAGGGGATTCGGGCGGTGCTCGCCGGGGAGCTCCAGGCGTTCGAGTCGAGCTACACCATGGAGACTCACGAGGGCGTCCGGACCTTCCTGCTGCGGGTCGTTCCGCTCACGAGCACCGAGCGCGGCGCCGTGGTCAGTCATGTCGAGCTCACCCGCATTCTGGCCGCCGAGCGGCGCGTGGCGGAGCTCGAGACGCGCTCGCGCCAGATTATCGAAACGATGATCGACGGTGTCTGGATGATCGACGCCGAGGCCCGCACCACGTTCGTCAACGCTCAGATGGCAGCGATGCTGGGCTACACGCCGGAGGAGATGCTCGGTCGGCACCTGTTCGACTTCATGGACGAGGATGCCCGGTCGATCTCCACTGCCAATCTGGACCGCCGCGCACAGGGAGTGGCTGAACAGCACGACTTCAGGCTGAGACACCGCGACGGGCGCTCGGTGTGGACGCTGATGTCCACCAATCCCGTTCAGGACGATACCGGCACCTACCGGGGCGCCCTCGCGATCGTCACGAACATCGATGCCCGCAAGCAGGCCGAGCAGGCACTGCAGGCGAGCGAGCAGCGCTACCGTTCGCTCGTCGAAATCACCCACACCGGCTTTCTGATTGTCGATGGCGACGGGCGCGTGCTCGTGGCGAACGAGGAGTACCTCCGGCTGACCGGCCGAGGCTCGCTGGGAGAGATCCTTGGGCGTCCCGTCACCGAGTGGACGGCACCGCACGATCTGGAGCGGAACGCCGCTGCCGTCAGGGAATGCGTGACGAGCGGTTCGACCGAGGATCTCGAGATCGATTATCTCCGCACGGACGGCAGCATCGTTCCGATCGAGATCAACGCGGCCACCCTGTCCGACGGGACCATCATCGCGCTCTGCCGGGACATCAGCGCGCGCCGCAACGCCCTGCAGGCGCTCAAGGACAGTGAGGACCGGTACGCCCTGGCGATGACGGGGACGCGCGCCGGCATCTGGGACTGGGACGTGGTCACCGGCCACACGCGGCTGTTCCCGGAATGGAAGCGGCTGCTCGGCTACGAGGACGACGAGCTGGAGAATCACGTCTCGACATGGGAACGGTTGCTGCATCCGGATGACCGCGCGCGGACCCATGAGCTGGTGCGGCTGCACTTCGAGCACCGGCAGCCCTATGTCACGGAATACCGGATGCGGGCCAGGGACGGCACCTGGCGCTGGTTCCTGGTGCATGGGCAAGCGCGCTGGGATGAACAGGGTCGCCCCGTGCGCATGGCTGGGTCGACGATCGACATCACGGCGCAGAAGCTGGCCGAACAGGCCCTGCACACCATGGAAGCACGCTTCCACCAGCTGGCCGAAGGAAGCGCCGAGGTATTCTGGCTCTTTCAGCTGGAGCCCGCGGAGTTGCTGTACATCAGCCCGTCCTTCGAGCGGATCTGGGGGATCAGCCCGGAGGAGGCCTCCGCGAATCCGAAGCAGTGGCTCGGCGCGGTGCACCCCGACGATCAGGCCGCGGTGGGGCAGGCTTGGTCCGACCTGATCGCCTCCGAGGGTCAGGCGGCCTACGACATCGAGTACCGGATCTGCCACCGCGACGGCAGCGTGCGCTGGATCCACGATCGGGCGACCCTGATCCGGGGGACGGAGACAGCTGCGACGCTGGTCAGCGGGATCGCCGGCGATGTGACCGAGCGTCGGAGACTGGAAGACGCCGAGCGGGAATTGCACCAGCGCGTCGTCGCCCTGATCGATGCGTCCCCGCTCCCGATCGTGACGGCTTCGGCGGAAGGGATCGTCACCGGGTGGAATCCCTCGGCCGAACGGGTCTTCGGCTACTCGGAGCGCGAGGCCCTGGGGCGATACCTGCCCATTATTTCCGAGGACGAGCAGGAACAGTACCGCACGTTCCTGAACGAGGTCTTTGCGGGACGCGCCTTCCTGGGACGCCAGGTGCGGCGGAGACATCGAAACGGCACCTACCTCGACGTCGTCCTCACCACGGCCCCGCTGCGGGGCAGCGATGGCCGGGTGATCGGCAGCATGGCGATCTACGAGGATGTCACCGAGCGGCGCCGGATCGAGGAATTGAATCGTCAGCTGCAGGACCGGATGCTCGAATCACAGAAGCTGGAAAGTCTCGGCGTCCTCGCGGGCGGTATCGCGCACGACTTCAACAACCTGCTGACGCTGATCCTCGGCAACACCCATCTCGCCCGCGCCGAAGTCTCTCCCCGCTCGTCGGCATTCGAATCGCTGCAGCAGGTCGAACTGGCGACCCTGCGCGCCTCGGAACTCACCGCCCAGATGCTCGCCTATGCCGGCAAGGGCCGGTTCGTCATCGGTCCGGTGGACCTGGCGGCGGTACTCCGCAGTTCCACCCCGCTGCTCGAGGCGGCGCTTCCAGGCGAGGCCCGGCTGGTGCTCGACCTGGCAGCGGACCTCCCCGTCATCGAAGCCGATCCCGCACAGTTGCAGCAGGTCATCGTCAACCTCGTCACCAACGCGGGGGAGGCGCTCACGGGGGATCATCGTGTCGTCACGATTCGGACCGGCACCTGCCACGCCGACCTGGACTATCTCGCGACCACGGTGCTCCCGGAGGATCAGGTCGCCGGGACGTTCGCGTACATCGAGGTGACCGACACAGGGACGGGGATGAACGAGGAGGTCCGGCGACGCATGTTCGAGCCGTTCTACTCCACCCGCTTCTCCGGCCGTGGGCTGGGGCTCGCCGCGGTCCTCGGCATCGTTCGGCGGCATCGTGGCACGGTGAGCGTGGTGAGTGCCCCCGGCCACGGCACGACCGTGCGGGTCCTCTTCCCCGCCTCCGCCGGGGCCCCGCGGACGGGCGGCCGAACGGATGCGCGCGGCGTCCAGGAGGTCAGCGCCGAAGTCCTGCTGGTGGATGACGAGGCCGGGGTCCTGACCTTGATGCGGAGATTCCTCGAGCGAGCCGGCTACAGTGTCCGCACCGCCGCGAGTGGGGAGGAGGGAGTGGCACGCTTCCGGGAGAGCCGGGGCTCGCTGTCAGCGGTGATCCTCGATCTCAACATGCCTGGCATGGGTGGCGATGCGGCCCTGCAGGCGATTCGTGCGCTGGAGCCGACATTGCCGGTCATCGTCACCAGCGGGTACAGCGAGGAGGAAGTCGGACGACGGTGCGCAGGCGCGCGGATTTCGGCATTCCTGCCGAAGCCCTATCTGCCCGCGGAATTGATCGAGGAGGTGCGCCGGGCCGTCACGGGCGCCCGTCCTCGTCGGGTTTGAAATCCGGGCCGAGGATCACGGTCACGTCGACGAGGAGAAGGGAGTCGGGCGCCTCACGGATCCGCCCGGCGCCGAGGGCGTCCAGCACCCTGGCCGCGCGCACCTTGTCGCCGCGGCGGAGAATCACCCGCGTTGAATCGACGGTGGAGTCCGCCGTGCCGAACAGGACCACATCGATGCCGTGGCGGCGGAGCCGTCGGGCGCCCAGGCGCCCGAGCCCGTTACGGCCGCTGCCGTTGAGCACCTCGACGGTGATCCGATTGTCCCCAGTGGGAATATCGAAGGCATGGCCCTCGACGCGGTCGCGGCGCAGGGACCGGGCGAGCAGGAAGAGACCGGCGAGCGAGAGCAGTAGCCCGCCGGCGATCAGCCCGCGGCGCGCCCCAGCAGAGAATTCCACAACCGCACCGTGGGCTCGGGGAGGGGCCAGCCTGACGCCACCGCGTGGGCGAGCCGCGCCCGGGCCACTTCCCGGAGCACGCCGCTCGGATCCTGAGGAAAGCGGCGGGCGAGTTCTTCCCGCTCTTCCCGCAGATGCTCCCGCCCCGGTTCGAGAAAGTCCGCGCAGTAAAGCACCCGGCCGACCATGTCCCACTCGGCGAGCCCGACACTGTGGTAGCGGACGGCATCGAGCACCCCGCGGTCGGTCTCACCGTCGGCCTTGGCCCGCGCGGCACTGGCCGGGCCGTGACGCAACGACGCCGGTCCGGGAATCGATGGAGCCCAGCGCTCGAGCTCCGCGGGCGGCGCGTCCCTCAGCGCATCATGGAGCCACACCGCGCGGAGCCAGCGGTTTCGTTCACTGTCCGGGACCCCCATCTCTTCGGCCCAGCGCGCGACCAGTCCGGCGACGCGCTCGATATGAGCGAGCCTTCCCGGCGAGACGACCGACCAGACTGGAAGAGTCGGACGCAGCCCCGAAGGGGTGGGACGAGCTTCACCAAGGAGGTTCAACGGAACTCCGCACCGAGGATGTGGTTATCGAGCAGCCGAGTCGATCCGACGCGACCTGCTACCGCGATGATCGTGCCACGGTTGACCTGCTCCACAGGGGCCAGATTCTCCGGATCAACGATGGCAATATAGTCCACCGTAACTGCTGGAAAGATATGGAATTGCTCCATCATCACCCGCTCGATACGAGCGGATTCCGTGACGCCGTCACGCCATGCCGCCTCGGCGGCGCGAAGGGACCTGCTGAGGGCCTGCGCCTGCTGGCGCTGCCCGGGATCCAGATAAGCGTTGCGGCTACTCAACGCCACCCCGTCGGATTCCCGCACAGTCGGAACGATGACCAGGTCCACCGGAAAGTCTAGATCCCTGACCATGCGGCGGATGAGCGTCGCCTGCTGGATGTCCTTCTGACCGAAGACCGCCACCTCGGGTTCCACCAGATGGAACAGCTTGGCGACTACGGTGAGCACGCCGTCGAAGTGTCCGGGCCGCACGGCCCCTTCCCAGCGGGTGGCCGTCGGACCGGGCACCACCCGCGTCTCGGAACCCGGCGGGTACATCATCTCGACCGTCGGCACCAGGAGCGCGTCCACGCCACGGGCGGCGGCCAGCGCGCGATCGCGTTCGAGCGCACGAGGGTAGCGCTGGTAATCCTCCCCGGGCCCGAACTGGAGCGGATTGACGAAGATGCTCATCACGACCAGGTCGGACTGCGTCCGTGCCGCATCGACGAGCACGAGATGTCCTTCGTGAAGGGCCCCCATCGTGGGCACCAGCCCCACGCGTCGGCCGGCGCGGCGCTGTGAGGCGCGCCAGGTCCGGAGCCCGGCGCTGTCGTGAAATTCGTGCATCAGTCGAAACTGTGTTCGCGGCCGGGATACCGTCCGGCGCGCACGTCCTCGCTGTAGTGCCGCACGGCCTCGCGGACCGTCCCCGCGAGCTCGGCATACTTCCGCAGGAACTTGGGAGCGAACCCCTCGTTCAGACCGAGCATGTCGTGGAGCACCAGCACCTGCCCATCGCAGCCCGGGCCCGCGCCGATGCCGATCGTGGGGATGCCGAGTGACGCGCTGACTTCACCCGCAAGTTCGCAGGGCACCAGTTCGAGGACCAGCGCGCAGGCGCCAGCCTCCTCGACGAACTTGGCGTCGGAGCGGAGCCGGTCGGCCGCGGGGCGATCCCGCCCCTGCACCCGGTATCCGCCGAGCTGGTGGACCGACTGCGGCGTGAGTCCGATGTGGCCCATCACCGGGATGCCCACCTGCACCATCGCGCGAATGGTCTCCGCCATGTGCTCGCCCCCCTCGAGCTTCACGCCGTGCGCGCCGGTCTCTTTCATCACGCGTCCCGCGTTCCGGAGCGCCTCCTCGACCGTCACCTGATAGGTGAGAAAGGGAAGATCGACGAAGACCAGCGACTGACGGGCGCCACGCCGCACCGCCGCCGCGTGATAGATCATCTGGTCGAGCGTGGCGCTGAGGGTCGTCTCATGGCCGGCGAGCACCTGGTTGAGCGAGTCGCCCACGAGGAGCACGTCCACCACGCCATCGAGCAGTCGCGCGAACAGGGCGTCGTAGCAGGTGAGCACGGTGACCTTCCGTCCCGCGGCCTTCATGTCGCGGAGATCGGGAATCGTCATGGGCCGGCTTTCGTCAGGCATTGCCATACCTCTGATAGTGCGGAAATCTCGGCGAGCGGGCACGATGCCCGCCGGCCGTCGGTCGGGCTGGACTAGGGCCCGTCGTCCTTCTGGAGCGGGGCCGCCGCGTCCAGTTCCTCGATCTCCCGCTGCCACCAGTCCCGGTTGGGCAGTTCGGCGTGCGGGATGCGGAGATCGGGATCGCGGAGCCTGCGGGTTCCGAACCGGACGATATCGAGATCGAGGGTGCGCGGTCCCCAGCGTTCCCCGCGGACCCGACCGTTCTCATCCTCGATCTTGTGCAGCAGCTTGAGGAACCGGCCCGGATCGAGCGAGGTCTCGACCAGCACCATCTGGTTGAGATACCGGCCCTGACCCTCCGGCCCGACCGGCTCGGTCTCCTCGACGGAAGAGACGGCGAGTACGGTCGTGAGCGGGATCTTCGCCAGCGCCTCGCGGGCGCGGGCGAGGAACCCGGCACGGTCACCTTCATTGCTGCCCAGGGCGACATAGACGCGTTCGCGCGGATTCATAGCTCGTGGGAGAAGTGTCGGGCGATCGTTTCGAGCCGCTCGGCGACGGCCGCCAGCTCACGGATGGCGCGCTCGAGATCGGCATGACTGCGGGCCGTCTCCGAGGCACGGCGGGCCGTGCCGCTGGCGTCCTCGAGCGTGCGCGCCGAGACCTCGGCGACCCGGTCCATCTGCAGCCGAAGCCGGAGCACCGCATCCTCCTGGCGCGCGGCGGTCTCCGCGATGCGCCGGGCATGCTCGCCCGCGTCCTGGGTTCCGGTGACGATGCCGGCGAGCGCCTGGGCCGCGTTGGCCGAGAGCTGCTCGACACCGCGCACGGTCGTCGTGCCACGATCCATCTCCTCGCTGATCTGGGCCACCTGCCCCAGGATCGCCGCGACCAGCCCGCCCGCCTCGCGAGAGGCCTGACCGCTCTGCGACGCGAGCTGCCGCACCTCCTCGGCCACGACCGCGAACCCGCGTCCCTGCTGCCCGGCGCGCGCGGCCTCGATGGCGGCGTTCAGCGCGATGAGGTTGGTCAGATCCGCGATCTCCCGGATCGTCCCGATGAACCCGATGAGGCGGTTGGTCACCTGATAGAGATCGCTGACCTGACGCGAGGAGGCGTCCACGAACTGCTGCAGCTGCACCAGCCGCGCGATCGCATCCTGAATCGCCTCGCGATTCCGCGCCGCCGTTTCGCTGGCAATCGCGGAGGAGCGGGCCGCCGCGGCGCCATCCGCCGCGACCTCCCGGGCCTGAGAGGCGAAGTCCGCCATCGCCTCGCGGCCCTGGGCGACGAGTTGCTCCTGTTCCGCCGCACCGGCGCGAATGGCCTGCGCCGTCTGGGCGACGGCGCTCGCCGAGGAACGCAGGACGTCCGCCGTCGATGCGAGCGCCTTCACCTGCACGCCGACCCGCTCGACCGTCTCGGTCAGCGGCCGACGCAGGTCCGCGATGTGGATAGCCGTCGCGAGCTGGCTCGCGAACGTCGCGGCGGCCGCCACTTCCTTCTTGCCGTAGGTATGCGGCTTGTGGTGATCGAGCTCGAAGGTGCCGATGATCTCGTTCCCGAACCGGAGCGGAAGGAGGAGCATGCTGATGGCATCCGGCGTCGGCGCCAGCATCCGCTCGTCCTTGCGCGCGTCGCTGACCACCACCGGCTCGCCCCCGGTCACGGCGAGCTCGCGGAGCTGCGGACTGTCGAACGGCGGATCGCCCCGATTCGGCCAGCCGAGCACCCCGCGATAGAGCAGTACTCCGGAGCCGCTGCTGACCCGGTAGATCCGGAAGTCGCTCCAGTCGAGCACGCGGTTGGCCATCTCCTCGAGCTGGGTGAAGGCGTCCATCAGCGAGATGTTGCTCGTGATGACCCGCTCGCGGGCGTGAATCTTGTTGAGTTCCTCCGCCCCGATCGCCTCCGCGAGGATCCGGGTAGTCAGCATCCCCAGCACGCCCAGGACCGCCATCACCGTGAGCCAGCCCAGCAGGGGCAGGGTCCGGATGGCGGCGCCTGCGATCACCGCGCCGATGATCGTGAGCAGATAGGACAGAATTTCGTAGCGGAGGATCATGAGCCGCTCGTGCGGCTCGAGCTTGTTCCGGATCAGGAGGGTGAAGTAGAGCAGCGCCCGGGTGAAGAAGAAGTAGAACCCGGCGAGGGCGAGGGCCGGCGGCAGGAATTCGATCGTCAGGCCCGGCGGGTCGATGAGCAGGTAGACGGCCGCATACAGGCCGTACGCCGCCACGAATCCGAGGACCTCGCGGCCGGCGTTGATCCAGGCGGCGCGGAGCAGCTTCCGGAGCCAGAAGGCATCGGCGATGAATACGCCGAGGCCGAGGGCGAAGATCACGATACTCGGCCCGGCCGCCACCGAGCCGACCAGCGCGACGACCCCGATCTGTGAGAGCGAGGAGAATTTGGAGAGCTGGATCTGGCCCCGGCGCAGCACCACCACGAAGGCGACGAGCCCCACGGCGACCCACGGCTGCTCGAACCAGCGGCGGTCCTGCACCAGGGCGGCGAAGCCCACGATCGTCCCACCCCACGCGACGGTCCGCGCGTATCCCTCGAGCAGCGCGCGGGAGACCCGACTCACCGAGGCCGCTCCCGATCGGCGCTGTCGAGGGCGGCACGCAGTTCCGCCAGCATCCGTCCCGCCGCGGCGGGCCCCTCCCGCCCCAGCCGCTCGACGAGCGCGCTCCCCACAACCACGCCATCGGCCAGGTGCGCGACGGTGCGTGCCTGCGCGGCGGAGCTGATGCCGAATCCCACGGCGAGCGGCAGCGGGCTCGCCGCCCGGACCCGCGCAATGTAGGCCTCGAGACCGGTGGCGAGTTCGCTGCTCGCCCCGGTGACGCCCAGGCGCGCCACGAGATAGAGGAAGCCTTCCGCCCCCTGCACCACCTCGGCGAGCCTGGCCCCGGACGTGGTCGGCGCGATCAGCCGGATCAGGTCGAGCGGGCTCTCGCGCACCGCCTGCTCCACGGCGGGATCGCTGCCCGCGGGCAGGTCAGTGAGCAGCAGCCCGGCGATGCCCAGGTCGGCGGCGTCGCGCAGGAAGCGTTCGACTCCGTAGCGGATCACCGGGTTGAGATAGCTGAAGACCACGACGGGCTTCGTCAGGCGGGCTTCCGCGATCAGGTCGAGCGTGCGCGGCAGCGTGATGCCCGCATGCAGGGCGTCGAAGGTGGAGCGCTGGATCGTGGGACCGTCGGCGAGCGGATCGCTGAAGGCGACCCCCACCTCGAGAATGTCCGCATGCTCGTCCGCGTGGCGAAGCGCCGCCAGACTCGCGTCGCGATCGGGATGCCCCGCCGTGAGATAGGGAATCAGCGCCGTGCGTCCATCACGCCGGAGTGCGGCCCAGGCGGCGTCGAGCCGCGACTCAGACAAAGTAGTCACCGACGACAATGCCATAGCGGTCAGGGTTGGTCACCTTGACGATCGAGCGCAGGAATGCGCCGGTCGCATCCTGCTCGGCGAGATTCTCCTCGCGCCCCGGCGGGCCGACGAGCGCGCCGTTCTGGTCGATGCAGATGCGCACGATCGGGCGATTGAGCACGCTCTGATCGGGGTTGGCGGCGGCCACGACCGCCACTTCGAAGGTGTCGAGAATGACGCAGGTGCCCACCGGGTAGATGCCGATGAGATTGATGAGCGCCTTCACCAGCATCGGGTCGTAGCCGCGGCGCGGATTCTCCCACATCTCCCGCAGCACCTGGTCCGGCTGGATCGGCACGGTCTGATAGCTGCGGCGGGTGGTGGCGGCATCATAGCCGTCGGCGACGGCCACGATGCGGGAATAGATCCCCTGCTCCCTCGGCCGGATCGCCTTCGGGTAGCCGGTGAGATCCATCTTCATGTGGTGCTCCTGCGCGACCACGATCTGGCGGTAGGGGATCTCGCCGTAGCCCCGCATGTTGAAGAGCGTCAGCACGCCCTGCCACGGGTGGGTCTGCATCAGCTTCCACTCGTCTTCGGTCAGGCCGGTGGTCTTGTTGAGCACCTCCACCGGAATCCGCGCCTTGCCGACGTCATGGAGCAGCGCGGCCAGCCCGAGGTCATAGAGCTGCAGCCGGGTGAGTCCCAGCTTCTTGCCGATCGCGACCGCGAGAATGCAGACGTTCACCGAATGGGTGAAAGTGTATTCGTCGTAGTCCCGGATCGTGGTGAGGCCGAGCAGGGACGTCTCGTTGTTCAGCACCTGGTCGACGATGGCCTGGACCGCCCGCTTCACCTTGGCGACCGACGTGGTCCGCCCCAGGCGGACGCTGTTGATCAGGTCCTTGGTCACCGCCACGCCATGCGAGTAGGTGCGCTTCGCCACTTCGCGCGCCTTCTCCGCATCGGCCACCTTCTCCTCCGACTCGATAGGCGGCTCGACGTCGATGTGCGTCACGCCGGCGATCGCAAGCTTGTCGCGCAGCTCGAGCAGCTTTTCCGGATCCGGCTCGACGCCCGCCTTGCCGGAGAGCGACAGGACGAGGCTGATGAAGACCTGCCACTCGCGGCGCTCGACGCCGGAGGCGACGCGGATCTCCCCGACGTCCAGGGCGCGCAGCGCCGCGAGGGTGTTGGAGAACGAGGCGTAGTTGTCGAGTTCGAGGCGAAGCCGCGTGCCGTTGACGAAGAGGAAGTCGCCGGACAGTCGCAGCTCGATCTCCGCCATCGGCGTGAGAATCGCGTTCGCGGCGGCCTGGAGATCGTCGAGCGACTTCTGCGCGGTGGCGTTCTCGATGGGGTAGAGCTTGAGACTCCTGAGCGCGGCGTACATCGCGAGCAGAAACGCACGGCCGGCGGAGCGCAGGAAGGCGTCGTCGGCGACCTTCTCTTCGCCGCCATGACCGTGCGACTCGGCGTCGCGCGTCACGCGCCCGCCTCACGCAGGGCGCGGCTCACGGCGTTGCGCACGACCAGTTCCTTGTCGTCCCGGTATTTCTGCAGGAGGTCGCGCGCTTCGGCGGTCTTGAGCCGGCCGATGGCGAGCGCGGCGCAGGCGCGCACCTCCGGGGTTTCCTTGCGCCGGAAGAGTCCGCCCGGCGACAGCATCGCCGAGAGCAGTTCGAGGGAGGAGGGGCCCGCGATCATGGCGTAGGCCTCGAAGAACCGCATCCGCTCGGTCAGGTCGATCTCGCGCTGCAGCTTCCCCTGCACCACCGGTTCAATGCGGCGGAGCACGCCCTTGTAGCCCCGCTTGCCCAGCGCCTGCACCGCGGCGATGCGCACCTCGCGGTCGGTATCCTCGACCGCGCGCTCCAAGGCCTGCAGCGCGCCCGGTGTCCCGACCGCGTCCAGCGATTGCGTCCCCGCCAGCCGGATGGAGGACTGCGGGTGCCCGAGCGTATCGGCGAGACCGGGCACCGCGGCCTGCAGCCGGAGGCGTCCGCACAGCGCGATGACGGAGAACAGCGCCTCCGAGTCCGGCAGCCTGAGCAGGCGGAGGACTTCCTGCGGGCTGTTCTCCGCCAGGCGGTCCACCGCGGAGGCGAGCAGCGTGTGCACCGGCGAGGCCGCCGGGAGCTTCGGCAGCCAGACGAGCACCGTTTCGAGACCGGTGGGCCGCAGTTCGCGGAAGAGCTCGCCGAGATCCTCCTCGGAGGGCGGCGTCTGGGCCTCGGTAACGGACTGGAGGATCTGCTGCAGCACACCGGGTTCGGACAGCCGCCCGGTGAACGCGTCGAGCCGCTCCCGCTCTTCGCCCGTGAACAGTTCGGGACGGCGGACCAGCAGGCGGGTCTCGCGCAGGATCAGCGCGACGGAGCGGAAGTCGCCCGCATTGAGCACGTGCGGGAGATAGCTCTCCATGGTGGTCAGCACGTCGGTCCGCGCCCACGCCTCGCGCCGGTCCTCGAGAATATCGAAGACGATG
Organism: Gemmatimonadales bacterium; assembly: GCA_044229245.1. Lineage (GTDB taxonomy): Bacteria > Gemmatimonadota > Gemmatimonadetes > Gemmatimonadales > GWC2-71-9 > JADJOM01. Next base: position 14,248 of record JBGATI010000015.1, on the reverse strand, counting down.
TTGAGCACGTTCGCCCGCAGGTCCTGCGCGTACTCCCGTTCGACTGCCTGCGCGATCGCCCGGATCTCGCCCTCTTCCAGCCAGTAGAGCGTGGAGTCGAACTCCTCGAGATCGACGACGGCCGGCTTCCGCGGCGCATCCTCCTGGACCTTGCCCCGGGTCTCCTGGGCCTGAGCCGCCGCGACATTGGGATCGGCCGGCGCCGCCTGACTGTAGGCCCCCTCGCCCGACAGCCCCGGGACCCCGCTGTCCGGCGCGAACTCCGTGAAGTGGTACTGGACCAGCGTGAAGTCCTGCTCCCACAGCAGGGTCAGCAGGTCGTCCCCCGCATCGGCCGCGAGGGTACGGGCGCGCTGGACGATCTCCAGAAAGCGGATGATCTCCTCGTCCTCCACGCCCGGAAAGAGCGTGAGCACGCGCATGCCGTCCTTGAACAGCGACCAGGCGAGGCTGTCCGCCTTGTTGGGCTGATGGTAGACGACCTGCTCTTCCCAGATGATGTCGGTTTCCACGATCTGGAGCACGATGCGATCCATCCCCCCGGCCCAGATCGGCTGGAAGGAGGCCCGGACGTTCTGGATGGCTCGCTGGTAGATCGGGTTGTTCGGCAGGTACATCTGGAACGCCCGGAGCCCCTTCACCAGGGTCCGGAGCAGTTCCTCGATCTGGGAGGGCGGCAGGATCACTGCCGCCGGCATGCCCTGGGTCACTTAGGCGTTCCCGAGCAGTTTGGCCACGTGCGCGACGTCCTTGTCGCCACGACCACTGAGACAGATGAGCACCAGCTCGTCAGGCGTCCAGCGGCCACGATTCCGTTCGATCCAGGCAAAGGCGTGCGCCGTCTCCAGCGCGGGAATGATCCCCTCCAGCCGGCAGACGGTCTGGAATGCCGCGAGCGCCTCTGCATCGGTCACCGATTCGTACTGCACCCGCCCGGTATCACGGAGCCAGCTGTGCTCGGGGCCGACGCCGGGATAGTCCAGTCCGGCCGACACCGAGTGCGCCGGCATCACCTGGCCGTCCTCGTCCTGCAGCAGGTAGCTCAGGCAGCCGTGCAGCACCCCCGGCAGCCCCGCCGTGAGCGTGGCACTGTGCCGTCCGCTGGCCACACCCTCTCCCGCGGCCTCGACGCCGACCAGCTCCACGGCCGCATCGTCGATGAATCCCGAGAACATGCCGATCGCGTTCGAGCCGCCGCCGACGCAGGCCACGACGGTCTTCGGCAGCCGGCCGGTACGCTCCAGGACCTGGCGCCGCGACTCCACTCCGATCACGGACTGAAAGTCCCGCACCATGCGGGGGAAGGGATCCGGGCCGACAACGGATCCGATGATGTAGTGCGTCGTGGGCACGTTGGTCACCCAGTCGCGGAGCGCCTCGTTCGTGGCGTCCTTGAGCGTCCGGGTGCCGGAGGTGACCGGAACGACGGTCGCGCCCAGCAGCCGCATCCGGTAGACGTTGAGCGCCTGACGCTCCACGTCCTCCTCACCCATGTAGACGACGCACTCGAGCCCGAACCGGGCGCAGATCGTCGCGGTGGCCACGCCGTGCTGCCCCGCGCCGGTCTCGGCGATGATCCGCCGCTTGCCCATGCGGCGCGCGAGCAGCGCCTGACCGATGGTGTTGTTGATCTTGTGCGCGCCGGTGTGGTTCAGGTCCTCGCGCTTGAGCAGTACCGTGGCGCCGACCAGCTCCGAGAACCGGGGTGCGGGACTCAGCAGCGACGGACGACCGACGAACTCCTTGAGCAGCAGGTTGTGCTCCGCCCAGAACGCGGCGTCCTGGCGCGCTGCGTCATAGAGCGCGGCAAGCTCCTGGAGCGCCGCCATGAGCGTCTCGGGCACGTAACGGCCGCCGTAGACGCCAAAGCGGCCCTCGACCGCGCGCTCGGGCGGCAACGTGACAGTCACGCCAGCACCTCCAGAAATCGAGCCATCCGCTGGTGATCCTTGATCCCCGGAATCTGTTCGACCCCGGATGATACGTCTACCACGTCGGGCTGAACGACGCGGACCGCCTCGGCCACATTCTCCGGCGTCAGGCCGCCGGCCAGCCACATCGGGTGCCCACTGAGCCGGCTCCTGGCCTCGGCGGCGAGTGCCAGCGGCAAGGCCACGCCAGCCCCGCCGAGCTTGCCTTCCACACGAGGTTCGATGAGAAGCGGACAGCCGAGCCCCGCCAATCGGGCAAGCTGATCCAGGTCGGAGATTCCCGAGAGCTTCACAACCACCACGACTCGCAGACCTTCGCGCTGCAGCTGATGGACGAGTTCCGGGGTGGCGCCCCCGTGCAGCTGAGCCCCGGCCAGGCCAGCCGCATCCCTTACCTCTAATATCTGCGCATGGCCCTGCGATCCAAAGACCCCAATCACGGGAACCTGACCGGCCACCTCCACGATCGACCGGGCCTGGAGGGGATCGAGTTGCCGCGGCCCGCCCGCAAAGATGACCCCCAGGTAACGCGCCCCCAGCGCCACGGCCGCCGCCGCGTCCTGCGGACGGGTGAGGCCGCAGATCTTGGCCGGGATCATCGTCCCCGGCGCGGCACGGCGGTCAGCGCACGCGCCAGGGCCGCCGGATCGGAAGCTCCGGAGAGCGCGGTACCGATCAGCACCGCATCTGCTCCCGCCTCCGCGGCCCGCCGCACATCGGCTTCGGTCGCCATCCCACTCTCCGCCACTGCGATCCGGTCCGCCGGGATCCTCGCGATCAATCGCCAGGCGGCGGCCACGTCGATGTCGAAGGTGTCGAGGTTCCGGCTGTTGATCCCGATGATCGGCGCCTCCGCGCTCAGGGCGACCTCCAGTTCCTGCTCGTCATGGACCTCCACGAGGGTCGCGAGCCCCCAATCCCGCGCGGCACGGGTCAGATCGGCGAGCCGCACCGGCGACAGCGCGCGGACGATAAGCAGCACGGCCGACGCACCCGCAGCTCTCGCCTCCGCCACCTGAAGCTCATCGAGTATGAAGTCCTTCCGGAGAATCGGGACCCGGACCCGGGCAGCGACCGCGTGGAGATCGTCGAGCGACCCGCCGAAGAAGGGGCCATCGGTGAGGACCGAGATCGCACTGGCACCCGCAGCAACGTATGCCGTCGCGTGGGCCACCGGATCGAGATCGGCCCGGATGGTCCCCTGAGAGGGGGAGCGTCGCTTCACTTCCGCGATGAGGGCCATCCTGCTCCGGTCCCATCCTGCCAGAAACTCGGGGCGGGCGCTGGAGGCCACTGCGAGCCGCTCGATTTCGTTCCGCCGGGCGTGCAATGCCGGAAGACCGGCCCGCGTGGTGGCCAGAATCTGGTCCAACTTGGTTGCCATCTTGCTCTTCGGTTGCTATTCGGGTAGCTTGATTCGGAGTCCGTTCGGTCACGAACCGGGAGGCATCATGCCGTTAACGAAGCGCCAGAGCGAAATCCTCAAATAGGCCACGGTGCACGAGCACCTGACCAACCTGGAACGCAAGGGCTACATCCACCGCACTCATAATGAGAGCCGGGCGATCGAGGTCCTCCCGCCCAAGGGCATGTCGGGCGCCACCGAAATCCCGCTGCTCGGCAAGGTGGCCGCCGGCGCCCCGATCGAGTCGATCATGGGCGGCGAGACCATCGCGGTCCCCGATCAGCTGCTTCCCCGGCGCGGACCGAACTACGCCCTCAAGGTCCAGGGCGAATCCATGATCGACGAGCACATCATGGATGGCGATTTCGTGGTGGTGCACGGCAAGCAGGCGGCCGACAACGGCGAAATGGTCATCGCGCTGGTCAATGGCGCGGAAGCGACGGTCAAGCGATTTTACCGGGAGCAGGGGGGATGGATCCGACTCCAGCCCGCCAATCCGACGATGCAGCCCATGCGGTTCCAGGAGCGGGACGTGCTCATTCAGGGCGTCGTCGTCGGAGTGATCCGCAAATACTGAGTCGCTACCCGGTCACTTCCACTGTTGAGGGCGAACCGTGAGTCTGAAAGTGCGGTTCGCCCTCTTCGTTGTCGGGCTGGTGCTGGCCGGCATCGTCGTCTGGCACGTCGGCCCCACCGTCATCGTGATGCATCTGCGCCAGACCGGGTGGTTGCTGCTTCCGGTGGTGCTGGTCTGGGCCGTGGTCTACACCCTCAACACCGCCTCCTGGTACACGATGCTCGGCATCGAGCCGAGCCGCCCGAGTCCGTTGCGCACCTGGGCGATCAGCGTCTCCACCTTCGCGCTCAATTATATCGCCCCGGCTGCCGGGCTCGCGGGCGAAGGCTATCGCGCCATCGCGGTGGCGCCGTGGCTCGGTCGGCAGCGGGCCATCGGTTCGGTCGTCCAATACCGGCTGCTCTTCTCGCTCGCTCACATGCTCTTCGTGATCGCGGCGGTGATTCCGGCGATCTTCATCCTGCCGCACACCCTGCCGATCCTCAGTCTGCTGATCGCGACCGCGCTGGGCGTCGCGCTGGTGATCTGGTTCCTGATCCGGCGGCACCACGAGGGAATCCTCGAGGCCGGACTCGACCTGCTGCTCCTGATCCCGGGGCTCAGGCGCCTGGTGCGGCGGCTGGAGAGCAAGCGGCCGAAGCTCCGCGAACTGGATCTCCAGATCATCACCCTGTATCACGAGCATCCCGGGGTCTTCTGGAGCGCGATCGGTCTCGAGTTCCTTGCCCGGTGCACGATGTCGCTCGAGCTCGCGACGATCTTCTGGGGCCTGGGCCTCGGCTTCCGGATTCCGGAAGCCATCATCGCCACGGCGCTCAGTACCACGATCCTCAACCTGCTCTTCTTCCTGCCCTTCGAGCTGGGAGCGCGGGAAGGGGGTCTCTTCCTGGTCTTCTCCCTGCTCGGCTTTGGCGCGACGCAGGGCGTCTTCGCGGCGGTGGTCACACGGCTTCGCGAACTAGTGTGGGCGCTGATCGGACTTATCCTGCTGTGGGCCCACGGCGACCGGGTCTCCACCAGCGTCAGCGTGACACCGGATCCCGGAGCCGGGTAAGCACGGCGAGCGCGCCACGGGATTCGAGCACGTCCGCGGCGATCTTCACGGCGGCCCTGAAGGTCGGGGCCAGTCCGGCAACGTAGATCGCGGCCCCCGCGTTCAGTGCTACCGCGCGGCGCCCCGCCTCGTCCTGGGCACCGGAGACCAGCGCCTCGATCCGGCTGGCATTCTCCGATGGATCGCCCCCGGCGAGGTGTTCGAGGCGGTCCCAGCCGAGCCCGACGTCCTCCGGGACGATCTCCCACCGGTCCACCCGGCCATCGCGGATCTCCCAGACCTGGGTAATGCCGGCGGGACTGATCTCGTCCATCCCGACCTCCCCATGCACCACCAGCGCATGCTCGGCCCCGAGCCGGAGCAGCGCGTCGGCCATCAGCGCGCCTCGATTCCGGTCGGCGACTCCGATGACCTGGCGCTTCACCCCGGCGGGGTTCGCCAGCGGGCCGAGCAGGTTCATGATGGTGGCCACGCCCAGTTCCTTCCGGGTCGGTCCGACGTGGCGCATGGCGGGGTGGAAATTCGGGGCAAAGAGGAAGACCATCCCCGCCTGCTCGAGACGAAGCGCCGCGATCTCAGCGCCGGCCCCGATGTCGACGCCCAGGGCCTCCAGGACATCGGCGCTTCCGCTCTTCGAGGTGTAGGAACGGTTGCCGTGCTTTGGTACCCTGGCTCCCGCGGCAGCGGCGACAAGCGCCGCGGCGGTGGAAATGTTGAAGGTGCTGACGCCCCCTCCCCCCGTGCCGCAGGTATCCACCAGCGGCGCCCCCTCGGGCGGGACGACCGGAATCATCGCCTCACGGAGGGCGGTCGCCGCGCCCGCGACCTCGTCGGCGGTCTCTCCGCGTGCCCGGAGCCCGAGCAGCAGTGCCCCGATCTGCGCCGGCGTGGCCTCGCCGCGCATGATCACGCCGAACGCCGCGGCGGCCTCGTCCGCGGTGAGATGGCGACCCTCGGCAACGGCTTTGAGGGCTTCAGTCAGGGGAGAATGCATGGCCCAAAGCTAGGGCCGCCGGGGAGAAGCACAAACCCTTCCCCCCCGGCTATATTTACGGCCTCATGAGCCGGACCTATCTGGCCCTCCTGCATTACGATGGCGGCAATTTCGCCGGCTGGCAGCGACAGCCGGACAGCCGCACGGTGCAGGCCGAGTTCGAGGGGGTGCTGGAACGGTTGTGCGGACGTCGGATCGTGGCCCACGGGGCGGGTCGAACCGATGCCGGAGTGCATGCCGTCGGAATGGGAGTCAGCTTCGCCGTCCCAATGAAGTGGACAGCCGATGGACTCAGGCGAGCGCTCAATGCGCTGCTCCCCCGCGACTGCTGGGTGGAGCGGGTCAGCGCCATGAGCACCGGGTTCCACGCGCGAAAGAGCGCAACCGGCCGACGGTATCGCTACGAATTGGGCACGGATGACGCGAGCGCCTCACCGTTCCGTCGACCCTATGAGTGGGCCCTGGGCCGACCGGTGAACCGAGCGGCGCTGGACGCCGCCGCGGCCACGGTGCTCGGCACGCATCAGTTCCACGGTTTCGCAGTCCGGAAGGATGTGACGGAAGACAGCGTGCAGGCCACGTCGGGCGCGCACCCGGGGCGCCCGTACGAATGCACCGTCCGAATGGCACACTGGGAGCCCCGGGATGACGACCGGGGCTTCCGCTTTCACATAGCAGCCGACCGCTTTCTGCACCACATGGTCCGTTTCCTTGTTGGCACGATGGTAGACATCGGCCTCGGCCGACGCCCCCTGGAGGACATGGCCACGCTGCTGACCAGCACCGACAATCAGGCGACGAGCCCGCCCGCCCCGCCGCAGGGGCTGTACTTCGTTGCCGCGGAGTACCCGGCCGGCTGCTACCTGGAGGCCGCGTCGTGAGCGTCCGGCCCCTGGTGCTCGCCGCGCTGCTGCCGGTTCTCGGCTGCGGCCGGGGCGAGCACGCAAGCGATCTCGTCGAGAGTCTCGCGGCTCAGCGCCCGGCCCGTCCCGCGGTGCAGGAATCGGTGGGCAACTCGCGGCGCACCGCGATCGTGGAAGCGGCCGCGCGGGTCTCCCCGGCGGTCGTGTCCATCACCGTCACCAGCACCCGACAGGCCGAACCGCAGACGCCGTTCGACTTCTTCTTCGTTCCCCAGTCGCCGCGCGAGCAGCAGAGCTTCGGCACCGGATTCATCATCCGGGCCGACGGCATCATCATCACGAACCAGCACGTCGTGAGCGGAGCGGACAAGATCATCGTGAGCCTCGCGGATGGCACCGACCAGCCCGCGGAACTGCTCGGCGAGGACGGCCTGACCGACATCGCGATCATCCGGGTGCCCAAGAAGGGCCTGCCGACCGCCACCACGGGCAAGAGTACCGACCTCATGATCGGCGAGTGGGTCCTCGCGCTCGGCAATCCCTTCGCCTACCTGCTCGGGAACGCAGAGCCCACGGTTACCGCCGGCGTCATCAGCGCGGTGCACCGCAACATTCTGCCGGGACGCGAGCAGTCGGGGCTGTACCTCGACATGATCCAGACCGACGCGTCGATCAATCCGGGGAACTCGGGTGGGCCCCTGGCGAATGCGCTGGGCGAAGTGATTGGCGTGAACAGCTCGATCTTCACCCAGAACGGTGGTTCGATCGGGCTCGGCTTCGCGATTCCGATCGAGCGGGCGCTCCGCGTCGCCGATGAGATCATCCGGAACGGACAGGTGCGGCGCGCCTGGGTCGGGTTCGACGTCGCGGGCGCGGAGAGCCTGCGCGACTGGAAATCCCAGGGCGGTGTCCTGGTCACGGCAGTGGCACCGGGCGGGCCGGCTGAGAAAGCGGGGCTCCGCCGGGGGGACGTCATCACGCGCGCGAACGACCGCCCGCTGCACAACTACCTGGACTGGGAAGCGGTGAAGCTCGACCTCCGGGTCGGCGACGCGGTGCATGTGACCGCGAGGCGACTGGGCGGCGACCGCGCGACCACGCTGACCAGCGGTGATCTGCCAACCGCCACCGCCGAGAAGGTCACGGTCCTCAAGGATCTGCAACTGGTGACCCTGACAAGCCAGGTGCGTGCCGAGCGGGCGGTGCAGTCGGAACGCGGAGCCCTGATCTTCCGCATTTCCCGCGAGCTTTCCCAGGCGACGGGGCTGCTCGAGGGCGACGTGATCGTGGGGATGAACCGCGGCCGGGTCAACACGGCGGATGACGTCCGCCAGGTGATCGAGCGGCTCCGGTCCCGGCAGCCGGTCCGGGTCTTCTTCGAGCGCGACGGCTCGATCGCCTACACCGATCTCCAATTCCAATGACCGACGACCGCTACCGTTCCCCACTGGGCACCCGGTACTCCTCCCCCGCGATGCAGCGGCTGTGGGGGGAGCGCTACCGCATCGGTCTCTGGCGACGGGTGTGGCTCGCGCTCGCGGAGAGCGAGCGGGAGCTGGGCCTCGACATTCCGGAGGCGGCCCTCGTCGAAATGCGCGCGCATCTCGACGACGCGGATCTCGAGGCCGCCGCGGCCTACGAGAAGAAGTTCCGGCACGACGTGATGGCTCACGTACACCAGTTCGGCGATCAGGCACCGGCGGCCCGTGCCTTCCTGCACCTCGGTGCCACCAGCGCCTTCGTCACCGACAACGCGGACGTGCTCGTGCTCCGCGAGGGACTGCGGCTCCTGCTCGGCCGGCTGATCGGGGTGCTCGACTCGCTCTCGGCGTTCGCGACGGCCCACGCCTCGCTCCCCTGCCTCGCCTACACCCACTTCCAGCCGGCGCAGCTCACCACGGTGGGCAAGCGGGCCGCGCTCTGGATGCAGGATTTTGCCCTCGACGTCGAGGAGCTCACCCACCGGCTCGAGACGATCCGGCTCCGGGGCTGCAAGGGAACCACCGGCACCCAGGCGAGCTTCCTCGAGCTCTTCAAGGGTGATCATGCGAAGGTGCGCGAACTCGAGCGCCGCATTGCGGCCAAGCTCGGCATCCCGCGCGTCTTCCCGGTCACCGGCCAGACCTACAGCCGCAAGGGGGACAGCGCGATCGTCGATGCCCTGAGCGGCATCGCGCAGTCCTCGGCCAAGATGGCGACCGACCTGCGACTGCTGCAGCACGAAGGCGAGCTGCTCGAGCCGTTCGAGAAGGACCAGATCGGATCCAGCGCGATGGCCTACAAGCGGAATCCGATGCGGGCGGAGCGGATCTGCGGGCTGGCCCGCTTCGTCATCAGCCTCCAGGCGAACACCGCGAATACGGCTGCGACACAGTGGCTGGAGCGGACGCTCGACGATTCGGCAAACCGCCGCCTGACCCTGCCCGAGGCTTTCCTCGCGACCGACGCGATCCTGATTCTCGCGGGGAACATCGCCGGCGGGATCGAGGTACGCACCCCGGTCATCCAGCGGCATGTGAACGAGCAGATGCCGTTCATGGCGACGGAGCGGTGGATCATGCTCGGGGTGGAGGCCGGCGGTGACCGCCAGGCGATCCATGAGGTGATCCGGCAGAACAGCCTGACCACGGCCGAAGAGGTCAGTCGCGGGGAACCGAACCGGCTGCTGGAGAAGCTCGCGGCCGACCATACCTTCGCGAAGATCCCGACCGGCCGGCTCCAGGGGGAACTCGACCCGGCGAAGTACACCGGGCGCTCCGCCCAGCAGGTCGGCGAGTTCCTCGCGGAGTATCTCGCGCCGCTCCTCGCCCGGGCGCGCCCACTCGCGGCCGAGGCCGGCCGGGCGGAGATCACGGTATGACGTCGCTGCGCCGATGCGCGGCGACGGGAACGCCTGAGGTGGAGACCTGCAATGAGTGACGTGCTGACCGAGAGCAAGCTGCCCCTGCCCCTGCTTCGCAAAGGCAAGGTGCGTGAGGTCTACGAGGCCGACAGCGAACACCTGCTGCTGGTCGCGAGCGACCGGGTGAGCGCGTTCGACATCGTCATGCGTGAGGCGATCCCGCGGAAGGGCGCGGTCCTCACCCAGATCAGCGCCTTCTGGTTCGAGAAGCTGGGTGCGGTGGTCCCCAGCCATTTCATCACGGCACGCACCGGCGAGATCCTGCGGCGGTTACCGCAGCTCCAGCCGCACCGCGCGGAGATGAGCGGGCGGACGATGCTGGTCCGGCGGACGACGCCGGTTGCCTTCGAGTGCGTGGTGCGGGGGTATCTGTCCGGTTCCGCATGGAAGGAGTACCACGAGCATGGCACGCTGGCGGGCGAGTCCCTCCCCGCCGGCCTGACCGAGAGCGCGCGGCTGGAGCCCCCGATCTTCTCCCCGGCGACGAAGGAGGAGACCGGGCACGACATCAATGTCACCTTCGGCGCGATGGCCGCCGCGCTCGGCGCCGGGCCCGCGGCGAAGCTTCGCGAGGCGAGCTTTGCGGTGTACAGCGCGGGGCGCGATCATGCGGCCACGCGCGGCATCATCATCGCCGACACCAAGTTCGAGTTTGGCACCGACAGCCACGGGACGCTGCGGCTGATCGACGAGGTCCTCACGCCGGACTCGTCGCGCTTCTGGCCGGCGGATCAGTATCATCCGGGCCATGGCCAGCCGAGCTTCGACAAGCAGCCGCTGCGCGATTACCTGACCGGCCTCCGCAAGGCGGGCCAGTGGAATGGCGAGGCCCCGCCCCCGACCCTGCCGCCCGAGGTCGTGACCGCCACGAGCAAGCGCTACCTCGACGCCTTCCGGCTGCTCACCGGGTTCGATCTGCCGGAGGATGCCTGATGCGTATCGCCCCGGAGGGCTGGCCGTTCATCATCGGCGCGTGGATCATCACCGCCGTGCTTGGCGCCTTTGCCCCGGTCTGGGTGGCGGCTGCATGGATCGTGATCGCGCTCTGGGTCGTCGCCTTCTTCCGCGACCCGATCCGGACGGGGCCGCGGGGCGAAGATGTCTGCATCGCGCCGGCGGACGGAGTGGTCGTCAGCGTCGTGAATGTGGATGAACCGTCCTACGTGAAGGACCGCACGATCCGGGTCTCGATCTTCATGAACGTGTTCAATGTCCATGTGAACCGCTACCCGATGGGCGGGAAGATCGAGTACCGTCATTACAACAAGGGCAGCTTTGGCCACGCCGGCACGGAGAAAGCGAGCCTGGAGAACGAGCAGAGCAGCGTCGGCCTGCTCACCTCGAAGGGCAAAGTGCTGATCCGGCAGATCGCCGGGCTGGTGGCACGGCGGATCGTCACCGACCACGAGGTCGGGGTCGCCGTCGTGCAGGCGGAGCGGATGGGATTGATTCGATTCGGTTCCCGGGTGGACATCTTCCTGCCGGTCACGGCCAAGGTCCTCGTGCACACCGGGGACAAGACCCAGGCCGGCGCAACCGTGGTGGCGCGATGGGAATGATTCCTTCCAGGGGCGGACTGCGGCGCCCCGACATGCGGCAGGTCGTGGTCGTCATCCCGAGCGCCTTTACGCTCGGCAACATGTTCTTCGGCCTCTGGGCGATCATCAGCGCCTACCGGGGGAACTTCACCGGGGCGGCGTGGTTCATCGTCTTCGCCGGCGTGCTCGACATGCTGGACGGCCGGGTGGCCCGGTTGTCCGGTACGGGCACCCGATTCGGCGCGGAACTCGACAGCCTGGTCGACGTGATCAGCTTCGGCGTGGCGCCGGCGATGATCATGTTCTTCCTCGAATTCCAGTCGGCCGGGAAGTTCGGCTGGCTGATCTGCTACATGTATGTCGTTGCCGTCGCGATCCGCCTGGCGCGCTACAACGTGCAGCACGGCACCGGCAAGCCGGGGTGGTTCACCGGGATGCCCTCCCCCTCGGCAGGGATGACGCTCGCGGTCTTCTATCCCTTCAGCCAGACCGACTGGTACCGGCGTTCGCTCGCCTATCTGGACTTCCAGCGCGAGGGCCTCACGATCCTGATCGTGCTGCTCGCGCTGCTCATGGTGAGCACCGTCAAGTATCCGCGGTTCCCGGCGATCGGATTCCGCTCCGCCAAGGGCATCGCGGGGCTGCTGGTGCACCTCGTGATTCTGGTGTGCAGCCTGTGGGTGCCCCAGTATTTCCTCTTCCCGCTCGGCATCACCTACCTCGCCTTCGGTCTCGTGCGGCACGCCGTGCTGTCGGGACTCGAGCGGAACGAGGGGACGCTGGCAGTGGTCGAGGGGGGCGAGGCCGAGGAGGAGAGCCGGCACACGATGCCGAGACCGACGGTGAAACGGAGCGGACAGGAGTGAAGTGCCACCGCGGGCGCGGGCGGCGCCCGGAGTGACGGCAACACACAGTTCACTGGAGAGAGTCATGCACTACAAGGTTCACGTCCGCATCGTGCCCCGCGCGGGGCTGCTCGATCCGCAGGGCCAGGCGGTGGAGCATGCGCTCAGCGCCCTGGGGTTCGGTGAGGCGTCCGGTGTCCGCGTCGGCAAGGCCATCGAGCTGTCGATCGATGCGAAGTCCGCCGACGATGCCCGCACCCGCGCCCGCGCGATGTGCGACAAGCTGCTCGCGAATCCGGTGACCGAAGACTACCTCGTCGAGGTGGAGGGCTGATGCTCAAAGTGGCGGTGGTCCGGTTCCCCGGCAGCAACTGCGACTTCGACACCCTGCACTGCGCCCAGCGCGCGGGGACCGAGGCGTATTTCGTCTGGCACCGCGAGACCGACCTCAAGGGCGCGGATGCGGTCCTGCTGCCCGGCGGCTTCAGCTACGGCGACTATCTCCGCTCCGGTGCGATCGCCCGGTTCAGCCCGATCATGCCCGCGGTGCAGCGCTTCGCGCAGGCCGGCGGCCCGGTGCTGGGCATCTGCAACGGGTTCCAGATCCTGTGTGAGGCGGGACTGCTGCCCGGCGCGCTGATGCGGAATGCGCGGCTCAGCTTCGTCTCGCGGCCGGTAGGGCTCCGGATCGAGCAGACCGACACCGCGTTCACCAACCGCTACACCCGTGGTGATCTGCTCAGGATGCCGGTGGCCCATGGCGAAGGGCGCTTCGCGGCCGACGCGGAGACGCTCCGCCGCATCGAAGGGGAAAGCCGGGTAGTCGTCCGCTACGTCGAACTGGACGGCTCTCCCCTTCAGGGCGCGGCGATCAACGGTTCCCTCAACGACATCGCCGGCATCTGCAACACCGAGGGGAACGTGGTGGGCCTGATGCCGCACCCCGACCGGGCCTCCGATCCGGCGATCGGCAACATGGACGGCGCCGGCTTCTTCACCTCGATGCTCAGCTGGTCACCCGCGAAGGCGGGACGATGAGCGGGCACCGCCCGGGCTCGCGCTGGTGCCTCGCCATCGTGGCGAGCCTCGTGCTGTCCATCGCGGGGGCGGGACGAGCCGCGGCACAGGCGACAATTGCGATCAAGCCGGGCATGTCCGAGGCCGAGGTGCGGGCGGCGTGGGGCGAGCCGCTCACGGTCCGGAAGACCGGCGTGATGAGCTACCTGTACTACCGGAACGACTGTCTCAAGCGATGCGGCACCTACGATATCGTCTTTCTCGAGCACGGTCAGGTGGTGGACGCCGTCGTCCGCGACCAGCACCGGCGCTACGACGGCATTGCATCGTCACCCGTGGGGCGCACGCCTGAGCCCACGATTCGCCCATAAGGCGCAGCGGCAGGCGCCCCGACCAACGATCTGACGAGGAACCTGATGAGCACGACCGACAAGCCCAGCCGCAACGAGGACGAGTACTTCGCCAAGCTCGAGGCCGAGCGCATCGTCCGCAAGCGCCTGGAAATGGAGAAGCTGACCCAGGACTCCGAGCGGAAGAGCCACTACATGCGCTGCCCGAAGTGCGGCGGCTCCCTGGTGACCGCCGAGTTCAACCGGGTGCAGGCGGAGCGCTGTCCGGAATGCCACGGCGTCTGGCTCGATGCCGGGGAACTCGACGCGGTCCTCAATCATGACGACAAGGGGCTGCTGGCCCGGGCCCTGGGCGATTTCATGGGCAGCCTGAAAGGGAAGAAGTGACCACCGCCTTTCCATTTCCCGGTGAGCGCCCCGTCACGGCCGAGGTCGTGAAGGAGCACAATCTCACCCCCTTCGAGCATACCAAGATCATCGAGCTGCTCGGGCGGGAACCGACGCTCACCGAGCTCGGCATCTTCAGCGCGCTCTGGTCGGAGCACTGCTCCTACAAGCACTCGAAGCCGATCCTGAAGAAGTTCCCGACCCAGGGACCGCAGGTGGTCCAGGGTCCGGGCGAGAACGCCGGCGTGCTCCGCCTGCCGCAGGGGTGGGCCGTCGCGTTCAAGATCGAGTCGCACAACCACCCCTCCGCGGTCGAGCCGTATCAGGGCGCGGCGACCGGCGTGGGCGGGATCCTGCGCGACGTCTTCACGATGGGCGCCCGGCC
>JBGATI010000039.1:0-23232 GCA_044229245.1 Gemmatimonadales bacterium | reverse complement strand
CCGAGCACCAGGAAGACCAGGCCGATCCCGGTGATCACCCGCCAGATGAGGGCATCGCGCGAACGCTGGGTCTCGCTCTCAGTCAAGCAGTCGCTCGTCGTCAGAGTCGCGGGTCGGCATGGTGCCGGCCCGGTTCGAAGGCTGGGAACGTAACCCCGCGCACTTCGGGGGCAAACAGACCGGCATCAGAAGACCGTCGCATCCTGCTTCTGCCGGGGCCGCAGCTGCCAGTGTCCCGTGCCGGTGGGAACCAGCAGGCCGGTCGCCCGGACCGAATCACCCGGGATGTACAGCGCGGTATTCACCTGCAGCAGCGAATCGAAGAGCACTTCGACCGGCCCGCTGCCGTCATCCACGGTCACCTGGAAGTCGGCGCCCACGGTCTGGGTGTCGATGATCGCGGTTCCACCGATGAAGGCGAGGTCCGCGTCCCGGGTACCACCGAGCGCATTGTCGGCCAGGGCGGTGGTCAGGGTGTCGTAGCTCGGAAAGGAGGCCGAAGGCTGGATCAGCGCAATACGGGCGGACCCCAGGACCGGCTGCCCGCTCCGCTGACCGACGGTGCCAAGCACGCGCACGGTGTCCCCCGGGTTGGTGAACCCACCCACGATGACGCTGGCGGAGGTGAGACGGACGGCGCCGCTCGTGTCGCGCACGTAGGCGGTCGTATCGCTGAAGGTCTGGCGTCCGGCGAGCACTTCGCCGCGAATGACGACCCGGCGCCCCGCCGCGCTCGCGCGGGCCTGGGCAATGCTGACCACCGGATAGCCGAGGCGGCCGACGATCAGTCCGGTAGGGCCATTGGCGGCGAGGTTCACCGTGGCCGGGGTGAGGGTCATGATCATCGAGTCGCCGAGGGCCACCGCCGAGTCCACGGCGATGGTGTACGGCCCGACCGGCGGCGAGGTGAAGCTGACCGCGCCGGCTGCATCCGTGATCGCGGAATCGACGGTGTCGCGGGTACCGGCGACCAGCAGGAAGATCTTGATGCCGGCGAAGGCGGTATCCCCGACTCCGGGGGCGTTGTCGAAGTTCCGGTCGTAGAAAACCTGAGCGACCAGGTTCGGGCCGCCCGGGAGCTTGATACCCAGGCCATCGCCGGCGTTGCCGCAGGCGACGGCCGAGAGGGCCGCGGTGCCCAGCAGGGCCGCACGGAGCAGGATCGTGGTGGAAGCGCGCATCATGACCTCGATCAGTACGCGACCCGAAGCCCGAGCCGGACCATCCGGGGATCGGTGCGGCGGCTCAGGAGTTTGCCGAATCGCGGATTGGCGAGCAGCGGCAGCGTGACATTCCCCAGGGCATCAGTGGTCACCGTGCCGGCCGGATCGACGAGCAGCAGGGCCCGGTCGATGAGGCCGGTTGGGGTGGAGATCACGTTGAATACATCCACCAGGACCATCACTCGTCCTCCGAGGGAGCGCACCGGCAGCCCCACCGAGGCCGAAAGATCGAGCGCGTGATTGGCCTGCTCGTGGCAGGAGTTGCGCTCGGCGAACTTCCCGGCCTGGCCCTTGAGGCAGTCGTTCTGCGCGATCACCTGGGAGAGACCGGGCACCGCCGTATCGAGGAAGGCGGGGTCGTTGCGGCCGGAACCGTCGCCGTTGGCATCCACGCCAGGACGGAAGCCCGGGGTGAAGGGAAGCCCGGAGCGGAAGCGGTAGCGCGCACCGAGCACGAAGGGGACGTGCCCGGAGGTGGTCCAGTTGGCGAGCACGACCGCCCGGTGCGGGATGTCGAAATCGGAAATCCCCTCCGCCCATTCCTTCCCGGGCTTGTCGAGGGGGAAGGGCGACAACTCGTCGGTCGGATCGCCGGTCCAGCTCTGCAGCCAGTTGTCCCGGGTCCGCGACCACATATAGGAAGCCTCGAAGGACAGGCCGTGGGTGGCCTCACGCGAAATGTCCACGGCCACTTCGTAGTGATCCTGGAAGCCGGTCGACGCCAGCGCCGAAACGACATCGAAACCGGTGAACCGCCGGTTCGAGCCGGGCGATGCCACCACCATCCCTCCCTCCTGCACCAGGCTGCCGAACACCGCGCGGCCTTCCTGGGTGGAGCCGGTGGCAGCGGGAAGGAGATTGAGGTCGGAGCGGCGGAGCAGGAAGTCGGTGTGGTGGTAACCGGCGGACAGATTGATCCGGGTGAGCGCGTCGCTCCCCCCGCTGAGGGTGCGGCTCAGGGCGACATCGAGCTTGCTGGTGCGCGGGTTCCGGTACTTGCCGGTCGGGCTGAACAGGGTGACGACCTGACCGGCCGCTGGCGCCAGGGTGATGTCAGGCAGCACCGGCCACGCCCCGAGGTCGCCGACGGCGCGCCGCGCGAGCAGCGGGCCATCGGCGACGACCGCCTCGGCGAACCGGGCCGGATTCAGCTGACCAAAGTGGCGCGAGGCGCCGATCGAGGCGCTCCACTCCTGCTTGGCGCCGCCCTCCCAGACCAGGCCGAGGCGCGGCGCGATGTTCTTGTTGTCCTTCGGGATCGTGTTGTTAGGGATGCCGAAGGTGGCACCGAAGAGCGGATCGGCGGCGATGGGATTGTTCTTGGGTTTCGGGAAGACCTGACGGTCGTAGCGCACCCCGGTGAGGCCGGTGAGCCCCGGGGAGAGCTTCCAGAGAACCTGGCCGAACAGTGACGCCTCGCCCAGCGCGTAGTGGACGTGCGTCGATGGCGCCGTCGCGACGTAGAAGGCGCCCCGGTGATTGCTGAAGGCCTCGAGATCGCCGAAGCTGAAGACGCCGTCGGTGCCGAAGGCATAGTCCTGCTCCCAAAAACCACGCGAGTACTGCACCCCGACCTTGAGGCGGTGCTGCTGTTGCGACCCGATCTCCGCCTGATAGGTCTCTGCGAGGTCGACGGAGAATCTCTCGAAGTCACCCGGAACCGCGGGCGAGGAGCCGAGCCCGATTCCATCGCCCACGAGATAGCTGGCGGGGAGGGCCGACTGCTGCCACTCGCGCCGCGAGGACCGGATCCCGATCCGGAGCTCATTGGCCGAGTTCTCCCAGCCGGAGGCCAGGGCGACACCAGCGGTAAAGTCGCGCTCGTCGAGCCGGGTGCCGGCGCCGGTGAGCACGTCGAGGCCCAGTTGGGGGCTCCACTCGTGGTGCCGGGAGAATTCCCCCCGGGCGACGACGGCGTGCGTGGGGGACAGCCGCCAGTCGATCCGGAAGCCGCCGGTCCCACCGCGGTAACTGCGCACCGGGGAACGGGTGAAGCCTCGGACGTCACGGCCGAAGCTGTCCTGGGCGATCGTCTCGAGCGTCTGGGCCAGCGGCGCCGTCAGGCCACCGAAGCTGCCGCTGTCGTTCTCCCACGGCCGCGCCGTGGGAATCTCCGATTCCTCGTAGCTGAAGCCGGCGAAGTAATTGGCCTTGCCGGGCACGAGTTCCCCGGAGACCGTCGCGCCCGCCTGGAACGAGGTGACCGACGAATCGCTGGCATTGTCCACCTTGGGAATCCCAAGCTTCCCCGACCAGAAGGCGAAGGGCTCGAAACGGAACCGGCTCACGCCACGACGGGAGACCGCCGTGAGCATGCCGCCGTTGCCACCGACCAGCTCGGCATCGGTGCCGTGCGAGATCACCCGCATCTGACGGAAGAGGTAGCTGGGATAGGCTGGGGCGCCGATCGGATCGGCCTCAAAACCGGGGTGCCTGAGCCAGGTCCCGGGGAGACCATCGACCAGCAGCCGGGACTGGGCCTGGGGCAGGCCGCCGAAGCTCTGGGCGAAGCCGAAGCGGTGATCGCGCGGTGCCGAGGCGAAGGCGCTGTTCCTGCCGTCGGCGCTGATCTCGGGACGGGGAGAGAACCAGTCGCTCCATGGCAGTTCCGCCACGTCCGCGACGGTCGGCGACGAAGTCAGGAATCGCTGGTCGGCGATGGCGACTTCTTCGACCTTGGAGATCGGCGGTGGGCGCCGGGTGACCCGGATCCACAGACGGGTCGCCGCATCGGCGACGACCTCGATCCCGTGCTGCCGGGTCGGCTGGTAGCCGTTCTTCTCGACCAGAATGGAATAGCGGCCGGGCGAAATCAGCGGGACGATGAAGCGGCCGCGGGTATCCGACTTGAGCTGCCGGATCACGACCCCGGTCTCGTCCTCCAGGGTCAACGTGGCCCCCGGCACGGGCGTGGCGGCGCTGCCGAGAATGATCTCGCCTCGCAGGCTGCCTTCCGTGAGACTCTGGGCCGCTGCCCGGGTCGGGAGGACCACGGCGGTCAGCACGACAGCCGCAGCCGCCAGCGTATGCCGGCGGAAGCACCGGAGACTGGGAGCGGCCATGGAGAATCCGGGGGAGAGGTTGAGATTCGACACTATTGGTAGAATGGATAGTGCAGTTATGATGCCACCCGCGCAAGCGGCCTGACGAGCGGAGAAATGTGGCGCTGAGTCAACGGATGCGGTGGGGCATGTCCCTCACCTTGGTGGCCCTCGGCATGATCGCCTTCTTCACGCTCCGGCCCTCGCCTGAGGACGCGGAGGCGGCGGCGCGATCGCCCTTCATCTGCCTCTTCCCGTGCGGGGATCAGTCGCTGCGCGACGCGATCCTCAACACGGTGCTGTTCATCCCGCTGGGCTTCGCCATCCGGCTCTGGCACCCGGCCCTGCGCGCCTGGCTGCTCACCCTGCTCACCACCTGCAGCATCGAGTTCACCCAGTACCACTGGCTGCTCGGCCGGGACGCGAGTCTGCGGGACATTCTGACCAATGCTCTCGGCGGTGCCATCGGAGTGATGCTGGTGAGTCACTGGCGGCCGCTGATCCGTCCCGACCGGCGGCAGAGCCGCGTTCTCGCGGCCGCCGGGGGAGCGGCGTGGCTCCTCATGGTCGCCGTGACGGCGTGGCTCATCCGGCCCTCCCTGCCGCGCAGCGTCTATTGGGGTCAGTGGGCGCCGGAACTGGGCCAGTTCGATACCTGGCAGGGCACGCTGCTCGATGCCCGCATCAACGGCGCGCGGCTGCCCACCGGACGGATGACCAACTCCGACGCGGTGCGGAGCGAGCTGCTCTCCGATTCCGTCCTGGTGGAAGCGACCATCGTGAACGGGATCGCGCCGCGGGAGATCGCGCCGATCGCCAGCGTCTTCGACAGCGAGCAGCGCGAGATCTTCGTGCTGGGGCAGCGCGGACGGAGCCTGGTATTCCGGATGCGGACGGGGATTCGCGCCTTCGAGATGGGCGGTCAGATGGTCATCCTGTCCGACGCGTTTGATACCCCGGGAGATACCATGCACGTCTACGGGGGCGCGGTCCGGGGAGACTGGGTCATTGCCGCGGAGCGACACGGCACGCGGCGTGAGCTGCGTCTGCCCTTCAGTGCGGGCCTGCTCTGGTCGGGACTCACCCCGTTCGGTGTCTATCTGAATCCGGCGACGACATGGCTGAGTGCCGTCTGGCTTGGTGCCCTCCTGTTCCCCACCGGATACTGGATGAGGCGTGCCGGTTTCAGACCGGGAGTTCTGTTCGGGATCGGCCTGGGAGCGGGACTCGCACTCCTCGCGACCTACTCCCTTGCGAGACTCGACCTTCCTCAATGGCACGAGTGGGCCGGCACAATGATGGGACCGTTGTCCGGCTGGCTGGCCGCACGCATCACGGACCGCGCGTAGCCGGCCCTCCCCGCCGGCCTGCGTGGCGACCTTAGATTACCGCATGCCTCAACCGTATCGCCGTCGAATCCAGTACGCGCTGATCGCGCTTGGCACGGTGCCCACCGCGGTGGCGGTGATCGGCTGGGCCCTGTCGGTGCGGCCCGCCGCCACCCCGGCCGCGCGAACCCGCGAGGCGATCGAGTCCGTGGGGCAGACCGGCCGTACCCTGCTGCAGACGGTCGATTCGACCCGGCTCGCGCCGAGCGAGCGGCGCGCCCTCGCGGCGCACGCACGGGCGCTCAACGAGGCGCTCTCCAAGATCCAGCGCCAGGAGACACTCGCCCCCTATTACTCCGCCGCCCTCGCCGGGACGATCCTCGCACTCGGCGCACTGGTGCTTTACGCCTCGGTGCGGATCGGCGGCTACCTCGCCCGCCAGCTCACGAAACCCATCGACGAACTGGTCGGGTGGACCGGACTGATCCAGCGGGAAGAGCCGCTGCCCCCGGATCGCCATGAAGGGGGCGCGCCGGAACTGGCGGTCCTGCGCCGGGCGCTGCGCGAGATGGCCACCGGTCTCGCGGAAGCGCGGAACCGGCAGCTCGAGGCGGAGCGGCTGCGGGCCTTTCGCGAAGTGGCGCGTCGGGTGGCGCACGAGATGAAGAATCCGCTCACCCCGATCCGCTTCGCGGTGAGCGCGCTCAGCCGCAGCGCGCACCCGGAGCAGCGGGAATCGCTCGAGGTGCTGCAGGCGGAGTCGAGCCGGCTGGAGCAGCTGGCGCACGAGTTCACCGAGATGGGGCGGCTCCCCGAGGGGCCGGCGGCCGAGGTGGATCTGGGCGAGCTGATCTCCGAGCTGACGCGGACGGCGCTGCCGCCGGGGGTTCCGACGTCGCTCGAGCTGGACCCCGCGACCCCCAGGATCACGGGGCACTACGAACCGCTGCGCCGCGCCATCAGCAACCTGCTCAGGAACGCGGTGGAGGCGGGTGGGGGCCAGGCGGGGCTGACGGTGCGCTGCAGCCCGCTTGGCGAGAATGGCGCCGAAGTGCGGATCATCGATCGCGGACCGGGCGTCGCGCCCGCGCTGCAGGGACGGCTGTTCGCCCCGTATGCCACCGCGGGCAAGGAAGGCGGCACGGGTCTCGGACTCGCGCTGGTGCGGCAGACCATCGAAGCGCACGGGGGGCGAGTACGGCACGAGGAGACACCGGGCGGCGGGGCGACTTTCATCGTCACGTTACCGCGCGTGCGCCGGCCCGGGTAATATCCATCCATGTCGCATCGCATCCTGATCATCGACGACGAAGCCAACATCCGGCGCATGCTGGCCGCTTTGCTGCGCGCGGAGGGCTTCACGGTCGAGGAGGCCGCGAACGGGCATGCCGGGCTGCTGGTGCTGGAGCGACTCGAGCCGGACGCGATCTTCCTCGATCTGATGATGCCCCCGGGACCGGACGGGCTGGAAACACTCACCCAGATCCGGGCCCGCGGGATCGACGCGCCGGTCATCATGATGAGCGGCAAGGCGATGCTGGCCGACGCGGTGCGCGCCACCCAGCTCGGGGCGTTCCAGTTTCTGGAGAAGCCGCTGAGCCCGGAGGCGGTGCTGGTCACGCTCCGCTCGGCGGTGGAGCTGGGACGCACCCGGCACGAGAACCGGGCGCTCCGTCAGGCGCTCGAGACCCGTGAGGAGATGGTCGGGGTGAGCGCTCCGATCCAGCAGATCCGCCAGCTCATCGCCCAGGTCGCACCGACCGATGCCCGAGTCCTCATCACGGGCGAATCGGGCACCGGCAAGGAGCTGGTCGCGGCCGGAATTCACCGGGGCAGTCGCCGCGCGCGGGATCCGTTCGTCACCGTGAACTGCGCCGCGATTCCGCGCGAGCTGGTGGAATCGGAGATGTTCGGGCACGAGCGGGGCGCCTTTACCGGTGCGGCGGAGCGGCGCCTGGGCCGGTTCGAACTCGCCGATGGCGGGACGCTCTTTCTCGACGAGATCGGCGACCTGAACCTCGAGGCGCAGGCCAAGCTGCTCCGGACCCTCGAGACCGGCGTGCTGCAGCGGCTGGGCGCCGAGCAGCCGACGCAGGTGAACGTCCGGGTCGTGGCCGCGACCAACCGGCGGCTCGATCAGGCGGTCGCCGCGGGGACCTTCCGTGAGGACCTCTTCTTCCGACTGAACATCTTCCCGATCCACATCCCGCCGCTCCGCGACCGCCTCGACGACCTGCCGCTGCTGGTCTCGCACCTCGCCCAGCGGGTCCGGCCCGGAAAGCCGCAGCTCTACTCCGCGGAGGCGATGACGCTGCTCAGGGGCTACCCCTGGCCGGGCAACATCCGCGAACTCGCCAATCTCATCGAGCGGCTGGCGATTCTCGGTGGCGAGACGATCGGACCGGATGACGTGCGCATGGTGCTTCCGGAGGGCCGAGCCGGAGGGAGCGCCGCGCGACGGCTCAGCGGTGTGCAGCCGGGAGGCGACGGGGTCCCGCTGACCGAGGCGCTCGACGACTACGAGCGCGAGCTGATCGGCGCCGCGCTCCGCACCGCGGACGGCAACGTCGCCGAGGCGGCCCGGCTGCTGGTGACCGACCGCGCGAACCTGTACCGGCGGATGAAGCGGCTCGGGCTCGCCGCGCGGGGAGAGACCATTGCCTAGCCCCATGCCGGGTGGGAGAAGGCGGAACCCGAGCAGGGAGCGGCTGCGCGTATGCCTCGCCTCCGCTCTCCTTTTCCCTCTCCCCTGGCTGTTCCTGCTGCTCTGCCTGGTGGTCAATCCGCTGAAGGCGCAGGACAGCGTGATGGTCATCAACCCCGACGAACCGGGAGCGGACTCGGCGGCGCTGGGGCTGCCCGCCGATGTGCTGAGCGAGCTGCTCGACACGTGGAATGACAGTGCCACGGTGCGGCTTCCGGGCGGGTTGCTGCTGCCGGCCGGCGCGCGACTCTCCGGCTCGGTGGCGGTCCTCCGCGGCACGCTCCGCGTCGCGGGCGCGGTGGAGGGACGGCTCACCGTGATCAACGGCGACCTGGTGATCCTGCCCGGAGGCAGCGTGCAGGGCCCGGTGCTGGTGGCCGGCGGTCGGATGACGGTGCAGGAGGGCGGGAGGCACGAGGGCCCGCTCCGGGTGTACTGGGATGCCGCTCCGGTCGCGCGCCAGTCGGACGGGGACCTCGCCATCAGGGAGCGGCGCCGAGGCATCGGCGAACTGGCGACGGCGGAACGGACCTTCGGGACGGGGCACATCCGTACCACGCTTCGCCTGACAACGACCCAGACCTACAATCGCATCGAGGGGCTGGGGCTCGTCTTCGGACCGGCCTTTGAATGGCGGCCCACCCGTGCGCTGGTCGCGACGCTCGACATGCGCGGCATTCTCCGCACCGCTCCCGACCCCTCCCCGTTCCGCCGCGATCTCGGCTGGCTGATGCGGACCGACTGGCGCTTCCATGGTCAGCGCGGGTTCGGCTTCGGCGCGCGGACCTACTCGGTGATCGCGGGGATCGAGGAGCAGACCCTGCCGCGCGAGGAGGTCGGCTGGAACGCCTTTCTCTTCCAGCGCGACAACCGCGACTACTACTCGAGTGAGGGGGTCAGCGGCAACGCCTATGTCTACCTGACGCGACGGCTGCGCCTGGACGGCAGCCTGCGCCACGAGAAGCAGGGCTCGGTCCGCGCGAACGACCCGTGGAGTCTCTTCCGCAACGCCAACCGGTGGCGCCCGAATCCGCTGATCGACGATGGCCACTATACCACGATCGGCGGCAGTGTCGAGTACGATTCGCGCAACACCCGCAGCGGTGCCTCCTCCGGCTGGTGGCTGCGCGGAAGCGCGGAGCATTCCTCGAGCAACGATGCCGCGCCGGTGGCACTCCCGACGACAGTCAGAAGCGCGGTGCCCACGAGCGGCTACGGCTTCGGCCGGTTCACGCTCGACCTCCGGCGCTACAACCGGCTGAGTCCCGAGATCACCCTCAACTTCCGGGTCTGGGCCGGCGGCTGGCTCTCCGGCGATCCCCTGCCCCTCCAGAAGCGGCTTTCCCTCGGCGGGGTCGACCTGCTGCCGGGCTACGCCTTCCGCTCGCTCGACTGCGCTCCGGCGGGATTCAGTGATCCCGCCCATCCGGCGCTCTGCGACCGCGAAGTCATCACCCAGATGGAGTTCCGCCATCGGCTCAGGTTCCGTGCCGGGTACACGGTGCGCGACGCGAACCACAAGGAACTGGACCGCTTCCTCGGCATCGAGGACCCGGATCTCGTGATCCTCGCCGACGCCGGGTCGGCATGGCTCGCAGGGAACGGCCCGGGTCAGGTGGCGAGCAACCGCATCCGCTCGATCAGCGAATGGAAGGCAGACGTCGGCGTCGGTATCGACGCCGGTGGGCTCGCGCTGTACCTGGTGAAGGCGGTCACCGACGGTGAACCGCTCCGCGTGTATCTGCGACTCGAACGACGGTTCTAGGTGGCGACGTTCGGTGCGGTGTGCGGGAGGCTGGGGCGCGGGGGGCGGTTCCGCGCCTCTCGGGTTCGGCTGTTTGCCACACTCGGGTTGCTTCTGGTCGGCGGCGCCGCATCGGCCAGGGCCCAGGACAGTGCGGCCGTCCACCTCACCGTGACGCTTGCCGGCACCGCCCGCGACCCGCTGGTAAGCACCGAAAATCTGCTCGAGGATACGCCGTGGCTCTCGGCGCTACGGCAGGGACTGCCGGTGCGGCTCCAGTATCGGCTCGAGATCTGGCGCTCACGCGAGGCGTGGCTCGACGAGGTCCAACGGCAGATCGAGTGGACGGTGGTGATCCGGCACGAGCCGCTGCTCGATCAGTTCTCGGTGGTCCGACTCCTCCCCAACGGCGTCCGGCGGAACGTGTACGGCACCCCGGGCGCGCTCGCGGCAGCGCTGGGAGTCCCCGTGCGCTTCACGGTGGCCCCGCGCGAGCCCGGCACCTTCTACTACGCCGCCACGCTCGCGGTCGCGACGCTCTCCGACTCCGACCTGGATCAGTTCGAGCGGATTCTCCGGGGCGAGCTGGATCCGGGTAATGGCGAGGGGGGCACGCTGCTGCAGCGGGCGCGACGGCTGGTCCTCCGCCTGGCGGGACTGCCGACGGCGAATCTGACAGCGAAATCCGAGAGTTTCGAAGTGAAGTAGGCGGCGCCCGGGCTAGCGGACCTGGCCCTCGGCGCCGTGCGCCCCGCCTCCAAGCGCCTTGAGCGCCTCCGCACCATAGAACAGCCGGATGTACTTCGACTGGGTCATCGTCAGGCGGCGCACCGCCCACGACAGATGCACGAAGTGCGGTTCGTGCGGCTGCGTGAGGGGGTGCATCCCGCACTCCTCCGGCAGCCGGTTGCCCTTGCGGGTGTTGCAGGTGGAGCAGGCGGTTACCACGTTGGTCCACTCGTTGGACCCGCCGCGGGAGAGCGGCAGGAGGTGGTCACGGGTAAGGCATTCGCGGGGACGCAGCTCCAGGTGGGAGCGGTGACAGTACTGGCAGCGGTAGGCGTCGCGGGCGAAGAGGAAGGTGTTGGTGACCTGGCGGCGGAACCGGCGAGGGACGTGCACGAACTTGACGAGACGGATGATCGCCGGTTTGGGAAGGACGAGGCGCTCACTGCGCACCACGTCCGCTCCCTCCGCTTCGACGATCTCGGCCTTGCCTTCGATCACCAGTCGCAAGGCGCGGCGCACGGGCACCATGGTGAGGGGCTCGAACGACGCGTTCAACGCCAGACAGCGCACCATTCTACTCCTGCTGGGCGAAAGACTTTTCAATCGTAGCGGCCCCCCCGGCAGGGGCGCAAGCAACCCGGCTAGCTGGTCATCGCCGCGAGCCGGACCTCCACGAGCTGCCGCATCCGCTGGTTCTTCGCGATGATGAGCAGGGTGTCATCACCGGCCAGGGTGCCGATGATCTCCTTCCAGCCGGCCTGGTCGAGCGCCGCCGCGACGGCGGGGGCGCCTCCCGTCGCAGTCTTGATCACGATCAGGGGGCCGGTGCTCTCGATGCTCACGAGCAGCGTGGGCAGGATCTGACCGAGATCGGGGCGCAGCGAGCCTTCGTGGGGGTTGGCGTAGAAGGAGCCGCCCTGCGGATCGACCAGCTTGGCGAGCCCCAGTTCGCGGATGTCCCGGGAGAGCGTCGCCTGGGTCACCATGATCCCTTCCGCGGCAAGGGCCTCGCGGAGCCCGTCCTGACTCTCGATCCGCTTCTCCCGCACGGTGCGAACGATCGCGGCGTGACGCTGCAGTTTCATGGGCGAGCGACTCCTCGGCGATAGACTTCGCGGCCGGCAAGCACAGTGAGGTTCACATCGCCGTTCTGCCGCGTCAATACGGTATCCATCAGGTGCGCAGCGTCAACCACCCCGGGCAGCGTGAAGATCGCGAGATCGCCCCACTTCCCGGGCGTGAGGGTGCCCAGTTCCCCGTCGAGGCCGAGGGCGCGCGCGGCATCGAGTGTCACCAGCCGGAGCGCCTCCGCCGCGCTGAGCCCGGCGATCGCACGCGCAGCCCGGACTTCGGCCAGCAGATCGAGCGGGCTCACGCTGGCCACCGAGTCGGTACCGACTCCCACCCGAAGACCGCGGTCCAGCATGCCGCGCACCGGCGCGGTTCCATGGCCATGCCGCCGGTTGGAGCGGGGGCAGTGGGCGATCGCCACCCGGCGAACCGCGAGCCGGTCGAGATCGGCATCGTTCACCTGCACCACGTGAATGCAGAGCGTCTGCGGGCCGAGCACGCCGAGCTGATCCAGCCAGCGCACCGGGGAGGCGCCCGGCATCGCGGGGAGCGGGATGCCCCTGCGGTTCCACGCCTCCGCGAAGCCCCCCTCCGCCCGTTCAAGCAGGGCCGACTCATCCAGTGACTCGGCCAGATGCACCGCCAGCGGCATCCCGTAGTCGCCGGCGAGCTCCGCGATGTGCGTGTACAGCGGTCCGCTCACCGAATAGGGCGCGTGGGGCGACAGCCCGAGCCGCACCCTCCCTCCCACCAGACGGCTGAGTTCCGCGATCCGCCGGATCGCGGCTGCCATCGCCGAGTCGGCCTGATCGGGGTGCGGGCCGAAGACCTCGTGGTAGGCGATGCCGCTCGCCCCGAGTTCCGACAGCGCCTGAATGACCGCCCCCGAGTCGCCGGTATCGGCGATGGTCGTCACCCCCGCAGCCCAGCAGTCCTGGATCCCGCGACGGGCAGCCGCCAGAAAATCGGCGGCTTCCCTCGCGGCCTTGAGCGCGATGATGCGGGCGATCCAGGCGGGAAAGTCGCTCTCGCTGTCCTGGCCAGCGAGGCCGGTCAGCTCGAGATGCGTGTGCGTGTTGACGAGTCCGGGAAGTATCGCCGTATGCGCCAGCCGCTCGCGCACGACCCCGGGCGGCGACGGCACGGCCGCCTCCGGACCGACCGCGAGAATCCGCCCATCCCCCCCGATCAGCACCGCCCCGTCGGCAATGGGTGGGGCATCGATGGGCACCACCCATGGAGCGGCGTAGCGCTGAACGACGCCGTTCACCGGGGCGAGCCGGGGGTGAGCGGACTCGCGCCCGCTCCCCACGGATTGTGAATCGGGCAGAAGTCCTTCGGTTCTGTCCCCGGCAGGAACGACTCCACCGCGAGCGAATCCTTGGGACAGAAGGGAGTGAATTTCTTCCCCGTCTGCCGATCCACGTCCATGACCGTCAGGCCGTCGGGACGAGGCCAGGCCCCCGGGGCCGGCCGCCGCTCGTAGACCTCTTTCATCATCATGGTCCACGCCGGCGCCGCGAGCCGGCCGCCCTGGGCGTTGTCCATGATCTTCTGCGGGGCATCCATCCCGATCCAGACGCCGGCGACGAGGTCGGGCGTGAAGCCGATGAACCAGACGTCCGCGCCATCGTTGGTCGTGCCGGTCTTGCCTCCGGCCGGGATGGGCCCAAGCTGGGCGCCGACGGCGCTGGCCGCCGTCCCGCGGCGGACCACGTCACGCAGGCCGTCGAGCATGAGCCAGGCGAGGGTCGAGTCCATCACCTGCTCGGTCCGGGGCTTCGGCGCCCAGAGGACGTTGCCCTTCCGGTCCTCGACCCGGTCGATCGAGTAGGGCGTCGTGCGGGTTCCCATCGTGGCAAAGGCGCTGAACGCCGAAATCATCTCCAGCGGGATGACCTCGGAGGAGCCGATGTAGCTCGCCGGATACGGCTGCACCTTGGTGCTGATACCGAAGCGCGCCGCTTCGCCGATCACCGCCTGGGGACCGATTTCCATGCCGATCTTGATCGCCGGGATGTTGCGACTGTCGTAGAACGCCTCCTTGAGCGACATCGGACCGGCGAAGCGGTTGTCGTAGTTGGCCGGCTCCCAGGGCGGCTCCCCCGGAAGCTGTTCGACGCTGAGCGGGGAGTCCTCGACGATCTCCGACCAGGGATGCCCGGCGCGGAGGGCGGCGGTGTAGACGATGGGCTTGAAGGTCGAGCCGGGCTGGCGCGTCGCCTGGATGGCGCGATTGAACTTGCTGTCGTTGAAGTCGCGACCGCCGACCATCGCCAGGATCTTGCCGGTCCGGGCCTCGAGGACCACCATCAGCCCCTGCAGGTAGGGCGACTGCGCCTGGGAGACGGCGTCGTCGCCCCGTTTCTCGAGATAGTCGGTGTAGGTGGCCCGGGGATACTTCCCGTAGCGAGCCTTGTCACGCTCGATCTCGTCGAGCTGCTTGGCCAGCGCCCGCTCGGCCGCCTGCTGCACGTCGAGGTCCACGGTGGTGTAGATGCGGAGCCCGCCCTTGTACAGCTCCGAGCCGAAGCGGGTGCGGAGCTGCTGCCTGACATATTCGGTGAAGTAGGGCGCGACCTCGCTGAAGTCGGACCGGGTCGACAGCAGGAGCGGGTAGGCCTTCCACCGCTCGGCGTCGTCCTCGGTGAGCACCCCCTCGTCGGCCATCAGGTCGAGAATGAGATTGCGGCGCTCGACGGAGAGATCGGGATTGCGGCGGGGGTTGTAGCGGGTCGGCGACCGGGGAATGCCGGCCAGGGTCGCGGCTTCCGCGACGTTGAGATCGCGCGCCGACTTGCCGAAGTAGCGCTGCGCCGCGGCCTCGATCCCGTTGGCGCCGTTGCCGAGGTTGATCTGGTTGAGGTAGAGCTCGAGGATCCGGTCCTTGGAGAAGTTGCGCTCGAGCTCGAAGGCGACGTGCATCTCGCGCAGCTTGCGCTTCACCGAGCGGTCCTGCCGGTTGATGTCTTCCGGGAAGAGATTGCCGGCGAGCTGCATGGTGATGGTCGAGAAGCCCTGGACCCGGCCGCGCCGGGTCAGGGCGTATATCAGGGTCCGCCGGACGGCGCCAAGGGCGCGAATCCAGTCCACCCCGCCATGTTCGTAGAAGCGCTTGTCCTCGACCGAGATGAACGCCGCGATCGCGGCGGGGGAGATCTGGGTGATCGGGATGACGGTCCGACGCTCCTCACCCAGATCGGTGATGAGCCGGCCGTCGGCCGCGTAGACCTTGGAGGCCTGCGCCGGGTCCCAGGTGCCGGTGACCTTGGCGATCGAGGGACAGGCGTTGTTGGCGCAGGCGCGAGTCCACGCACCAATCAGCACCCCGGTACCGAGCATGCCCACCGCGAGCACGGTGGTGATGAAGGCACTGCGGATGCGGGGCGTGTACCACCAGCGGAGCAGCGTATTGATGGGACCCGGAGGCATGGGGTAGGAATCTAGGCGGGCGCCGGGGTGCCGGGTATGGCCTGGCTCACATCGCGCGCACCACTCGGGCGCGGCGGACCATGGTCCGGGAAGGGGAGGCGCCCCGCCCTGCTTGCCCGGCACGCACGGCGTCCCTTAGGTTCGGCGCCATGAGCAACCTCCTCGACGCCCTCATCGCCCGCGGATTCGTCCACGATGTGACCCCCGGACTCGCCGAACGGCTCTCGGCCGGGCCGGTGACGGGGTACGTGGGCTTCGACCCCACGGCGGACTCGCTCCACGTCGGCAATCTGGTGCCGGTAATGGGACTCGCCTGGCTCCAGCGCTTCGGCGGGACCCCGATCATCGTGGTGGGAAGCGGCACCGGCATGGTGGGCGACCCGAGCGGGAAGCGGGCGGAGCGGCCGATGCTGACCGTCGAGGAGATCGACCACAACACGGCCAGGATCCGGCGCCAGCTGGAACAGTTCGTGACCTTCGAGGGGACGAACGCCGCCCGGGTGCGCGACAACGGCGACTGGCTCCGCAACCTCCGCCTGATGGAGTTCCTGCGCGATACCGGCAAGCACTTCACCCTGAACTACATGCTGCAGAAGGACTCGGTGAAGAGCCGGATGGAGACCGGCATCTCGTACACCGAGCTGAGCTACATGCTGGTGCAGGCCTACGACTTCTGGCACCTGTGGAAGACGGAGCGGTGCGAGCTGCAGATGGGCGGGAGCGACCAGTGGGGCAACATCACCGCCGGCACCGAACTGATCGGCCGGCGGGAGGGGGCGCAGGCGCACGGCCTGGTGTTCCCGCTGCTCACCAACGCGGCGGGCGGCAAGTTCGGCAAGAGCGAGTCGGGGAACGTCTGGCTCGATCCCGCGAAGACGTCGCCGTACCAGTTCTACCAGTTCTGGCTCAACTCCGACGACCGGGATGTCGAACGGCTGCTCCGGTTCTTCACCTTCCTGCCGCTTCCCGAGATCGAAGCGGTCATGGCGGCGCAGACGGCCGATCCCGGCAAGCGCGCGGCCCAGCGGATGCTGGCCGAGGATGTCACCACCCGGGTCCACGGCGCAGCGACCACCGCCGGCGTGATCCAGGCGAGCCGGCTGCTCTTCGGGGGACTCAAGCTGGACGAGGTGGATGCGGGGACCTTCGCGGTGCTGGCGGGAGAGATTCCGACGACCCGGATCGCGACGACCTCCTTCACCGGGCTCTCCGCGGTGGATGCACTGGTGCAGGCCGGCCTCGCGGCCTCCAAGGGAGAAGCGCGCCGCGGCATTCAGCAGAACGGCTTCTCGATCAACGGCGCCCCGGTCGGCGAGGCGGACCGCCAGCTAGGCACCGGCGACCTCCGCGCCGGCTCGTACGTGCTGCTCCAGAAGGGGAAGCGCAACTACGCGCTGATCGTCGCCGAGACCTGACGGTCCGGCTGTCACGCCGGTCACACGCTGCCCCATCGCCAGGATCGGTCCGGCCTGCGCCACTGGCGCTCCCTCCCTCCCGCCTCAATATTCGCGCTGCCCCGGCCCGTGGTCCGGCCGGGGCGCCTCCCCATTCACCCCCTGCGAGTGGAGCTGCGCATGCAAGGCGAATTCATGAAGTTCCTGAAAGAGTACGGCGTGATCGGCCTGGCCATCGGCGTGATCATCGGCAGCAAGGCCGGTGAGCTGGTGAAGGCGATCGTCGACGGCCTGCTCATGCCCATCGTGGGCCTGGTGCTGCCGAGCGGCGACTGGCAGAAGCTGGTGGTCGGCCCCTTTCAGGTCGGCGTCGTGCTCGCCTCGCTGATCAACTTCGTGATCGTCGCCTTCCTGGTCTTCCTCTTCGCCAAGAAGGTGCTGCGCGAAGAGCAGGTCACCAAGAAGTAGTCGGGAGGCGTTCTACCACCTCGTCCTGCTGGTCCCCCGCGGCGCCTTGCCGGTGAGCATCCCCAAGACGCCGCGGATCAGTTCCCTCCCGACGGTGCGCGCCATCGTGGTGCCCAGCGCCGCAACGACCGCCGTCCCGAGCTTCGCCCCCGTGGACATGCCGCCTCGCCCGCCTCCGCCTGACGGAGCGGCCGGCGCAGGCGCCGGTGCGCCGCCGGCCCTCGCCGTCGGGGCGCCTTTGGCGAGACGGGCCGCGAGCATCTCCCGCGCACTCTCGCGATCCACCGATTTCCCGTACTCCGCCAGCAGGTCGGAGCGGGAGACATCCGCCTGCAACTCGTCGGGCGTGAGCGGCGCCATCCGGGACGATGGCGGAATCAGCCGGGTCGCGATGACCGGCGTCGGCACGCCGCGCGGATCGAGCACCGTCACGATCGCCTCGCCGATGCCGAGCGAGGTGAGGGTCTCCGCGAGATCGTAATACGTCGTCTTCGGGAAGGTGCGCACGGTGGCGTTGAGCGCCGCCTCGTCGTCCGGGGTGTGCGCCCGGAGCGCATGCTGCACCCGGTTGGAGAGCTGGGCCAGGATGTCCGTGGGCACATCCTTCGGGGTCTGGGTGACGAAATAGACGCCGACCCCCTTCGAGCGGATGAGCCGCACCACCTGTTCGACCTGCTGGAGGAACGCCTTGGAGGCGTCGCTGAAGAGCAGATGGGCCTCGTCGAAGAAGAAGACCAGCTTCGGCTTGTCGAGGTCGCCGGCCTCGGGCAGGTTGTGATACAACTCGGCCAGCATCCACATCATGAACGTGGAGAAGAGCCTCGGCTTGTCCTGCACGTCGGAGAGCTCGAGGCAGGTCACGACGCCACGGCCCTCCCTGGTGGTGACGAGCAGGTCGCGCACGTCGAACTCGGGCTCGCCGAAGAAGGCCTGGGCGCCCTGCATCTCGAGTTCCACCATCTTCCGCAGCAGGACGCCGACCGTCGCGGCGGACATCCCGCCCAGGCCGGACAGCGCCTCCTTCCCCTCGTCGCCCGAGAGAAACTGGAGCACCGCGCGGAGGTCGCTGAAGTCGAGCAGCGGCAGCCGGGCGTCGTCGCAATACTTGAAGACCATCGTGAGCACGCTGGTCTGGGTGTCGTTGAGTCCGAGCACCTTGGCGAGGAGCAGCGGCCCGAAGCTCGCCACTGTCGCGCGGAGCTGCACGCCGAGCTTGCCGGTGAGGCTGACGAACTCGACGGGGGCGCCCGCGGGTGTCCAGCTCCAGCCCACATCGGTGGCGCGCTGGGCGACGCGGTCGCTCTTCTCGCCGGGCATCGCGAGTCCGGAGAGGTCGCCCTTGATGTCGGCAACGAAGACCGGGACGCCGGCCGCGGACAGTTGCTCGGTGAGGAGCTGCAGCGTCTTCGTCTTGAAGCCGTAGCCGGCCTTGAGTGCGTCAGCGAAGGATGCGGGCATGGGAGGCGGGGGAGTCGGGGTCAGAGGAGCCGGTCGAGGACGGCGGTCACGCGGGCCATCTCGTCCACGGTGTTGTAGCAGTGGGGACTCAGGCGGAGTGCCCCCTCGCGCTGGCTGCAGTAGATCCGCGCCTCGCGGAGGGCGCGGTACGATTCCTCGAGGCGCGGCGGGGCCAGACAGACGAAGCCCGATTCCCGCGCCCCATGCGGGGACGCCACCCGGACGCCGCGCCGTTCCGCCCATTCGAGGAGCGGCTGGTGCAGGGTGCGAATGTGGCGCCGGATCGCGGGGATGCCGAGTTCCTGGAGCAGCCGGACCGACTGCAGCATCCCCACGAAGTCCTGGAAGGGAAGCGTGATCAGCTCGAAGCGACGGGCATCGGCGCGGAGTGCGTCGCGATAGTCGGTGAGCCGGGTGAAGTCGTCGGTACCCTCGAACGCCATCCACCCCGTCACCGTGGGATCGAGTTGCGCGATCAGCTCGCGGCGCACGTAGAGGAATCCGCTCCCCCAGGGGGAGAGGAGCCACTTCTGGCCGCCGCTGGAGAGGATGTCGACCTGAATCTCGCGTACGTCGAGCGGCATGTGGCCGAGGGCCTGGATCGCATCGACCACGAGGTACTGGCCGCGGGCGCGGGTCTCGGCCGAGAAGCGGGCGAGATCGACGGTGTACCCGTTGGCGAACTGGGTCAGCGAGACCGAGAGGCAGCGCACCCTCGGATCGGCCAGCCGGGCGAGGAGCAGGGCCTCGTCGGGCCATCCCTCGGGCGTCACCGGCACCAGTTCAAGCGTGACGCCAAGGTCACCCAGCCGCTTCCAGGGGTAGACGTTGGCGGGGAACTCCCGCTGACTCACCAGGACGACGTCGCCCCGTTTCCAGGGGATGGCGCGCGCGGCGACCGAGAGGCCGAAGGTGGTATTCGTCGTCAGCGCGATCTCGTCCGCTTCCGCGTTGATGAGCTGCGCAAAGGCGGCCCGGGAAGCGGCGAAGGCGCCGAAGAGGTCGTCGTGGGTAAGTTCGAAGGGCCGGGCCCGCCGGAGGTTCATCCGGTCCGCCGCGAGACGCGTCCGCTCCGGCAGCGGCCCGATCGAGGCATGATCGAGGTAGATGGTGCCATCGGCCCACGGGAACTCGGTCTCGCGCAGGGCGCGGACGTCGTACGAGGCGGCGGCGGGCTCGGCGGTGGAACGCATCTCGGCCATGGTGCGGTCTTTCGTCGGTGATCGCGGGGCTCGGTTCCCCGTTGCGTGCAGCGGGCGTACGTTACTGGCACAGTGACCATGCAAGCAAGGCGATGACTTTCCAGTCTCCATTTACCCTGGTGCTGAGCGGCGGCGGGCTCAAGGGGCTCGCCCACATCGGCGTGCTCCGGGCCCTCGAGGAGCGCGGGCTCACCCCCGGCCTCGTGGTCGGCAGCAGTATGGGCTCGCTGGTCGCCGCGGGCTGGGCAGCCGGCATGCCCCTGGCCGAGATGACCGAGCGGGCGCTCGGCGTGCGGCGGAAGGACGTCTTCCAGGTCGCGCACGTCGACATGGCGTTCAAGCGGATGCGGGCCCCCGCGATCTACCGGCGGGAACCGCTCGACGCACTCATCCATACCCTCGTCGGCGATCGCACCTTCGAAGAACTGGTCCGGCCCCTCGTCATCAACACGGTGGAGCTCAACACCGGGATGCAGGTGCTGTGGGGCCTCCCGGGACTCCGCAACGTGCGGGTCGCCGATGCGGTCTTCGCCTCCTGCGCGCTGCCGGGCATCTTCCCGCCGCGCGAGATCGACGGCCGCTGGTTCGTCGATGGCGCGGTAGTCGAGAATGTCCCGGTGCAGGTCGCGGCCTCGCATGGAGCCGGCCCGGTGATGGCGGTGGACGTCGGGGCGACGAGTGCGCTCCGCAGCAACGTCCAGGACGAAGGCTTCGCCGCCACCTACGTGCGCGGTCTCGAGATCGTGATGCAGACGATGATGGAGAGCCGGCTCCGCCAGTGGACCGCACCACCGCTGGTCCTGGTCCATCCGCGGGTCGAGCACGTCTCGATGTTCGGATTCGGCCACAATCGCGAGTTGATCGAGGAAGGTTACCGCGCCACACTGGACCTGCTCGACCTGCTCGGCGAGCGCTTCGACCCGCAGGGTCATGGCATCCACCCCCAGCGGCGGGTGGAGATCCGGGTCGACCGCGAGCGCTGCTCCGGCTGCGGGGCCTGCGTGATGCATGCGCCCTGGGTCTTCGAGATGGACGACGAGGGGCGGGCACGGGTCCGCCAGCCGCAACAGTCCTGGTCTCCGCTCGACGGGTTCTACGTCCGCAACTGCCCCACCTACGCGATCAGCGCCCGCCTCGCGCAGGGCCAGCCGGTGGCTGCTCCGCGATAAACGCCGCGGCCGACGCGTCGAGATCCCCGAGCACCCGCTCCCACGCGAACTCCCGTTCCGCCCGCTCCCGTCCCGCCGTGCCCATTGCGAGGGCGCGACCTCGGTCGTCCAGGAGCAGCCGGGCGGCGGCGATGATGGCCGGCACCTCAGTCGGGGGGACCAGCAGTCCGGTACGGCCATCCGCCACGGCATCCGCGGTTCCGCCACTCCGCCCCGCCACTACCGGGAGCCCCGATGCCTGCGCCTCGAGGAGGGCCAGTCCGAACCCCTCGGCCTGGGGGCCCTCTTCGCGGGAAAGACCGAGGTAGAGATCCGCCGCGGCGTAGCATCCGGGCAGCGCCTCGTCAGGCAGCCCACCAAGCCAGCGCACCCGGTCGGCGATGCCGAGTGAGGCGGCCTGGGCTTCGAGCGCCTGTCGAGCGGGCCCCTCACCGACCACCGCATAGCCCAGGTCATGGCCAGCGCGAATGAGTGCGGCGACCGCCTCGAGCGCCACGTCGATGCCTTTGTGAGGCACCAGCCGGGCGACGGTGAGCGCCCACCGATCGTGACCGGCGAGGCCGAACCGCTCCCGGAGGGCGAGCCGCGCGGGATCGGGACGGAAGCGGGAGGTATCGACACCTAACGGGACCACGCGGACCCGCTCGGCAGCGTCCGGGAGATCCAGGTCCAGGGCGAGTTCCCGGAAGCGTTCGGCGGTCCAGCGGCTGATGGCGACGGTGCCCGCGGACGACCCGAGGATCCCCCGGGCGACGCGGCGCTTCATCGGTGAGCGCTGCGCCTGCAGCTGGATCCGGTTGAGGTCGAGGCCATAGACGAGCAGGCCGTAGGGCAGCCGGTCACGTGCCGCGAGCCAGCGGGCGATGTGGCCGGCCGGCTTGAGATTGCCGGCCCAGACGAAGCGGACCGAGTTCTGCCGCGCGAGTAGCCGGGCGCGGATGGCCCAACGCGCCAGACCGGTGATGTGACGCAGGCGCTCGCTCGGCACGTCGAGCCGGTCGACCCTCGCAGGCACCGAGGCATCGAACTGTTCGCTCCCGGATTCCGCGCCGGTCGAAACGATGAGCCGTCCCGGCAGCGAATGCCGGGCGAGTTCCCCCATGGCGCGGGCGATGCCGCCACCGATCGGGGGGAAGTCGTGCACCAACAGCAGGGAGGGCGAGACGTCGCTCAGCATCCGAGGACCTCAGCGTACAGCGCGATGGTCCGGTCGATGGTTCGTTCGAAGGGAAAGTCCTCTCGTGCCCGGCGCACGGCCGCCGCACCCAGCCGGGCGGCAAGCGCGGGGTCGGTCAGGACCTGGTCGATGGCCGAGGCCCAGGCGCCGGGATCCTCCGGCGCGACGAGGAGGCCGTTGACTCCATGCTGCACGATCACCGCGTTGCCGGTCGCCGCGGAGGCGATCATCGGCTTGCCGAGCGCCATCGCCTCGAGGACCGCCTGGGGAAAGGCGTCATAGCGCGACGGGTGCAGCGCGACCTCGAGGAGATCGTAGAGTGGTCGTATCGCGGGAATGAACGGCAGGCGGGCCACCACGTGGCGCGCCGGAAAAGACTGGAGCGGAGCGGAGAGTGCTTCGCCGTCGAGGCCCGCGAGCACGAGACGGACAGGTGTCTGCACCGCGGCGAGCGCGGCGAGCACCACGCGCTGATCCTTGGGCCGCGCCACGATGCCCACCGTGCGGCGCGACGGCTCCCACCCGATGCGGGCGCGCCACTCGTCCAGCTCGGTCGCCGTCACCTCCCGGTCGATGCGGTCGGTCATCAGGCCACCGTGAATCACCCGCAGCTTCGCACCCGGGATCCCGCGGCGCGCGAGCCGATCGGCCACCGGCTCGCTGAAAGCAATGACCCGCGCCGCGACCCGCCCCGCCAGCAGATTCTCGAGGAAGGCGGTGCGCGGGTAGGAGTGCCGGGTGATCACCAGGGGCGCCCGCAGCCGCCGGGTCAGGGCGAGCCAGGTGAGCGCCTCCCGATCGCGGGAGCCGTGGGCATTGATGAGGTCGAACGGGTGTTCCTCGAGCAGCCTCGCGAGCGCGCGGGCGTTGCCGAGCCGCCCGCCCCGGGCAAGCGGAACAGGATGCACCTCAAGGCCGCTGTCCCGGGCCTCGTGCTCGATCTCCGAGCCCGGGGGGCAGACGAGCCCGACTTCATATCCGCGCGACGCGATGCCCCGGGCGATCCGGAGCACCGACATCACCGACCCGGAGCCGCCGCCTTGATGCAGCGTCTGCAGTACCCGAAGTTTCCGCTCACCCATGCGCATCCTC
>JBGATI010000014.1:0-140588 GCA_044229245.1 Gemmatimonadales bacterium | reverse complement strand
CGGAGGCGCCTGAGTGTTCGTAGCGGACCTCGCTCGCCCGCAGGATCTGCCGCACGCCGAGCGAGTCGACCAGCGCCACGAGCAGCTTCGCGGTGCCGGTATTGCGGAGCGCGGCGGAATCATCGGGAGCGTACACGCCGCCATAGAGGAGGTTGTAGTGCGTCCCGCGCGCCGCGCCCCAGTCCCAGGTGACGTCCCGCCAGACACCCCAGTTGTGATCGTGGTATGCCGGCACGCGGTCGAGCTGAGTGCAGCGGCGGCCGATGCAGACGCGGCCGCTCGCCGCACCGGAGAGCGCGGGCACGACATAGCCGGAGAGATACTCTCCCTCGCGCAGATCCACGGGCGGGAAGTAGCGATTCCGCTCCGGGGTCACCGTCAGGTCCAGCGTGACGACGCCGGCGGGGCCCTTCGCCGTCGCGGTGAGCGCGTAGCGCCCGTCCCGTTGTCGAACGGTGTTCGCGCCGAGCGTCAGGTCGGCGCGCGCAGTGTCGAAGACGACCGAGTCCGACGGCAGCGCGGCGGTGAAACGGTCGTAGCGGCCGTCCGGCCGTCGGTGCGACACCAGCAGCTGACCGCCCCACCGGCCCCGGGGGACCGCGCCCCCGATGAGGTAGGTGACGTACCACCACTCCTCGGCGCTCGCGGTGATGTTGAAGTAGTGCCACTCGCCCCAGCTCGAATCGGCGACCGGCGGGAGATGGAAGTGATCCAGCTCGTCGTAGAGCGCGGTTGCCGAGGGAGCGATCCACGCGGAATCCGCGGCATCGTCCTGCCAGTTTCCCTCGAGAATCCGGAGACCGGCCCCGAGCGCTGCGGCGCGGCTCGGGATCTCGCCACCCGCCCGCGCAGCCATCAGCCTCCCGCGGAATCGCAGATAGACCAGCTTGTTCTCGATCGCGGGCGACACCGCCTGGACGAGGCCGGCATGACGCGGTCCGCCGAGGAGCTGGCGGGTGAGGAACCGCGCCCGGTCGATGCCGAAGAACATCCCGCTCACTCCACCGGTCCGCATCGCCTCGACGTCGATGCCCTGCGGAAGCACCGTCACCTCGCCACCACCAACCAGCGCCACGTCGCGCGACTGCTCCAGCATCGCCGCACCGACGGAGAGCAGCACGATCATCACGCCGACGCCGAGGCCGTAGCCGAGGAGGAGGAAGAGCGAGCGGCCCTTCTTCACGAGCAGGTGGCGGAAGGCGAGCGTCAGGAGCATTGGATCAGGCCGTGGCCTGGGTATCGCTCACGATGCGGCCGTCGAGCATGTGGATCACCCGGCCCGCCTCCGCGGCGAGCCGCTCGTCATGGGTGACGACGACGAGCGTGACACCGTCGAGCGAGAGCCGGCGGAAGAGGTCCAGGATCCCCCGCCCGGTCGTCGCATCGAGTTCACCGGTGGGTTCATCGGCCAGAATCACCGCGGGCCGGTTGGCGAGCGCACGCGCCAGCGCCACGCGCTGCATTTCGCCGCCGGAGAGCTGGGTCGCGCGATGCTCGCTGCGCCCCGCGAGTCCCACATATCCGAGCAGCTCGGCGGCACGGGCCCGGCGGTCGGAGCGCTCCATCCCCGCCTCCGCCATCGGCAGCTCGACATTCTCCGCGGCGCTCAGCACCGGGAGGAGGTGGAAGCGCTGGAAGACGAAGCCGAGCCGGGTGAGCCGAAGCCGGGTCAGTTCACGATCGGTGAGCTGCTCGAGCGCCGAGCCGTTCAGGCTCACGCTGCCGCTGGTCGGCGAGTCGATGCCCCCCAGCAGCTGCAGCAGCGTGGACTTGCCGCAGCCCGATGGGCCGACGATGGCGACGTAATCGCCCGGCCGCACCTCGAGCGAGACGCCGCGAAGTGCGTGCACCGTCTCCCCGTTCATCGGGTAGTCCTTGCAGAGATCCCGAGCGATCAGGATCGGGAGCACGCCTGGAAGCTGGCTGGGACGGTTCATCGCGGGAGACTCGCGGACATCGCGACGCTCGGCAGGGGTTGCATCAGGTGGCCTCGCTCCGGAGGGTCGCGGCGATCGGTGCCCGCGCGGCGAGCAGCGCGGGATAGGCGCCCGCGAGAATGCCGGTCAGCACCAGCACCAGCGCCGCGACGACCAGGCTCCGCGGCTCCGGCACGAAGAAGGAGATCGCGGCGGGAAGCCCGGGGAAGGCAGTGAGAATTCGGTCGAGGTATTTCGCCGTGAGCACGCCGAGCAGGACGCCCAGAGAGCCGCCGACCAGGGTGAGCGCGCCCCCCTCGAGCATCACCCCGCGCACGATGCTCGACTGGCTGACGCCGATGGCGCGCAGGGTCGCGATCTCGCCGAGTCGCTCGTTGACGGTGATGGTCATGAGCGTCGCCACGAGCAGCACCGTCACGCCGAGACTGATGGTGCCCAGGATGTAGGAGAGCTGCCGGAAGTAGACCAGCCGCTCGCGGAAGTGGGCCACCATGTCACCGACGCTGTTGATCTCGAGCGCGGGGAGCGCGGTACGCAGCCGCTCGGTGGCGGCCTCGAGATCGGCGCCATCGCGCGCCTTCACGACAAAGGCGGAGACCCGGTCGTCGGTCCGCCGGCGGGCGAGGTCCTGCATCACCGGCAGCCAGGCCGCGACCGAGGGCTGGCCCTTGTAGTCGTAGAGGAAGTGGACGATCCCGCGGACGACCAGACGCCGCTCGACTGCGGCGGCGGCGGCCTGCGGATCGAGTCGCGCGACGAGCGTCACCGTGTCGCCGAGCTGCGCGCCAAGGAGCGCACTCGACGGCTGGCTCAGCAGGATGCCGGCGCCGTCGGCCGGCGCGAGATCCTGCCCCTCGTCGAGCTGGTAGATCGCCTGGGCGGCGGGATCGACGCCGTAGCCGAAGAGTGTCACCAGCGTATCGGGGCGTCTCGCGTAGAGCGATGCACCGAGCAGCGGACCGGCGGCCGCGATGGAGGAATCGGAGAGGATGGTCGCGCGGATGCCGGTCGCCCCGGGGATCGTCGCCTCGGTGTCGAAGGGGAGCGTCCCCTTCGGCGAGACCCGGATCTGGAAGCCGCGCCCGAGCAGCAGCCGTTCGAAGGACCGCTCGATCCCGCCGGAGAGCAGCACCATGTCGAGCAGCATGGCGGTCGTGACCATGATCCCGGCGATCGCGAGCCCGGTGCGGATCGGGTGGCGGAACAAATTCCGGATCGGGTTCATCGCCGGACCCGGGAGGCGCGCACGGCCGAACGCGACAACGCCAACCCCGACGCCGAGTAGGCGCGCACGGCCGAACGCGACAACGCCAACCCCGACGCCGAGTAGGCCCCACAGAATCATCGGACTGGTCCGGATCAGCCGCCATGCGGCGAGCGAGCCGGCGAGGAGCCCGAGGCCGATCGAGAGCAGCACGCTGAAGCGGATGATCGCCGGGGTGACGATCGAGAAGACCAGCGTGGTATCGAAGAAGTGCTGGTAATAGAGATTGGTCACCGCGCTCGCCGCGACGGCGAGGCCGACGCCGAGCACGGAACCGAGCGCCGCGACCAGGATCGCCTCGAGCAGCAGCGCGCTGAAGATCGTGCGGCGGCTGATGCCGGTGAAGCGCATGACGGCGGCATCGCGGCGGCGCTCTTCCACCTTGAGCAGCATGATGCAGAGCAGGAAGATGGCGCTCGCCACGACGGAGATGACCGCGATCGCCTGATGGAAGCGGCTCACCACCCGGAAGGTCTGGGAGGACTCGCTTGCGATCTCGGCCGAGGGATAGGCCCGGAAGCCGAAGGCCACCTGGTTGAGTGTTTCGGTCGCGCTGACGGGTCGCGCGCCGGGGACCAGCCCGACCCCGAAACGGTCCACCCGGTCGGGCGTGCCGAGCAGGGCGGCCAGATCGGGGAGATGGAGCCGGAGATAGAACTCCCGTTTGGTGATCGCGGAGGGATCGGCGGCCGGTTCGTAGACCGCCCCGACGACGACGCTCCGTCCGGCCCCCGCGGCATCGAGCCCGATCGAGATCGTGTCCCCCACCCTGGCGCCCAGCCGCTCGGCCAGCCGGCGCTCCAGGGCGACGGTGGAGAGCGCCGGCACAGGCACCGAGTCCGGTGGCACAACCGAATCGGCGGGGCCGGCGAGGAGCAGCGAGAGGAGCAGTCCGAGTGTCATGAAGTCCGGTCGAGGGCCTTCGCCTGGCGGCGGTGGCGCCGTGGGGCAGCGCCGCAATCTACTCACGCTTGGCTCCCCGACCGTCCAACGTTATCGTAGGAGCACACATGACACGCTTCGAGACGCCACGCGTCGCTATCGTCGGGGCCGGGGAGATCGGCCGGGGCTGGGCCGCGCTCGCCGTCGCCGCGGGCTGGCCGGTCACCATCTACGACGCGGATGCCGAGACGCTTTCCCCCGCGGCGGAGGCGATCGGCGACCGGGTGGTGTCGCTGGTGCGGCTCAAGCGCGCCGAGGCTCAGGTGGCCGAGGACGCGCTGAACCTGATGCGGGTGGGACGGAGCCTGCTGCAGGCGGTGGAGGACGCAGACTGGATCATCGAGGCGGTCCCCGAGGATCTCGCCGTCAAGCTCAAGGTCCTCGGTCTGATCGAACAGGTGGCGCGCCGCGCCGCGATCATCACGAGCTGCGCCAGTGGCTTCGGCCCGACGGCGCTCTGCGGCCGACTCGACCGCCCCGAGCGGTTCCTGGTCACCCACCCGCTCAACCCCGTCGAGCTCATCCCCCTGGTCGAGGTCGTTCCCTCTCCCAAGACCGACCCGGAATGCATCGAGGACATCCGCTTCTGGCTCGGCATGCTGGGCCGGGCGCCGATCGTCTTCAAGAAGGAAGTCCCGGGGAACTTCGCGGCGCGGCTCAATGCCGCGGCCTGGCGGGAGTGCATCCAGCTGGTGGTGGATGGAGTGCTGGACGTCGAGGACGTGGATCGCGCGATGTCGGTGGGTCCGGCGCTCGCGTGGGCGAGTTCAGGACCGCATCTCGATCATCATCTGGCGGCGGGGGCGTGGGGGGTGGACGTCTACCTCTCGAAGCTGCTGAGCAGCTATGAGGCGATCTGGAAGTCGCTGGCGGACTGGAGCACGATGGACATCGAGGACCGCAAGCGGCTGATCAAGCTGATCGACAGGGCCTACACCCAGCACATCCCCGAACTGCACGAGGCCCGCGACCAGCGGCTGGTGCGGCTGCTGGAGGCGATGCGGGAGTAACTGCTAGTACTAAGTACTAAGTACTAAGTACTAAGTACTAAGTACGCACTAGGCACCAGGCACTAAGCACTGTTTTACCCCACCCACTCCCGCACCGTCGTCAGCAGCAGCCAGCCGTTCAATCCCACGATCGCCACCGTCACCAGCCACGCCGTCGCCGTCAGCAGCCTGCCGTTGACGAACTCTCCCATCTTGCCCTTCTGGCTGGTGAACAGCACCAGCGGGACCACCGCGAAGGAGAGCTGCAGGCTGAGGATCACCTGGCTCAGGATGAGCAGGCTCCCCACCCCGTGCTCGCCGTAGAGCGCGGTCACGATCACGGCCGGCACGATGGCGATGAGCCGGGTGATCAGCCGCCTCAGCCAGGCCGGCAGCCGGATGTCGAGGAATCCCTCCATCACAATCTGACCCGCCAGCGTGCCGGTGATGGTGGAGTTCTGTCCTGACGCGAGCAGCGCCAGCGCGAAGAGGGTGCTCGCGAGCCCGGTGCCGAGCAGCGGGGCGAGGAGCGCATGCGCATCGTTGATGTCGGCGACGTTCTCGTGGCCGGAGCCGTGGAAGGTCGCGGCGGCGAGAATGAGGATCGCCGCGTTGATCAGGAAGGCGAAGATCAGCGCCAGCGTCGAGTCGAGGGTGGCGTACTTGATCGCCTCCCGGACATTGGCGACCGCCGGCCCCACCCGGCGGGTCTGCACGATCGCCGAGTGGAGATAGAGGTTGTGCGGCATGACCGTCGCGCCGAGGATGCCGATCGCGATGTAGAGCATCGCAGGATTGGTGACGATCTGTGTCGTCGGCACCAGACCCGCCGCGACAGCCGCCATGTCCGGCCGGGCCAGCAGCAGTTCCACGCCGAAGCAGACCGCAATCGTCGCCACAAGGACGATGACCATCGCCTCGAGGTAGCGGAAGCCCTTGTGCTGCAGCAGCAGGATGAGCAGCACGTCCACCGCGGTGAGGCAGACGCCCCAGAGGAGCGGAATCCCGAACAGCAGGTTGAGCGCGATCGCCGAGCCGATGACTTCGGCGAGGTCGCACGCGGCGATCGCGATCTCGCAGAGTACCCACAGCACGAAGCTCACCGGACGGGAGTAGTGGTCCCGGCAGGCCTGGG
The DNA here is from genome assembly GCA_044229245.1 of Gemmatimonadales bacterium. Classification (GTDB taxonomy): domain Bacteria; phylum Gemmatimonadota; class Gemmatimonadetes; order Gemmatimonadales; family GWC2-71-9; genus JADJOM01. The sequence continues at coordinate 134,321 of JBGATI010000014.1, read as the reverse complement.
CGAGATCGCGTCCGGTGACCAGCCCGAGCTTCACCGCCAGCGCCTGCAGCAGGATCGCCATCAGGTTGGAGATCAGGATCACGCTGAGCAGGGTGTAGCCGAAGCGCGCGCCGCCGGCGAGGTCGGTGGCCCAGTTCCCCGGGTCCATGTAGCCGACGGCGACCATGTATCCCGGCCCCGCGAAGGCCAGCATCTTCCGCCAGACGCCGGCACCGGCCGGAATCGTGACCGACTGATAGGCCTCGGGCAGGCTGGGCGACCGGCGCGGAAAGCGCCACGCGGGTGCCGACGGGCTTGGCTGCGTGATGGTCGTCATGCCGTCGCCTCGGGGCGGGCGCAGAGCAGCAGCCGGGCGATCTCATCCCCGAGCACGTGACGGACGCCGTCCACCATGACCGTCACCGGTCCATGGAACGGCTGCCGGTCAATCACCGTCGCGCGCGCGCCGGGCGTCAGCCCGAAGCTCGCGATGTACCGCAGCCGCTCGGTGTGATTCGTGTCCGCCCGGCGCACCACGACAGTTTCGCCGATCGCGATTTCCGACAGCGGAGTGTAGACCAGCTCGGCGATCGTGCCGTCCGCATCGGGAATCGGGTCGCCATGGGGATCGAAGTGGGGATTGCCGAGCGCGTTGGCCATGCGCTCGATGAGCGCGTCGCTCACGGCATGCTCGAGCCGTTCCGCCTCCTCGTGCACGACCTCCCAGCCGTAGCCCAGGAAGCCGACGAGATAGGCTTCGAGGATCCGGTGCCGGCGCACCATGCGGAGCGCGAGCCGGCGGCCATCGGCCGTCAGCACGACGCCCTTGTAGGGCGCATGTTCGAGCAGCCCCTGTTCGGAGAGCCGCTTGATCATGCCGCTGACCGAGGGCGCGGCGAGTGCGAGGTGCTGCGCGATCTCGCTCGTCGCAGCCGGCTGCCCGTTCAGGGAGAGCCGGTAGATGGCCTTCAGGTAGTCCTCGACCGATTGGGTCAGCGGCTCGTGAGCAACGCTAGGGCACATGGTTCTTTCTGGCGAATCAGAGGTTTAGTCTTGGCTAATTATCGGTTGACCACAGTCTAAACACAAGAGGGCTGGGAGATCCGGCTGAGGCGGGACTGGATTGGCTGGATTTCAGGCGTGTATGGGCTGGTAATCACGCCAACTGCGGCCACGACGGCGACTTACTGTCGCGCTACTGGTGCTACTCGCGGACTAGCGGGTCAGGTCGAGCAGTGGGGTGAGAATCCGTTCGGTCAGGCCCCAGACCAGGTCGCGCGGACCGAGATGGTAGGCCGGGAAGAGCCGTTCTTCGCCCCGGACCCGGAGCGGGGTGTCGCGGTAGATCGACGGATCGCTGAGTTCGCCGAGGGGAACCCAGAAGGCGTCGGCGACTTCACGGTTGGGGGAGAGTGGGGGGCGCTTCGGGATCCAGAAGACGAAGGGCCGGACGACGATGAGTCGCCGGCCCGGAGTGCGGGGCCAGACATCGTCGAGCGCACCGAGGAGATCGTCGCGGGAGAGGGTGCAGCCGACCTCTTCGACCGACTCACGCATGGCGGTGACACAGAGGTCGGCGTCGGAGGGATCGTGGCGTCCGCCGGGTAGCCCGACGTGTCCCGACCAGGGGTCTCCCTCGCGCTCGGCACGGCGGATCAGGAGGACGCTGTCCGGGCCCGGAGCGAGGATGACCGCGACCGCCGCGAGCGGCGGAGGATTTCCCTCGTCATCTGGAGACTGCGCAATCTCGGCCGGTTGCCGCGCGCCGAGTCGTTCAGCGAGTATCGCCTGCAGCGAACTCAATGGCAGCCGCACCCACCTCCGCCACAACCGCCACCGCCACCGGCCTTCGGCGGGCCGAGGTTGGTGTAATCGGCGAAGCCGGTCCCACCGGCGGGTCGCGCCGGCAGCGACATGCGCCGCTCGATCTTCCGGTTTTCGCAGGCGGGGCAGGCGATCTTGGTCTCGCCGCGGACGAAGAGCTCGAAGTCCGCGTTGCAGGCCGGGCAGTGGTATTCGTAGATGGGCATGGGATCAATATAAGTGGGCGCAACCGGACGGTCGCGCGGGGGGGCGGACCGGCGCGGCTAGAGGTACCGTCCCAGCCATTTGAGGGTCTCGTCGAGCGCCTGGGCCAGGTCCGGCGTCATCCCCGCAAAGGGGTGGACCGCACCGAGCGTGTGCCCCGCCCCTTCGATGATGATCAGGCGGGGCGGATTGGCCGGCGAGGCGGCGGCACTCAGCACCCGAGCCTCGGCCAGGGCAACGGACGGATCGGCGGAGCCGTGCAGCAGGAGCCAGGGGGCGGTCACCCGGCCCGCCGCGGCGGCGATGTCGAGCTGCTCCCGGTGGCGAATGGCGTCCTCGAGGACGTCGACGTAGAGCGGCAGGATGTCCCCGGTGCGCGCGTTGGTGATGTCGAGCTTTCCGGTGGCGCGCCACTCGTCCACCTTGTCGGGCCAGCGGTCCACGGTCGAGATCGCGGCCCAGGTCACGAGGGCGTGGACCCGCGGATCGCGACCGGCGGTGAGGATGGCCATGCCGCCGCCGCGGGAGTGGCCCACCAGGCCGACAGATGAGGTGCGCACCATGCCGAGATGGCCGTGCTCGAGTGCGTCGAGCACGCGGCGCACGTCTTCGAGTTCGGCCGAGAAGGTGTTGTGCCCGAAGCGCTCGGGATGGACGAAGCGCCCGTTGCCGTCCACCCCCGCGCCGCTCACGTTGATCGACACGGCGCTGAAGCCGGCGCGCGCCACCCGTTCGGCGAGGGCGGGAAACATCCCCCACTCCTTGAAGCCCTTGAACCCCGGGAGGATCAGCACCGCTGGCCGGGGGGCCCCCCGTTCGCTGGTGCGGACGTCTACCGCGATCGGGCCGAGGACGCCTGGCAGGATGTGCCGGGTCAGGGTTGGCGTCGCCATCAGCTGACGGCAGCCTCGAGGATCTCGAGTTCGCCGGCTGCGGCATCGAAGCGGGCACGCGCGCCGATCGGGAGGGTCCACTGCTCGTCCACGTGGCCGAACGGGAAGCCGTAGGCCACCGGCACGCCGAGAGGCGCGAAGTAGGTCGTCATCACCTCATCGAAGCCGAGGGCGCCCCCGTCTCCGGCACCGCGCTTCATGTCGGTGAACTGGCCGAGCACGACGCCGGCGATCCGGTCGAAGGCGCCGATCATGCGGAGCTGAGAGAGCATCCGGTCGACCCGGTAGAGGTCTTCGCCGATGTCCTCGAGGAAGAGGATCGCGCCGTCGAGCGGCGGGAAGTGGCGCGTCCCCGCGAGCGCCGCGAGGAGGGTGAGATTGCCGCCGATGAGCGGCCCTTCGGCGACGCCGGGGCGAATGGGACGGATCCGGGGACTCCGCGGCACGAGCACACCGGAGGGCGGGGTCAGTCGGCCGAGCCGGCCGGCGGGTTCGGGTGTCGCGAGCACCTGCTCGAAATGGGAGCGGCTGAAGGCGGTCAGCGGCGCCCGGCTCATCGGACCATGGAACGTCAGCACGCCCGTCGCGCGGTGCAGCGCGAGCAGCAGGGCGGTGATATCCGAGAAGCCGATCACCGCCTTGGGATGGCGGGAGAGCGCTTCGAGATCCACGTAGGGAAGGATCCGCGTCATGCCGTAGCCGCCGCGCAGGCACCAGACGGCGTCGATCGCGGGGTCGCGGAGGGCCTGGTTGAGGTCGCTGAGGCGGGCCTGGTCGGTTCCGGCGAGATAGCCGTAGCGATCAAGCACGTGGGCGCCCGGCACGGCCTCATAGCCGAGCGCCTGACACAGTTCCACGCCGCGCTGCACGTCGTCCCGTTCACCGAGCGGGCCCGCGGGCGCCACCAGCGCCACGCGCGACCCGCGACCCAGTCGCGGCGGGCGGACCATCATCTTTGACCCCATCAGCTCTCCCGGTGTAGATTGCCGCCCCGACGGGACGGATGTTGCACGACGTGCCAGCCCGGTTGCCCTGGCCGTCCGTTCCTTCCCGCTTTCGCCCGACCCCGACAGTTCACCACCGATCGGATCTCCGGCTTCCCCCGCCCTGGAGTGTCACGATTGCGCGCATCGCAACCGACGCTGCTCACCGTTGGCCGGGCCATGGCCGACCATCGCGATGCGATGATCCGGGAGTGGGCGGAGTGGCTGACCGCCCGCGTCGCCACCGCCTCCGCCATCCCGTCGAAAACCCTGGAGCGTGAGCTCCGGCTGCTCTTCGACATCATGATCGAAGGCGTGGGCCCGATGCGCCGTTCGGTCAACGAAGTCTGGCACCACGCCTGCGAGCACTACGGCCGCTTCGGTGCCGCCCGGGGTCTCGCGGCGGGCGAGATCGTCGAGGAGCTCCAGTACCTGCGGGAGCTCATCACCCGGCGGATCGGTCCCGTGCTCACCGGCCTCCGCCAGCGCCAGGCCATGGCCATCATTCTCCGCCTGAATTCGACTCTCGACAAGGGGATCGCCGTCGCGGTGGTCGGCTACACCGACGCCCTGGTCGCCACGCTGTTCACCCAGAACGGCGTTCCCGCTCCCGACAGCGCGCTCGACACCCACGACATCGAGCGCCAGCTCGAGCAGATCGAGGCCGAACTCCACTCCGTGGTCCGGCATCGGTGAGTGAGGGACGGCAGGCGCTGCTCCTCGCCCTGCCCTGGCTGCTGCCCTATCTCGGCCTGATCCGGCTCGCCAGGAAGGATCCCAATCTCAAGCGCATCGCGCCGGCGACAGGGCCGCGCGTCAGCGTGATCATCCCCGCCCGGAACGAGGCCGCCGCGATCGAGCGGGTCGTCCGCTCGATCCTCGGATCGACCTACCCCGACCTCGACGTGCTCGTGGTCGACGACCGCTCCACCGACGACACCGCCGCCATCGCCGAGCGTATCGCCGCCACCGATCCACGACTCCATGTGGTCCGGGGCGCGGCACTGCCCAACGGATGGTACGGGAAGCCCTGGGCCTGCTTCCAGGGCTTTCAGGCCGCCCGCGGCGAGCTGCTGCTCTTCACCGACGCCGACACGGTCCACGAGCCGGAACTGCTCGCCCGCGCGGTGGGCGCCGCCCTCGAGGCGGACGCCGACCTGGTGACGGTGGCCCCGCACCAGGAGTGCGGCTCCTTCTGGGAGCGCATCATCATGCCGCAGATCTGGGTGCTGCTCGGGCTGCGCTACCAGCCGGACACGGTGAATCACGCCAGACATGCCCGGGACGTCATCGCCAACGGTCAGTTCATCCTGGTGCGCCGCACCTCATACGTCGCGATCGGCACGCACGAGGCGGTCCGGATGGAGGTCGCCGAGGACCTCGCGCTGGCCCAGGCGTTCTGGGGGGCCGGCAAGGTGATCCGCTTCGCCTTCGCCGAGACGCTCATGACGACGCGGATGTACACCAACCTGCGGGAGATCGTCGAAGGCTGGTCCAAGAACGTCTACCTCGGCGGCCGCCGCTCCTATCCCGACGAACCGATCCTGCGCGCCCTGGTGCCCGTGACGCTCAGCGTCGCGATGCTGTTCTGGCTCCTCCCGCCGCTGGCGCTCGCCCTGCCGCTGTCGAGCAGCATGCATTCGGGTGCAGGGATCGCGGTGCTCGCCTCACTCGGCTTCTGGTCGCTGATCGCCTACGGCATGCGGACGCCGGTCTGGTATGCGCTGGGGTATCCGCTGGGCGCCATCATGACGCTCTACATCGTGCTGCGCTCGACGCTGCGCGGCCGGAGCCGGGTGGAATGGAAGGGGAGAATCTACGGGACTGGGGTGAACCGGGGATGAAATCCGGCGGAGTGGCAGCGGGCTAGGACCGCTCTCCGCGCAGCAGCCGGACCGCGGTCACCGACTGCCAGACCGCCATGAGGCCGACCGAGGTGAGCATCAGCGGGTTGCCGGGCGGCGCGAGGAACGCCCCCAGGAGCCCGGCGACGCAGGCGGTCCAGGCCAGCACCACCAATGCTCTCGGCTCCTTCGGGCGGGTGGCGGTGGTGGCCGCGATCGCGCCGGCGGCGATCGCCACCAGGAATCCCGCCAGCCGCCCGCACATCACCGCGAAGCCGTGCAGGGCCTGGTAAATGTTCTGGACGTCCGCGCCCTCCGCGTACATCGCCGCGAAGCGCGTCCCGGCCCCGGCCATGAAGGCGATGTTCACGCCGTTGAGCGCCTGCCCGATCCCGAAGATCACGAACGCCACCGTCAGCCCGAGCCGCTCGTCAGCGTGGGCGCGGAGGCAGCGCGCCCAGATGCCCGCGATGATCAGGCCGGTTGCGTGCAGCAGCCCCAGGTGGATCCAGTACCAGTGCGGCGTGTTGCCGATGAGCTGGAGGTCGGCTTGCGCCGTGAGCGGGAGGATCGGGTGCACCGCGGCGCATACGATCAGCAGCAGGCTACCGGCGAGCAGCACCAGCGCGAGCGGGCGGGCCATCGGCTACTTGTGCACCCGGTCGATGACCTCGCGCACCCGGTGGGTGAGATCCGCCAGCGTCCATGGCTTCTGCAGGAGCGCGAGTTCGCTGTCGGGCATGTCGCCGTGCATGATCTCGTGCGCCGCGTACCCGCTGGTGAACAGGAAACGCACGGCGAATCCCTCCTGCCGGAGCGTCCGGTAGAGCGCGATCCCGCCGAGCTTGGGCATGACCACGTCGGTGATGACGAGGTCGATCTCGGCGGAACGCTGCCGGTAGAGCTCGAGCGCCTCGACGCCATCCGAGGCGGTCATCACGCGGTAGCCCACCTTCTCGAGGGCGCGCTGCGCCACCCGGCGGAGCCCATCCTCATCCTCGACCAGCAGGATGCACTCCTGTCCGCCGCGCAGCCCGGTCGGCGACGGCGTGAGCTCGGTGAGCGGCTGGTCCTCGCGCGCGAGCGGAAAGAAGATCCGCACCTCGGTCCCGCGTCCCGGCTCGCTGTCCAGTTCGATGAACCCGCCATGCTGCTGGGTCAGCCCGTAGATCATCGCCATGCCGAGGCCGCTGCCTTCGCCGGGCGGCTTGGTCGTGAAGAAGGGCTCGAAGACGCGCGCCTTCACGCGGACATCCATTCCGCAGCCGTTGTCGCGCACCGTCAGGCAGGCATACGACCCGGGCAGCGAGCCCGACGGCGGACGGGCGACATCCACCCGGCGCGCGGAGAGCTGCAGGATGCCGCCGCGCGGCATCGCATCCCGTGCGTTGGTGGAGAGATTGAGCAGGATCTGCTCGATCGCGCCGGCATCGGCGAGCACCTTCACCGGGACCGGTTCCGGGGTGAACTGCACATCGATGTGCGCGGGGAGCAGGCGCCGGAGCGTGGCACGGACCTCCTCGACCACGCGGCCGAGATCGAGCACCTGGTAGGTGAGCGGCGCGTGACGGCTGAACGACAGCAGCTTGCGGATCATCTGGGCGCCGCGGCGCGCGGCCGCCTGCAGTTCGCTCAGGTCGCCGTGCAGGTCTTCGCGGCCCTCGGGCAGCGCTCCCGCCATCATCTCGCTGTTGGCGAGCACCACCGTCAGCAGGTTGTTGAGGTCGTGCGCGATGCCGCCGGTGAGCTGGCCCACCGCTTCCATCTTCTGCGCCTGACGCAGCTGTTCCTCGAGCCGCCGTCGTTCGGAGATGTCGCGGATGATGGACTGGAAGCGGCCGTCGCCGAGGTCGCGGGCGCTGATCTCCACCTCGGCGATGCTGCCGTTCTTGCGCACCAGCCGGCGCTCGGAAAGCACCGACCGGCCACCGAGCAGGTCGCGCATGCGGAGCGGCATCCGTTCGCGATCCTCGGGGACGCTGAAGTCCTCGATCGGGCGGCCGATCGCCTCCCCGCGGGTGTAGCCGAGCAGCTCTTCCCCGCGGGCGTTCACATCGAGGATGACGCCGTGGCGATCGCTGACGACGATGGCGTCGGAGGCCTGCTCGAGCGCGCGGCGGTAGTTCGCCTCCGACTCCACCAGCTGACGCTCGGCCCGGACCCGGTCGGTGATGTCGTGGACGATCGAGAAGAGGGTGCGCCTGCCGTTCAGGACGATCGGGCTCGAATGGACCTCGACATCCCGCAGCGAGCCGGAGCGGAGCCGGTGGCGGAAGACGAAGAAGTTCCGGCGCTCGCTCTCGGCGGCCTGCACCAGCTCCCGGATCTCGGCCTCGGTCTGGACGTTGATCTCGGTCATCAGCTTGCCGATGAGCTCCTCGCGGGTCCAGCCGTAGAAGAGCACCGCGGCCGGATTCACATCGACGAGCCGCAGCGACTCCACGTCGACGAGCAGGCAGACCGAGGTCGTCTTGGCGAAGATCTGCTGGTAGCGGGACTCGCTCTCGAAGCGCGCGGCCTCCGCCCTCGCGACGGCCGAGAGGGCGCGATGCACCAGCCACCAGATGAGCAGCGCGGTGACGACCGCGTAGAAGATCCCCTTGTAGGTGCCGTACTTGTTCAGCTGCTCCTGGGTCAGCGAGGTGGCGTGGATCAGCGCGCTGTCGGAGTACACGATCCAGAACGAGCCGAGCGCCGCGTAGAGCAGCGCGATCGCGACCGGGATCTGCCGACGGGTGAGTTGCGGGAGCCGCATGCGCGGGACCGGTCTCAGCTGGCGGGAACGCGCTGGATGAGCAGTCCCTGGGCCGGGACCGCACCCCCGAGAATCCGTCCCTGCGGATCCACCTTGAAGCGGAACTCGACGGAGCCGAGCCGGATCGTGGCGGAATCGGTGGCGTAGCGGCGCGCGGTGCCGGTCACCGTCTGGCCGCCCCCGAGGTTGAAGAAGGGAACGGCGAGGCTGTCGCCCGGCGAGGCGAGCAGCCGCCGGGTCACCTGCTCCAGCCAGGCGGTCGAGAGATTGAGGTAGGGGATCGCGGCCCGCTGGGTCGGGAGGACGCGCGTCATCACGCCGGCGGTGCGCGAGGCGTCGTCCACGGCGACGCTGTCATCCTTGAAGATCACCCGCGCAGTCTGCCGGGCGGGCGCCCCGTCCGGATCGTCGCCGCGCCAGGCGGAGAGCTCCACCAGCGGCGCGCTCCCGTCATCGACCAGGGTGGCCCGGTACTGCACCCGTTCCCGCGCCGCCCCCACGCCGCGCAGCAGCCGGCCCCTCAGCTCCACATCCTGCCGGGTGAAGCTCTCGACCGCGATGGTGTCGGCGCCGTGGAGGATGGTGAATCCGCCCGACTCCTGCGCGGCGAGCGCCGCGGGGGCAAGGAGGACGGCCACCGCGACCGCATACGACCGAATCATGATGTCTCCTCATGCAGCATCCGGAGGCCGGACCCCGGTGCGCGGGTTGTTTGGCGCCGGGTCGCCTCAGGATCGCTACCAAGTTATACCCGCCGCCTCCCTAGCATGGACCCCCGAACCCGGGGGCTCCCCGACCTCCGCGGGGTGGTCCGGGCCCTCGGCCACTCGCCGCGCTGGGAGGAGCTGCCCCCCGATGCCCTGGCCGTGCCGGTCGCGGAAGCGGCAGTCGTCGGGGCGACCGGGAGCTTCGAATGGCTCGGCGTCGTCGCCGGCACCGCGGCGGCACGGCGATTGTCGGTCAGCCTGGCCAGTCGGGGTCGGCTGGGCGGCGTCCTCGCCCTCGACCCTGCCCTGGGCAGCCTCACCATCGCCGTCACCGTCGATCACAGCGCGATCGCAGTCATCTCCTGTGCGGCGCCGCGCCACGGCGATCTCGACCGCCTCCGGCGGCTGGCGGCCGCGCCGGAGCTCACCGGGGCTGCGTTCGCCTTTCATGCGCTCGAGGTCCTCGCCAGCGAGGATGCGGGACGGCGCTTCTTCCAGGCGTTCCGTGTCACCCTCGAGTCCATGACCGAAGGACTCAGCGGTCCGGCGCGCAGCGCCGACCGGCGCTCGCTCGCGCGGATCCAGCTCACCCGGGTGCTCTTCCTGTACTTCGTGCAGGCCAAGGGGTGGCTCGATGGGCGGCCTGACTTTCTCCGCCGCGCGGTCGACGACACCCTGGCGAGCCGGCGACGGCTGCATCGCGATCTCTTCCGACCGCTCTTCTTCGGCACCCTCAATCGCCGCGCCGAGGAGCGGGGGCGGGCCCGGCACTTCGGCCGGATCCCATTTCTCAACGGCGGGTTGTTCGAACCGCATCCGCTGGAACGGGCGTGGCGGGGTGAGATCCCCGATCGCTGCTGGCGCGACGCCTTCGACCTGCTGTTCGAACGATTTCACTTCACCGTGGAGGAGGGCGGTGACTCCGGTCGCATCGCGCCGGACATGCTGGGCCGGGTCTTCGAGGGCCTGATGGCCCCCGACGACCGGCGCGCGAGTGGCGCGTTCTACACGCCGGCCGCCCTGGTCGCGAGACTGATGGAGGCCGGACTCCTTGCGCTGGTGACGGAACGGCTCGGCACCTCGCGCGACGAGGCGCGGGAACTGCTCGCGCGCCGCGATCCGCGGCTGCGGCCCATGCTCGCCGAGATCACCATTCTCGATCCCGCGGTCGGTTCGGGAGCCTTTCTCCTCGCCGCGCTCGAACAGCTGGCCGAACTTCGCCAGCACGAGGCCCCGGCCGGGGAGCTGAGACGCACGATCCTCGCCCACAATCTCTTCGGGGTGGATCAGAGCCCGATGGCGGTGCGCCTCGCGGAACTCCGCCTCTGGCTCGCCGTGATTGCCGGAGAGACCGTGGCGAACGCGGACGAAGTGCAGCCGCTTCCCAATCTCGATGGCGTCGTGCGCCAGGGGGACAGCCTCCTCGATCCCGCCGCCTCCCTGGCCCGTTTCGGTGGGCGGCCGACCCGCTCCGCCCCGGAGCTCCGGGCGCTGCGCCGGACCTTCATCGGGACCAGTGGCCCGGGCAAGCGCGACCTGCTCCGCGCCCTCCGCCGCACCGAGTTGCGCGCCTTTGAAGAGTGCCTCGATCAGGCGCAATCCCGCCTCGAGGGGGAGGCGACCGAGTGCCTGCTGGCGGCGCGGGCCCCGACCCTCTTCGGCGAACGGCGCGGCCTCGACGCGGACCTGCGCCGGCAACTCCGCGACCTCCGTGGCCGCATGGCCGAAGCGCGGCGACTGCGACGCCGGATGCGACAGGAAGGGGAAGTCGGCTGGTTCTCCTACGAGTGCCACTTCGGCGACGTGCTGGCGCGCGGCGGCTTCGATCTGATCGCGGGGAATCCTCCCTGGGTCCGGGCGGAGGCGCTTCCGGCGAAGATGCGGGAGCAGCTCGGTCGCCGGTACCGCTGGTGGCGCGGAAGCGGACGCGGCTTCGCGCATCAGCCGGATCTCTCGCTCGCCTTCGTGGAGCGGAGCGTCGAATTGCTCGCCCCCGGTGGTGCGCTGGCCCTGCTCCTCCCGGGGAAGCTCGCGACCGCGACCTACGCGGGGCGGCTCCGGACGCAGCTCGCGGATCGCTGCACCCTGCACGCGGTCGCCGACCTGAGCGACGACCCCACCGCGGTCTTCGAGGCGACGATCTATCCTGCCGCGCTGATCGCGACCAAGCATCCCCCGGCGCCCACGCACCTGGTGCAGACGACGCTTGGCGGCGGCGGGGCGGGCATCCCGCAGCAGCGGCTCGCCGGCGGCGGACCCTGGGTGCTCGCGGCACCGGCGCTGCTGGAGGCGCTCGCGCAGGTCCGCGGCGACCATCCCAGCCTCGGAGACCGCCTGACACCGCAGCTCGGCGTGAAGACCGGCGCCAACGTGCTCTTCCTCGACCCGCCGCCGGAGATCGAGCCAGCGCTGATCCGGCTCGCGCTCCGTGGGCGCGATGTGCAGCCGTTCCGGTCGCGCGCCTCGATCAGGCTCTTCTTCCCGCACGACGTGAGCGGGGCCGTCTACCGCCGCCTCCCCCGCGGTGCGGCCGACTACGTCACCCTGCACGACAGGGCACTTCGCGCGCGGGTCGACTATCAGGACGGTCCCGCCTGGACCCTCTTCCGGGTCCGCGCCGCCCTTGCGCCGTATCGCGTCGTGTGGGCCGATCTCGCACGTCGGCTGTCGGCCACCGCCCTTTGTGAGGCGGGGAGCCGCGAGGTCATCCCGCTCAACAGCTGCTACCTCATGGCCCTCCCGGATCGGGAGACGGCCCTCGCCCTCGCCGCCTGGCTGAACAGCACCTGGATCCGGGTGGCCGCACGCCTGACGGCGGACCAGGCCGCCAGCGGCTTCGCGCGGTTCAATGCGCGGGTCGTGGCGGCCCTGCCGCTGCCATCGTCGGCGCTCACCGACCCGACCCTTGCCGAGCTCGCGGTGCGCGGCGCCGCCGGCGAACCCATTCAGGAGGAACTCGATGCGGTTGTCGCCGAGCATCTCGCACTCGGGCCGACGGTTCGCGCCGTACTCGCCGCCGCCGAGCATCGTGGCGGAAGCGCTCGCCGCCGTCCCTGATCCGCTGGAGACGGTGCTCGTGCCGGGCCCCGCGGCTCCGGCGAGTGCGGTCTGCCGCGCGCTGAGGCGCGCGCTTGCCCCCGCCGAATGCGACGCCCCCGCTCCTCCGTGGCTTCTCGCGGAACAGGTGCCCCAGTTCCGCCGGGCCCTCGCGTCGCTCGAGCGGCACGGCGGCGCATTCCTGGCCGATCCGGTCGGGAGCGGCAAGACCTGGATCGCGCTCGCCGTCGCGGGCCACCTGGCCGGGAACACCGCCCCCGTCGCGGTGGTGCCTGCCTCACTCGTCGGGCAGTGGGAGGCGACCGCGCGCCGGGTCGGCGTGCCGCTCAGCGTCGTCTCGCACGAGACCGTGAGCCGCGGTCGGCTGCCGGAGAGCCGCACCGCCATCGCGATCATCGACGAAGCGCATCGCTTCAGAAATCCCGCCACGCGGCGCTATCCCGTGCTCGCGCGCTGGCTCGTGGGACGCCGAGCCCTGTTGCTCTCCGCGACGCCGGTGGTGAACCGACTCGAGGATCTCGCGCATCAGCTCCTGCTCACGATCCGGGATGATGCGCTGGTCGCCCGCGGCTGCGCGAGCCTGCTCGGCGCGATGCGCGAACGTCGACCTCCTCCCGCCCTGGGCGACGTCGTGCTCTGTCGTGCGGCACCCCCCGGCGCACCCGTCGCGCTCACCCGCCGGGTGGCCCTGCCGATCACCCTGGGTGAACGGAGGCTGCTCGAGGGTCTCGAGGCACTGACGCTTTCGCGCGACCCGAGCCTTGCCTCGCTGCTCCGGATGGTCTTCTGGCGCGCACTCGCCTCGAGCCCCGGGGCGTTCGCCGCGGCGCTCGAACGGTATCGCCGGCTGCTGCATCATGCGGCGAGCGCGGGACGCCAGGTGAGTCGCGCCGCGATCCACCGGTTCACCGGTGCGGACCCGGAACAGCTCCTCCTCTGGGAACTGCTGCCGGATCTGGCCGGCCCGGCCGAGCTCTGTCTCGACGATGCGGGACCGCTGCAGGCCCTCGTCCGCGAGGCGCGACAGCAGACCGGCGCGATCGACGCCAAGTCGGCGGTGCTCCGTGCCGTCCTTGCGGACCGTACCCCGACGGCGGTCTTCACCACGAGCCGTGACACCCTCACCTGGCTCCGCGCGCGGCTGGCCGACTTCCGGCCGGCGTGGGTCGCCGGCGATGGGGCAGGGATCGGCAACAGCAGGATGGCACGCAATGCGGTGCTCGGCCACTTTCGGCCGCTTCCAGTCGGAGAAGCGAGGCGCCAGTCCGCGTCTTCCGCGGAGAGTCGACCAGCGGGACCGCGCGTGCTGCTGGCAACCGACGTCGCGGCGGAGGGGCTCGACCTGCAGCGGGTGGAGCGGATCGTTCACTACGACCTGCCATGGACGAGCGTACGGCTCGATCAGCGCGCGGGCCGGGCGCTCCGGCTCGGTGCGACGCGCGATACGGTCGAGGTGCTCGAATTCGCCCCGGCGCCGGAGCTCGAGTCCCGGCTCGAGCAGATCGCCCGACTCTCCGAGAAGCGCCGACTCGGCACGGTCGCGGGTCTCGGCGACGAGGGGCGCTGGCTCTACCGCTGGCGCAGCGACCTGGCAGCGGAATGCGAGGCGGGCGACGCGATGCGGGGCATGGCCGTCGTGCCGGGAGAAGCGCCAGGCTGGCTGGTGGGGTTCGCCCTCGATCGCATCCTGCCTGACGGAAGCACGCAGCGCGCGCCGGCCACACTCCTGTGGATCGATGCGGATGGCCGGGTCGTGGAGGATCCGGCGATCTGCGTCGCGCGGTTGGAGACGATCGGCCGGCAGGCCGGCCTCCCGCCGACCGCCGCCGACCGGGTCGCGGCACTGCAGGTGCTGGCCCCGCTTGTTCGAGCGCGGCTGCGGGCCGCGCATGGCGACCTGTGGCGGGTGCAGGCGGCCGAGGAACGCCGGCGGCTCACGCGCCGGATTCGCGGCATCGCGGCAGGCGCCGCGCGTGAGCGGGATCGAGGCCGCCTCGCCCTGGCCGGTCGTGCCCTCGAATGGCTGATGGGGGGACTCACCGCAGGGGAACTGGAACTCGCGAGCACGCTCGCCGGACTGCCGGAGCGGCGACTGCTCCGCGAGCTGCCGGCCCTGATGGCGCGTCCCCGGCTCCGCTGCGCCACGCTGCCCCGGCTCGCCGGGATTGTCCGGGTGACTACCTTCCCGGCATGCCAGCCATCCGCACCGCGCTCTTCGACCTCGACGGCACCCTGATCGATTCGATCGATCTGATTCTCGCCAGCTACCGGCACACCCTCGCCGCCCACGGACTCCCGCAGGTGCCGGATTCCGAGTGGATGCGCGGGGTCGGCACCCCGCTCCGGGTACAGCTCGCCCAATGGGCCAAGTCACCCGAGGAGCTGCTCGCCCTCGTCGCCACCTACCGCGATTACAACCTCGCCAACCACGACGAGCAGATCCTGGCCTTCCCCGGCATCGCCGAGCTGCTCCAGCGGATCCGCGCGGCGGGACTCCGCACCGGGGTGGTCACCAGCAAGAATCGCGAGGGGACGAAGCGTGGTCTCGGCCTCTTCGGGCTGGAGGAGTACATCGAGGTGCTGGTCTGTGCCGATGATGTGCAGCGGCCCAAGCCCCACCCCGAGCCGGTCGAGCTCGCCGTCGCCAGACTCGGCGCCGACCCCGCCACCACCATCTTCGTCGGCGACAGCATCCACGACCTCCATAGCGGTCGGGAGGCCGGTGTGCTTACCGGCGCGGTGCTCTGGGGTCCCTTCCGCCGCGAGGAGCTCGAACCGGCCCGGCCGGATTTCTGGCTCGAGACCCCGGACGATCTTGGTAAGCTGTTGCTGGGTTGAGAGTTCCGGGGCCCCTCCCCAAAGATGAATGCAAGGTCGACGGAGGGCCCCCGAGTGTGGCGTGGATGCCTCCCTTCCCCTCCCCTGCGTGACCGCTACATTCCCGCCCGTCGTTACTTCCCCGTGACAATCTGCCCCGGAGCGAGACGTGCGCCTGCTGCCCCGTGACGAGAGTTTCTTCGACCTGTTCATCTCGGTCTCCGAGCGGAGCGTGGAGGCCGCCGGCCTGCTCGAGGAACTCCTCAAGGCGGATCCGGATCGCCGGACCTTTCTGGTGGAATCGATCAAGCGGCTCGAGCACGAGTGCGATCAGCTGACCCACGAGGTGATCGCGCGGCTGGACCGGACCTTCATCACGCCGCTGGATCGCGAGGACATCCACGAACTCGCCTCGGGCCTCGACGACGTGATCGACCTGATCGACGGCCTGGCCCGGCGGACCCAGATCTTCCACGTCGGGAAGTCGCCGGAAGGCGCGATCCTGCTCGCGGATGTGGTGAAGCGGGCGTGCGAGGAGCTGCTGGTGGCGGTGCGCGGACTGGCCAAGAACGCCGGCGCGGTGCTGCCCGCGTGCATCGCGGTGAAGCGGCTCGAGGAGGAGGGCGACTCGCTGTACCACGAGTGGCTGGGCCGGATGTTCGAGGGCAACCCCGATCCGGTCGCGCTGATCAAGTGGAAGGAAGTCTACGACAACCTCGAGAAGACCCTCGACTACTGTGAGGACGCCGCGAACGTCCTCGAGTCCATCTCGATCAAGCACGGCTGACCATGGATCCGGCCGTTGCCTACATCCTGGCGATCATCCTCGTCGCCCTGGCATTCGACTTCATCAACGGGTTCCATGACAGCGCCAACTCCATCGCCACCATCGTGGCGACGCGGGTGCTGTCCCCCGGTGCCGCCGTCGTCTGGGCCGCGTTCTTCAACTTCGTCGCCGCGTTCATGGTCGGGACCGCCGTCGCCAAGACGATCGGCAAGGGGCTCGTCGATCCCTCGGTCCTCGATCCCGACCTGATCCTCGCCGCCCTGCTCGGCGCCATCATCTGGAACCTGATCACCTGGTGGCTCGGCCTGCCGAGCTCCTCGTCGCACGCCCTGATGGGCGGACTGGGCGGCGCCGCGCTGGCCAAGGCGGGCGCCGGCGCGCTGATCACGAGCGGCTGGATCAAACCGATCCTGTTCATCTTCCTGTCGCCGCTCATCGGCATGGCGCTGGCGCTCGCGCTCACGGTCATGCTCTCGTGGGCGCTGCGCCGGGGCGCGCCGGGGCCGATCGACCGGGTCTTCCGGCGCCTGCAGCTGGTGTCCGCCGCGCTCTATTCGATCGGCCACGGCGCCAACGACGCGCAGAAGACGATGGGCATCATCGTCGGCCTGCTGGTATCCCGGAAGGAGCTGTTCCAGGCGCAGACCGGTTTCATGTCGCATCTGTACCTGCAGAACGCCAACGAGATTCCGTTCTGGGTGGAGTTCATCGCCTATACCGCGATCTCGCTCGGCACGATGATGGGCGGCTGGCGCATCGTGAAGACGATGGGCGCCCGCATCACCCGGCTGCGCCCCTTCGGGGGCTTCTGCGCCGAGACGGCGGGAGGCCTCACCCTGCTGATGGCATCGGCGTTCGGCATCCCGGTGAGTACCACGCACACGATCACCGGCGCCATCGTCGGCGTCGGCGCGGCGCAGCGGATCTCCGCGGTGCGGTGGGGCGTGGCGGGGCGGATCGTCTGGGCCTGGATCCTGACCATCCCCATGGCGGGCGCGATGGCCGGGCTCTCGTACCTGATCCTGCGCTAGACCGGCGCCGGGGGCGAAAGCGCAGCGGGGGCGTCCAGGCGGTCGCCCCCGTTCTGTGTCAGGCAGCCCGGATCTGTCTTCGGATCGACGCCGCCCGCTGGTAGTCCCGGATCAGCTTGTCGTGGATGCAGTCCCAGGGCCGTCCCTCCGCGGTCGCGCGAGCCCCGGCGGCGAGCCGGGCGCGCAGCGCGGCGTCGTGCATGAGGAGATCGAGCCCCTCGGTCAGCGCCGCAGTGTCCTGCGGCCGGACGAGCCAGGCGTTGGCATCATGCTCGGCGAACTCCATCACGCCCCCGGCGCTCACCGCGAGCGAGGGGAGCCCGGACGCCATCGCCTCCAGCAGCGAATTGCCGAACGTCTCCGTGGACGACGGAAAGACGAAGAGATCGGCGCTGGCGTACGCCTTCGACAGCTCGCGCCCGCTCAGAAGCCCGGTGACGTGCACGCCCGGCAGCGCCGCGCGCCGCAGTTCCTCCTCGAGCGGCCCCTTCCCCACCAGCACGAGCTGGGCGTTGCCCCGCCGGGCGCGCAGCGTCTGCCAGCCGGCGATGAGCCGCATGAGATCCTTCTCGCGCGCCATTCGCCCGATGTAGGTGACCAGGAGGTCGTCCGGGCCCACGCCGAAGCGCGCCCGCCACTCGGCGCTGCGGAACCGGGGATGAAAGTGGGCCTGGTCGACGCCCCGGGTCCACAGCCCGGTATGCATCACGCCCTGACGGTTGAGCGCGCGCTCGTACACGCGGGAGGGCACCAGCACCTGATCGGCGTGGCGGTAGAACCAGCGCAGATACATCCATCCCATGCGCAGCACGAAGCCGACGCCATACCGGCGGGCGTACTTCTGATAGTCGGTGTGGGCGGAGGCGATGACGGGAATGCCGAGCTGGCCGGCCGCCTTCACCCCGGCGAGGCCGAGGGCGAACTCGGTCGCGACGTGCACCACGTCGGGCCGGAAGAGCGCAAGGTCGGCGGTGATCTCCCGCTGGCGCGGGAAGGCCCACTGCACGTCGGGATACAGAAAGAGCGGAATGCTCGGCGAGCGGTGCACTTCCTCCCGGTCGGTGGTGCCGGGTGGAAGCGGATAGGTGGCGGTGTAGACACGGACCGTGTGACCGCGCGACTCCAGCCCATCCTTGAGCCGGTCGAGCGTGACACCCACCCCGCTGACCATGGGCCAGTAGACCTCGGAGAAGAGCGCGATCCGCATGAGGGAGACGCTAGCCGGATGCGGCGCGAGGCACAAGTTCCGCCGCTACCGCCGCGGTGTGAGTCCCGCCTCCTCGCGGATCACGGTCGCGAAGCCGGCGAAATCGTGATCACCCCGACCCAGGCGGAGCGCCTCACTGGTCCGGTCCCGGATCAGCTCCGCGAGCGGCATCGGGGCGCCGGCATCGCACGCCGCCTCGAGCACCAGGCGCACGTCCTTGAGCCCCAGGGCCAGCGCGAATCCCGGTGGGGTGAACTCGGTCCGCGCGATCCGGGGGCCGTAGCTCTTGTAGATCGGCGCGCTGAAGAGCGTGCCCGTCAGCATCGCCAGCGCCTTCTCGGGATCGAGTCCGCCCTTCTCCGCGAGCACGAGCGCCTCACCCAGGGTCTCGATCGTCGCCCCGATCATGAAATTGCCGACGAGCTTGAGGAGCGCCGCCTGCTCGGCGGTCGGCATCGGCCAGGTCCCCTGGCCCAGCGCGGCGAAGACCGGCGCGGCACGCTCGAGCGTCACGGCATCACCACCCGGCACGATCCAGAGGAGCTTCTGCTTCGCCGCATCGGGACGCCCGAAGACCGGCGCTGCCACGTAGCTCCGCCCCGCATCCTGGTGCGCGGCGGCCAGCCGTCCGGTGACCGCGACGGAGACGGTGCTCATCCCGATGTGCACCGCGCCGGGGGCGAGACCGGCGAGGAGACCGTCCCGGCCGTAGGTCACCGACTCCACCGCCGTATCGTCGGCGAGCATGGTGAGCACGAACTCGGCTCCGGTCGCCGCTTCGCGCGGTGTGAGGCAGGGAATGGCACCGGCCAGCGACTCGGTGCGGTGGGCCGAGCGGTTCCACGCGCGGACGGTGAAGCCGGCGGCGAGGAGATTGGCGGCCATCGGGGCGCCCATGGCGCCGAGTCCGAGAAAGGCGACGGTGGTCATGGGATCGGTTCCGGGATCAGGAGGGAGGACGGTCATTCATCGTCAGGCGAGACGCTCGAGTCGCCGGAGCGGCGGGACGCGCCAGGCGATGAGCGCAACCACCAGAATCGGCACCACACCGCCGAAGACGACGGCGGGCACCGCCCCGAACAGCCGAGCGGCGACACCCGACTCGAAGGCGCCAATTTCGTTCGACGAGCCGATGAAGACGGCGTTGACCGCCGCGACCCGGCCGAGCAGATGCCGCGGCGTGAGCGTCTGCAACAGCGTCGAACGCATGACCACGCTCACGTTGTCGAACATCCCGGAGAACCCGAGCAGGAGCACGGAGAGCGGGAAACTCCGCGAGAGGCCGAACCCGCTGATGCAGATGCCGTACAGCGCGACCGAGATCATCATGGTCCAGCCGGCCCGCGCCCGGAGCGGCCGGTGCGACAGGAAGACCGACATCAGCACCGAACCGGCCGCCGGGGCGGCGCGCAGGATGCCGAGCCCCTCGGCGCCGACGTGCAGGATGTCCACCGCGAACACCGGCAGCAGCGCCTCCGCCCCGGCGAAGAGCACCGAGAAGAGATCCAGGGTGATCGCGCCCAGCAGCACCGGCTGGCTGCGGGTGAAGCGGATGCCCTCGAGCAACCCCTGGAGTCCGCTCACATTCTCCGTTGCGGCCGGCCGGGGACGGGCCGCGACGCGGGCGAGCGCGAACCAGGAGATCAAGAGCAGGATCGCCGCCGTGCCGTACGAGAGCGCCGCCCCGCCGAAGCCGAGCAGCAGGCCGCCGGCCGCCGGCCCGGCGACCGCGGCGAACTGCCAGGTGGAACTGCGCCAGGTGATCGCGTTCAGGTAGATCTCGCGCGGGATGAGATCGGCGGAGAGCGCGGTTCGGGTCGGCTGCAGGAAGCTCCGCGCGATGCCGCTCGCGAAGATCACCGCATAGACCGTCCACACCGTCTCCGGGCGAAGCGCGCCGGCCACCGTGAGGCCGAAGAGCGCCACCGAGCAGCCGAACAGCACCACCAGCGCCGCCAGGCAGACGCGGCGCCGGTCGAACCGGTCGGCGATCTGCCCGGCGGGCAGCGCGAACGCGATGAAGGGAAGTGCTTCGGCGAGGCCGACCAGTCCGAGCGAGAGGGGGTCGTGGGTGACCTGATAGAGCTGCCACCCCACCACGACGGCCTGGATCATCGTGCCGAACGTCTGCGCCATCAGACAGGCGATGAAGCGGCGGAAATCGGCCACGCGAAGGGCCGCGTAGGCGTCGTGCGTCTCGGTGGCGGGTTCGGTCACGCGGGGAAACTAACCTCGCGTGAGAGAGATTAAAGGATACTTGTGGGAGGAGAAGCCTAGTCGCGCCCGAGCACCCGTTTCGGCTTCAGGCCGAACCGCTCCATGCGGCGGTATAGCGTGCTGCGGGTGACGCCCAGCCGGGCGGCCGCCTCGGCCATGGTGCGGCACTCCTGCACCAGGCGCATCAGTTCCGCGTCCTCGCGGTCGATCGCGGAGGAGGGTGCGGCGAGCCCGCCAGCGTAGGCCTCGCGGATGAACTGCGGCAGATCGGTGAGCCGGACCTGCCGCCCCGTGGCGAGCAGCACCCGGCGGATGACGTTCTTGAGCTCGCGCACGTTGCCCGGCCAGTGATAGGCCTGCAGGGCGTCGTAGACCTCGGGATCCACGTTGACCGCCAGGCGTCCGAGGTCGCGCGCGCCCGCCTCGAAGAAGCGCCGCGCGTACACCGGCACATCGCCCGGGTGGAAGGGGATCCCCTCGCTCCCGGTGCGCGAAGCGGCACCCTCCAGCACCAGACATCCCCCCACCACCGTCCGCCCCTGCAGCACCGGGAACCAGAGCGCAGTGCAGCGGTCGTTGATCACCACGGGCGAGGCCGATTCGCGGGAGAGCTCGTGGGTCGCCTGACGAATCATGACCGAGAGCGATTCCGCGAGCGCCGGCGACAGCGACGGGGTCGCGCCCACCATGCGGCCGCCACGATCGAGCGCGAGGACCGCGTCCCCCGGATAGCGGGTCGTGAGATCGGTGAAGCTCTGCAGGGTGAGATAGCGGCGTTCGACCTCCCGGGCGGCCAGCGTCTGCTCGATCGCCACCCCCAGCGCCAGCGCGAGGCTCAGGGTGTGCGGATGCGCGAACTCGCGGAAGCCGCTGATGTCGAGCACGCCGGCGATCCGCTCGGTCGCGGGGTCGCGGATCGGCACCGCGGCACAGTGCCAGCGATGCCAGCGCTCGCAGAAATGCTCGGCGCCGACGATATGGGTCGGCGTGCCCGTGACGAGCGCGGTACCGGGGCCGTTGGTGCCGACCGCGTCCTCGGCCCACAGGCCGCCGGGCCGGAAATTGATCTCGGCGAGCCCTTCGAGCGCCGCGGGATCGCCCTCGGAAGAGAGCATCCGTGCTTCGTGATCGAAAATCGAGAGGATGTGGCCAACGCCGCCGAAGGAGCCCTGCTGCTGCACGACGGCGCGCGTGGCGACTTCCAGCCAGTCCGACTGTTCCGCCACGGCCTGCAGCGCATCGTCGTCCAGCACCACCGGGGCGCTGCCGAGATCGGGACGGACCTCGGCATCCGAACTCCGATTCCAGGACTCCCGAACCAGACCACGGAGCCCGCGCGCCGGCACGAGCGACGAACCCCGTCGCCGACCACCGACGAGGGCACCCCAGTGCCGCTCCAGCTCGCGCTGGGCTTCAGGCTGGAACGGAATGCCCTCGGCGTGTTGCATACGCTGGTTCGGGTTCGAAGGGGTCGGGAATCGGCACCACAAAAGTGTCCCGGAACATACCATCCGGAGGCGGGAAGGGCGACAGAAGTGGCGGGACATTTGTCGCGCTGGCCTTGACCCTCTCCAAGGCGAGTCCTAGCGTCGGCTTCAGTTCGCGAAGCGGTCCGGCCGATTCGCCGCTCTCACCAGCGCCCGGACCTCAGTTTCAAGACCTCGATCCCGATCCGCGCCCGCTACGACAACTGGATCGGCGGCGAATACCGCGCCCCGGTGAAGGGCCAGTACTTCAGCAACATCTCCCCGGTGACCGGCCAGCCGATCTGCGAGATCGCCCGGTCGACCCACGAGGATGTGGACCGCGCGCTTGACGCCGCACATGCCGCCGCCCTGAGCTGGAACCAGACTTCCGCCACGTACCGCGCGATCATCCTCAACAAGATCGCCGACCGGATGGAGCAGCACCTCGAGACGCTGGCCTTCGTCGAGACGCTCGACAACGGCAAGCCGATCCGCGAGACCCGGGCCGCCGATCTCCCGCTCGCCATCGACCACTTCCGCTACTTCGCCGGCGTGCTGCGGGCCCAGGAAGGCAGCATCGGCGAGATCGACCACGACACCGTCGCCTACCACTTCCATGAGCCGCTCGGCGTCGTCGGGCAGATCATCCCGTGGAACTTCCCGCTGCTGATGGCGACCTGGAAGCTGGCGCCGGCGCTCGCGGCCGGAAACTGCGTGGTGCTCAAGCCGGCCGAGCAGACTCCGATGTCGATCATGGTGCTGATGGAGCTGCTGGCGGACATCATTCCGAGCGGGGTCGTGAACGTGGTCGAAGGCTTCGGCGTCGAGGCGGGCAAGCCGCTGGCCTCGAGCCCGCGCATCGCCAAGATCGCCTTCACCGGCGAGACCACGACCGGCCGGCTGATCATGCAGTACGCCTCCGAGAACCTGATCCCGGTGACGCTGGAGCTCGGCGGCAAGTCGCCGAACATCTTCTTCGCCGACGTGATGGAAGCCGACGACGACTTCTTCGACAAGGCGCTCGAGGGCTTCACGATGTTCGCGCTGAACCAGGGTGAGGTCTGCACCTGTCCCTCCCGGGCGCTGGTCCAGGAATCGATCTACGACAAGTTCATGGAGCGCGCCGTGGCGCGGACCAAGGCGATCATCGAGGGCAGCCCGCTCGACCCGGCCACGATGATCGGCGCCCAGGCCTCCAACGACCAGCTCGAGAAGATCCTGAGCTACATCGACATCGGGAAGAAGGAAGGCGCCAAGGTGCTGACCGGCGGCGCACGCCGGGTGCATCCGGGCGAGCTCAAGGACGGCTACTACATGCAGCCGACGATCTTCGAGGGTCACAACAAGATGCGGATCTTCCAGGAGGAGATCTTCGGCCCGGTGGTCTCGGTGACGAAGTTCAAGACCCAGGACGACGCCCTCGCGATCGCCAACGATTCGCTCTACGGCCTCGGTGCCGGCGTCTGGAGCCGCGACGCGAACACCTGCTACCGGATGGGCCGGGCGATCAAGGCGGGACGGGTGTGGACCAACTGCTATCACGCCTACCCCGCGCATGCGGCCTTCGGCGGCTACAAGCAGTCCGGCATCGGGCGCGAGAACCACAAGATGATGATGAATCACTACCAGCAGACCAAGAACCTGCTGGTGAGCTACAGCCCCAAGAAGCTCGGGTTCTTCTAGTCGTGGACGTGCAGCGGGTGGACATCACCCCTGAGGCGCGGGCCGTGCTCACCCTGCTGGTGGCCGAGCACGGTCCGCTGCTGTTCCATCAGTCGGGGGGCTGCTGCGATGGCAGCTCCCCGATGTGCTACCCGGCGCGCGAATTCCGGGTCGGGTCGCGCGACGTCTTCCTCGGCGATGTCGCCGGCGTGCCGGTCTACATCGGCGGCCAGCAGTACGAGGCGTGGCAGCATACCCAGCTCCTCATCGACGTCGTCCCGGGCCGCGGCGGCGGCTTCTCGCTCGAGGCCCCGCTCGGCGTTCGATTCCTGACTCGCTCCCGGGTATTCGATCCCGGCGAGCAGGCCTGGCTCGTGACCTGTCCCCCGCGGGTCGGTCCGGCGGAGTAACGCAGTCGGAGTTGCCGCTGGATCGAACCGGGGCTTCGGGCGTATCATCATCGAGCAGCCACGTTGTGCCCGACTTCCGCGACGAGCCCCGCCCCATGAGCAACGCCCCGCTCACCATCCTCGGTCCCCATCTCCCCGACAGCGATCGCGTGCTCACGCCGGACGCAGTCGCCTTCGTCGCGGCACTCTGCGAGCGGTTCGAGCCGAGACGGCAGGCGCTGCTCGCCACCCGGCGAGAGCGGCGGAAGACCTTTCAGGCCGGCGCCCTTCCCGACTTCCTGCGCGATACGATCAGCATCCGCGAAGGCCCGTGGCGGGTGGCACCGGCGCCAGCCGATCTCAACGATCGCCGCGTCGAGATCACCGGGCCGGTCGAGCGGAAGATGATGATCAACGCCTTCAACTCCGGGGCGAAGGTCTTCATGGGCGACTTCGAGGACGCGCTCTCCCCGACCTGGGAGAACGTGATTGCGGGCCAGGGGAACTGCCAGGACGCGGTGCGGCGGACGATCGCGTTCCGCTCCCCGGATGGAAAGGAATACCGGCTGAACGAGCAGATCGCGACGCTGGTGATCCGGCCGCGCGGCTGGCATCTCAACGAGAAGCACGTGCATCAGCACGGCGCCCCGGTGTCGGGGAGTCTCTTCGACTTCGGGCTCTATTTCTTCCACAACGCCACCGAACTGCTGCGTCGCGGCAGCGGCCCCTATTTCTATCTGCCGAAGCTGGAGAGTCATCTCGAGGCGCGACTCTGGAACGACGTCTTCGTCTACGCGCAGCAGGCGCTGGGCATCCCCCATGGCACCATCCGCGCGACGGTGCTCATCGAGACGATTCTCGCCGCCTTCGAGATGGAAGAGATCCTGTACGAGATCCGGGAGCATGCGGCCGGACTCAACGCCGGGCGGTGGGACTACATCTTCTCGATGCTCAAGAACTTCGGGCACCGTCCCGAGTTCGTCCTGCCCGACCGGAGCCAGGTGACGATGGCCGTGCCGTTCATGCGGGCCTACACCGAACTGCTGGTCCGGACCTGCCATCGCCGAGGCGCGCACGCGATCGGCGGCATGGCCGCCTTCATTCCCTCGCGCAAGGATGCGGAGATCAACGCGACGGCGATGATGCGGGTCGGGGAGGACAAGACCCGCGAGGCGAACGATGGCTTCGACGGGTCGTGGGTGGCCCACCCCGATCTCGTCGGCGCGGTCCTCGAGGTCTTCAACGCGAAGCTCGGCAGCAAGCCGAATCAGAAGGACCGGCTCCGCGAGGACGTCCACACCACCCGCGATCAGCTGCTGGACGTACGCATTGCCGGCGGACAGGTGAGCGAGTCGGGCATCCGCACCAACATCCGGGTGGCGCTCGAGTACATCGAGAACTGGCTCGATGGCCGGGGGGCGGTGGGGATCGCGAATCTGATGGAAGACTCGGCCACCGCCGAGATCTCCCGTACCCAGCTCCGGCAGTGGGTGAGCCAGGGCGTGCTGCTCGCCGATGGCCGGCGCTGCAACGCCGAACTCTATCGCGCGATCCGGGAGGAGGAGACCTCGAAGCTGGCCCAGGCGCCCGATGCCTCCCCGCGCCTGGCGAGTTCCTCGGCGCTGATGGATCACCTGGTCCTCGGTGAGGCCCCCGAGGAGTTCCTCACCTTGCCGGCCTACGAGCAGCTCGGCTGAAACGCCGAAGGGACCACGGGGCGCCGTGGTCCCTTCGATTGTGACTGGGGCGGCAGGGGTCGAACCTGCAACCTCCCGGTTAACAGCCGGGCGCTCTGCCAGTTGAGCTACACCCCAAGGGTCCTTCATCCTCTGCCGCCATGAGTATCGACGGCGCAGCACGGTTCCTGAACATCCCCCGGACGCACAAAACCCGTCGCACAGGGCGACGGGTCTCTGGCGTTACAGCGCGATCCGCAAATCGCCTACGCCCGACCCGTCTCCCGGAGGAATCGGTTCGAGTTTCGATTGAAATTGCGGTTCAGGCGCGTATGCATAGGGACGCATATCCTACCGATTCCCCGGTTGCCGGTCAAGGGGGGGCGAGCCGGCGGATTGCACGGCACCGTGGCTCGATGGGGGGGGCGACAAAACCGTCGCGCCTGCCTTGACCGCATTCCCGGCGGGCGGTAGCCTATGCGGCCCGGGGACACTCCGCCCGGCGCTCCCGCTCCCACTGCCCGTCCATCCCGCCGTCACGCGCGCTATCGCGACGACCCAACAGCTTGAGGATGCTGACGCATGAAACGCCCAGTCACGCTGCACATCAATGGCCGGACCAGCACCGTCCTCGCCGAACCACGCGCCCTGCTGGTGCACGTGCTTCGCGACGAGCTGAACCTGACCGGCACCCACATCGGGTGTGACACGAGTCAGTGCGGTGCCTGTACCGTGCTGATCGACGGCAAGGCGGTGAAGAGCTGTACCACGCTGGCGGTGCAGGCCGAGGGCAGCCAGATCACCACGATCGAAGGGCTGGCGAAGGGCGAAGGCGACTACCATCCGCTGCAGATGGCCTTCTGGGAGAAGCACGGGCTGCAGTGCGGTTTCTGCACCCCGGGGATGATCATGACCGCGGTGGACTTCCTGCAGCACAATCCCGATCCGACCGATGCGGAGATCCGGCACGCGATCGAGGGCAATCTCTGCCGCTGCACCGGCTACCAGAACATCGTCGCCGCGATCAAGAGTGCGGCCGCCACCCTTCGCGCCGGCAACACCGGCGCGGCCGTCTGAGGAGGACGCCCCATGGCAACGCTCTTCGGTTCCGGCATCAAGCGGCGTGAAGACCCCCGCCTCATCACCGGTTCGGCGACCTACACCGACGACGTGAAGCTCCCGGGCCTGACCTACGCCGTCTTTGCGCGGAGCCCGTACGCGCACGCGAAGCTCACGTCGGTGAATGTCGAGGCCGCCCGCTCGGCGCCCGGCGTCATCGCGGTCTTCACCGGGCAGGACGTGAAGGACAAGCTGGTGCCGGTGCCATGCGCCTGGAACCCGCCCAACTGCGATCTCAAGGTGCCCGCGCATCCGCTGCTCGCATACGACCGGGTCCGCTACGTGGGTGACGCGATCGCGATGGTGATCGCCGAGACCCGCGCCCAGGCGAAGGACGCTCTCGACCTGATCGAGGCGGACTACGAGCCGCTCCGCGCCACCGCCGACCCCGAGAAGGCGACCAATCCCGGCGCCGCCCGGCTGCACGACGAAGTGCCTGACAACATCGCCTTCACGTGGAAGGTCGCGGGCGGCGATGCGACGACGGCGTTCAATACGGCCGAGGTCAAGGTCAGTGAGCGGATCGTCCAGCAGCGACTGCTGCCGACCGCGATGGAATGCCGCGCCGCCGTCGCCAGCTACAACAAGGGCTCCGGCCAGCTCACGCTCTGGTCCACCACCCAGAACCCGCACATCCACCGCTTCCTCTGCTCGGTGATGCTCAAGCTCCCCGAGCACCGGGTGCGGGTGATCGCGCCTGAAGTGGGCGGCGGGTTCGGCTCGAAGATCCCGGCCTATGCCGACGAAGCGCTCTGCTGCTATGCGGCGATGCAGATCGGGCGCCCGGTGAAGTGGACGGAGGACCGCTCCGAGAATTACAAGGTGACCATCCACGGCCGCGACCACATCGAGTACGTCGAGATGTGCGGCACGAAGGACGGGACGATCACCGGCATCCGCACCAAGGTGTATGCCGGACTCGGCGCCTACGCCTCGACCGCCGGCCCGGGGATCCCGACGATTCTGCACGGCCTGGTCTACTCCGGCGCCTACACGATTCCCAACATCGAAGGCACCATCTACGGCGTCTACACCAACGGCACCCCGGTCGATGCCTATCGTGGCGCGGGGCGCCCCGAGGCCGCCTACCTGATCGAGCGGCTGGTGGACATCTACGCCCGCAAGATCGGCATGGACCCGGTCGAGGTGCGCCGCAAGAACTTCATCCCGAAGGACAAGTTCCCCTACCAGGTCGCGACCGGACTGATCTACGACTCCGGCAACTACGAAGCCGCGCTCGACAAGGCGCTCGGCATGCTCGACTACAAGGCGTTCCGCGCCGAGCAGGCCAAGGCGCGGAAGGATGGGCGGTACCTCGGCGTCGGCGTCGTGAGCTACATCGAGATCTGCGGCCTCGGACCGTCGCAGGTCGCCGGCGCGGTCGGCTTCGGCGCGGGATTGTACGACTCGGCCATCGTCCGGGTCTATCCCACCGGCGTGGTGCGGGTGTACATCGGCGCTTCGCCGCACGGCCAGGGCGAGGAGACCACCTTCGCACAGATCGTCGCGGAGGAGTTCGGCTACCCGGTCGAGAGCGTGGAGATCATCCACGGCGACACCGATAACACCCCGCAGGGCTGGGGCACCTACGGCAGCCGGACCACGGCGGTGTGCGGATCGGCGGTCAAGAATGCCGCGGTGAAGGTGAAGGAGAAAGCCAAGAAGCTGGCGGCGCACCTGCTCGAGGCGAATGAGGCCGATCTCGAGTGGAAGGACGGCAAGTTCCAGGTGAAGGGGTCGCCTGACAAGGCCAAGGGGTTCGCCGAGCTGGCGCTGATGGCCAACGTCGCGTGGAACATGCCGGCGGGAATGGAGCCGGGACTCGAGGAGAGCGCCTTCTTCGATCCGACCAACTTCGTCTACCCCTTCGGCACCCATGTCTGCACCGTCGAGGTGGAGATCGACACCGGCAAGGTGAACATCCTCCGCTACATCGCGGTGGACGACTGCGGACCGCCGATCAACCCGATGATCGTGGACGGCCAGATCCACGGCGGCGTCATCCAGGGTCTCGGTGAGGCGCTGCAGGAAATCGCGGTCTACGACGACGAGGCCCAGCTCCTCACCGGCACGATGATGGACTACGCCGTGCCCCGGGCGAGCCAGATGCCGCACCTCGAGATCGGCCACACCATCACTCCCTCGCCGGTCAATCCGCTCGGCATCAAGGGCTGTGGCGAGGCCGGCACGATCGCCTCCGCGGCCTGCGTGGTGAACGCCGTGACCGATGCCCTCGCCCCGCTCGGGATCGTCCACATCGACAAGCCGCTTACCCCGGCCCGCGTCTGGGCCGCCATCCAGCAGGCGAAGGGAGCCCAGGCATGATCCCGACCAGTTTCGACTACGTGCGCGCCGGCTCGGTCAAGGAGGCGCTCAATCTCCTGGCCGCCGGCGACGGGTCCAAGGTGATCGCCGGCGGCCACAGCCTGCTGCCGATGATGAAATTCCGGCTGGTGCAGACCCCGAAGCTGGTGGACATCTCGCGCCTCGACGAACTGAAGGGTGTCCAGGAGTACAAGAAGGGGGTGCGCATCGGCGCCACCACGACCTACGCCGATCTGGTGGCGAACCCGCTGCTCAAGGAGCGCTGCCCGATCGTCGCGGAGGTCGCGGCCGACATCGCGGACATCCAGGTGCGCAACCGGGGCACCATCGGCGGTTCACTGGCCCATGCCGACCCGGCGAGCGACATGCCGGCGATCATGCTCGCCCTCGATGCGGAATTCCAGCTCCGCTCGAAGAAGGGCGGCCGGCGGACGATCAAGGCACGCGAGTTCTTCCAGGGTGCCTTCAGCACCGCGATGACCGAGGACGAACTGTTCACCGACATCCTGCTCGGCGGCATGGGGCGGAATGCCGCGGCGTATGTCAGCTTCGATCAGGCCGCCTCGGGGTATGCCATGGTGGGGGTGTGTGCCGTGGTGGGAAGGAAGCGCGCCACGATCTCCGACATCAGCGTCGCCTACACCGGCGTGAGCGATGTCGCGTTCCTCTCGTCGAGCTTCGAGTCGCTGAAGGGCACCAAGTGCGATGCGACCGTGCTGCAGCAGGCCGCGACCGACGCGGTGGCGAGTCTCCAGATCGGCGGTGACGTGCATGCGCCGGAGGATTACCGCCGGCACATCGCCGGCATCGCCGCGGTCCGCGCCGTGGAGACGGCGTACGAGCGTGCGGGTGCCTAGCGGCACCACCGGGGTGCCGAGGCCCCCGGCATCCCCGCGATGACCGAGCCGGCCCCGTACGCCGTCGTCCTGGCCGCCGGGGCCGGTTCCCGTTTCGGCGGTGACAAGCTGCTCGCGCCTTACGGAGGCAAGCCGCTGGCCGCGCATGCGGCCACCGCGGTGGCGGAGGCGATTCTCGGCGGAGTGCTCGCGGGTGGCGTCGCGGTCGTGCCGCCGCGCTCGACCGCGCTGGTCTGGGCGCTGGAACCGGCCGGGCTCCGGATCGTCGAGAATCCCGAAGCCTCCGCGGGGCTCGCCACCTCGCTCCGGCGCGGCCTCGCCGCCCTGGTGGATGTCGAGCCGCCAGCCGGTGCCGCGCTGATCGTGCTGGCGGATCAGCCGCTCCTCGCCTCGCGCACGATTGCCGCGCTCGTGAGGCGGTGGCGGGAGACGGGGCTGAGTGTCCGGCCCCGCTATGCGTCGCAGCCCGGAGAGCCCGGCCATCCGGTGCTGCTCGACCGGTCGTGCTGGGCCCTCGCAGAGACGCTCGAGGGGGACACGGGACTCGGACCGGTCCTTCGTGCCCGGCCCGACTGCATCACGACCGTCGACGTACCCGGCGCGAATCCCGATGTGGACACGCCGGACGACCTTCACTCACTCGAGGACAGCCGCTGATGCGACTCAGCTTTCATGGAGCTCCGGAGGTCGGCGCCGCGCTCGCGGAGGTCTGGCCACGCATCATCGATCCGCACTTCGTCGCGAAGCATGGCCCGGGGGTCGAGTCGGTGGAGGTCCTCGACCCCCGGCACTTCAAGGTCATCACCGCATTCGGCGTCGGCGCGATGAAGCTCCGCTTCGGGATCGACGTCGAGCTCGTGGACGTGAATCCGCCGAACTTCTTCACGATGAAGGCCCGCGGCAAGGCGCCCGGGTCCGCCGTCGAGGTCACCGCGGAGCTCGGTCTCGAGGCGATCGATGCCTCACGGACCCGGCTCTCCTGGAAGGCCGATACCGACATCAGCGGCAGCGTCGCCAGCATCGGTGCCCGGTTGATGGAAGGCACCGCGCGAAAGCTCACCGAGCAGTTCTGGACCAAGTTCGCCGCGAGCATCACCGAAGCTTCCGCGGCCGCCCACCCCGCTCCCCCTCAAGCGGACACTGCCCCGGGACCGGACGCCTCGCCCGCGCCCCCCGCGCCGCCCGCCGTGTGACCGAGCGCTGGATCACCCGGGGCGACCTCCGGCTCTGCGTCGACGATACCGGCGCGGGGCCGGTCGTGCTGCTCGCCCACGGCATGTGGTGCGACGCCGGCATGTTCACGGCGCTGAGCGCCGAACTCGCCCGGGATCATCGCGTGCTGGTGCCCGACCTCAGGGGGCACGGCCGGAGCGAGGTGCCGGGGACCCAGTGGTCGATCGCCGACCTCGCCGACGACCTGTTCGCGATCCTGCAGCAGCTCAGTATCCCGAAGATCTTTCTGGCCGGATTCAGCATGGGCGGCATGGCGGCGGCGGATTTTGCGATCCGCTGCGGCCAGCGGCTCAGCGGGCTCGCCCTGATCGGCACCAGTGCCGCGGCGGAAGAGTTCGTGCGGGTCGCCGAGATCAAGACGCTGGCAAAGATCATCGAGGTGGCCGGGCCGCCGAAGTTCCTGGCGCATGAGGCCTCGCGAAGCACCTTCAGCCCCGAGTTCCGCGAGCGCCATCCCGCGGAAGTCACCCGCTGGGAGAGCGTCGTCCGCTCCATGCGAGGGCCTGCCCTGGTGCAGGCGCTCCGGGCGGTCGGTGCGCGCCCGTCGCTGCTCGAGCAGCTGGGCGAAGTCGAGACCCCCACCCTGATCATCTCGGGGGCCGCCGACAAGGTGCTCCGGCCGAGATGGTCCGAGGCGATGCATCGCCGGCTGCCGCGCTCGCGTCTCGTCTCCTACCCCGGCGTCGGCCACGCCGTGCCGACCGAACGCCCCCTGGAGGTCGCTGCGCTGATCCGCGGGCTCGAGTCAGGGACCCTGCCACGCGCGGGATGAATTGGCGGCGCGCCGCGTCGCGTGCCACATTTGTGCTTCGGACCCCCTACCCCGGACACGCTGATGAAGATTCCGCAGCTGCTGCTCCGCCAGATGTACACCTTCGGATCGCTGGTGAACGATCCCGACGGCTGCCGGCTGAGCCTCAAGAACCGGCTGAGTGACGTTACCCTCGTCAGGATCTCGCGGCTTCGCCTCAACGACGTCGAGATCCTCGCGAAGGAACTGCAGGTCGATCTGGGCGACGGCCGCTGGCGTCCCGCCACGGAGGTCACGCCGGAGCGTCCCGAGGAGTTTCCGCTGCGCCGGGTCGCGCATCTCCGGGCGCCGGGCCGGACCATTCCGGACGGCATGGTGGACATCGAGATCGGGATCGAGGTGAAGGGGATCGGCGTGCTCACGGTCAAGGTGAAGGACCACGTCGCCCCGCCGCTCGAGCGTCCCAAGTCGGTGCCGTACTCCAAGGAGGACAACTACTCGCCGTCGGTGATCGCCCAGCGGCAGCAGTGGATCGAGGAGTTCAGCGGCACCAAGCTGAGCCATGTGAATCGCCCCTCGTTCGACCCGGCGGTGACCAAGGGCAACATCGAGAACTTCACCGGCGTCGCTCAGATCCCGCTCGGTTTCGCCGGACCGCTCACCATCAACGGGGAGCATGCGCAGGGCGAGTTCGTCATCCCGCTCGCCACCACGGAGGGGACGCTGGTCGCGAGCTACAATCGCGGCATGAAGGTGCTCAATCTCTGCGGCGGCGCCGTCTGCACCATCCAGGGCGACCACATGCAGCGGGCCCCGGTCTTCGTCTTCGATACCGCCCGGGAGGCGCGCGCCTTCCGCGACTGGGTGGACGAGCACATGGAGGACATCCGGCGCGAGGCGGAGTCCACGACCCGCGTCGGGAAGCTGCAGTACATCGACACCTACCTGGCCAGCAAGTTCGCGTACCTGCGCTTCAACTATTTCACGGGCGATGCCGCGGGCCAGAACATGGTGGGCCGCGCCACCTACGCCGCGAGCAGCTGGATTCTGGAGCACAACAAGACCATCCGCCGGTTCTATCTCGAATCGAATCTCGCGACCGACAAGAAGGCCTCGCAGGTCAACCTGATGCGCACCCGCGGCAAGCGGGTGACGGCGGAGTGCGTGATCAAGCGGGACGTGCTGCTCGAGGTGATGCGGGTGGAGCCGGAGAGTCTCCATTACCATTGGGGCGTCGCCAACATCGGCGCCATCCTGTCCGGCGCCAACAACAACGGCCTGCATTCGCCCAACGCAATCACCGCGATGTTCATCGCCACCGGCCAGGACGTGGCCAACGTCGCGGAGGGCTCGGCCGGCATCGTGTACACCGAGATCACGGCGGAGCGGGATCTCTATCTCTCGATCACCATCCCGTCGCTGATCGTGGCGACCCACGGCGGCGGCACCGGACTCCCCACCCAGCGGGAGTGTCTCGAGGTGCTCGGCTGCGTGGGCAAGGGAAAGGTGAACAAGTTCGCCGAGATTGTGGCCGGCGTGGTGCTGGCAGGCG
Organism: Gemmatimonadales bacterium; assembly: GCA_044229245.1. Taxonomy (GTDB): domain Bacteria; phylum Gemmatimonadota; class Gemmatimonadetes; order Gemmatimonadales; family GWC2-71-9; genus JADJOM01. The sequence goes on along the minus strand of JBGATI010000014.1, from coordinate 100,986 downwards.
AGATTTCCCTGGCCGCCGCGATCTCATCGCTGGAGTGGGTCTCGTCGCACGAGGAGTATGGCCGCAATCGCTGACACATCGAATGAGGACCTGCTGCGTGCCCGCGGCTTCGAGATCATGCGGGACACGCGGCCGCCAGGCCTGCTCGCGCGCATCGCAGCGACCTATCGCCACTTCCTCGGCCTGCTCTTCGGCGGGCTCGCGGCCTACGTCCGTCACGAACGGGCGGAGGGCACCGGCCGCGGCGGAAAGTTCCTGTTCATCCGGGTGGTGGCGTTCCTGTCGGCCCCGTTCGTGGATGGCGACCTCCGGCGCCAGCCCTTCGCGGTGCAGTTCCGCCGCCGGCTGGAACGTCTCGGACCGACCTACATCAAGCTGGGCCAGATCCTGAGTCTGCGGGAGGATCTGCTCCCGAAGAACATCACCAACGAGCTCAAGTCGCTGCTCAATCAGCTGCCGGTCGTGCCGCTGCCGGTGCTCCAGGAGATCATCGAGAAGGATCTGCGCCGGCCCATCGCCGAGCTCTTCCTGCAGATCGACCCGATTCCGATCGGCTCGGCTTCCATCGGGCAGACCCATCGCGCCACGACCCATGACGGTGACCCGGTCATCATCAAGGTCGTCAAGCCGGGGATTCGCGAGACGCTGCAGCGCGACGCCAGACTGCTCGGTTTCCTCGGCAGCCTCGCGGAACTGATCATCCCGCGGTTCCAGCCGAAGCAGCTGGTCACCGAATTCTGCGACTACACCCTGCGCGAGGTCGATCTCCGGCGCGAGGCGGACAACGCCGAGACCTTCGCGGCCAATTTCGCCGACACGCCCGACGTGGTGTTCCCGGCGATCTATCGCGAACTCTCGGGCCGCAGCGTCCTCACGATGGAGTTCTTCGATGGGATCCGGCCCGACTCGGCGGAAGCCCAGGCGCTTCCCGAGGAGGCGCGCCGCCACCTGACTGATCGCGGCGCCGAGTCGATCATCCGGATGCTGTACCGGGATGGCTTCTTCCACGCGGACCTCCATCCCGGCAACCTCATGATCCTCCCCGGCCCCCAGATCGGCTTCATCGATCTGGGAATGGTGGGCCGGCTCGATGAGGACCTCCGGCGCGCGCTCCTGTACTACTACTTCGCGCTCGTGATGGGCGACGCGGACAATTCCGCCCGGTACCTCTCCGCCATTGCCAAGCCGGGCCCGGGCGCCAATCCGGCCGCCTTCCGGCGCGAGGCCGCCGAGATCGCCAACCGCTGGAAGCGGACCTCAACCTTCGAGGGTTATTCGTTAGGCCAGCTCATCCTGGATTCGCTGAGCCGCGGGGCGCAGTACGGGATGTATTTCCCGGTCGAGCTGGTGCTGATGGTCAAGGCGCTCGTCACCTTCGAAGGCGTCGGCCATGTGCTGCTGCCCGGATTCGATGTCGCTGAAGTGTCGAAGAAGCACATCCGCACGCTCTTCATCCATCAGTTCAGCCCGCTCAGGCTGCTGACGGAGGGGATGCGCGGCGCCCCCGATCTCGTGGATGCGATGGCCAAGATGCCTCTGCTCGTCACCGACGGACTCCGGGTGCTCGAGAAGGTCGCGCACCAGCCCGCCGAGAACCCGCTCTCGGGACTCCGCGGGACGCTGATCGCGGGCTCCTGCCTCGTCGCGGGGGCCATCTCGATGGGCTTCGGGGCGGCGTGGCCGATCTGGGGTGCGCTGTTCGCCATCGCGCTCATCCTCGCGGTGCGGAAGGGATGACGACCCCCGCCGGCGCCCTCAAGCAGGTGGTGTCACGCGAACGCGTCGCGGGGCATGACGCGATGTGGCTGCAGGACACCGCCACCAACCTGATGGTGATCAACGGGGTGTTCATCACCGACCGGATCGACATCGCCACCTTCCGCGACACCTTCCAGAGCCGGGTCATCGACGCGGGCGGCGGCGCGCAGTACGCCCGCTTCCGCGACAAGGTCGTGCACATCCGGGGGGTCCCGTACTGGGAGCGCGATGCGGCGTTCGACATCACCCGCCACGTCCTCCCGGCACGGGAGAACGAGCTCTCGACCAAGGACGAACTGCAGCGCTATCTCGGCGAGGAGGCCTCGAAGCCCCTCCCGGCCGACCGGCCGCCGTGGCAGTTCCAGGTGATCGAGCGGTTCGGCGAGGACTCGAGCGTCGTCCTCGCCCGGGTGCACCACAGCATCGGCGACGGCATCGCACTGGTCTCGGTGATCTTCGCCCTGATGGAGGAGATGACCTCCGAGTTCGAGACGACGCCGGCCAAGGGCCGGATCCGTCCCGCGGCCGGCGCGATGGGCCGGGGCCTGCTCAAGGCCGCGAGCGTCCCGCTCGCCGCGCCGGGCATCCTGATCAAGCGGCTGCTCTGGGCGCCGGATCGCCACGCGCTGCACGGACCGAAGGTCTCCGGCCAGAAGCAGATCGCCTGGACGGCACCGTTCGACCTGGCGGTGCTGAAGCGGGCGCGGACCGTGCTCAACGCCACCGTCAACGACATCCTGATGGCGGTGGTTTCGGGCGCCTTCAGCCGCTACCTCGCGACCCATGCGGGGCAGTCGATCCAGAAGCTGCACATCTCCATGCCGGTCAACGTGCGCTCGGCCGACGAGGAGCTGAAGCTGGAGAACCGCTTCGCGGCCGTGCCGCTCGAGCTCCCCGCGGGCATCGAGCAGGTCACCGAGCGCGTCCGCGCCGTCAAGGCGCAGATGGATGCCCTCAAGCACTCGGTGGTGCCGATCGTGGTCTACGGCATCCAGCACGCGATGCTGACGCTACTCCCCTGGGGTGTGAGCCGCGGGCTCATCGACTTCCTCGCCAACAAGTGCACCGCGGTCGTGACCAACGTGCCGGGACCGCAGCGGCAGCTCATCCTCGCCGGACGGCGGGTCCGCAGTCTGATGTTCTGGGTGCCGCAACGGGCCGACATCGGCGTCGGCATCTCCATCCTGAGCTTCGCGGGGTGCGTGCAGGTCGGGGTGCTCGCCGATACCGTGCTGGTCCCGGATGCGCGCGACCTGGTCCGCGCGTTCGAAGAGGAACTCGAGGCGCTGCGGGCGATCCAGTAGACAGCGAGGAGCGATCCCACCCGGGACCGCTCCTCGTGCAGACGAGAGACTGTGGATGTCGCCGCGTCAGGCGCGCGCGCGACGCTTCCGCACCGGCCGATCGTCGGATTCGAGCCGATCGAGCGCCCGGCTCAGCCGGTCGGCCACCGGGGCCTTCCGTCCATTCCCTGGAATTCCGACACCCACCCAGACGTCCCGATCCTCCTCGTGCAGGTGCTCGGTGCAGAGCCGGAGCCCGTGCCGTCGGAGCATCGGCGCCAGTTCCGCGCGGCGGCGCCAGAGGTCACGCCGGGTGGCGGCGTAGCCGATCTGGCAGATTTCCCGGCGCGAGGTGAAGCTGAAGATGTTGCTGAAGAACAGGCCGTATTCGCTCCGCTCCGGCTCGAACAGCAGCACGTCCGCCTTCGGATAGCGATTGCGGTAGGCCGCCATGCCGACGACCATGCGGGAGTGAATCATGGTGCGGAAGGTCTGCGACAGGATCGCGGGCATGCCCCGGCGCAGCAGCGAGCCGCGCATCAGTTCGCCCTGCGTCTCGCCGGCCGCGACATCCACCGGCACGAGCGGATTCACGCAGAAGAGCAGCTCCGCCCCCTGCTCGAGCGCGACGGAAGCATGCAGCGTCTTCAGCAGGACCCCATCCACGCAGAGCCGGCCGTCGATCTCCACCGGGGGATAGAGTCCCGGCACCGCCGTGCTCGCCTGCACGGCGCGGGAGATCGGCACATGGTCCCAGCCGTCGGAGCCGAACACGATCGGCGTGCCGGCCTCCAGATCCGCCGACACGACGCGGAGTTTGTTGCGGAGCTTCCGGAAATCGTTGGTTCGCCCGTTGATGGCGAAGGTCCGCTCGAGCTGCCGCCGGATCGGCTCGTTGTCGAGCAGACCAAGCGGGAGGGCCCGCGACATCCGGACCAGCGACTTCATCAGGGTTTCGTCACGGGGCGCGTTGGCGACCTGCCAGAGGGCATGACCGATGAGGCCGGGGAGCTGCATCCCCCGCCGGGCCCACTCGCGGTACGCTGGCTGGAAGAAGCTGGTGGATTCGAAGGGATGCTCGCCCGGCTCATCCGTGACGAGACCCCGCACCAGCTGGGTAACGGTCTGACCGTTGGCGAGTGAGGAGGCGATGAACGCCCCCGCACTCACGCCGACGTATACCTCGCACTCATTCAGATCGAGGCCTTCGATCGCCTCCTCCAGGGCCCGGAGGGCGCCGATCTCGTAGACGGCACCCGCCGGACCCCCGCCGGCCAGGGCTAACCCCAGCCGGCGACCCCGCCGCCCTCGGCGCGCGGTGGTCATAGATACCTCACTCAGGCATTCGCCGGCGCAGCCTTCGGAGACCGACGGGGCGCCGCCTTGCGCGCCTTGCCCTTCGACTTCGAGACCACCCGGGTCAGTTCCTCGACCCGCTTGGTGAGGGTCGCGATCTCCTTCCGGGTCGGCACGCCGAGCCGATGCATCGCGTTGGTCATCCCGGCCTCGATCGGGGTCGTGATCCTGGCAACAGCGTTCTTCGCGTCGCCCTGCAGATCGCCAGCCCGGCTGACGAGATCGTGGATCCGCGCCTTGTTCGACTTCTCCAGGCCTTCGCCCTTCTTCACGAGCTGACCGAAGAGCTTGCCGCCCTCCTCGCCAGCGAGCGCGAACGCGCCGAGCCCGGCGAGCCAGATCTCATGGGCCGACTCCTTCAGCATCGGGAGCGCCTGGGTCTTCTTGGAATTCTTCTTGGCCGCCATGGTTCCCTCCTGGAATGCCGGCCTGCCCGGGCCGGACGCTGCTATGGATGACACGCCGAGTACAGTGAGTGCTGATGCCTATTTCCGGACCTTCTTGCGCTTCGGCCTGCGGGGCTTCGGCGCCTCCTCCAGTTCGACCAGCGACTGTTCCAGCTCCGCCAGCCGGTCACGCAGCAGATCGAGTTCCTCCTGCATCCCGCCGACCGGGGTGATCTTCTCGACCGAGGCCTTCACGATCCGGTCGACGCCGGTCTGGATCTGCTCGACCCCGCCGGCCAGCACCCGGCTCCCGCGCCGGATCACGTCATGGAGGAACTCGCTGGGCAGGAACGAATGACCCCGCCGGTGATCCTCGTAGATGATCTGGGCCAGCGTCTGGCCGGTGACATCCTCGCCGCTGGAGCTGTCGACGACCTGCAGCTCCTGACCGTCCCGGATCCAGACGGCGATCTCGTCCAGCGAGACATACCGGCTTTCCTCGGTGTCGTAGAGCTTTCGGCTGCCGCCGCCATACCGCTTGATGAGCCGGATCATGATGGGTCTCCGCTGTGGACGGAGAGATATTACCGCATTGCGGCAAAATTGGCAAGCCCCGATTGCCGCGATGCGGCAACCGGGGAGACGGCGGGGGATCGACGACCGGACGGGGGGGCGGCGACGCTGCTTCAGCGATCGAGCTGGCCTTCGACGACCCGACCGAGGGCCTCGAGCTCCTTCAGGTCGGTGGGAGGGGAGGCCTGCAGCGGGATGGCGAGCAGCGGCTCGCCCCGCGAGAGGAGCCGGCGCAGCTGGTCCAGCCCGCGCGCGTCGCGCTCGCCGAGGTAGTGGAACAGGGAGAGCCCCTCCGCCAGCGCCGGTGTCATGCCCTTCGGCAGGGGCGCCGGAGGGTGCACCTGGTTGACGACGATGGGCCCGACACGGTGCCCCGCCTCCTTGAGCTTCCGCGCGAAGAAGAGCGTGTCCGGGATGCGGTCTGCGCCCGGGCCCGACACGAGCAGGAACAGCGAATCGGGGGCCCGTAGCAGCGCGCGCACGTCGTTGGCCCGCTCGCGGAATCCCCCGTACAGCGGACCGAAGGCGCGGAAGAACTCCACCATGTCGTGCAGCAGGCGGACGCCGATCACCCGGTCGATGACCCGCTCCACGCCCTTCGCGGCGATCCGCATCGGCATGCGCTTCAGCCCCCCGCCCTCCTCCCACCAGGGCTTGAGCGCGAGCCGGACGGCGCCGCTGTCGAGGAAGTTCACGATCCGGTCCGGCGCTTCGAGAAAGTCGAGCGCCTGGCGGGTCGGCGGGGTATCGAGAATGATGCGATCGTAATTGCCGTCCGCAGATACCTCGAACAGCCGCTCGACGGCCATGTACTCGAGGATGCCGGCGAGGTTCCCGGCGAGATCCCGGTAGAAGCGGTTGGTGAAGATCCGCTCCGCCGCGGCCTCGTCGGGCGCATACCGGCGGATCAGCCGGTCGAAGGTGCTCCGGGCATCGAGCAGCGCGACATCGAGGCGTCCCTTGGTCCCGGACTTCACCCGCACGGCGCGCTCCCGCGCTTCCTCGCCGACGCCCAGCGCATCCTTGAGGCGGAGCGACGGGTCGAAGGTCATGACGAGGGTGTTCTTCCCGGCACGGGCGGACTGCAGGCCGAGTGCGGCGGCGAGTGTCGTCTTGCCGACGCCACCGGCGCCAACCACCACCAGCAGGCGCTGGTCGAGCGGGCCGAGGCTCATGCGAGTTCCTCCCCGAGGGCCGTTTCGACTCCGTCGAGCAGGTCGGGCCCGCGGTCGAGCGGCAGGAGCGGGATGTGGGCCATCGGCCCCTTCCAGGCGGTACCGAGCCGCTTGAGTTCCCGCTCATTCACGGCGCGACGCTGCTTCCAGAGGTCGAGAATCGCCTGGTTCTCGCCGGCAGCGGCCCGGCCACTGCCGGCACCGGCGGGAAAGGCGGGATAGAGGGCGTTCGCGACCACCAGCTCGGGCGGCCGCCCGATCTTCTCTCGCAGGAGCGCAATCAGTTCCAGCGCCTCCTGCACCGGCATCTCCTCGGCGAGTGCGGTCAGCACCACGCCACATCGCTCCGAATCGGCGACGAAGCCCGCGAGGTCCTTCGCCATGTCCCCGAGCTGTCCCCCGCCGATGGCCTCGGACAGCACCAGCGGAGCCGCGAGCATCGAGGCGCTGTGGCCGGTCGCAGGCGCATCGAGCACCACGATGTCCGCCTTGTGGCGGTAATGCCCTTCCACGGTGCGGAGGGCATACCCGAGTACCGCCATCTCCTTGAGCCCGGGGGCACCTTCCGCAAAGTGCTGGAAGACCGAACTCGCGAGCACCTTGGACGCGAGGGCCGCGATCGGGAGTTTCTCGCGGACGAGTCCATCCACCACCGCCCGGGCCTGCAGATTCTGTGAGGCGAGTCGGTCGCCGGCCTTGACGACGGCGCCCCCGGATGGCTCGGTGCCGAGCAGCTGGTGCAGACTCTCGCGCGGATCCACTTCGAGCAGCAGGGTCCGTCGGCCGCTGGCCGCCAGCAGTCGACCAAGGGCGGCCGCGATCGTCGTCTTTCCGACGCCACCCTTGCCGGTGACGACGATGAGCTGTCGCCGCGCGATCTCTTCGATGAGCTTCATGAAATTTCCCGGTCGGTGACACGATTCGTCACGCCCTCAAGGTGGGCGAGTTCATCGCGCCGTTCAAGCTTCGCGAATGATCTTGCGGCTGCTCCCATGTCGCGGATAGCGTTCGTCGTGACCGACACTCTCGACTACATCATCATCGGCTCCGGCTTCGGTGGCAGCGTCTCCGCGATGCGGCTCGCGGAGAAGGGCTATCGCGTCCTCGTGCTCGAACGGGGGCGCCGGTTCCGCGACCAGGATTTCGCGAAGAGCACGTGGGATCTGCCGCGCTATCTCTGGGCGCCCTCCGTCGGCTGCTACGGCATCCTGCAGATCAGTCCGTTCAAGAACGTCTTCGTGCTGCACGGTTCAGGCGTGGGCGGCGGCAGTCTCGGCTACGCGAACGTGCTGATGGAGCCGGGCGACGACGCCTTCGATTCCGCGGCCTGGCAGCGGCCGATCGAGTGGAAGCGCGAGCTCAAGCCGCACTACGTCACGGCGAAGCGCATGTTAGGCGTGGCAGAGAACCCGCGGCTCTGGCCCGCCGACCATCACCTGCGGAAGATTGCGGAGGAACTCGGACGCGGCGACAGCTTCCGGCCCGTCCCGACCGGGACCTTCTTCGGCGTGCCCGGGCAGGAGGGGCAGGAGGTTCCCGATCCGTACTTCGGCGGCACGGGTCCGGCGCGGCGCGGCTGCACCCACTGCGGCGGCTGCATGGTCGGGTGCCAGCACAACGCGAAGAACACCCTGCCGAAGAACTATCTGCACTTCGCCGAGCAGTGGGGGGCGCGGATCCTCGCGGAAACCACGGTCCGGGACATCCGGCCGCTCGCGGGGCCGCAGCAGGACGGGGCGCGCTACGAGGTGCACGCGCGCCAGACGACCGGGCTCCTGCGCCGCGCCATTCCCCCGCTCCGCGCCCGCCACGTCATCCTCTCCGCCGGCACCCTCGGCTCGCTCCGGCTCCTCTTCCGCTGCCGCGAGGTCACCGGCTCGCTTCGCGATCTGTCACCCCGACTGGGCGACATGGTCCGGACCAACAACGAGGCGCTGCTCGGAAGTGTCGCCCGAAACGCGGACGTGGACTACTCGAAGGGGATCGCGATCACCTCGATCTTCCGCGCCGATGCGGTGACGACGGTCGAGCCGGTGCGCTATCCCGCGGGCTCCTCGGCGATGCGGCTGCTCGGCGGGCCCATGATCGAGTCGGGCAGCCTGCCCTCGCGGCTCGGGCAGTCGGCGCTGCACCTCCTCCGCCACCCGGGCGAGTTCCTCCGCACCCACCTGCTGCCCGGCTGGGCGGAGCGCACGACCATCATGCTGGTGATGCAGTGGGAGGACAACCGCATCCGGCTCCGGCCGGGGCGCAGCATCTTCACCGGCTTCCGGAACGATCTGGTCTCCCAGCCGGACCACGAGGCGACGATCCCAACCAAGATCGAGATCGGACACGAAGTGACGCGCACCTTCGCGGCGCGGACCAACGGGATCGCGATGGGCTCGGTCAACGAGGCCCTCTTCGACATCCCCATCACCGCGCACATCCTCGGCGGCTGTCCGATGGGAGAGACGGCGGCAGATGGCGTGATCGACGCCACCTGCCAGGTGCACGGCTACCCCGGCCTCTACGTGATCGACGGCTCGATCATGCCGGCCAATCCCGGCGTGAATCCGAGTCTCACGATCACCGCGCTCGCCGAGTACGCGATGAGCCGGGTTCCCGCCGCGGGAGCGCGCTAGGCCACAGCCTCGTTTCACGAGATCTTCAAGCCGGCGGTGCTATCAATAGCTCCTGTGGCCGACTCCGCCCGACCGCCCATCCAGGCGCGGTTTCGGGCGGGCTCCGGACGGAGCCGGTGCCGCCGCCGCGCGCCACCAAGGCAGGCCTCCCATGACCGCCACCGTCCCACCCGCCCGCATTCCCTTCACGCCCCTCGAGCCGTACACCCGCACGACCATCAACAAGATCTTCTACGAGGCCATCGATCGGTTCGGCCCGCAGGAAGCGCTCCGCGGCAAGCGCGACGGTCGCTGGCAGGGGCTGACGTATCGCGACGTGGAACTGCGGGTCGCGCACATCGCGGCTCTGCTCCACGGCTGGGGCCTCGAGCCGGGCGACCGGGTCGCGATTCTCTCGGAGAACCGCCCGGAGTGGGCCATCGTCGACTATGCCAGCCTCGCGCTCGGCCTGATCGTGGTCCCGATCTACCCCACCCTGCCGGCGGAGCAGGTCGGCTTCATCCTCCGGGACTCCGGCAGCCGGGTGCTGTTCGCCTCCAGCGCCGCGCAGCTCGCCAAGGCCTCCGGTCCCGAGAAGGAGTGCCCGGCGCTGGCGCATCTGATGATCTTCGATCCGGCGCCACCCGACTCGACGGCGCATTCGCTCGCGCGCGAGCTCGCGGAGGATCCCGAGTCCGAGGCCGTCTGGAGCCGCGAGCTGCGGAAGCGGGCGATGGGGCTCTCTCCCGAGAGCATCGCGACCATCATCTACACCTCGGGCACGACCGGCACGCCGAAGGGCGCCGTGCTGACGCATCGCAACCTGGCGGCGATGGTCGCCGCGTCGAGGCAGCACGGCTCGCTCGAGGTGGCTCCCGGCTCGGTCGCGCTGTCGCTGCTGCCGCTCTCGCATGTCCTCGAGCGCGCAGGCGATTACTACTACTGGGACAATGGCGTCACCATCGCCTACGCCGAGTCGGTCGCGCAGGTCCCCGCGAATCTGCTCGAGGTCCGGCCCCAGATTATGATCGCCGTGCCGCGGCTCTTCGACAAAGTGTACGGCAAGGTGATGGCGACCCCCGGGCTCAAGGGGAAGCTGGTGCAGTGGGCGGCCTCCGTCGGCGGCGCCGTGGTCGATCACCGGTCCGCGCGCACCACCCCGGGTCCCCTGCTCGCGCTCCAGTACCGGCTGGCGGACACCCTGGTGTTCCACAAGATCCGCCAGCAGCTCGGCGGGCGGCTCAGCACGATGATCTGCGGCGGGGCGCCGCTCTCCCCCGTCGTCGGGCGCTTCTTCCTGGGCGCGGGCATCCCGCTCTATGAAGGCTACGGGCTGACGGAGACCTCGCCGGTGCTCGCGGCCAACCGGCCGAGCAACTGGCGCCTCGGCAGTGTGGGGCTGCCGTATCCGGGTGTCGAACTGCGCATCGGCGCGGAAGGAGAGATCCAGGCACGCGGGCCGTCCGTCATGCAGGGTTACTGGAATCAGCCGGCGGCCACGAGCGCGGCGATCGATCCGGACGGCTGGTTCCATACGGGTGATGTGGGCGAATTCGACGCCGATGGCTTCCTGCACGTCACCGACCGGATCAAGGATCTGATCGTGACCGCCGGCGGCAAGAAGGTCGCGCCGCAGCCGATCGAGGGACGCACCCAGCTTTCGCCCTACATCGCACAGGCGGTGATGATCGGCGAGCGCCGCCCCTATCCCGCCCTGCTCGTCGTGCCCGACTTCGAACGGCTGCGGGTCTGGGCGGTCGAGCACGGCATCCACGTCACCACCCGCGATCAGCTCTACGGCGAGAAGCTGGTCCGCCAGCTGCTCGAGGAGGAGTCGCTCGGCCGGCTGCAGGATCTCGCCCAGTTCGAGCGGCCGAAGCGGATCGCGATCATCAACGACGAGCTCTCGGTCGAGACCGGCATGCTCACACCGACCTTCAAGGTGAAGCGGCGGATGGTGGAGCAGCGCTTCCAGGACACCATCCAGGCGCTCTACGCCCGAGGCACCGAGGAGGCCTGACGGAGCTGCAACGGTCGATTCCGGTCCCCGAAGTCGCTAGACTCTGGGCCGGCCGTCGGCCGTCACCTGGGAGCCGTGGATGCGGAGCGAGCGGGTCACCCCTCAACAAGTGCAGTCCCTCGGCGTGCCCGGCCTGACCGGGGCGGTCCTGCTGGCGCCCGTCCGCCTGGGCCAGCGGACCATCGCCAAGGGAAGCCGAGTCGACGAGCCGCTGGCGCTCGAGCTGCTCGAGGCCGCGCGCAGCGGACAGTGCGCGACGCCGCTCCGCCTGGCCTGGCCGGGCCCGAATGATGTGCACGAGGACGTGGCGGCAGACCGGCTGGCACGCGCGGTCGCGGGGCCGGGGATCGCCGTGGGGCCGCCGACGCAGAGCCGCATCGATCTGTCCGCCCGCACCGACGGTGTCCTGCGGGTGAACGTCGAGGGGCTCAGCCAGCTCAACCGCATCGACCCGCTCGAGGTGTTCACCCTCTATCACGGGCAGGCGGTGCGCGCGGGACGGGTCGTGGCGAGCGTGAAGGTGGCGCCGCACCTCGTCTGGGAGGGGGAGCTGCTCCAGGGCGAGGTCCTCGCGAAGCAGGCCGCTCCGCTCATCGATGTCGCCCCCTACCTCCCCCTGCAGGTAGCGGCAATCGCCGCGGAATCACTGGACGCGGCGGCGCTCGCCCGCTTCACCGCCTCCGCGCAGATGAAAGTCACCTCGCTTGGCGGGGTCTTCGCCGGCACCTGGCCCATCGAGGATGGCGAGCCGGAGACGCTCGCCCGCCGGATTGCGGCGGTCCTCGAGGAGCTCACACTGCGCCTCGGACTCACCCTGATTCTCGTCGGCGGGGTCTCCGCCGGCGATCCGCTCGCGGCGTTCTACGAGGCGCTGAAGGGGCTGGGAGGGCGGGTGCTCCGCCGGGGCGTCCCGGCGCACCCTGGCTCCATGATCTGGTTCGCCGAGTTAGGCGGATCGACCATCATGGGACTCCCGCAGTGCGGCATGTTCTCGATGGTCACCGCCGCCGACCTGGTGCTCCCCCGCCTGCTGACCGGCGAGGCCGTCACCCCCGCGGCGCTGGCCGACCTGGGCCATGGCGGCCTGCTCGGCCCCGAGATGCGCTTCCGCTTTCCGGATTATGCCCGCGATCTCGAGGCGCCCGGAGGCTGAGGTGAGATTGCCCCCTCTCCCCCGCCGCTCGATCCGGGCGTAGCTTCCGCGCCATGACCCCCGCCACGCCACCGAACGCGCTCACCATCGAGTCGATCCAGGCCCGCTTCGCCGCAGAGCAGTACATCGCCGATCGGGAGCTGGCCACCGCCGTATTCCTGATGCTCACCCTCGGCCGCCCGCTGCTGCTGGAGGGAGAGGCGGGGGTCGGCAAGACCGAGGTCGCCCGCGTCCTCGCGAAGCTGCTCGGCTCGGAGCTGATCCGGCTGCAGTGCTACGAGGGGATCGACGTGAGCACGGCGGTCTACGAGTGGGACTATCCCCGGCAGATGCTGGAGATCCGGCTGCTGGAGGCGCGCGGCGAGGCCAAGGCGGCGGGGACGAAGGACATCTTCAGCGAGGAGTTCCTGATTCGCCGGCCGCTGCTCCGGGCCATCGAACCCACCGACGGCGAACCGCCGGTGCTGCTCATCGACGAGATCGACCGGGCGGACGAGGAGTTCGAGGCCTACCTCCTCGAACTGCTGAGCGACTTCGCGGTGACGGTTCCGGAGATCGGGACCCTGCGCGCCAGGCGGCCTCCCCGGGTGGTGCTCACCTCGAACCGGACCAGGGAGATCCACGATGCGCTCAAGCGGCGCTGTCTCTATCAGTGGATCGACTATCCGACCGCCGACCGCGAGCTCGCCATTCTGCTCGCGCGGCAGCCGGAGATCCCGGCGGTGCTGGCGCGCGAGGTCGTCGGGTTCGTGCAGCGGCTCCGGCAGGCCGACCTCACCAAGCTGCCGGGCGTAGCGGAGACCCTCGACTGGGCGGCGGCGCTGACGGCCCTCGGCGCCCAGCGCCTCGAGGAGGGGCAGGTCAGCGAGACCCTCGGCGTCCTCCTCAAGTACCGCGAGGACGTCGCCGCCATGAAGGGAACCGGTGCCGCGACCCTCGTCAGCGAGGTGCGGGCGGGCTAGCCGGGCGCTGGAGCAGTGGCGCCACCTGGTCGGCGATCCGTTCGGCCACCTTCCGGTTGGCGTCCTCGGTGATGTGGGCGTGTTCGTCCACGTAGACCGAAACGGTGTCGGCGTCGAACAGGCCCGCCAGAGAGAAATAGGTGCGTCCCGCCTGATCGGCCATCGCCGAATCGATCGACGCCGCGCAGGGCGCCAGCGACTTGCCCTTGTAGAGCTTCTGCTCCCAGGGCGTCAGTCGCTTGTGCGTCGTGGCGTGAATCGGCTGCTGGAAGTAGAGCGTCGGGAATCCCCACTGCGTGCCGATGGCCTCCACCGACCGTGCGACGTCGCGGTAATAGCCCGCCACCGGCCCGCAGATGCGTTCGGGCGTTCCGGGCGCCGGGTTCACCGGCCGATTGATGCCCACCATCCGCTGCAGCCGCTGGACGAGTTCGGAGTGCCGCCCCAGTCCGACCAGCTCGAGCCAGAAGCCGCGTCGTCCGAGATCGATCTGCCGCTGGGTGTCCTCTTCACCGTAGGTGTGGCCGACCGAGCCGTACTTCACCGAGGTCGCGATATCGTTGTAGCCGTCGAGGAAGACCGCCGCATCGGGGACATCCCCGCGCGCGAGTTCCACGACCAGCGTGGTGGCTTCCTGGGTGGTGTTGAAGGCGCCCTGGGCGAGGTTGACGACCTCCACATCGGTGATGCCGCGCTCGCGGAGCGCGACCGCGGTGAGGGCGGGAATGGTGAATGAGTCACGCGCGGTGTAGCCCCACATCGTCGAGCCACCGAGCATGAACAGTCGCCGGGGATGGGCGGCGGTCACCGCCGGCTGCGGGGTGACCCGGCGGCCGGCAGAATCGACGTTGACGTAGCGCGAGGTCGCCGGAACACCCCAGAATCCCCGATAGGCATCGTACCGGTTCTTTCGGGCCAGGAGCCCGTCCTTCCCCTGATAGGGTCCCCACCAGGCTGCCTGCGCATAGGGGTGGAGCGCCGAATCGGCGGGGGAGAGGGTACCATCGGCGGGTGAGGGGGACCGGAAGGCGTGGACGCCGCGGTATCCGAATTCCAGCGCAAGAAAGAGGACCAGGGTCAGGCCCAGCATCAGCCAGCCGTCGCGAACGGCGCCTCCCAGCCTGGCCAGAGCGGCTCCGAGTTTCATGGCGAATCCGTCGAAAAGGGGTATCCTGAGCGCGACGATAGTACTTTACCGGCCCGACCGGCGGCGACTGCTGGCAAGAGGAGGGCCAAATCCGGCGGCCCGGCCCTCCATTGGCCTGCTTCTTGCCAAAACGTGCACCCTCAGCCCAAGAATTCCAAGGAATCCCTGATGTCCGGCACCAGCCCGGTCTACATACTCGGTATCTCCGCCTTCTACCACGACAGCGCCGCCTGCCTGTTGCGGGACGGCGACATAGTTGCGGCGGTCAGCGAGGAGCGCCTCAGCCGGGTGAAGGGGGATTCCGTCTTCCCCAAGCTGGCGGTGGACTACTGCCTGGCGACCGCGGGGATCACGACGAAGGACCTGGCGGCAGTCGCGTTCTACGACAAGCCGCTGCTCAAATTCGAGCGGATCCTGGAGACCTATCTCGGGGTCGCGCCACGCGGCTTCAAGTCGTTCCTGCTCGCCGGCCCGCTGTGGATCAAGGACAAGCTGTACATGGATCGGGAGATCCGTGAGGCCCTCGCCTACGACGGTCCGCTGCTGTACGCGGAGCACCACGAGTCCCACGCGGCCAGCGCGTTCTTTCCGTCGCCCTTTGAGGAGGCCGCGATCCTGACGATGGACGGCGTCGGGGAGTGGGCCACGGCATCGATCGGCGTCGGCCGCGGCAACGAGCTTACCCTGCTCCGTGAGCTGCAGTGGCCCGACTCCCTGGGCCTGCTCTATTCGGCGTTCACCTACTACACCGGGTTCAAGGTGAACTCGGGCGAGTACAAGGTGATGGGCCTCGCGCCCTACGGCGAGCCCACCTACGTCGATCTCATCTATCGCGAGGTCCTCGACCTGCGCGAGGACGGCTCCTTCCGGCTGAACCAGCGCTGCTTCAACTACCTCTCCGGGCTCACGATGACGAGCCCGCACTTCCACGAGCTGTTCGGCGGTCCGCCGCGCGAGCCCGAGTCGAAGCTGACCCAGAAGGAGATGGATCTCGCCCGCTCGGTGCAGGTGGTGTGCGAGGAGATCATGCTGCGCATGGCGCGGACGGCGCACAAGGAGACCGGGCTCCCGAATCTCTGTCTCGCCGGCGGCGTCGCGCTCAACTGCGTGGGCAACGGGCGACTGCTCCGGGAAGGCCCCTTCAAGCAGCTCTGGATCCAGCCGGCGGCGGGTGATGCCGGTGGCGCACTCGGGGTCGCGCAGATGGCGTGGCACCGGCAGATGAAGCAGCCCCGCACCGTGGTCCCCGGGCGGGACAGCATGCACGGCGCCTATCTCGGCCCGTCGTATACGCCGGAGCAGATCGAACAGTACCTCAAGAGCATCGGCGCCCCGTACGAGCGTCTCGACCGGCCCGCGCTGCTCGAGAAGACGGCGGCGCTCCTCGGCAGCGAGAAGATCGTCGGCTGGTTCGACGGCCGGATGGAGTTCGGCCCTCGCGCCCTTGGCGGACGGAGCATCCTCGGCGACCCGCGCAGCCCGAAGATGCAGGCCGACATGAACATCAAGATCAAGTTCCGCGAGGGCTTCCGCCCCTTTGCGCCGAGCGTGCTCCGGGAGCGGGTGGGGGATTACTTCGAGCTCGACGGCGACTCGCCGTACATGCTGCTGGTCGCCCCGGTCAAGAAGGAACGTCAGAT
Source organism: Gemmatimonadales bacterium (assembly GCA_044229245.1). Taxonomy (GTDB): domain Bacteria; phylum Gemmatimonadota; class Gemmatimonadetes; order Gemmatimonadales; family GWC2-71-9; genus JADJOM01. The sequence continues at coordinate 84,930 of JBGATI010000014.1, read as the reverse complement.
CCCGATGACCGAACAGCAGCGGAAGCTGTGGGGCATCGAGCAGCTCAACGTCGTCCGCTCGGACATCCCGGCGGTGACGCACATCGATTACTCGGCCCGCATCCAGACGGTGACGCCGGAGACGAGCCCGAACTACTACGACCTGATCCGGGAGTTCGAGCGGCAGACCGGCTGCGCGGTGGTGGTGAACACCTCGTTCAACGTCCGGGGTGAGCCGATCGTCTGCAGCCCGGCCGATGCCTACCGCTGTTTCATGCGGACCCACATCGACGCGCTGGTGCTCTACCCGTTCCTGCTCCACAAGGACGGCCAGCCTGAATGGAAGGAGAGCGGCGATTGGCGGACCGAATTCCAGCTGGACTGACCCCGAAGGAGGGCCGGAAGTTCGGCCGGGAGGGCTGCTGCTGCCCGGCCATCTCGGCGGCGTGCACCGCGCCTGGATGGGCCTCTCCCATCTGCTCTCCAAGGTCACGACCCCGATCTTCATGGGGCTGGTGTATTTTCTGGTGATCACGCCGATGGGACTCGTCATGCGTCTCTTCGGCCGCAACCCGATGGTTCATCGTCCCGATGCGGCCGGGTACTGGGTCGTGCGCAAGCCCGATCCGGATCAGGCCAACTCGCTCACCCGACAGTTCTGACGACGCCGTCGCGCGCCGCTCCAGGAGGATCCGTGTCGCAATCGAGTCTGGTACGAGAGCTCTGGTCGTTCATGAAGGCGCGCAGGAAGTGGTGGCTGATGCCGCTCATCCTGCTGATGCTGCTGGTCGGCACGCTGCTGGTCTTCGCCAAGGGATCGGTGCTGGCGCCGTTCATCTACACGATCTTCTGAGCGTCGGCCGCGCTGCCGGCCCCCACGCGGCATCCCGCCATCCGAGCGGGGTGCCGCGTTCTGTGTCAGGATGACCAGACGGCGAGGGGATCGGAATCGAGGCAGGTTGACAGCGCCTGACAAATACGTCAAGATGGGTTCGTCACCCCCCCTCCGGAGGAATCGATGCGATCGGCTGATTCGCTGCTCTTCCTTCTGCTGCTCTCCTCGAGTGTGACGACCACTGCGGCCGCCCAGCGGGGCCCCGCACCGGCGAGGACGACTCCGCGGACCTGGTCCCAGGAGATGCGGGACAAGGCCGAAGGCTCCCTGTACCAGCACCACGACTGCCATGCGGCGCTGCTCCAGGCCAACGCCGCCTTCGAGCGGGAGATGCGCCACCCCGAACGGATGGACCCACGGATCCCGCTGGTGAAGGCCCGGGCCCACGCATGTCGCGGCGAGCTTCCCCAGGCGATCCTGGCCTACGAGATGCACGACCGTCTCGCGGCGATCGCACCGGCGGACGACATGGAACTGACCGGGGCCTGCCTCGCCCTCCTTCCGGACGGACCACCGCTGGATTCCGCGCATCGTGCGCGCCTGCTCGACTCCCTGACGCTGGTCCGCGGCCAGATCGATCGAGCCAGGAGCCGCAACAGCGCCGAACTGTTCATCCGCTCCGGGTCAGGCATCAGCGTACCGCCACCGCGGCCGATCCCGCTGCAGGTCGACATGGATCAGGGACAGCTCACGCGCAACATGTCGAACGAGTACATCCGGGTGATGCGAGGCTACTGGGACGCGCCCCCCAACGTCTCCCCTGTCACCAGTTTCGACCGGACGGCGACGGAACGCGCACACGCGGCGGAAACCACTCTTGCCGGCGCACTCGCCGAGGTGGAGGCGAGGCTCCTCTGTCTCGATCCGACCCGGTAGTCGCCGCGGTCGACGGGACCGCGCTCGCCGCCAACTGCATCCTCTTCGGTCGGCTCCTCAGGCGAGCCGGCCTGCCGGTCGACGCGGAGCAGACCCGGACCTTTACCCAGGTGCTCGGGACGATCGGCGTCGGGCGGAAGGGCGATGTCCGGAACGCCGGCCGGGTGCTGTTTGTCAGGCGGCGTGAGGATCGCGCCATCTTCGACGAGGCCTTCGAACTCTTCTGGCGCCGCCGGACGGCGCGCGGCGATCTCGCCGGCCAGCTCCCGCGGATGCAGCAGAGCGAGCGCCGCCCCGGCGGGCTCGACCTCTCGGCGGGAATCGGCGCGGGGGAAGAACGAAGGGAGCCGATCCCCGTCGTCATGCAGGGCGCCGCCTCACAGGCCGAGACGATCCGGAACGCCGATTTCGGGGAGCTGAGCGGCGACGAGGCCCGGGATGCGGTCCGGATGCTCGCCGCGCTCGCGCCGAGGCTTCCGATGCGACCCGCGCGGCGCGGCTTCCTCAGCCGCCGCGGTCAGCGCCCGGCGCTCCGCCGCATGCTCCGGCGGGGGCTCGCCACGGGAGGCCAGCCCCTCCACTGGCGCTGGATCGAACGCGGCACACGTCCCCGGCCGATCGTCCTCATCTGCGACATCAGCGGCTCGATGGAACGGTACAGCCGCTTCATGCTGCGCTTCGCGCATGCGCTCGCCCGTTCCGGCGCGCCGCTCGAGGTCTTCGTCTTCGGCACCCGACTCACCCGGATCACCCGCCAGCTGCGCATCCGGAGCGCCGATGAGGCGCTCCGGCGGGTGGCAGGGTCGGTGGTGGACTGGAGTGGCGGCACCCGGATTGGCGAGAGCCTCAAGGAGCTCAGTCAGCGCTGGGTGCGGCGCACGATCCGCAGCGCGGCGGTCGTGCTGCTCGTTTCGGACGGCTGGGAGCGGGGTGATCCGGAACTGCTGGCGAGGGAGATGGCCCGGCTCAGGCGCTCCTGCCATCGGCTGCTGTGGCTCGATCCGCTCGCGAGTCGGGCCGGGTTCGAGCCGCTCACCCAGGGGCTGGTGGCCGGCCTGCCCTTCGTCGACCACTTCCTCCCCTGCGCGAGCGTGGCCTCGCTGGAACGCCTGGGTGAGCTGCTCGGCTCGCTGACGGCCCGCGACTAGGGCGGGGGGAGGCGGCCATCGAGCGGGGCGGGGACGGAGCCCCACCCCTACTCGCTCACCCCGCACCATTCGGCCAGCGCGAGCGCGACCACCTTCACCGCCGTCAGCAGCTCATCCACCTCGAGGTACTCGTCGGGGGCATGCGCCAGCTTGATGTCGCCGGCGCCGTACATCACGCAGGGCATCCCGCCGAAGGCGATGAAGTGCCGCATGTCGGCGCCGTAGGTCGCGGCCTCGGTCGCGAGCGGCTTGCCCGTGACACCGGTGTGCGCCTTGCGCAGCACAGCGCAGATCGGCGCATCCTGCGGTGTCTCCGCCGCAATGAACTGCCCGCCGAAGTAGGTGATCACCGGCGGATGCTCGCGCAGCCAGGGATCGGCCGCGGCCACGCTCATGATGCGGGCGGCCACGAGCTGCTTGAACGATTCCAGCTCCTCGCCCGGCAGGAATCCCACCCGGATCTCGGCATCCAGCATTTCGGGGACGGTCGAGGCCCAGTTCCCGGCCCGGACGACGCCGACATTGACCGGGACCTTGTTCGGGAAGCGGTCGTAGAGCGGGTGACGGAGCGAGGCGTTCCGCTCCTGCTCGAAGGCCATCAGGTCGTTGTAGATGGGGAGGAACTTCTCGAGTGCCGAAACGCCCTCGTCGCGGGTGGCGGCATGCGCGGAGCGGCCGGTAATCGTGAGGCGGAAGACCAGCGAGCCTTCGCAGGCGGTGACGAGCGCCAGTTCGGTCGGCTCGGTGACCAGGGCGGCGTCGGCGCGATAGCCGCGGAGGACCGTGGAGAGCGCCCCGATGCCACCGTCCTCCTCGCCCACCGTCGCCGCGATGGTCACATCCCCCTTGAGCCGGATCCCGCAGGCATCCAGCGCGGCGAGTGCCGCAAGATGAGTCGTGAGCCCGCCCTTCATGTCGCAGCTGCCGCGACCGTACACCTTTCCATCCACCAGATTCGCCGCGTACGGGTGCTGGGACCAGAGCCCGTGATCCCCTTCCGGCACCGTGTCGATGTGCGCATTGAGCAGGATCGAACGGCCGCCCCCTGCCCCCTTCCGCTTCCCGACCACGTTCATCCGGCCTTCGTACCCGGGCTGCTCCCCGACGTGCTCGAGATAGCCGCGCATCTCTTCCGCGGTAGCGGCCCAGGTCTCCACCTCGAGGCCGCGGGCGCGAAAGGCCTCCGCGGCGCAGGCGCTCATCGGCCCTTCCGCTCCGGTCACCGATGCCGCGCGGACGAACGACTGATGCAGTCTGATGGTTGCGTCTCGCGCGGCGTCGACCGCCTGGCTGATCCGGCCGACCAGCGCACTCGCAGGTTCCTGGGACACGCCTGCAACCTCATTTCGGGATGGTGATGGTCACGCCGGGCACGGGGTACTGCTGGCGGCGAAAGCTAATCACGGCGGGCGGGAAGAAAAAAACGGGGGCCTGGCTGCCGCGGGCTTACGACGTTTCGCGCGCGGGACTATCGTTGGACGGTCCACTCCATTCATCCGGGGCCAGCCGCAGAGGATCTGCCATGCGGGATCTCCTCCAGGATTACCAGCAGATGCACGCCGGGAACCGCGCGGTCGGACGCGCGGTGGTGACCAGCGTGTGGGGCTCCGCGCCCCGTGCCCAGGGCGCCTGCATGCTCGCCACGGTGGATGGGGTCCTCGCCGGGTCGGTGTCCGGTGGATGCGTGGAGAGCGCAGCGGCACAGGAGATCGCCGCGGCGATTGCGAGCGGCACGCCGAAGCTGGTGACCTACGGCGTCACCGATGAGAAGGCGTGGGAGGTGGGCCTCGCCTGCGGCGGCACGATCAAGGTCTTCGTCGAGCCCGCAGTGTCCGCACGCGTGCTCGAGGCGGCGACGAGCGAAGGCGGCCTCGTCGTCGCGACCGTCATCGAGGCCGGCTCGGCCGAGCACCTCGGCCGGTCGGTGCTGCTCCGGGAAGATGGCCAGATCGACGCCGAGCGCGGCGATGGCTGGCTCGCGACCGCGGTGGCGGACGCCGCGCAGCAGGCGCTGCGGCGGGAGGCGTGCACGACGGTGCAGGTTCCTGCACCAGGCGGCAGCTCGGTCACCGTCTTTCTCGAGGTCTACGCCCGCCGTCCGAGGCTGGTGATCTTCGGCGGGGTGCAGATCGCCGTCGCACTTGTCCCGCTGGCGAGGGCGCTCGGGTACCGGACCATCGTCGCCGACGGGAGGCAGTCGTTCCTCACCCGTGAGCGCTTTCCCGACGCCGATGAACTGCTGCTCGCCTGGCCGGAGGAGGCCTTCAAGAAGGCCGGCCTCGACTGCGCGACGTATGTCTGTGTGCTCTCGCACGACCCCAAGTTCGACGAGCCCGCGCTCGACATCGCGCTGCGGTCGGACGCACGCTATATCGGTGCGATCGGCGCGAAGAAGACCCAGGTGGCCCGGCGGGAACGCCTCCGGGCGGCAGGCTTCAGCGACGCCGACCTGGCCCGCCTGCACGGCCCGATCGGCCTCGATCTGGGTGGCCGGTCACCGGCGGAGACGGCGCTCGCGATCCTCGCCGAGATGACGATGGTGAGGTACGGGACCACCGGCAGGACCCTGACCCCGGCGTGAACGTCTCCGCGGGCAGGCCCGCCGGCACTCCGCGCCATGTCTTCCTGACAGGCGGGACCGGCTACATGGGCCGGCGGCTCGTCGGCGCCCTCGCGGGGCGCGGGCACACCGTCCGTGCACTCGTCAGGCAGGGATCGACGGCGAGGCTCCCGGCCGGCGCGCTCCCCGTGCTCGGTGATGCGCTGCATGGCCTCTCCTATGCCGCGCAGGTGGCGCCGGCGGACACCTTCGTGCATCTGGTCGGCGTCGCCCATCCGAGTCCCGGCAAGGCGCAGGAGTTCCTGCGCGTCGATCTCGCGTCGATCGAGGCCGCCGTCGCCGCGGCGAGCACCGCCGAGATCCGGCACTTCGTCTACGTAAGCGTCGCGCATCCGGCGCCGACCATGCAGGCGTACGTCGCGGCGCGGATGCAGGGAGAACGCATCCTCCGCGAGAGCGGTCTGCCGGCAACGATCCTGCGGCCCTGGTACGTGCTCGGGCCGGGACACTGGTGGCCCGTCGTGCTGCAGCCGGTCTACTGGGCCGCCGAGCGGCTGCCCGGCTCACGTGAGACGGCGCGCCGCCTCGGCCTGGTCACGATCGGCCAGATGATCCGTGCCCTGGTTCACGCCATCGAAGAACCGGTCGCCGCGCTTCGCGTCCTCGACGTTCCTCACATCCGCCGGATACCATGATGCATTCGACCCGGATCGGCCTGCTCCTTCTCATCGGGGCGGCCACGCCCGCCGCCGCCCAGCGTGACACCCTGCCCCTCCGCCCCGCGCTCCGGCTCATCGACCGCTACGCCGAGCAGATGATGACGAGCGCCGGCACTCCGGGGATGTCGCTCGCCCTGGTCGATCGCAACGGGCTCATCACGGTGCGGAGTTACGGCTACGCCGACATCGGCCGGAAGATCAGGGTCACCCCGGCGACGCGCTTCGAGATCGGTTCGATCTCCAAGTCCTTCACCGCGATCGCGCTCATGCAGCTCCGGGATGAGGGCAAGTTCGATCCCTCGAGGCCGGTGCGAAGCTACCTGCCCTGGTTCACGCCGTCCTCCCGCTGGCGGCCGGTCACGGGGCACGATCTCCTCACCCACACCGCCGGCCTCCCGGCCGACCGGGACGACATCCCGTCGTCCCGCGCCCAGGCCTACATGGCACGCGAGCGGACCCTCGGCTCCGCGCCGGGAAAGCGCTGGGCCTATTCGAACATCGGCTTCCAGGTGATGGGTGTCGTGCTGGAAGGCCTCGAGCACCGGGCCTATCCCGACATCATCCGGGCCCGGATTCTCGCCCCACTCGGCATGGACGCGACCGAGGCGGAGTTCACGCACGCGACCCGCCCCACGCTCGCCATCGGCTATCTGCCGCTCTACGACGACCGGCCCGCGCGCGCCGAGGATCCGCTGGTCGAAGGCACCTGGATCGAATACGGCTCGGGCGACGGCGCCATTGTCTCCAATTCGACCGAGCTCGGCGCCTACCTCACGATGCTGCTCAACCGTGGCGCGGGGCCGCACGGGCGGGTGCTCTCGGAGGCCGGCTACACGGCGATGATGACGCCACACGCCCTCACCGAGCGCGGCGGCGATCATTACGGCTACGGGATGTTCCTCGGTCCGCTCGACAGCCTGCCGGTCTTCTGGCACAGCGGCGGCATGATCGGCTACACCAGCTACCTGATCGGCATCCCCTCGCTCGGCATCGGGGCGGTGGCGTTCGTGAACGGGCCGGGCGATCCGGGCGATGTCACCCGCTTCGCCCTCGAGGCGCTCGCGGCCGCGGATCGTGGAGACTCGCTGCCCGATCTCCCCGCGGAGACGCCGCCGTGGGCGGTGCACGAGGCGGCGCAGTATGCCGGGCGGTTCGTGTCGCCCAGGGGCGATACGCTCCAGTTCGCGGCGAGCGGCGACTCGCTGCTGCTCGTGCGCGGCGCGCAGCGGGACCTCCTGCTTCCGCACGGGCGCGACAGCTTTCTCGGCCCGGCGGCGGAGTTCGCGCTCTATCCGATCCGCTTCGGTCGCGACGCGAAGGGAGTGACGGAGGTCTGGTACGGGGACCGGTGGTTTGCCGGTACGGCGTACCGGGGACCTCGGCGCTTCACGACACCTCCTGCATGGAAGACGTATACCGGACACTACCGGATCATGCAGCCGTGGGAGCCCAACTTCCGGGTCGTCATCCGGAAGGGTGCCCTGTGGTGGATCGGCCCGGAAGGGAATGAGGAGCCGCTCACGCCGACGGGACCGGCGAGCTTCCGCATCGGCGAGGCCGGTTCGGCGGAGACGCTCCGCTTCGACCAGATCGTGGACGGCCAGGCGCTCCGCGCGACGCTCTCCGGGATGGCGTACTACCGCTATTTCGCACCATAGCCGTGCAGCCTCGGCCACGTGCCTGACAACTCACCAGCCCGGCGCCCCCGCGGCCGCGCTCTCACCCGCACCCCAAGCGACCGTCTCATGCGACTCCCCCTGCTGCTCGGCCTCCTCGGTCTCACCGCCTGTGGCGGGCCCACCTACGACGTCGTCATCCGCCACGGCACCGTCTACGATGGTCACGGCGGCCCGGGCATCGCGGCGGATGTCGCGATCATGGGCGACAGCATCGCCGCCATCGGCGATCTCTCGAAGGCGAAGGGCCGGAGCGAGATCGAGGCGAATGGACTCGCGGTCGCGCCCGGCTTCATCAACATGCTGAGCTGGGCCAACGAGGCGCTGCTGGTCGATGGCCGATCGGAGAGCGACCTCCGTCAGGGCGTGACCCTCGAGGTGTTCGGCGAGGGCGAGTCGATGGGTCCGCTCAGCGACAGCATGAAGGCCGAGGCCCGGAACGGCCAGGGCGACATCAAGTTCGACATCACCTGGACGACCCTGGCCCAGTACCTCGACGCGCTCGTCGCGAAGGGGATCTCGACCAACATCGCCAGCTTCGTCGGTGCGGCAACGGTCCGGCAGTACGTGCTCGGCCACGATCCCCGCGCCCCGACCGCGGCGGAGCTGACACAGATGGAGGGGCTGGTCACCGCGGCGATGAAGGATGGCGCGCTTGGTGTCGGCTCCTCGCTCATCTACGAGCCGGGGATGTTCGCGACGACCGAGGAGCTGACCGGCCTCGCGCACGCGGCGGCCGCCGAGGGCGGGATGTACATCTCCCATATCCGGAACGAGAACGACTCGCTGCTCGATGCGGTGGACGAGTTCCTCACGATCGCGAAGCACTCGGGGGCACGGTCGGAGATCTATCACCTCAAGGCGGCGGGACGCCCCAACTGGGGCAAGATGGACGAGGTGATTCGCCGGGTGGAGGCGGCACGCGCCGCCGGGCTCGCGATCACCGCCGACATGTACACCTATCCCGCGAGCGCCACCGGCCTCGACGGAGTGATGCCGGGCTGGGTGCGGGCCGGCGGCTTCGACGCCTGGCGGACGCGACTGCAGGACCCGGCGGTGCGGCGCCGTCTCAAGGCGGAGTGGAAGGCGCGGGGCGGAGCATTCGTGGGATCGGGGGGACCGGAGGGGGTGCTGCTCGCCGGCTTCAAGACCGATTCGCTCAAGCCGTACACCGGCAAGCGGCTCTCCGAGGTCGCCGCGCTCCGGAAGACCAGCCCCGAAGATGCCGCGATGGACCTGATCGTCGCCGATCACAGCCGGATCGAGTGCATCTACTTCACGATGTCGGAAGACAACCTGAAGAAGCAGATCGTGCTGCCGTGGGTGAGTTTCGCCTCCGATGCGTCGTCGCTCGCCCCGGAGGGAGTCTTCCTCAAATCGAACCCGCATCCCCGCGCCTACGGTACCTTCGCACGGGTGCTCGGCAAGTACACCCGGGACGAGAAGGTGCTCTCCCTCTCCGAGGCGATCCATCGTCTGGCTGGACTTCCCGCGACCAACCTGCGCATCGCCCGGCGCGGATTCCTCGCTCCCGGGTATTATGCGGACGTGACCGTGTTCGATCCCGCCGAGATCCGCGATCATGCCACCTTCGAACAGCCGCACCAGTATGCGACCGGGATGAAGCAGGTCTTCGTCAACGGAGTGCAGGTGCTGCGGGATGGCGAACACACCGGCGCCAAGGCGGGCCGGGTGGTGAAGGGACCAGGGTCAGCGCGCTGACCAGAGAGGCAGCAACCATGTTTTCACTCGAGGGACTCGTCGCCCTGGTGACCGGTGCGGGGAGCCAGGCCGGAATCGGATTCGCCACGGCGAAGCTGCTGGCGCGCTCGGGCGCGTCGGTCGCGATCACCTCTACCACCTCGCGCATCGACGAGCGCAACGCCGAGCTCGCCGACCTGGGCGGAAAGACCTGTGGCTTCGTCGCCGATCTGACGGATACCGCCGATCAGCGGCGGCTGGTCGCCGCGGTGCAGACCGCGCTCGGGCCGGTGGACATCCTCGTCAACAACGCCGGCATGACTCAGGTCGGAAGTCCCGAGATCACGGGGGAGTTCGGCTCGCTCACCGACAGCGACTGGGAGCTGACCCTCGAGCGGAACCTGTTCACCGCGATCGGGCTCACCCGGGCGCTCCTGCCCGACATGCTGGACGAGGGCTTCGGGCGGATCATCAACGTCTCCTCGGTGACCGGCCCCCTGGTGGTCAATCCGCGCTCCGCTCCCTACGCCACCGCCAAGGCCGCGATGGTGGGACTCACCCGCGCGCTTGCGATCGAGACGGCGCGGAAGGGCGTCACGGTCAATACGGTGGCGCCCGGGTGGATCGCCACGGCCTCGTCCACCGATCAGGAGCTGGCCGCCGGGACCAACACCCCGGCGGGTCGGCCCGGCACGCCGAACGAGGTCGCGGCCATGATCGGCTTCCTCGCCTCGCGGGAGGCGAGCTACGTGACCGGTCAGATGTTCGTGGTCGACGGCGGCAACACGATCCAGGAGTACAAGGGCCCGCCGGAGGGATGGTACTGATGAGTGAGTGGGCCAGCCGAGTCGTCCTGATCAGCGGCGGCGCGGGCGGGATCGGGCGCGCCACGGCGGAGAAGTTCCTCGATGCCGGCGCCTCGGTGATGCTCGCCGATCGGGACCAGGCGCGGCTGGAGGATGCCGCCGGCGCGCTCGCTTCCCGCGGGGCGGTCGCGATCATCCCGACCGATCTCCGCCGGGTGGCCGATTGCGAGCAGATGATCCGGGTGACGCTCGAGCGGTTCGGCCGGCTCGATGCCCTGATCAATTGCGCCGGGCTCTGGGTGGAGGGCCCCAGCGAGTCGATGACCGAAGAGGAATGGGACCGGGTGGTCGACGTGAACCTGAAGGGCACCTTCTTCGCGTGCAGCCGGGCGATCCCCGCGCTGGCGCAGAGCGGCGGGAACATCGTGAACGTCGCCTCCGATGCGGGGCTGGTGGGGAATGCGGGGGCGGCGATCTATTCCGCCTCGAAGGGTGGAGTGGTGCTGCTTACGAAGGCACTCGCGCTCGAACTCGCGCCGCGCGGCATCCGGGTGAATGCGATCTGTCCGGTGGATGTCGACACCGCGATGCTCGCCTACCAGGCCGAGCGGTACGGTGGCGGCAATCCGCAGGGCTACCGCGAGGCGTTGCTCAACAGGTATCCGCAGAAGGCCGGCGCACGCTTCCTCCGCGCTGACGAGGTCGCCGACGCGATCCTCGCGATCGCCTCCCCCAGGATGGCGGGGCTCACCGGTGCGGCGATTCCGCTCGACTTCGGGATGACGGCGGGGTACTAGGGGCGGGGGCGGGTGGGATGCAGGCCGGAGGATCGCTTCGTCCGCTGGGCCGCGAGAAATCGCGGCCCTTCTGTTCAGCACTTGGATGGGGCCGCAGCCTTCGACGGTTGGCCCGCGATGAACTTCGGCCCGACTGCTGAGCGCTCAGATCGGGCTGCACAGCTGTTCGGCTCGGCCCCGGAAAATTTCGGGCGCTCTGCACAGCATTCTGGGCGGGGTCTCCACCGTTTCGAGCGCTCCCGCACGCGCGGACGGGCGAGAAGCATTGTCCGCCTCCCGCCCGTCCGGATGTCCGCCCTCCCGCCTCTAGTGCTGCGCCAGCACCGGACCCGGCGCGACCACCTGCATGCCGTACCCATCGGAGAGCGTCTTCAGGTAGGCGACCACCGCCGACTCCTCCTCCGGTGTCAGTCCGAGGTTCCCCAGCTCGTCGACGTTGACGTTTTCCGTCACCTCGGGCGAGGGCCAGCAGTTCACCCCGAACTTCGGGTCGGCGACCGCAGCGCAGTTCGGCAGCACGTCGCGGGTGTTGTAGAAGTGGACCACCTGCTCCAGCGACTTGAAGACGCCGTTGTGCATGTAGGACTTGGCGCCGCCCGGCGTGCCCCGCTTGTCGAGGTTTCGGAGCGTTGGCACCTTCTGCTTGCCGTACTCACCCGGCTCGTGCCGGAAGCCCCCGATCCCGAAGTCCTTGAAGGCGGGATCGATCTGCCCCGCGGGATTCGCCGGATTGGCGGGGACACCGATGTTGTCGTAGGTGTAGTCGGTGAAGAGGGCGCGCTCGCCGGCATTCGGATGACAGCCGGCGCACCCCGCCTTGCCCACGTACAGCGCGAATCCCTGCATTTCCTTCGGCGTGAGCTGCGCCCGACCGGCCACGAAGGCGTCGTGCTTTGAGCTGAAGCGATTCACCTCGGGCGAGTTCTCAAAGGCGGCGATCGCGAGCGCGATCCGGTCGTACTCCTGGTCCACCCGGGCGCGATCCTCGGCGGAGAGGGTGACGGTCACATTCTCCCGCTCGCAGAGCCGGTCGGTGTTCGAGGGGAACCGGATATTCAGGATGTTCCGGCCGAAGGCCGTCAGATAGGCGATCGCATAGTCGGAGCGCGCGATACGGTAGACCACGCAGGCACGGTCCGGCAGCGCCTGCTCCACGGGGTTCACGAAGGGGCCCTGCGCCTGTTCGGCGGCAGGACTGCCGAGACGCGCGCCGGTGGCGCGGCCATCCCAGAAGTTGCCCCCGACGTAGGTCCCATCTTCCTCGTTGAAGAACAGCACCGGACTCGGCGTGGCGTAGGCGGCGCTCGGCGGCTTCCGGTTCCCGAAGCGCGTGTTGACCGAACCGGGCATCACGGCGCCCGCCCGATTGATCGCGGGACTCGGCGCGGTGAACCCCCAGTTGGCATCGTGACAGGTGGCACAGGACTGATTGCGCCGAAGCGAGAGGTTCTTGTCGCGGAAGATGCGCCCGCCGACGATCGCCATCACCGCGGCCGACCCCGAGTTCACCGAGGCCTGGACCACCGGGGCATTCACCGCCGGGTCGGGGGTCATCGGGCCGCGATCGCAGGCGGCAAGCATGGCGGAGAGCAACAGGGGGGCGTGCGACAGGGCGCGCGAAAACCTTCGCATGAGCGACTCGACCGGACGTTGTGGAGTTTGATTGGCGAACGCGTTCATGAATTCGCAACCATCGTACCGTTTCGGTACAGGGCCACCAACGGCTGGGTTCGCCTGGCCCCGGCTGCCCGGGTCAACCTGTTGCAAATGCTTGAGTTGAGACGACCATCCGGCGCGAAAGTCGGGCGAGAGTGCCACGAAAAAGGCGATCCACCAAGAGGGAATCGCCGTTCCGGTTCATCGATTCTGTCGTGGAGCCACAACAGGATCGGCATGCAGGGAAGTCATGCCTAGTCGGAGCCCCGCTCCCCGATCACCGCCCGGATATCGCGCGCCCATCCCTCGGCGTCATCGGGGGGCCGGAACGACCACGACACCTTCGACTGCCCGCTCCCCGCGCTGATGATCACCCGGTCGCCGTCCCGCCGGACATCGGTCGCCTTGCGGGTCGCGGCGGTCAGGTCGAGTCCGACCTTCTCGTTCTTGTGGATGAAGACGCTCGACCTGGTGACCAGGATGGAGGCGTCGCGATCCTCCCAGCGATTGCCGCGCGTGCTGCGTGAGTAGTAGGTGTAGCGGAAGACCTGATCATCGGCCCGGTGGACGACCGATTCCGCCTCGAAGCGGCTGGCCAGATCTGGGGGCAGCGTCGCGGTGGTGCGATGGCAGGCCACGGCGACGGCGAGGATCGTGAGGACGGATGAGAGACGCATGTGGAGCATCGCAGTCCGAGACGTGAAGGAAGCGCGGCTAATGCGCCGCCGCGCCGTGTGAACCGAGCAGTGCCGCGGCCGCGGCGATGGCGTCATGGCTGCCGGTGACGGCCACGAGGTCTCCGGCGGCGAGCCGCTCGCTGGCCTCGGGAAAGGCGATCCGCCGATCGCCCCGAAGGAGTGCCACCACCGACGCCCCGGTGCGTCCGCGCAGATTCAGCTCACCGAGCGAGCGGCCGTCTCCCTCCGAATGCTCGCCGACGCGGAGCGGGGCAAAGTCGCCGAGACCGGGAAGCATCCGGCGCACCGGCTCGAACTCGACGGTCTCGGCATGCGACTGCTTGGCGAGCGTTGCCACGATCAGTTCCGCGCCGGCGCGGAAGTGCCCGAACAGATCGGTGGCCCTGCGCCAGAATACGATGCCGAAGAGGAGCAGCACCAGCCCCAGCACCGCGAGCCCGCTGAGCGGCGGCAGGAATGGCTGGGTGACCACGACCAGCGGCCCGCCGGTGGCGAGGATCGCGGCGACCTGCACGGCGACGCTCAGCACCCGCCTCGGCGCGCGGCCGTTGTCGACCTTGCCGCTCGCGGAGAGCGGGACCACGATCTCGCCGAGCTGATCGCCCAGCGTGCGGGTGACCCGCAGGATGCCGATCAGGAACGGCGTCACCAGCGCGAGGGTGACGAACGCCACCAGCCACGAGGCGAGGACCGGACTGATCCCGTAGCCGAGGGCGAGACCCACCAGCTTGCCCCGGAGATACGAGCCGGCGAAGACGAGGCCGGCGATCGCCACCGCATCGATGGCAAGCCACTTCGCCGCCGACCGGACCCGCACCCAGGGCGAATGTTCCCGTGGGGCGGTCCGGAGCGCCTCGACCCACGCGCCATAGAGGGAAGCGACCATCTGCACCCGGTGCGGGAGGGCGCGATCGACCCGTTCGGCAACGCGATCCGCGACCCCGGCGAGCCAGGTCGACAGGAAGGCGGTCACGATCGAGACCGCGACCGCCGCCGCGACAAAGGCACGGGGGACCGCACCGAGGGTGGCCCCGACGCCGGCAAGAATGAAGGAGAACTCGCCGATCTGCGCCACACTGAGGGCGGCGCGAATCGCCGAGCGGAGACTCTGCCCGGAGAGGAAGACACCGAGCGTGACCGCCATCGGCTTGCCGATGAGGACGACGGCGAGGACGCCGACCGCGAGCGGCCATTCGGACACGAGCAGCCCGAGGTCGAGCTGCATCCCCGTCGCGACGAAGAAGATCGCGGCGAAGACATCGCGAAGCGGCCGGACCGCCTCCTCGACGATCTTGCCGCCGCCCGACTCCGCCACCAGCAGTCCCGCGAGGAAGGCACCCAGCGCGACCGAGAATCCGGCGGCCCCCGCGAGGAATGAGAGTCCGAAGGCGAAGCCGACCATGGTGATGAGCATGGTCTCCCGGTTGCGGAGGCCGATCACCCAGCGCGCGGCGCGCGGCACGATCGCCAGGCCAAGCACCAGGAAGAGGGCGAGGACACCGATGAGGCGGCCGATGACGCCGGCCAGCGCGGCGCCTGACAACCCCTCCCCCGAGGCCGCGGCAGTGAGCAGCGCGATGATGACCATGGCGCCCATGTCCTCGAACAGCGTGAGGCTCACCACGGTCGGGCGGAGCTCGGGACCCAGCGGATGGGTCTCGAGCACCTTGGCGAGGATCATGGTACTGGAGACCGCGACGGCGCCGGCGAGGAAGGCGCTGGCGAGCGGGCTCCACCCCATCGCGCGGCCGGCCCCGAACCCGAGAGCGAGCATCAGGCCGATCTCCACCAGCGCGGCGAGGCCCGCGGCGGGGCCGCTCTTCGCCAGCCGGTCGAGGCGGAACTCCAGCCCGATGCTGAACATGAGCAGGATGACGCCGAGCTCGGAGAGCAGGTGGATGATGTGCTCGTCGGTGATCCAGGATGGCGGCACGCTCGGGCCGACGATGACGCCGGCGACCAGGTACCCGGCGACGACCGGCCAGCGGAGCCGCTGGAACAGCAGCGCCACCGCGCCGGCCGAGACGAGGACGACGGCGAGATCGCGGAGGAAGTGCTCGAGCGCGTTCACGGCTGCGCGTCCAGCGCCGCCCGGACGGAGGCGATCAGGTCGACCGGCGTGAACGGCTTGGACAGCACCGTGGCGTTGGCGAGGTCGAGTCCGCGCTGCAGGACTTCCTCATCGGCATGCCCGGTGATGAACAGCACCGGCAGCGTCGGCCACCGGCTCCGGGTCCACGCGGCGAGTTCCGGCCCGCTGCCGCCGGGCATCACCACATCGGAGATCAACAGGTCGATGGGCGGCCCCGCGTCCGCGAGGAGCGCACGGGCCGCGGCGGGGTTCGCGGCTTCCACGACGGCGTAACCATGGGAGGAGAGCACCCGGCCGACGACCAGCCGGATCGCGGGCTCATCCTCGACAATCAGCACCCGCTCCCGGCCTCCGACCACCGGCGCGGACGGCAGCGACGGAGCCGGTGCCATCCCGGGGGCCGCGATCCGAGGCAGGCAGATGGTGACCACGGTCCCCTGACCGACCCGGCTCTCGATCCAGGCGTCGCCCCCGCTCTGCCGGACAATGCCGTAGACGGTAGACAATCCGAGTCCCGTGCCCTTGCCGATCTCCTTGGTGGTGAAGAACGGCTCGAAGGCCCGGAGCCGGATCGCTTCCTCCATTCCGACGCCCGAGTCCCGCATCGCGAGCAGGACGGCGCCGGCGGTCGGAATCTCGAGGCCCGACGGCAGGCTGGTGGAATCGGGGGCGGCATTCCGCGTGGCGATCGAGAGCGTCCCGCCCCGCGGCATCGCATCGCGGGCATTCACCGCAAGGTTGACGATGACCTGTTCCAGCTGGCCGCGATCCACCTGCACCAGTCCCAGGTCGGCGGCGAGATCGCAGCGGATCTCGATGTCCTCTCCGAGGAGGCGGTGCAGCAGCCGCTCCGCCTCACGAATCACCTCGTTCATGTCGAGCACCACCGGCTGGAGCAGCTGGCGCCGCCCGAACGCGAGCAGCTGGCGGGTGAGCCCGGCGGCGCGGTCCGCCGCCTTCCGGATCTCCTGCACGTCCTGCGACCGGGGATCCTGCGGTCCGAGGTTCTCCTGCAGCAGCCCGGCGTATCCGGTGATCGCGGTCAGCAGGTTGTTGAAGTCGTGGGCCACCCCTCCGGCGAGCTGACCGACTGCCTCCATCCGCTGGGCCTGGCGGAGCTTCGCCTCGAGTTCGCGCCGCTCGGTGACGTCGAGGATGCTGCACGCCACCTCTTCCGTGCTGCCGTCCGGCCGAAGCCGGGGCTCGGCACTCACCAGCAGCCAGACCCGATCCCGGCTGCCGGGCCGGCTGAAGCCCATCACGACGTTCTGCACCGCCCGTCCGGTCGCGATCGCCTGGGGCACCGGGTGCAGCTCCACCGGGAAGGGGGACCCATCCTCACGAATCACGTTCCAGGCGCGATCGAATGCGCTGCGGCCGAGCAGCTCCGTCTCGCTGACTCCGAGCATGGCCAGTGCCGCCGGATTCGCCATCGTCGGCCGGCCGCTGGCGTCGTGCACGACGACCCCGACGTGCAGCTGGTTCATCACGCTCCGGAACCGGGCCTGCCCCCGTTCGGCCTCGAGGGCCCGCTCGAGCCTCGAGTTCTGGCGGTCGGTGATCCACTCGCGCGCGAGGATGAGCGCGGTCGTCGCGACCGCCGTCACTGCGAGCACGCTCAGCACCGGGGTCCACTCCGACAGCGCCACGATCACCACCAGGCCGTAGACCACGACGCCGAGCAGGAGCGGCATCAGGTTGCGCGGCACCCGGTGCGGCGTCGCGGTCTCCTGGATGTCGGCGGGCGTGACGGGATTCCCCCAGAACCACTCCGTGGCGCGGATCATGATGAGGTAGCCGATGGCCAGCGGCACATCCGGCCATTCGACCTTCGACCAGGTGATCACCGTCCCGCTGAGCTGATAGCTCAGGTCGCCGGCGAGATAGACCAGCTGACCGGTCGCCACCATGCGCAGGACCCGGCCGACCGCTTCACCCCGCTGACTGAGCAGCAGCGGGACGAGCACCGTGAAGATGAGCAGGTCGCCCATCGGGTAGGCGTAGAGGAGTACCCGGTGCCACAGCAGATCGTCCGCCTGCGAGAGCGGAGCGACGATGTAGAGCCAGGTGATCGCCCCGCCGGCGAGGATCGTGATCGCGGCATCGAGCGCGATACGCCAGCGTCCCGCGCGGTCGACGCGCTGGATCGGAAAGGCGAGCATGCCCCCGATCGCGAAGGGATAGCTGAGCAGGTACGGAATGTTGGACCACGAGTACTCCGGCTCGATGCCGAGCACGCTCTTCTGCCAGAACCAGATCGCGGTCCCGACCGAGGTCGCGGCGAAAGAGCCGGCGTAGAGCAGGAAGGCGCGACGGAACTGCGGCTCGAGCGCGGCGCGCGAGGCGCGGTAGAATGCCGCCGTCGTCGCGAGGCTGAGCGGAAGAAAACCGAGCAGTCCGAAGGCGTCCCGGAAGGGGCTCGGACTGGGCAGGAAGATCTGGAGGACGAGATAGACGGCGATGTAGCCCGCGGTCGCCCGAACCCAGATGCCGAACCGCGGCGAGGCCGAGGGGCCGGAGGCGACGCGCGTCCCGGCGGACGTCATGTCAGCGCCGGGATTCGATCAGATTGCGGAGCTGCCGGAGCACGCGGTGCTGCGCCAGTCCATTCCGGACCGCGAGGAAGATCGTATCGTCACCGGCGATCGTCCCGATGACGTCGCCCCACGCCAGCCGGTCGATGGCCACGGCGACGCGATTGGCTTCCCCCGCCGGCGTGTGCAGCACGCAGAGCGCGTCACCCGCGGCCTCCGCCGTCAGCACGCCCTCGACGATCCGGCGTTCATCCGGATGTTCCGGTTCGGCGCTGATGCGGGCGGGGCGCTGATAGGCCCCGTCGATCTTCACCAGCTTGAGGGAGGTGATGTCCCGACTGACGGAGCTCTGGGTGACCTTCCAGCCTTCCGCCGAAAGCGCGTCGGCCAGCTCCTCCTGGGTGTGAATCGGCCGGGTGCTGATCAGCTCGAGAATCTTGAGATGGCGCTTGCGACGGTCGCCGCTCATGGGCCACCGCGCGACCCGCCGCGGCCGGCGAGCCGGTCGATCGCGCCGTCGAACTTCTTCTGCTCCCGCGCGGCCCAGGCGCGGCAGGCGCGGAGCCGGGCGCGCACCGTCGGCAATCCGAGGTTGCCGAGACCGCCCGTGCTCCGGCGCCGCCCGATGATCTCCTCGGTCGCGGGCTCCCGCCACCAGTCCCCTTCCTTGATGGCGGCCGCGACTTCGCGATAGGCGGAGCGGAAGGCCCGGCCACTTTCCACCCGGCGCATCACTTCGTCGGTGGCGAGCGGCCCGCCGCTCAGGATGTTCCGGCCGATCGCGGCATCGACGCCGAGGCGCGGGACCGAGACCGCGAGCATCGAGAGCATCCCCTCCAGCCGGTCGACGCCGCGCATCACCGGCTCCTTGATGAGCTGGAAGTCGCGGTGATAGCCGCTCCCCAGCTTGCCCTTGATCTGGAAGACGGTGAAGAGGTCGCCCTCGAGCGCGGCGGCCCGGCTCCGGGTCAGCTCGAAGAGGTCGGGGTTCCGCTTGTGCGGCATGATGCTCGAACCGGTCGCGAGATCGGGCGGCAGCACCAGGAAGCCGAACTCGTCCGACGAGAAGGTGATGACGTCGGAGCTGAGCTTCGAGAGCTCGTGACCGAGCTGCACGCACCAGAAGAGCACGAGGGCCTCGAGCTTGCCGCGGCCGTTCTGCACCTGTGCCACGTTGTGTTCGAGCGCGCCGAAGCCGAGCGCCCTGGCCGCCGCTTCCCGCTTGAGCGGGAGGGGCACGCCGTAGCCGGCCGCGCTGCCCAACGGCGAGCGATCGACCTTGGCCCACACCGCGGGCGCCGACTCCACCGTGTCGAGGATCCCCTCCGCAAAGGCGGCGGCCCAGAGCCCGGCCGAACTCGGCATCGCGCGCCGGGTGTGGGTGTAGCCGGGCCAGAGCACCCGCTGGTACTTCTGCGCGAAGATCAGCAGGCTCTCGGCGAGGTCGAGGGCCCCGCTGCTCAGCAGCAGCAGCCGGTCCTTGAGATAGAGGCGGAGGTCGCAGGAGACCTGGTCGTTCCGCGAGCGGCCGGTGTGCACCCGCTCCCCGACGGGGCCGACATTCCGGGTCAGCCAGTCCTCGACCGCCGTATGCACGTCCTCGTGCTCGGGGGTCACTTCGAGGCGGCCCGCATCGACTTCGCGGAGCGCCTGCCGCAGCCCGGCGCGGAGCCGGAGGTATTCCGCCTGACTGAGCAGCTTCGACGCGCGCAGGCCCTCGATGTGGCCGAGGCTGCCGAGGATGTCCCACGCGATCAGCCGCCCATCCCACAACCGGTCCTCGGCCGCGGTGTAGTCGAGCATCTGGCGGTCGAGCGAATTGCTCGACGCCCATAGCGTCGTCGTCACCGGCGAGGCGGCCGGCGCGGCGGGAACGGCACGGGACCTGGGCGGCTTGCGGCTCATGCGAGGTAGGCCTGGGCTAGTTGACGGTAGAAGAGGCGCGCCGCCGAGACTTCCGGCAGATCGACATACTCGTCAGGAGTGTGCGAGCGACGGCTGGTTCCGGGCCCGCACTTGATGGCATCCCGGTCGCGCAAAAATACCCAGTCGGAACAGGTAGGTGAACCGAACGGCTTGCCCTCGGGGCGGGCCGCCGTGGCCAGGGCCAGGAGCCGGGAGCCGGGGGGCGTCTCGCAGGGCACCAGCCGGTCGGAGGTCACGACCACCTCGACGTCGAGGGCGGCCGC
Organism: Gemmatimonadales bacterium; assembly: GCA_044229245.1. Taxonomy (GTDB): domain Bacteria; phylum Gemmatimonadota; class Gemmatimonadetes; order Gemmatimonadales; family GWC2-71-9; genus JADJOM01. The sequence continues at coordinate 64,604 of JBGATI010000014.1, read as the reverse complement.
GAGTTCCGCGGCGAGTTCGGCGTGGCTCCAGTTCGGGGTGCTGCGGACATCGAGCACCGCGCGGGCCACTGGCGGTGTGACATTCCGGCTGATGCCGCCCTCGAGCATCGTCGGCGTCGCGGTGGCGATCCCCAGGATCGGATGCACCCGGTCGCGGAAGAGCGAGGGCAGCTTCGCGATGTTGCGGCCGAGCTCGACGATGGCGTTGGTGAAGTCGGGGTTGTCCGCGGCGTAGCCGGCGTGCCGCTGCACGCCCCGGGCAACGAGGTCCACCATCATGAGCCCGCGCTGGGCGATGGCGACTTCCAGGTTGGTCGGCTCGCCCACGACGGCGGCGTCGATCGGCTCGAGCCGGGCCACCGCCGTGCCCATCGTGGTGTGCTTGGTCTCTTCCTCGAAGCCGAGGATGACGAGCAGCCGGCCGGCGTCGGGCCCGCCTGACTCGGCGAGGTCACGGGCCGCCATGAGCATCGAAGCGACGGAGGCCTTCGCGTCACCGGAGCCACGGCCGTACATCCGGTCGCCTTCGATGGTGGGCTCGAAGACCGGACGGGTCCACCCCTCCCCCGCCGGCACGGTGTCGAGGTGCGACACGAACGCCAGGGTCCGGCCGGGACGCCGGCCGGGAATGGTGATGGCGACGGAGGCGTCGTCGCGGCTGACCGCGAGTCCCGCCGCGCGCGCCCACTCCTCCACCCACCGTGCGATCGTCTCCTCGGTGCCGCTGACCGAGTGGATCGCGACGAGGTCGCGGAGGAGGGCGACTTCAGGGAGCGAGGTCCACGCCAAGATAGGTCGCCTTTTCCTTGCGGCCGACGATCATCGTTCCGCATCCCGCGCCGGTGAAGACCTCCAGCAGGATGGAATCCGGCAACCGGCCATCAATGATATGGGTACGTTCGACACCGCCGGTGGCCGCGCGGATGCAGGCCTCCACCTTGGGGCGCATGCCCCCCGCGATCGAGCCGCTCTGCATCAGATTGGCGAGATCGTCGGGATCGGCAAAGGTCACCAGGCTCGAGGGATCGTTGCGATCGCGCAGGACGCCGGGCGCCCCGGTGAGGAAGATGAGCTTCTGCGCCTTGAGCGCGGTCGCGAGCGCCTCGGCCACCGTGTCGGCGTTGACGTTGAAGACGTTGCCGTCGCTGTCGCCCGCGAGACTGGCCACCACCGGCATGAAGCGGGTGGAGAGCAGGGTCTCGAGCACCCGCGGATCGACGCGGTCGACGTCGCCGACGTGACCGTAGTCGACCTCGCGGGAGACGCCCGCATCGTCCACCACCTTCACCGGCGGGCGGCGGCGGGCGCTGATGAGATCGGCGTCGACGCCGGAGAGCCCGACGGCCTGCACCTCATGGGCGCGGAGCGAGGCGAGCAGGTTCACGTTGAGCGAACCGGCGTACACCATCTTCGCGACTTCGAGCGCGGAGTCGTCGGTGACCCGGCGGCCGGCGACGATGGTCGGCTCCTGGCCAAGGCGGCGCGAGAGCGCGGTCGCCTGCGGGCCGCCGCCATGGACCACGACGATGCGGATGCTGAGCGAGGAGAGCAGCCCGAGCTGCTGGGCCACGCGGTCGAGCGCCTCGGTGTCGGCGAGGACGTCTCCGCCGAGCTTGACGACGAAGACGTTGTCGCGATAGGCGCGCACGTAGCGGAGTGCGCCCTTGAGGCCGGTGATGCCCTTGGATGGATCGATGGTCATGGTCGGTCGTGGGTTCAGGTCTTGCCAAGCAGCGACAGCAACAGCGCGCGCTGCACGTGCAGCCGGTTCTCGGCTTCATCCACCACCGCGGAGGTGGGTCCATCGAGCACCGCGTCGTCGATCTCCACGTTGCGGCGCACCGGCAGGCAGTGCATCACCGTCGCCTGGCCGCCCCGCGTGGACTTGAGCCGCTGCGCCGTGAGCTTCCAGTCGCGGAGCCCGGCGCGAAAGGCGGACTCCTCTTCCGGATGCCCGAAGTGCTTCACCGCCCCCCAGGACTTCACGTAGACCACGTCGGCGCCGACCACGGCTTCATCGGGGTCGTTCATGATGTGCACGAACTCGCCGCCGCGCGCCTGGGCGATCTTGCGGATGAGGGCGGTGTCTTCCGCGTCGAGCTCGTAGCCGTCGGGCCGGCCGATCACGATCTCCATCCCCTGGTGCGCCGCCGCGAGCGCCGCGCTGGCCGGCACCGCCGTGGGCAGCGACTTGGGATGCCAGCCCCAGAGCAGCACGAAGCGCTTGCCGCGCGGGTCGCCCAGCTTCTCGCGGAGCGTCATCGCGTCGGCGAGCTGCTGGCAGGGATGGCGGCGCACCGATTCCATGTTGATGACCGGCTTCTCGCAGTAGCGCGCGAAGTCGCGGACGATGCGATCCTCCCGCACCGTGCTCCAGTCGCTCCCCCGCGGGAACGACCGCACGCCGACGACATCGGCGTAGCGGCCGAGCACCTGCGCGGCATCCTTGATGTGCTCGACCGTGGTGCCGTCCATCACGGCGCCCGGCTCGGTCTCGAGGCTCCAGCTGCTCTTCCCCGGCTCGAGCACCACCGCATGCCCGCCGTGGAGGAACATCGCCGTCTCGAAGCTGGTCCGGGTGCGGAGGCTCGGATCCATGAAGACCATGGCCATCACCTTCCGCTCGAGTCCGCCGAGCACCTCGCCCCGCTTCACCTTCGCAGCGAGCGCCAGGAGGGCGTCGATCTCCTCGCCGGTCCAGTCCTCAACGGTGATGAAATCGCGCTTGCTCACGCCAGCACCTCCTTGAGGGCCGTCAGCAGCAGATCCGCTTCGGCGCGGGAGAAGCCGAGCGGCGGAATGAGGCGGAGAATCGCGGGATCGCCCGCCGTCCCGGTGATGACCCGCTTCGCGAAGAGCGCCTTCTGCACCTCGGCGGCCGGCCGGTTGAGCCGGAGTCCGAGCAGGAGCCCGCGCCCCTCGACGCCGGTGATCGCCAGGCCGCAGAGGCGACGCGCCTCGGTGCGCAGGTACTCGCCGACCTCGCGGGCGTTGGCGATGAGCCCGTCGCTCTCGATCACGTCGAGGGTCGCGAGTGCGGCGGCACAGGGCACCGGCCCACCGCCGAAGGTGCTGCCGAGATCGCCGGTCCTGACCGTGGCGGACACCGCATCGGTCGTCACCACTGCCCCGATCGGAAGCCCCGAGGCGAGCCCCTTCGCCATCGTGAGGATGTCGGGGATGACGCCATAGGCTTCCGCGGCCGTGAACGCCCCGCACCGGCCGACGCCACACTGCACCTCGTCATAGATCAGCAGGACCCCGTGCTCGGTGCAGAGCTCGCGAATCTCGCGGAGGAAGGCCGGATCGCAGGCGCGGGCGCCGGCCATCCCCTGCACCGGCTCGAGGATCACCGCGGCGACGGTGGGATTGATGGCGCGATCGAGTCCGGCAAACTGGTTGAACGGAATCTTCCGCGAGAGCGGCATCCCGGCGCGCACCGCGCCCTCCTCGTACTTGGCGCCATCGGTCACCGCGAGGCAGGCGACGGTGCGGCCGTGCCACCCGCCTTCGAGGGAGACGATCGCCTTCCGGCCGGTCACCTTCCGTGCGAGGTGCAGCGCGTTCTCGTTGGCCTCCGCCCCCGAGTTGCAGAAGAAGACCTTGCCGAGCGGATCGGGGCAGAGCCGCGCCAGCCGCTCGGCCAGCAGCTCGCGATTGGGATGCGGCACCGCGGTCGAATAGAAGAGCAGCTTCTCCGCCTGCTCGGCGATCGCGCGGACGACGGCGGGATGGCTGTGCCCCGTCGATGAGACGGCGTGCCCGCCGTAGGCATCGAGCCACTCGTTGCCATCGGCGTCGATGAGCCAGGAGCCCCGGCCCGAAACGGGACGCACGGGGAACTGGGCGTAGACGGGAAGCAGTGCGGAGTCGGAGGTCAGCATGGAAACATCCCGGCGAAACCGAGCCCCGCCGTTTCCGGGAGGCCGAGCGAGAGATTCATGGCCTGCAGCGCCTGACCGCCGGCGCCCTTGACCAGGTTGTCGATCACGATCATCACCTGCGCCTCGCGCCCGTCGGTGGACTGCGCCGCCTGGATGATCGCGTAGTTGGTGCCGACGATGTGGGTCAGCTCCGGCGCCTGGTTCACGAGGCGCACGAAGGGACGGTCCCTGTAGGCTGCGCGGAAGAGCGCCGCCACATCGGTCGCCGGCGCCGCACCGAGATCCAGGTGCAGGGTGAGATGGATGCCCCGGACGAACGGACCGGAGTGGGTCATCAGCCGCGCGCGGGCACCGGCATCGGCACGCCAGGTGCGCCAGCTGTGGAGGATCTCCGCCTCGTGCCGGTGATTGAGCACCGAGTAGGCGAACATGTTGTGCGCGCGGGCCGGATGGTGCGTCGTCGGCTTGGGATGGACCCCGCTGCCGCTCGAGCCGGTGACCGCGAAGAGCGACGGGATCGCCGTGAGCCCGATCGAGGCGAAGGGATAGAGCGCGAGTTGCGCCGCCGTCGCGAAGCAGCCGGGGGCCGCGAGCGCCGTCTTGCCACGCAGCGCGGGGCCGAGCACATCGGCGAGCGCGTAGGTGAACTTCGGCACCAGGTGCGGCGCGGGGTGCTGCCCGTAGTAGCGGGCGTAGAGCTCGAGGTCGCTGACCCGGAAATCCGCGGCGAGGTCGATGACCAGTGCGGGGTCGGCGGCGAACACCTCCTCGGCCACCTTGGAGCTCTCGCCATGCTCCAGCGCGAGGAAGACCACATCCGCCCCGCGAGCGGCATCACCCGGCGACGCACCGGAGAAGCGCACGTCGGTGAGCGGCGCCAGCGCGGGATGCACGTCGCCGATCGGCGCACCCGCCTGGCTCCGGCTGGTGGCCACGACATCACCCACTTCGGGATGCTGCAGCAGCAACCGAAGCAGTTCGCCGCCGGCATAGCCGGCGGCGCCGATCACTGCGACCCGGAGCGACATCAGACGGTAGCGGCCTCGGGTTGCCGGCTCTCCAGCGCGGCCCGCACCACATCGACCAGCCCCTGCGCATCGCGAAGCGCATTGTGCGCCGGGAGCTGCAGCTCGGCCGAGATGTAGTCGCGTCCCACCTCGTTGTCGGTCGCGGGACCGGTCAGCACCGTCACGGGCAGCCCGAACAGGTCGCGCATGAGGGTCACCGAGCCCCAGCAGCCGACCGGATCGGGGGCCGCCATGACGTAGGCCGCGCCGACGCCGGTGAGTTCCGGATCGCGCAGAATGTCCTGCACTCCGTACTCGCCGAGAATGCCGTCGCCGAGTTCGGCGACGATCACGTCGGGCTTGGAGGCGCCGAGCCGGTTGAAGATCCCCTTCGCGGCGGTCACGGTGAGGCCGGCGCGGGTGGTCGCGATGCCGGTATCGTTGAAGGTGAGCGAGGCGACCGCACCGGCATCGAGCATGGAGAGCGAGTCCCGCATCAGCGAGACACCGGTAAGCTTGCACGCCGCCACGCGGAGTCCCGAGCGCGAGAGCCCCCGCACCAGTTCGGTGGCGGCGACGGTCTTGCCGGCGTTCATGCAGGTGCCGGCGACGTAGACGACGGGGACATTTCCCTCGAGCCGGTCGGCGAGCGGCACCGAGTGATCCTTGATGTGCGCCGGCCGGCCGATCCGGTCACCGAGCGCCGGGAACGACAAAATCGCCCCCAGCACCTCGGCCTTGAACGGCGCGCCATTCTCCGGCGTCGCGGAGGTGCACTTCCCGAGGATGCCGCCGAGGTTGAGGACCTCGATCGTGTCGCCGACGGCGATGGTGCTCGGCACCACGCCGGCGTAGCCGCGGAGCGCCCGGCGGTGCCCCAGCGTGCCGGCGAGCACATCACCGGCCCGGAGCGAGACCATGCGGCCGCTCAGGTCCTCGACCGTGTTGTAGCTCGGCTTGTCATGCAGGATCCGCACGGCGAGCACATATCCCTCGGCCGCGACGATCTCGTCGCCCACGATCACCTCGGAAGCGAGGTGGGCGTTCCGGGTGGACGACGAAATGCGATCCAGACGAATGCGCGTGGTCTTGACCATCGGTACTCCTTACTTGGCGGCGACCTTCGCCGCGAGCAGTTCGGGGATCGCCGAGACGCGGCTGAAGGCGCGCGCCTCTTCACCGGTCCAGAGCCGGTTCTCCTCGCCGTAGGTGGCGACACTCCGGTCCATCATCGAGTACGGACTCCGGGTCCCCACCACCTGGAACCGACCCGGCGCGACCAGCACCCGGGTATCGCCGGTCACCCGCTGCTGGCTGCTGGTGATGTACGCCTCGATGTCGCGCAGCGTCGGGTCGAAGTAGTGCCCCTCGTGCAGCCGGTCACCATAGAAGGTGCCGAGCTGATCCTTCCAGAAGGCCTGCCACTTGGTGAGCACCAGCTTCTCGAGCTCGCGATGGGCGGCGATGAGCAGCAGCGCCGCCCCGGCCTCGAAGCCGATCCGGCCCTTGATGCCGAGCGCCGTCTCGCCGACGTGGATGTTCCGGCCGAAGCCGTAGGTCTCGCCGAGATCGCCGAGTTGGCGGATCAGGTCGGGTCCGCTCAGTGCCGCGCCGTCGATGGAGACGGGCACACCCTGCTTCCAGCCGATCACGATCTCGCGCGCGGCGGGAGCGGTGGCGGGGGGATCGAGCAGCTCCGGCGGCGGACCGGCCCAGGTGTCATGCGTCCAGCCTCCACCCCAGGTAGTGCCCCAGAGACCGCGGTTGATCGAATACGATCCCGCCTTGGGAGGCACCGGCAGCTTGCGGGCCTCGAGGAAGGCGATCGACTGCTCGCGGGTGATCGCCTGGTCGCGAATCGGGGTGACGATCAGCAGCTCGGGCGCGAGCACCCGGAAGGCGATGTCGAAGCGGACCTGGTCGTTGCCCGCGCCGGTGGAGCCGTGGGCCACCGCGGTGGCACCGATCGCGCGTGCGGCGTCGATCACCGAGAGCGCCTGCTGGGTCCGCTCGGCGGAGACGGAGAGCGGATAGACCCCGCCGCGCAGCACGTTGCCCTGGATGAGATGGCGCACGAAGCGGTCGAAGACCGCCTGGCGCGCATCGATGGTGTGATGTTCGACCGCCCCGACCGCGCGGGCCTGCGCGGCGATGGCGGTGAGTTCCTGGGCGGTGGCGCCGCCGGTGTCGACGTAGACGGTATGCACCGCCCACCCCTGCTCCGCGAGGTGCGGGACGCAGAAGGAGGTATCGAGGCCGCCCGAGAAGGCGAGGACGAGAGTTTTCATGGCGGGTAAATATGCATTATGCAATTTCAGGCGCAAGTGCGCCCCGCGCCTGTCCCTTTGGCCTCCTGCCGGATAGTCTTGCCCCCGACGCGCCGGTGCGACAGGAGGTTGCCACCGGCCGCGTCGCCCACCCCCTGCGTGGCCGGCTCCGCCGGCCTGGAGCACAGCGATGGCCCCCGATGATCCCGATTTCTCCGATGTGAGCGGCGGCAGTTCCTCGACCGCCGATGCCAAAGGCGGCCGCACCTACACCATTGCCAAGGGCGACAGCCTCTCGAAGATCGCCAAGCACTTCTACGGCGACGCCAAGCAGTGGAAGAAGATCCATGAAGCGAACAAGGACATCATCAAGAATCCCGACCTGATCTTTCCTGGCCAGGTCATCAAGATCCCCGACGCCTGAGCCAAGCGAGTCCCCCATGCGATACCCGATCCGCCGTTCCACCGCCTTCCTGCTCGCCGCGTGCGCACTCGGCGCCGCCGCCTGCGGGAAGAAGGAAGCCCCCAAGCCCGCGGAGCCACCCGCAGCCGTTCAGCCCGCTCCCCCGCCCGCCCCGCTCGCCGTGGCGTCGATCGATCTCGGCAAGAGCGTGGATTCGATGAAGAAGGTGACCGCCGCCGCTGCGACCTTCGGCGTGGAGGACACGATCTACGCCTCGGTGAGTACCACCGGCGTGGGCAGCAACGCGACCATTGGCGCGAAGTGGAGCTTTGTGAAGAAGGACGGCAGCCTGGTGCCGGTGAATGAATCGTCGCAGACGATCACCACCGCCGGACCATCGGCCACCGAGTTCCACATTTCGAAGGCCACGGCGTGGCCGAAGGGGACCTACCGGGTCGAGGTGACCCTGAACGGGACCTCGGCGGGTACGAAAGACTTCGCGGTGCAGTAAACCGCTACCACCGCTCCGCGATCAGCTTCACGACCTCCGCGAGATGGGCCACATCGCGGAGGTCGATCGTTTCTGCGGGCGAGTGGGAGTAGCGGAGCGGCCAGCCGATGGCCACATCCGGAACACCCCACGGGAGAAAGGTGGAGCCGTCGTTGCCGCCGCTGGTGGTGCCGTACTGCAGCGGAACGCCGTAGGTCCGGGCGAGCGTGCGCAGCGAGTCCACCAGCGGCGCAGGCGCCGCGGCGCTGTTATCGAGTGCCCGGATCACCGGGCCCCTGCCGAGCGGAGCATAGGCGTACGCCCGTGGCTCGAGCGGAGCATCGGATGACACGAAGGTGTCGATCGCATGGACCCGCGCCGGCTTGAGCCCGAGCGCATTGGCCACCGCCTCTGCCCCCTCCAGGCCGATCTCTTCCCGCACACTGAAGACGAACGTGACGGCGTGGTGCAGCTTCGCCGGGTCGAGCCGCAGCATCGCGAGCAGGAGCGCGGCACAACCCACGCGGTCATCGAACGACCGCCCGGTGGCACGCGCATTCGCGAGCCGCACATACCGCTTCGGCATCGTCACCATCGACCCGATCGTGATTCCCAGCGCCGCGGTGCCGGCCCGGTCCGCGGTGCCGACATCCACCCGGAGCTCGCCGGGGTTACGCCTGACAACGGCCGAATCGCGCGGCGGAAAGACCCCCGGCACGATGCCGTTCGGCGTGTGCACCAGCGCCGGCTCCGCTTCATAGAGCGACGGGAAGAAGCCACCCCGCGCCTCGAGCAGGAGCTGCCCGTCGTCGCGCACCCCCTTCACCTCGAAGCCGATCTCGTCGAGGTGCGCCACGAAGACCACGAGGGGATCACCGCTCCCGGCGGTCACCCAGAGGTTGCCCGCCGTGTCCGTCTCGGCGTGCGCCCAGGCGGGAAGCAGGCTCCGCACCAGATCGCGCACCGGTCCCTCGCGGCCCGAGACGCCGTACGCCTCGACCAGCGGTGCCAGTACCCGTTCGGCATCACGCACCGTGATGGGCCGCTGCGCGATCGCCGCGCTCCATGGCCCCATGGAGAGCAGCAGCGCCATCCAGGATCGGCGATTCACCGGGCACCTCCGATCCATGCGACGATCCGCTGTTGCAGCGCGGTGGCGTCATCGAGCGAAATGGTCTCCACCGGCGTCCCAGCGTAGCGGACCTTGAGGCCCCAGACCTCGTACCCCCCGAGACTGGCCGAGTCAGGCGAGGCAGGGAGTTTGGCGGGATCCCCGGCTCTCCCCTCGAGCAACACCACGGAACTGAAGGGGCCACGACTCTTGCCCAGGGTCAGCAGGCCGCGCCGAGTGAAGGACTGTTCGACCACGAAGGCGACGACGACGCTCCCGCGCGCAGGGCGGGCGGTGAAGGCGGCCTCGAGCAGCGCGGTACAGGCGGCGCGCCTCCCCGCGACGGGAGAGGCGAGGAGCGTCTGCCCGTAGCGTTGGGGCGCCTTGGTGCGTGCGACGGGGGCGAGAATCTCGATGCCGAGCGCGGCCACCTGTGAGGCGGAGTCGGCGCCGACATCGACGTAGGCATCATCGAAGGCGAAAGGCGCTTCCCCGACATTCCGGCCCCGGGTGAGATGCGTCGAACGGACCCCCACGACGCCCTCGACCGGTCCTTTCCGGCCGAAGATGGTCACTCGCTGTCCCTCGTACTGCTGATCCGCGAGCGGGCCAGGGCTCGGCCCGGCGCGTCGCAGCGTGAGGTAGCCGTCGGGACGGATGCCCCCGACCACGAAGCCGGGCTCATCGATCGGGCAGGCGATGAGCGATCGGGGCTCGCCGCTGCCGAGCCTGAGCACGACGTTGCCGGCGCGATCGCGCGCCGAGCCCGGGAGCAGCGTGAGCAGGGTGTCCATCGCGGCGCGCTCGAAGCCCGACACCGCGGTCATCGCGGTGAGCCGGTAGGCGAGTTCGTCGAGCGATGGGGCCTGTGCCGCGGCCGAAGCAGCGGAGAGCGTCGAGAAGAGCAGCACCGCGAGGGGAGTGGCGCGCGCTGCGGCCGATGAGGGGGTAGGCATACCGACAATAGTCACTCGCGAATCGCGCAGACGCCAGCACCGGCCGGTCCGGAGTCTCGGGGTGCCGCGTTCTACGTCCCGGGTCGCACCGGCCCCTTCCCCGCTCCCGTCCGCGTGACGGCGGCCGCGATCTCGTCGAGGTCGTCGGAGGTGAGCATCAGTGAGGCACCGCCGATCCAGCCGTCCACCTGTGCCGGCACCCGCGCACCGACGATCGCGCCGGTGACGCCGGGCCAGGCGAGCGTCCAGGCGACGGCCACGGCGGCCACCGTGGTGCCATGGCGCGCGGCGATGGGACGCAGGGCATCCCGGAGCGCGAGACTCTGCTCGATCCGCGGCGACTGGAACTCCTGGCCCTTGCGGCGCCAGTCGTCCGGCGCCATCTGCGCGATCCGGTCGAGACTGAAGCTGTCGGTGAGAATCCCCGTCTGCATCGGGCTGTAGACGATCACGCCCGTGCCATGGGCCGCGGACCAGGGAATCACGTCCGCGGCGGCGCCGCGACGAATGAGCGAAAAGGGCGGCTGAAGCGAGGCCACGTGACGCAGCGCTTCGCAGCGTTCGAGCAGTGTCACGCTGAAGTTGGATACGCCGCCGAACCGGACCTTCCCCTCATCGATCAGTCGTCCCATCTCGGCCCATGACTCGTCCACCGGTACCCCGGTCTGATCGGGCCAGTGGAACTGGTAGAGATCGATCTGCTCGACCCCGAGACGGCGGAGTGACGCTTCGCACTCCCGGCGTATCGATGCCGGCTGGAGATTCTGCTCCGGCTCCTTGCGCCGGTCCGTCGGATCCCACGGAAGTCCCCCCTTGGTGAACACCAGCGGTCGCCGCGACGGGCCGAGTTCCCGCAGCAGCCGGCCGACGAGTTCTTCGGAATGGCCCAGTCCGTAGACGGCCGCGGTATCGATCCAGTTGACGCCAAGCTCCAGCGCTCGGCGCATCGCGCTGAGCGAATCGGTGTCGTCCTGCGGGCCCCAGCCGTAGGCCCAGTCTCCTCCACCGATCGCCCAGGCCCCGAAGCCGATGGTGGTGAGCGGGAGACCGGTGCCGCCGAGTGTCCGGGTTGGGAGCATCGTCGCCCTCAGACGTTGGAGATGAAGGCCAGGCTCGCCGCCAGCAGGTCGGCGTCGAAGGCCGCGCCGTAGGCCACAACGCCGAGGCGAAGGAGCGCTGTGCGGTCGAGCGCACGCTCGAGCCGCTTCGGCTGGAAGGCGGTGAAAGGCACGAAGATACTCGCCCACTCGGCGGCGACCGGAAGCGGAGCCTGGTAGAGCTGCCAGGGGCGCATCGTGTCGCGGGTCCGGAGATGCAGATAGTACGGCCCCGGAACGCCGCACGTCCGGAGTTCGATGCCCTCGTAACGGCTCGCGTCGAACGCGCCGTCATCGGCAGCGAGCGGCAGGGCGGCCTGGATGAAACCACCGTTGTTCTCGAGTGAGACCGTTCCGCGAAGACGCAGGGCAGCGACGCCGTCGACCACGACTCGCTCCGCGCTTCCCCGCGAACGCCCACCCATCACCGTATCGGTGAAGCTGACCCATCGCGTCCCGAGCGCGGAGCGTCCGTCCGCCAGAGCGAACTCGTCGATGACGAGCCTATTCAACCCGGACCTCGACTTCATCGCTCTGGGCGCCGGCCTGTGCCCGTACCCGGTGGCGCCCGGGCTGGATCGCCCAGCGGCCGCCCGGCACCGGGCGGTCATCGACGTACCAGCGGAGCGGCTGCCCATGCGGCGCCCCGGTCGCCCTGAGGGCGATCGTGGCATAGCGTCCCTCGACGCCGGGCGGGATCTGATAGCGATCCCCGTCCTCGGGCGAGGTGATCGTGAGCCGGGTCGGCGTGGTGCCCACACTGGTACGCGGGGGCAGAGCCTGGGCCGGCGGCCTGAGAGACGGAAGGTTGCGCCGAGCGGCGATGGTCTCCGGATCGGTCGAGGCCCACTCGTTGAATTCCGCCGGGAGGTGGACGATTCCGTCCATATGCCAGTCGCAGTGTTCCCTCGGCGCAGTCCCGGGAATGAAGTATTCGGTGGTCGTCGGGCACTCCGGTGAGGCGAGCAGACCGGACACCCGGCAGATCGTGTGCGCTTCGAGGCCGGCATCCGCCGCGGTAAGGAGATTGCCCGCGGGGAAGCGACTGGCGGTCACCAGCACGGCGCGATGCAGCAGCGGCCCCGCGCCGGTCACGCCGCTCACCCCTTCCATCGGTCGGCCGCTGAAGTTGCCCACCCAGACGGCGACGGTGAAACCGCCCGTGACCGCAACGGCCCAGTTGTCGGTGAAGTGACGGCTCGTTCCGGTCTTCACCGCGGCGCGGAATGGCCAGTCGAAGGGTGTCGTCAGGCCGAACCCGGGCACGCGCGCTTCCGGATCGGCGAGGACGTCGAGCACGAGCGCCGCCGCGCGGGGCGAGACGACCCGGGTCCGGTCTCCGAGGGGTGTGCCGGCTCCTTCGGCACTCACCTGCCACCGCGTCGGCGTCCACTCCCCCTGGCTGGCGAGTGCCCGGTAGCCGTTGGCCAGCTCCAGCAGGGTCACATCCCCGTTGCCTAACGCGAGCCCGAGCCCGTAATGCTCGGGACCGCGATCGAGGGATGTGAATCCCGCCCGCTGCAGTCCGTGCAGCAGCGTCGCGTAGCCGATGCGATCCGCGAGCTCGACGGCCGGCACGTTGTAGGAGCTGGCCAGCGCCTCGCGCGCCCGGACCGGCCCGTGGTAGCGGCGGTCGTAATTCCTCGGGTGATACGGTCCCGATGCCGTCTGGTACGTCGTGGAAACGTCCGCCAGCACCGTGGCCGCCGTTGTCCCGCGATCAAAGGCCATCGCGTAGAGGAACGGCTTGAGGGCCGAGCCCGGCTGCCTGGGGCTCACGACCATATCCACCTGTCCCGCAGTGTCGGCCCAGAAGTCGGGCGACCCGACCCACGCGAGGATCTCCCCGGTCCGGTTGTCCAGCACCACCGCGGCCGCCTGACTGGCGCCGCGATCCTTGAGCTGGTCCACGGTGTGGCGGACTTCGGCTTCGAGCTGCTCCTGCAGACCGAGATCGAGCGACGAGCGCCAGGCGCCCCGGAGCTGGCGATGCTCCGATTCCGCCCAGAGCAGGATTCGGCTGGTGAAGTGGGGCGCGAGGAAGGGAGGCACGCCGGTCGAGGCGACCAGCGGTTCGCGCAGCGCACGCGCAATCTCGTCCGCACTGGCATACCCCGCCGCGCCGAGCGCCCGGAGCCCCAGCTCCCGGCGCTCCGCTGCCCGGCTCGGTGCGACCAGCGGGTTCTGGCTCGACGGGGCACGGGCCAGCGCGGCGAGCATCGCCGCCTGACCGAGGCTCACCTGTTCGGGGGCCGCACCGAAGTAGAGCCGGGGGCCGGGTCGCGGCCGCGACCCCGACCGCTCCCTGGCCGAGCGGGACCCGGTTGAGATACTGCTCGAGGATCCGGGGCTTCTCGAGATGCGCCTCGAGGCGGAGCGCCCAGAGCGCCTGCACCAGCTTGTCCCCGAAGCCACGGCCCATCGGGTGCAGGAGCCGCGCGAGCTGCATGGTGATCGTCGAGGCGCCGGAGACGATGCGGCCGCTCGCGATATCATCCCGGAGCGCGCGCGCTGCCGCCCGGGGATCGATGCCGTGATGGGTGTAGAAGCGCCGGTCCTCCACCGCGACGAAGGCGCGGGGGAGATCGGGGTCCATCGCCGTCAGCGGCACCCACCGCGCGAGCGAACCATCGCCCGCACGGGTGGCGCGCAGGGTGACGCCGTGCCGGTCCTGGATCGTGAAGCTCGGTGCCGGATTCGGCGCGAGCATCTCGTCAGGCAGAGGCCAGGCGATCCACGCGCCGGTGGCCAGCGCTCCCGCGGCGAGCGCAGCGCCGACCCAGCGAACCGCCTTGCCAGCCATGGCCTACTTCGGCGTGACGGTGAAGAGGCCGCCGTCGCTGCGGCCGTAGACCGCCGGATTGTACATCTCTTCGGCGTGCGCCGGTGGGCGGATGAAGGTTCCCGGCGTCGTGGCGCGCGCCAGGTAGGTCATCGTGTAGGTGCCCTTCCAGAGCAGCGTCGCCGAGTAGAGCACCCGGTCGTCGCGCATCTCCTTGTGATCGAACGGCGACCACCAGCCGCTGTCCCAGCTCCCGTAGTACCACTGACTTTCCAGTGAGGCACCCTCCTCGCCCTCCCCTTCGGCCTCCGCGGGGGCCAGGAACCGGTTCTTCTCGTCGAGGCCGGGACCAGGGGAGAGGCTCGCCGTGCGCAGGCTCAGGTCGATCGCTTCGAGGCCGGCGGGGAGCGCGTCATCCACGATGAGGAACTGACGGTCCTCGGGGACGGTGATCCGGAGCCGAACCCGGACCAGGTCGCCCTCGACCACGCTCACGATCGGCTGCTTCGCGTCGTACTTCTCGTACCACCGTTCGACCCGGATGCCCCGATCCTCGGGGTTTACCGGCCGCTGCCTGGGGACCTCGTTCACCGTGAGGTAGTAGTAGATCGGTGAACCGGCACCATCGGCGGCAAGCGAGAGCCGGAGCGCGCTCTTCCCTTCGGTGCCGGCCGACATCAGGCCAGTCAGGGCGATGCTCGAATCACCGATCGTCAGGCGCGCGGTGGCCGCAGTGGCTCCGGTGGAAGCGAAGAGTGCTCTTCCTCCGCCCTTCACCGTGAATGGCCGCGCGGCACCGGCCTTCATCTTCCTGTCGAAGGCGGACAGCGCCGACACCGCCGCCGCGTAGTCCTGGGTGTTCCAGGGCGAGAGCGCCCCGGCGCGGGACTGCTGCACCAGCGTCTCGACCAGCGGGCCCAGGAGCGCATTGGCGGAGTCGACGGCGAGCGTAGCCGTGAGCAGCCGGCCGACCGGCCGCACCCGCGAGGTGAAGTAGTGGTCATAGCTGTAGGCCTGCTCCGGCACGCTCGCCCGGCGGCCTTCGATCTTCACGCTGTTCCAGATTGGCTGCAGCAGGCTCCGCGCGGCGCGGAACGCCTTGCGGCGGGCGAGCACCTCGGCCAGCCGCACCCGATCCTCCCAGGCGAGCTGCGCGGCATTCCGGAGGAGTTCGTTCTCCGCGGCGACGTGCGGGCGACCGAGACGGCTGAGGAAATCCGCCGCGGCCACCTTGTCGCTGAGGCTCGCCTGCATCCGATCGTACCAGCCGATGACCGGGGCCCGGATCGGCTGAGGGTCGTCGAGCGAGATGCGCAGGTACTGACCCAGTCGCGCGAGCACGCTGTCGTCGACGGCGATCCCCGCCGCGCGCGCCTCGATGAGGGTGATGCCGGCATACGCCGAGAGCCACGGCGTCGTCCAGTCGTCGCTGCTCCAGTAGCCGATCCCTCCGTCGGGGCGCTGTCGGCGGCTCAGCAGGCTCACCGCAAGCTGGATGTCCGCCTTCGGATTGCCCTTGAGCAGCGTGATCCCCTTGAGCCCCTTCTGCGCGCGATAGAGCGCGATCAGCGGCTGCGCCGCACTCGACGCCTGCTCGGTGCAGTAGTACGGATAGACCCGGAGCTGATAGGTCAGCCCCTTGATCACGCTGAGCGGCGAACTGCCCAGCGTAAGCTGCAGCCGCGAGCGATCGGGATCGATATCGGACGGCAGCGAGAACTCGGCCGTGGCCGTGTCCACCAGCACACCGGCGACCGTCCAGGCGCGCGGCCGGAACGCCGGCTTCACCGCGAGCCGCTGCTGCACCGCATCGGCATCACCCGCTCCGGTGACCTTGAACTTGAAGGTGGCGCTGTCCGCCGTTCCGAACGGTCCGTTGCCGGGCTGGCGGAAGTCGAAGCGCACCTCGCGGCCGCGGCCGGCCTCGAGGGTCGCGGTCCGCGTGGCATCCCCCGCGAGCTGGGTCCCTTTCGACTCGGCGGTGACGGTGACGGTCGGCGTGCCGCCGGCCCGCTGATTGACGACCACACCCGCCGCGAACTTGTCCCCTTCGCGCAGGAAACGCGGCAGCGCCGGCCGCGCCAGCAGCGGCCGGGTCACGAGAAGCGGCGACTCCCCATGGCCGTACCGGTCCCCCGCGGTGACGGCGACGGCCATCAGCCGGAAGGTCGTCAGATTGTCAGGCAGCTTCGCCGATGCGGTGGCGATGCCGTTCGAGTCGGTCACCACGCTGCCGAGGAAGAAGGCGGTGGTCTTGAAGCGGGAGCGCAGGATGTCGCTCTCGCCGCGGCCGCCACCGCCGCCCGGGGCCCGACCGCCTTTCTCGCCTTCGGGCACCTGCGGCGCCACCGTGGTCAGGTTGCTCGCGAGCCGCAGACCGAGCCCGCGCGCCGCATACAGCAGATCGATGGGATCGGGGGTCTTGTACCCGGTCAGGGAGAGGACGCCCTCATCCACGGCCCACAGCGTCACCTCGGTGCGCTGCCCCACGCCCGCACGGTCCTTCACCCGGAGCGCCACGCGCGCCGTGTCGCCAGGCCGGTACTCCTTGAGCTGCGGTGCGACCGACACGGTGAGCCGCTTCACTTCCGGGGTGACCCGGAGCTCCACATATCCCACCCGGATCGTCGGCCGGCCCGGATCGTCGAGCGGGCCCGGCGGCGCACTGCGGCCCCGGGCGACCAGCACCGAGACGAAGGCGTTCGGCGCCCACGCCTCCGTCACCGGGAACTTGATCGTGGTCGAACCGGAGGTGAGGGTGATCCGGCGCTGCTCGATCAGCCCTTCGCGCTCGATGGTGACCCAGGCATCCGCGTTCGTGAACGGAGAGGCGAACAGGACCGTCGCCGTGTCGCCCACGCTGTAGCGGGTCTTGTCGGGCACCAGATCCATCTTGAACTGGCTTTCGTCATTCCACGGGACGAAGTCCTTGCCCGTGGCCCAGCGATAGAGGCTGGTGCTCACGGGACGGCCGGCCTCATCCTCCGCCTCGAAGGTCAGGATGTACGTCCCGCCCGACGGGGGCGTGAAGCGGCACTCGGCCGGCGCGGAGGCAGTGGTCGTCGCCTGACAATGCGCCACGGTGTCGGACACCCACTCGCCGTACACCTCGCTGTAGCCGCCCCGGGTGCGGTGCACCCGATGCCATTCCTGGCGGACGATCGTCCCGCGCACCTTGGCGCCGGCCACCCGCTTGCCGTCAGGCCGGGCGGCGATGAGGCCCACCGCCTGCGGCTGTCCCGCAGTCCAGAAGTACGACTGTCCCAGCGGCTTGGCGCCGATATAGAAGGAAGAGGCGTGCACCGTCAGGCGCGCCTGGGCACCCACCGCCTGGCGGTTGACGTCGGTGACGGAGGCGTCGATCGTGGCGGTCGCGGGACGCCCCTTCGTCGCCTGGCCGAGCGCGAAGCGGATCACCTGGCGCCCCTGGGCGTCGAGGGTGTCCGTCCCCTCGCCGATCGTCTCGGTGGAACGGTCGTCGTTGTTCTCCTCCCACCACCAGCCGTTCTCGCCGAAGTAGAAGCCGTCGGTGTTGGGAATCTCGAGCTGCCAGAAGTCGATCGGCGTCTGCCGCACGGTCCAGCTCATGGCGGCCCGCGCCATCGGCGCGCCGAAGAGGTAGCGCGCCTCGATCGTCGCGAGGGAGGAATCGCCCGGGAAATGCGGTGCCGTGTCGGTCGTCGCATTGACGAGGAATTCGGGCGGACGATACTCGGCCACGCGGAAGTCGGCGCTCGCGAGGCTCAGCCACTCCCCGGCCCGACGCTGCTGCACCTCCACCGAGTAGTTGCCCAGCGCGAGGTCTGCCGGGAGGGTGAGGGTCTGGTCGCTGGTCCCGAAGGCCGAGGGCGCGACCGTCGCCGACTTGAGGGTGCCCCCTTCGCGATCGTGGAACACCCAGCGCAGGCTGTCGCTCCGCGGCGGAACCACCAGCTTGCCGAGGGTACCGGCGCGGACGATCGCCTTGGCATAGAGCGGCTCGCCGGGGCGATAGATGCCGCGCTCCGTGAACACCGCGGCCGCCAGCGGATAGCGGGCGGTGCCGTAGGCGGAGCGGACATTGAACTGCCAGGGACTCAGGTCCGCGTCGTAGCTGCTGATGCTGGTGAGCGCCTTGTCATTGCCGAGGCTCGCGACGACGTAACCCTCGAAGCCGTATCCCTGCGCCGCCACCGTGTCCACGGCGTAGTTCGCGAGCAGCGCGATGCCGTCGACGCCGGTCCGGGCGGTGGCCCGGGGCTTTCCGTGATCGTCGTAGAGGGTGATCAGGGCGTCGGCGCGCGGCCTGCCGTCGCTCGCGCCCGTCACCCAGACGGCGCCGCTGGTGAGCCCGATGCGGGCATGCACCGCGAGATCGGTCACCTGCGCCACGGCGAACGGCTGGTTCTCCTGCCATGCCGGCGGCAGCGAGGGACTCGTCACCCGCACCAGCTGCAGCAGGGGCGCGCTCGCGCGCGTCATGTTGTACAGCGGCAGCTTCACGCCGTAGATGCGGACTTTGTCAGGCGGTCCGGCGACGGCCACTCTGGTGGTCGTGGCCCCCTTGAGCACCCGGGCCAGCGCGCTGTCGTCCCGGTTCCAGCGGCTGTACTGGAGCATCGCGGGGATGAGCGCCGCAGGCACCGGCGCGATGGTCACCGTCAGCGAGTCCACGTTCACATGCTTGACCGCGAGAGTCCGGAAGGACGCCCGCTCGACCGTCATGGTGCCGTAGGCATGCTCCACCAGCGGCGCGAATCCCGTGGTGCGGAAGCCGACCGCTGGATTCCCGGTGAGGCGCTGCCCGAAGATGTCGCGCAGGTTGCTGTCCGCAACCACGGCGTATGCCGTCTTCGGCGTCAGCTCGGTCTCGAGATACCAGCTGTCCGACTCGTCCGAGGTGTCCGCCACGCTGAAGTCCACCGCCGGCAGCAGCGTCAGGTGCCGCTCGATCTCGGCGCCCTTCACCGGCGTCGAGAACGTCACGCGAATCCCGCCCGTCGGGCAGCTCACCCCGCTGGCGCAGTCGGCGCCGTTCAGCATGAAGGCGCCATAAGTCGCGAAGCCCCACTTCGAGAACGGGCGCGTCCCTTCCGGATCGATGACCGTGGGCACCACGAGATCGCCGGCGCAATTGAGCGGCAGCTTGCGTTCGGGCGTGAGTTCCAGCACCCGGCGCAGCGGATCGGCACTCCGGTCCCGTTCCCAGCCGCCGGCCTCCTTGTACTGCCAGGGGTCGTTCTCCTTGATGGGACGCTGCTCGGTGACGTTGAGCTTGATGATGCCGGGAGCCCGGCACTGCTGGTCGAAGTCCAGATAGGCAAGCCCGCGCAGGGCGTTCCGGTCGAGCGGCGCGCTCACCACCAGCTCGAAGGTCGCGTCGGGGCCGAGGAATTTCGGATGCTCCTCGCCGCTCACCGGCAGCCCGGTGAGCACCTGCGGACCCATCACCGAGAAGCTGTAGCTGTACGGCTCCTTGAGCCGGCTTCCATCCATCGCTTCGAAGCTGTTGGCGATGGTGACGGTGTAGCTCTTCCCCGGCTCGAGCGGCGCCGTCGGCAGGAAGCGCAGCGTCACCGGATCACGCCACTCGGCGCGACCAGGGACGGCCGGTTCGATGTGGAAGAGCGGCGCCGGGTCCACGCTGCGATCGAGCGACCCGGCCACCGGCCGGTCGAAGATCACCTGGATTGGAGCGCTGAGCGGGGCGTCACCAGTGGGAGACGCGGCAAGAACCTGCAGAACCGCGGGCGGTTCTGCAGCGACGACCGCGGCGACCACCGCGGCGAGGACCCGGACTGACAGCATGGGGAACAGCTCCTGGAGGGACGATCAGGGGGGAAGATCGTCGAGACCGAGGAGCCGGTCAATCGCTCTTGGATGACTTGTTGAGCACGGTGCGACTCGGTGCGCACCGTGGCGGGAGACGCGCCATTCACCGGACCCATTCCCCGGGGCGACCGCGGCAGGTTGGCGCCAGCACGCCGGCGCCGGCGCGCGCACCTGCACGCGGTGTAGCCCTGAGCTGGGGCCCGGTTACCGCATCACCCCCGCCGCCCGGACGCCCATCAGCGGGCTTCCACGATCCAGCCGTAGTCCTCGAGCCGGGTGGTGCGGGCCCCTTCCCCGGTCAGTGGCAGCGGGAATTCGAGGGCATGGGAGACCGCCAGGTACATCCGCCGGAGGGAATCGTTGAATGCCGCCGGGCAGTCGCCTTCGATGGTGACCTCACTCGCCCCCGTCTCGGCCGACCAGGTGAGCTGGACGACCGGCGGCTCGCCGCCAGCGGCATCCGGCAGGATCTCGCCGTGCGCTTCAACCGGGCCCCGGCTGCGGAGGGTCAGGGCGCAGGCGCTGGCGGCCGCGCCGTGGACCCCGCAGAAGAGGATGGTGGCGCGCCGCTCGAGCTGGCCCGCGTAGCGGCCGGCGGACGTCCGGGTGAGCGTCCCGTCGAGCGCCTCCTGGCCGCCATTGAAGCAGGCGGTACCGAGGGCGAGCTGCGGCCAGTCGCTCACCAGGCTGAGGCTGTAGCTCGCCGCGAGACGAGCGCCCCTACCCGTCGCTTCCCCCTCACCCCGTGCATTCAGCCGCTCCAGCCCGATCGCGAGCACCGCACTCCCCTGCGCGGAGAGGGCGGGAACGAAGGCAAGCCGGAGCAGGCCGAAGAGCAGGAGCGTGGCACGACGCATCAGGGATCCCGGATGGAGACACCACCCTGCTAGACAAGTTGCGTGCCTCGATCCGCGGGGACCCGCGACGGGCCAGCGCAAACCGCCCAACTCGCAGCCAGCGCGCGAGTTGGGCGGTTGGGGGACAATCGGCTCGGGAATGCCCCCGGCCCATCGGTCACCACAGGAATGTCGGCGGGGCGGGCCCGCTCGACACAAATGTCAGGCGAAGCGAGCCGGGTCGATCCGGTACTTCTTGAGCTTGTACCGGATGATCCGTTCCGTGCTCGCGAGCAGCCGAGTCGTCTCGGTGACCGATCCCCGGGTGGTCTTGAGCGCGTCCTGGAGCATGTCGCTCTCAAGCCGCTCCACCGCCGACTTGAGCGGGCCCGAGGGCTCGCCCGATTCTTCGGGCGTCTGCAGCGTGGGCGGCAGGTGGCGGCCATGGATCGCCGGCCCGTCACAGACCACCACGGCCCGCTCGATCACGTTCTCGAGTTCCCGGACGTTGCCCGGCCAGTGGTAGCGGAGCAGCATGTCGATGGCCGGTGTGGTGAGCCGGAGCACGTTCTTGCGCGCCGCCCGGGCGTACTTCTCCACGAAGTGGTCGGCGAGGAGGAGGATGTCGGTCTTTCGCTCGCGGAGTGGCGGCAGGAAGATCGGGAAGACGTTGAGCCGGTAGTAGAGATCCTCCCGGAATCCCCGCTCGGTGATGGCCACCTCGAGGTCGCGGTTGGTCGCCGCGATCACCCGGACGTCGACCCGCACCGATTCCGCCCCGCCCACCCGCTCGAACTCCCGTTCCTGCAGCACCCGGAGGAGCTTCGCCTGGGTGGCGGGGGAGAGTTCGCCGATCTCGTCCAGGAAGATCGTCCCTCCATGGGCCAGTTCGAAGCGCCCCTTCTTCCGCGACAAGGCGCCGGTGAAGGCTCCCCGCTCGTGGCCGAAGAGCTCCGACTCCATGAGCGTCTCGGGCAGCGCGGCGCAGTTCACCTTGACGAAGGGGCCGGCGGCGCAGGGGCTGTTGTAGTGCAGCGCGTGGGCGATCAGCTCCTTGCCGGTCCCCGATTCCCCCCGGATCAGCACGGTCGTCCCGGTCGCGGCGACCTGGGAGACCTGGCGCATGACGTCGCGCATCGGCCCGCTGGTCCCGATCAGGTGGGAGAAATCGTACCGCTCCTGCAGCTCCCGGCGGAGGTTCCGGTTCTCCTCCTCGAGCGGCCGCTGGGTCCGGAGGGCCAGCGCCACCAGCGCGCTCACCACGTGGAGGAACTTGAGCAGGTGGGCGATATCCCGTCCGGCGCGCCACGGCAGGTCGATGGAGATCGCTCCGACGGGGCGGTGATCCAGCAGGATCGGAACGCAGACGAAGGACACCGCGCCATCCGGCCCCCCGGCGCGACGGAAGGTGCGGTGCAGGAAGCGCGGCTCGCGCTCGACGTCCGGAACGACCATCGGCTTCCCCGAGGCGACCACCGCCCCGGTGATGCCTTCGCCGATCCGGTAGCGGGCCAGCCGTCCCGACTCGGGAAGGTCGAGGGCGGCCTCGATATAGAGCTCGTTGGTTCCCTCGTCGAGCAGGGTGAGCGAGCCGCGGAGCGCCCCCGGATAGCGGCGGAGAAGCCGCATCGCCATGCCGAGCCCCTCGTGGAGCGTCTTCGCGCTGGCCAGGGCCTCGCTGATGTCGTACAGGGTCCCGAGCTCCGCGAGCGTCGGGACCTCCGCCGGCGCGGAGGGCAGGTGCAGTCGAATGGCGGACGCAGTCTCCATCGGGTCCTCGCAGTTCTGGAAAAAAAAGAGCCCGCTCCATCGGAGCGGGCCCAGGTTCAGCGATACAACTACGCGCGGGCCGCGCTCCGGGTCAGCGGAACCGATTATTCCAGCAGCAGGTGGAATGGGTCGAGCGGCGGGGCGCGGCGTGAGTCAGCATACGACAACCATAGGTCCGTCAGGCAGGATCGTCAACCGGCCCCGGGTAACGGAACCGTCGCCATCGAAGTGGTCTATTGCTCGACGGCCGCCGGTGATCGACCTGCGCCATCACCCACCGGCTTCTGGCGGGCCGCGGCACGGGGGCCGCTGAAGCTCCGGCCAGTGATGATGAGGACCACTGAAGCCACGATGACCAGGGACGCCAGCAGCGACCGGCTCCCGAGCACCTCCCCGCCGAACGCCCAGCCGAGGAAGACCGCGACCATTGGATTCACGTACCCCGCGGTCGCGACCTTGTTGGGGGTACTGACCGTGAGCAGCCAGGCAAAGGCGGTGAAGGTCAGCAGTGAGCCGAAGACCACAAGATAGAGGAAAGAGACGACCGACTTGGCCGTGATCGCGGCGGGGTCGAATCGGCCCCAGTCACCGGCGATTCCGCTGGCGGCGACGAGCAGCATCCCGCCGGCGAGCATCTCCATACCGGAGACCTGCTGGGTATTGGCGGGCAGATCCGCATGCCGGCTCACCACCGAGGCCAGGGCCCACGCAAAGGTGGAGCACATGAGCAGGAGCACCCCGGCCGGATCGGCATGCTCGCCACTCGTGCCGCCAGGCAGGACCAGCAGGGCCACCCCGGCGAACCCGAGCACGATGCCGAGCAGGACGACCCCGGGAGGCCGAACGCCACCGGGGCGCCCCCACTCGAGGAGCGCCGTCCAGACGGAGACCATCGCGACGATGAGCGCGGTAAGGCCGGAGGAGAGATGCTGTTCGACCCAGACGACCGCGCCGTTGCCGACGAGGAAGAAGAGCGCCCCGAGCAGGAAGGCCCAGCGCCACTGGGACGCGCGCGGCGCCTTGGCCCCACGCCACCAGGCCCAGCCGTACATGAGGAGGCCGGCCAGGACGAAGCGGGCGCCAGCCATGAGCAGAGGCGGGATGCTCTTGATCGCAAAGGCGATCGCGAGATAGGTCGACCCCCAGACGAGGTAGACGGCGGCGAAGGCCGCGATCAGCTGGAGCCGGTTCCGGCGGGCGATCTCAGGCGTCACCAGTCACTCCCGCTGTGCGCGTGAGCGGCAGCCCCGCCGCCTCCTTTACCGTGGAGAGCACGATCGTGGTGCGGGTGCTGCGCACCCCCTTGAGCCGGCCGAACCGTTCGCGCAGCAGCCGGCTCAGCGCCTCGGTATCGGGAACGCGCACCTTGACCAGGTAGCAGTCCTCGCCCGCGACGTGATGGACCTCGAGCACCTCGGGCTGCCGGGAGAGGGCCTGTCCGATGGCCCCGGACCCGATCCGCTCCTCGGTGCTGACATTGATGAACGCGGTGAGGCCGAGGCCAACCGCGACGGGATCGATGCGGGCCATGTAGCCCTGGATGACGCCGCGCTGTTCCAGCTTGCGGATGCGATCGAGGATGGCGGAGGGCGCCATGTCCAGCTGCCGGGCGATGTCGGCGTTGCTGATGCGGGCGTTGGCCTGCAGCTGCTCCAGAATCGCGCGATCGGTGGCGTCGAGCATCGGACAAACCCCCTGCAGAGCCACGTTTATTCGGTAAGTAGCAAGATAATCAGACGAATATTCTGTCTGCAATCCCGCATGGCGACAATAAAGCGGCGCTCATCCCTGCCCGGCTTCAGCCGATACTAAAGGACGATGAGCAACGCGCCCCTGCCCCCAGATTCGCCCGCCTCGCGCCCCGGCGGAGCCCGCCGCACCGGTGTCGCCGGTGCGCTGGCCGCCCTCGAGGCGGTCGTGCGCAGCGCGCGCGATCCCGATCTGGCCGAAGAGGCGGTGGAATCGGCGCGCCGCATCCTGCGCTCGCTCATCGATGGCGGGGCGCTCGAATCCCGCCCCGAACTGCTCATCGCCGCCGGCCGACTGGTCGAGGACTCGGCCGTCGGCCTGGTCGCCGGCCTGAGCGACTTCATGGGACTGCTGACCCGGGCGGCCCGGGCACAGACCTCCAAGGCCAACGACACCGTACTCCTGATCGAGGACGACCCGCTCTTCGCCACACGGATCGAGTCGGCGCTGTCCGCGGCGGGGTGCCGGGTGCTGATTGCCCCGACCGCCGCCGAGGCGCGCCAGAAGATCGGCATGGAGCAGATCAGCCTGCTGATCCTCGATCTGATTCTGCCCGATGGCGACGGCCGCAGCATCCTGCTCGATCTCCGCTCGGACCCGCGCACCGCGGCGATGCCGGTCTTCGTCGTCTCGGCTCGCCTCGGCACACACACCAAGGCGGAGTGCTTCGCCCTCGGGGCCGATGCCTACTTCGACAAGCCGCTCGACATCGAGGCGTTCACCGTCGCGGTCGGCGCGCGGCTCGAGCGCCACGCGGATCAGACGCAGACCGCCCGGCGTGATCCGGTCACCGGGCTGCCGAACCGCGCCGCCTTCCTCGAAGCGGTCGCCCGCCTGCGGGAGACCTCGCCCGCCGGCACCGGATTCTCGCTCGCGGTGCTCGACCTCGACCACTTCCGATGGATCGAAGAGACCTGGGGACGCCAGTTCAGCGACAACGTGCTGCGCCGCTCCGGGGTGCGCCTCGCCATGGCGCTCCGTCAGGCGGCGATCTTCGCGCGGTGGGACGGCGCCGAGTTCATCGCCCTCTTCGCCCGGCGGAGCGCCGCCGAGGCCGGCGTGGCGCTGGAGCAGGCGCTCGCAGTCTTGCGGCGGGTGGACTTCCGGCCGGGACAGGACTCGCCGCTGACCGTCACCTTCTCCGCGGGGGTGATGGACATCGCGGAGGGGCAGGACATCGAGGATGCCATCGCCGAGGCCGACCGGCTGCGGTACGTCGCCAAGGCATCAGGGCGCAACCGGGTCGTCACCGTGGGGAACCACGACGTCGTTCCCTCCCGGCGCATCCTGCTCGCCGAGGATGACCCGAACGTGACGAGGCTGGTGACGCGGCACCTCAAGCATGAAGGTTTCGACGTCGTGGCCTATCCCGACGGCGAGCAGGCGCTGGCCAATGCCCCGACGTCCGGCGCGTCGCTGATCATCAGCGACATCGAGATGCCCAATCTCGACGGGCTGGGCTTCCTGCGCGCGCTCCGCGAGCATCCCGAGTTGCGGCATGTCCCCGTCATGATGCTCACCGCGATGGGCGATGAGAACTACATCGTGCGCGCCTTCGAACTCGGGGCGGATGACTACGTGCTCAAGCCCTTCTCGATGCGCGAGGTGACGGCCCGGGTACGCCGCCTGCTCCGCCGCCCGTCGGTCGCCGGAGTCCCCGTCATCGCCTGAGCGGACTGCATCACCCGCTCCCCAGCACGTCTATCGAGTCGGGGCCGGGCGCGCTACCTTCTCGCGATGTCCACCCCCGTCAGCTATCGCAGGACCCTCGGCCTCTTCTCGGGCACGATGGCCGTCGTCGGCGGCATCATCGGCTCGGGCATCTTCAACAATCCGGCGATCGTCGCCCAGCGGGTGGGCACCGGCGGCCTGACCCTCGGGGTCTGGGTCCTGGGCGGAGTCGTGGCTCTCATCGGGGCCTTCTGCTTCGGGGAGCTGGGACAGCGCCGGCCCCAGGCGGGAGGCAGCTACGTCTACATCCGCGAGGCCCTCGGTCCTCTGCCCGCGTTTCTCTACGCCTGGGCGCTCCTGCTGGTGATGGCCACGGGGGCGATCGCCGCCGTGGCGGTCACCTTCGCGAACTACGCGCTCAGTCTCGCCGGCGTGACGGGTGCCGATGGCCGCTGGCTCGCCGGCACCGCGATCGTGCTGCTCTCCGCGATCAACTACGTCGGCATCAGGCCCGGCGCGATCACCACCAACATCTTCACCCTGCTCAAGCTTGCCGCGCTCGTCTTTCTGATCGTGGTCGGGCTCGGGCCGCTGCATGGGGAGCCGGCCGCGTCCACGGCGGGTGTCGCCGTCAGCGGCTCACCGTTTCTCGCCGTCGCCGCGGCGCTGGTCCCGGTCCTCTTCGCCTATGGCGGCTGGCAGCAGACGAACTTCATCGCCGAGGAGATCGTCGATCCGCAGCGGAATCTGCCGCGGGCGCTCGTGCTCGGCGTGCTGATCGTCGTCGTGGTCTATCTGCTCGCGAATGTCACCTACCTCCGCATGCTCGGCCCGGCCGGTCTCGCGGCGAGCACCGCCCCCGCGGCGGACGCGCTCCGCCTGCGCCTCGGACCGGTCGGCGCGACGGTGATCGGCGCGGGGATCACCGCGTCGACCTTCGGGTTCCTGAATCTCGTGATCATGGTCTCGCCGCGGGTCTACCAGACGATGGCCGCGGACGGGCTCTTCTTCCCCGCCTTTGCCAGGCTGCACCCCGGCTTCCGGACGCCCGGCACCGCGATCCTGGTGCAGGGCGTCTGGGCGGTCGTGCTGCTGCTGACCGGGCAGTACGGGCAGCTCCTCGACTACGTGGTCTTCTGCGACTGGATCTTCTTCGGCCTCGCCGTCGTGTCGCTCTTCGTGCTGCGCCAGCGCGATGCAGCGCGTGGCACGGGCGATCCGCCGGGCGCGTTCCGCGTACCGGGATGGCCGGTCACCCCGCTGCTGTTCATCGCGGCGGCGATCTACGTCGTGGCCGGCTCCATCAGCTCGAATCCGAAGAACGCCCTGCTCGGAAGCGTCATTCTCCTGCTCGGCGTTCCGGTCTTTCACTTCTGGCGGGCGCGCCGGGCCGGGGCCTGACAACCCCGGCCACGCCGGGATATACTGCAATCGCTTTCAATCGCCGTCCCCCACGATCGCAACCACGGCATTTTCTTCACACTCCGGGAACGCACCGCGATGCCCGATCGCCTCGCCAGTGCCCTGCCGACACCTAACAGGCAGGCGCTGGAGTCGGTCACCCGACTGACCGCACGGCTGCTTCGGGTCCGTGGCGCCACCGTCACCGCGATTCGTGGGGACCGCCTCGTCTTTCTGAGCGCGGCGGGCCCCGCCTTTCCCGACGGTCCGCCGCGTCCCCGCCCCGCGCGCGAGACCCCCTGCGGCATGGTCGCGGTGTCCGAGCGCCCGCTCTTCCTCGAGGACGCGCAGCGTGACGACGCATTCCGGGCCCTGCCGCTCGCGCAGGCCTTCGCCATTGGCGCTTACGCGTCGATTCCCCTGATCCCCGAGGGCGGCCAGAGCATCGGGACGCTCAGTGTGTTCGATGCGGACCGCAGGACGTGGACCGCGGAGGACCGCGCCACCCTCACCGATCTCGCGGGGATCGCCGCCGCGGAGCTGGGCCGGCTCGCCGCGGTCACGGCGCTCGACGCCTCCAACACCCTGCTCGTGAGCGTGATCGAGGGCATCACCGACCCCATCTTCGTGAAGGACACCGAGGGCCGCTACCTGCTGGTGAACTCCGCTCTGGCGAACGTCATGGGGAGCACCCGGCAGGAGATCCTCGGACTGCACGACGAGCGCTTCTTCCTGCCTGACGAGGCCCGGCTGCTCAAGCGTCAGGACGCCGAGATCCTTGCGACGGGACGGACGATGACCTTCGAGCAGCGCCACGTCCTGCAGGGTGTGCCGCGAGAGTACCTGATCGTGAAGGGGCCGTACCGCGACGGGGCCGGCCGCACCATCGGCATCTTCGGCATCGCCAGGGATGTGACGGAGCGCCGCCAGATCGAGCACGCCCTCCGGCGGAGCGAGGAGCTGCATCGCCTCGCCGCGGAGGTGACCCGGGAGGCGATCTGGTACGAGGATCTCGGCGACAAGATCATCCACCGGGGTGAGGGATACCAGAAGATCTTCGGCTACCTCGAATCCGAAATCACCACCGACGAGCAGTGGTGGTTCGACCGGGTACATCCGCACGATCAGGAGCGGGTCCGCCAGTACTACCTCGCCCTGCCGCATGCGAACGTCCAGGATTCCGAGATCCAGTACGACTGGCGCCGGGCCGACGGGCGCTACGCCCCGGTGGTGGACCATGTCCGGATCCTGCGGGACGAGTCCGGCAGGCCTCGACGGGTCGTCGGCGCGCTGCAGGATGTCACCGAGCGGGTCCAGACGGGACGCGAACTGGCGCGTTCGCTTTCCCTCCTCGAGGCGACGCTCGAATCGACCACCGACGGCCTCCTGGTCGTCAGCCTCGAGGGCGAGATCCAGGGGTACAACCGGCGGTTCGCGGAGCTGTGGCGGATTCCTCCGGAGGTCCTGCGCTCCGGCCGCGACAATGATGCTCTCGCCTGGGCGGTAAATGCCCTCGTGGATGCCGAGCAGTTCCTCGGCACCGTGCGACGGATCTACGAACATCCGGCCACGGAGACGTTCGATACCCTCCTGCTCAAGGACGGAAGGGTCTTCGAGCGCTATTCCCAGCCCCAGCGACTCGGCTCCGAGATCACCGGCCGGGTATGGAGCTTCCGGGACGTCACCGAGCGGCGTGAGGCGGAGAACCGGCTCGAACAGTCGAGGCTGCAGTATCAGCAGCTGGTGCACTCGATCAACGGCATCGTCTGGGAGCTGAACCCGGCGGAGGGAACCTTCACGTTCGTCTCGCCCCAGGCGGAGCAGTTGACCGGGCACCCGGTCTCCACGTGGCTCGAGCCGGGGTTCTGGGAGCGCCACATCCATCCCGACGATCGCGACCGCGCCGCCGCCTATTCGCTGCTGGAATCGGAGGCCGGGCGGGATCACGCCTTCGAGTACCGCCTCTTCACGGCCGATCAGCGGACGCTGTGGGTGCGGAACTTCGTGAACGTCGAGGCGACGGCCGGCGCGTCCCCTCTCCTGCGTGGCGTCATGGTGGACATCACCGAGTTCAAGCGCACCGAGGAGGCGCTCCGCCAGCGGGAGGATCAGCTGCGCCACTCGCAGAAGCTGGAGGCGGTGGGACGGCTCGCCGGCGGGATCGCCCACGATTTCAACAACCTGCTGACGGCAATCGTGGGCTACAGCGATCTGCTGCGGGATGCCCTGGCCGGTGATCCCCGCTCGGCGGAGATCGAGGAGATCCGCCGCGCCGCCGACCGTGCCACCCAGCTCACCCGCCAGTTGCTGGCCTTCAGCCGGAAGCAGATGCTGCAGCCCACGGACGTCCAGCTCCAGGAGGTGGTGCTGGGTCTGGCGAGCCTGCTGCGGCGCGTGATCGGGGAACAGATCCGCCTCGAGACGGTGCTTTCGGGCACGCCGGCGTGGACCCATGCCGACCGTGGCCAGCTCGAGCAGGTGATCATCAACCTGGCCGTCAACGGCCGGGACGCGATGCCGCGCGGCGGGGTGCTCACGATCATGGTCGCGGCGGGCGAGCTGGAAGAGGGGCCGGGCGCCGACCCCCGCGCGCCCCATCGGCCGCCCGTGGTGCAGCTGTGCATTCGCGACACCGGCATCGGGATGGACGATGCCACCCGGGCCCACATCTTCGAGCCCTTCTTCACGACCAAGGAAGTCGGTCAGGGCACCGGGCTCGGGCTGGCGACGGTCTACGGCATTGTCAGGCAGAGCGGCGGCGACATCCAGGTCGAAAGTGCCCCCGGCGCCGGCACGACGTTCTACATCCAGCTGCCGCAGGTGGCGGCGCCCGTTCCCGCCACTGAGGTGCGCCACACCAACGGACGGGCCCAGCGGGGCACGGAGCGCATCCTGCTCATCGAGGACGAGCCCGCGGTCCGGCGGCTGGCGGGTTCCGTGCTGCGGGGGCTCGGCTACGAGGTGATCGAGGCGGGAAGCGGTCCGGCGGCCATCGGGATCGCCCGCCAGCGGAGCGCGCCGATCCACCTGGTCCTCAGTGACATGGTGATGCCAGGTTTGTCAGGCACGGAAACCCGCGACGCGCTGACCCCGATCCTGCCCGAGACCCGTTACCTCTTCATGTCCGGCTATCCGGTGGCGGAGCTCGATCGCACCGGGGTCCGCCTGCCCGCGCGGCAGCTCCTGCAGAAGCCCTTCACCCCCGAGCAGCTGGCCCGGCGCGTCCGGGAGACCCTCGACGAAGGGGACGGCGCTCAGCCCACGCCGAGCCAGTAGCTCAGCTTCACGGCGAGGAACTGGTCTCCGTTCGACCGCAGCGCATCCCACAGGTCGCGTGGGGCGGCCCGGGTCCCGCGCTGATCGCTGGTTCCGCGATTCTGCTGCCACACGAGGAAGAGCGTACTCCCGGCGCGCCATTCCCATCGGAGCACCACGTTGCTCCGGAAGGAGAGCACGTTGAAGTCGGGGTTGGCCACCGCGAGCGTGTCCGCGCCGCTGCGGTCGGTGACCAGATAGCTCCGGTCCGGCTGCCGCGCGATCGTGGTGCCATCGGTCCCGTAGCGGCGCAGCGTCCGGCTCCTGGCCGATGGGAGCTCCCCCAGGCCGCGATACACCCCGCTCTCGGTGAACGGCTCGACGTACCCCTCGACCGTGAGGCTCGGGCTCAGGGCATAGTTGAGCCGGAGCTGGGCCGAGATGGTGGCCTGCTCGATCGCCGCGAAGAGATAACGGCTGCCGTAGGTCTGCGCGCTGCCGCCCGGCAGCGTCGTCAGGTACTGACGAGTGTCGCGACCGCGCTGCACGGCCGGGGTCAGCGAGAGCTCCATCCGCGGCGTCGGGCGGGCGGAGAGGGTGGCCTCCACGGCCGCATCCCAGCCGCCGAACTCATCCCACTGGGCGTTGCTGCCCAACTGGAACTGGGTCGTGCCCGCCTCGCCACTGAAGAAGCTGCCCACCAGCCCCCACGCCGCGGGCGCCCCCATGAGCGGGCCGCCGCGCGTCAGCAGATCGCTCTGATAGCGCGGGCGGTAGTAGCCCTGCAGCTGCGTCTGCTGGAAGCCCTTCCAGGTCTGCGAGACCCGGAGGGATGCCTGACTGGCGTGGCGTTCGCCGCTGTAGTCGAAGTTGGCACTCGCGGCGAGCCGCATCGACCAGCGATGGAAGTGGCGCCCCGGCGTGGTCTCCCGATAGGTGACGGCGCCGGAGAGGTCCATGTCATCCGCGCCACTCAGCCGGCCGATGTCGTTCAGTTCGAAACCGGGAGACTCCACCCCCGCCGACATGCTGTACAGCCAGTGCTTGCCGCCATTGCGCGAGAAGTAGGTCAGCGCCGTGTACCCCGCGAGTGACCGCCGGCGCGGGTCGACACGCAGGTAGTGCTGATCGGGTCGCTGGTAGTAGCGCTGACTCGCGGTCTGGAGCCCGATGAGCCGGGCCGAGTCGCCCGCGACGTAGCTGAAGCCGACGAAGCCACCGAGTTCGTAGGTCCCGCCCTGGAAGCGCAGGGTCCAGTCCGCACCGCCGCTGTAGGCCCGGCGGCTGTAGACGGCGGCGAGGGCGGAGCCGGGAGCGACGTCGCGCTCGACACCGGTGAGCATCAGCCCGACGGTGGAGGTCGAGGCCCCGAATTCCTGCTGCGCCCGGACCACCGCGTAGCCGCTGAGAGGCGCGACCCTGGTCTTCCGCAGCGTGCTGTCCGCGACGGTGTAGCTGCGTGCCGTCTCGGCATCGGTGACGGCGGTGAGCGCCGCGAGCGAGAGGCCGGAGGCGAGCCGTCCCGTCACCTTCGCCGCGCCGAGGATCGTGCTGGTGTTGGGCGCGTCCACGTAGTCCCCGTCGGCGGCCAGTCGCGGCGGCGCGCCAATACGGCGAGAGTAGAAGTATCCGGGGCCGTTGCCCCGGAGCAGCGCCTCGCCTTCGGTGAAGAAGGGACGACGCTCATCGAAGAAGGTCTCGAAAGCGGTGAGATTCACCTCGGCGGGGTCGGCCTCCACCTGCCCGAAGTCCGGATTGACGGTCGCGTCGAGGGTAAGATTGGGACCGAGCCCCATCTTCAGGTCGAGACCGGCGCGGCCCTGATAGCTGCTGGCATCGTGCAGTGGATCGCGCGGATCGGGCGCGCTGCTGTACTGGGCCTCTCCGGCCGCATAGGGAAGCAGTTCCAGCCGGCGTGAGGGCCGGATGCCCTCCACCCCTTCCAGCGTCCCGAAGCGGGAGACGAAACCGCTTTCGTTCTTGGGGATCACCACCCAGTAGACGTCCTCGTGGCGCGAAGGCATCCAGCGATTGATGTTGAGCCCCCAGCGCTGCGCCGCCTCCGAACTGAACCGGAGCTGGGAGAAGGGGATCCGCATCTCGGCCCACCACCCCGCGGAGTCACGGGTGACGGCGGCCTCCCAGACGGGATCGAACCCCTCGTCCCGGTCGTCCTCGTTGTCGGTGGGGAGATGGTAGTCGGCGCGCACGCCGGCGGAGGTCACGGCGAAGGCATATGCCGTGCGGCGGTCGAGATAGGTATCGAGCTCGACGATGAGATTCTCGCCGTTGCCGAGCTGGTCGCGACGGGTGACGGGGGCCGCGACGTCATCGGGCAGCTTGCCCCACATCCGGGCACCCACGTAGAGGGCATCCCCGTCGTAGAGCATGGCGATCTCGGTCCGCTCCGCGGGTTCAGCGCCCTCGACCGGCTCCTTCTGGACGAAGTCGCCGAACCAGAGGGCGCTCTTCCAGGCGGCGTCGTCGAGGCGGCCGTCGATGTGGGGAGCGGCGGTCTGCAGGCGGAGCGCGGTCGCCACTTTCGGCGAGGGCCCCAGCGCCTGAGCCTGGCCGGCGGCGTCGGCCGCGACCAGGCTCAGCATCAGGATGACGTGGAGGATTTTCACGCCGGCCCGTACGGAGCCGGCGGGACCGCGGATTCAGCTTGCCTTGCGGATGGTGATTCCACCATTGACCGTCGTCAGTTTGAGGTCGCGCCCGCCCTCACCGATCCGCCCGCGCAGCGACTGCGGATTCATGCGGCCACGCATTGTAATCGGGAAGTCGCTGTCAATCGACCCGTTCACGGTCGTCGCCTCGAGGTCGGCGCTGGCGTTCGCGGGTAGGGTCACGGTGATCCCGCCGTTGACCGTGGTGAAATCGACGCGATCCTTCCAGTCGGACCGTCCAAGCCGAGCCTTGATCGACCCGTTCACCGTGGTGGCCTGGGCGACGCCACCCGACTCGACATCGATATCGCCATTCACCGTCGTCAGTTCGGCATCCGAGGAGAGGTCGCGGGCGGTTACGTCACCGTTCACCGTGGATGCCTCGAAATCGACCCCAGCCGGCACCTTCACCTCGAAGGTCACCTCGACATCATTGTCGTCGGTGTCGTTCTGGTTCCCGTTGCGGCGGCAGTCGTTCGGCCGCGAGGCGCGGCGGGACGGGTAGACGGCGCAGATCAGCACCCCCTGGGCGTCCTCGACCACCTTGATCTCGACATCCTCCGGCCTGCTCCGGCGGGCCCTCTTGCTCGCCGTCACTTCGGCTTCACTGCCGGTGGCGCGGGCAGCGTGCACGGCGCCGTTGATCCCACGGATCTCGAGCCGCTTGCCCGAGGCGATGGCGCCGTGCCAGCGGAAGTCCTGGGCGGAGAGCGGCGCGGCGATGGCGAGCAGGCCGAGCGGCAGCAGCAGGGACACGTTCATGATCAGCTCCGGAGAATGAGTCGTTGTCAGGGGCCTACCGGCGGCCCGTCGTCCTGCGCAGCGCGACCGTGCCGTCGAACGACTCGAGTTCGAGCCGGGCGCCACCGCTGCCAAGGGTGAAGCTCATGCGCTTACGAGCGGAGTTCCCGCTGAGTGTCACGGGGAAGTCGGAATCGAAGTCCCCGCTGAAGGTGGAGACCGAGACGCTGGCGTTGATCACCGGCGCCGAGACCGTCACATCACCGTCGTGCGAGGTCAGCTTGTAGCGGCCGCCGTCGCGGATCGATCCCGAGAAGCGGATCTCGCCATCCACCGTGTTGGCCTCGACGTTCGACGATTCGATATCGTCGAGCAGGATCTCGCCATCGACGGCGGAGGCCTTCAGGTCGCCCTGGAGTCCGCTCGCCTTGATGGAGCCGTCGACGGTCGTCAGCGCGATCCGGCCACTCGCTTCATGGAGGTCGATGTCGCCCTCGACCGACTGGAGGGTGATGTACCCCGTCCCGCCCCGCACCGTGATCTTGCCCTCCACCGTCGAGACGTTCACCTCTCCCCGGGCTCCATCCACGGCGACGTCCCCGCTCTGACTCGACAGTTCCATCGCCATCTCGGCGGGCACGGTGAGCTTCCAGCTCACCTCCGACGGGCCGTAGCGGTGGTGCGCGCGGAGGCTGACGACCCCGCCGCCCTGATCCACCACGATCCGGGTATCGTCGTCGTTGTCCGTCTCGATCCGGATGGCATTCCGGTTCCAGGTGGCCACGGTGATGTCGCCCTCCTGACTCGAGAGTTCCAGGCGCGACCCGGCGCGCACGGTGACGGTGGTATCGGTGCCCTGCGGCGCAGTCGCCGCGAGCGAAGCAATCAGGAGCAGCATGACGGTCCTTTCCGGCTCGATTCAGCTGCGGGCGAGATGCGCGGCACGCCGCAGCAGCTCGAGTTTCCGCATTCGCGTCTGGGTGAGATGGCCGTGGAGATACGAGTTGCCCGGATCGGCGGCGAGGGCCCGCTCGGCCTCGGCAATCGCCCGGTCGATGAGTTGCAGCTTCTGCTGGACCACCCGCACCGTGGTGCTGTCCAGGCGGCCGTGGCCCGCGGCGAGTTCCTCCGCCAGCTCGCGTACCGCCGCGTCGTAGCCATGTTCCGCCGACGCCGTGGACGCCGCCGCGACTTCACCGGCCGCCGCCGTGCCCCCCGCGGCGGCCGGAATCGCCGGATGCGCCGCCCGCGCCTGGAGGGCGATGGCCACCCCGCCGCCTGACAGGAGCATCAGGGCGACGCCCGCGGCGAGCAGCTGCGGCAGGGAGAAGGCGATTCGACGCCGGACCGGCGGCGACGCGCCGATCGCGGCGGCGACGCCCGGCCAGAGATCGTGGTGCGGGGGCCGGTCCTCCAGCGCGCTCGCGCGGCCGACCACCCGTCGCAGCTCCTCGAGCAGTGCGGCACATTCGGCGCAGCCGTCGAGGTGCGCCTGCAGTTCACTCCGTTCCTCGTCAGGCAGTTCGCCATCGAGCAGGTCGGAGAATCGTTCCTCGGCTGGATGCATCATGGGTTCACCCCAGCGTCTTTCTGAGAGCCATGCGGGCGTAGTGCAACTGGGACTTCGAGGTGCCGGCGGTAATGCCGAGCAGGCCGGCAATCTCCTCGTGGCGGTACCCTTCGACGTCGTGCAGCACGAAGACCCGGCGCGCCCCCGGAGGCAGGGCGGCGATCGCCCCCTCG
Source organism: Gemmatimonadales bacterium (assembly GCA_044229245.1). Lineage (GTDB taxonomy): Bacteria > Gemmatimonadota > Gemmatimonadetes > Gemmatimonadales > GWC2-71-9 > JADJOM01. Next base: position 28,961 of record JBGATI010000014.1, on the reverse strand, counting down.
AAGTCCACCCCCTGCGCGGGCGAGATCGGCCGATCGGGATACTCGATGCCGCCTTCCGGTTCCTCCATGAACCGCTTCCGCCAGCGTCCCCGCTCCGAACGTCGGTTGAGGATCACGTTCACCCCCATGCGGTGCAGCCAGGTGCCGAACGCGGCCTCGCCACGGAAGGTGTGCAGCTTCTGCCACGCCCGGACCATCACCTCCTGGGTGATCTCGTCGACATCCTCCCCCATCATCCGCCGGACCAGGGTGCTGATCCGGTTGACGTGCCGGCGGTAGAGCCGCTCGAAGGCATGCGCATCCCCGCTCGCCGCGAGGGCGGCGTCCACGGCGTCGGTATCGGCGGCGACAGCGTCGAAGGTGCGCAGGGCTTGGGTCCGGGCTGAAGTGGCGGTCATGCAGCGAGTTGGACACGCCGACCGCCGAAGGAAGACCCCCGGTCCCCCATCGGGGGCGGCGTCGCATTCCCATCCCGAGCAAGGACTCGTCCGTGCCCGAGCCGATCCACAGGCCCTGGAGAGGGCGAGCCATGCAAACTGGCCCAGCCGCGACACTTGAGAGAACGCCCCCGGCTGCCGATGACCGAGGAATGACGCCTCATCCCCGGACCCAAGGCCCGTGATCTCCGCCCGACTGCCAGCCGACGAACCGGACCGCCTGGAGGCGCTCCGGCAGCTCTGCATTCTCGACACGCCCCCCGAGGACCGGTACGACGATCTGGTCCACCTCGCCGCGCAGCTCTGCGGGACGCCGACGGCGTATATCAGCCTGGTCGACGAGCAGCGCCAGTGGTTCAAGGCGCGCCTGGGCGTGACCGCCACCGAGACTCCGCGGGACATCGCCTTCTGCGCACACGCGATCCTCGAGCCGGACCTGCTCGTCGTTCCCGACGCACTGGTCGACCCCCGGTTCGCCGACAATCCGCTGGTCACTGGCGAGCCGCACATCCGGTTCTACGCCGGCGTGCCGCTCAGGACCGAGGCGGGACTGGCGCTCGGCACGCTCTGCGTCGTGGACACGAACCCCCGCGAGCTGAATGAGGCGCAGCGCGACGCGCTGATCCGAGTCGCTCGTCAGGTCGAGGTCCAGTTCGAGCTGCGGCACAAGGTGCTCGAGTTCGAGGGGGCCAACCGCCACCTGGCCGAGCGCGAGCTGAGCCTCCGCACCCTGCTCAGCGACCTGCCGACCGCGGTGTTCGAATGCGACAGCCGGGGCTGGTGCACCACCGTGAACGGGCGGTGGAGCGAACTCACGGGTGTGTCCGAGGCCGATGCGAAGGGGATGGGGTGGCTGCGCACGATTCACCCCGAAGACCGGACCCGCGTCGCGCAGGAGTGGGCCGACGCGGCCAGCGCGGGCGGCGAGTTCCGCAGCGAGTATCGCTACCTGCGTGCCGACGGGCGCCTGTGCTGGGTCGAGGGCCGTTCCACCATGCGTCACGGACCGGATGGAACCGTGACCGGACTGATCGGCACCGCCATCGACATCACGGCACGACGCCAGGCGGAAGCGGCGCGGCGCGAGAGCGAAACGCGCCTGGCCTACGCCGTGGAGGGGGCCAACGACGGGCTGTGGGACTGGAACATCCCCACCGGCGAAGTCTACTTCAGCCCCCGCTGGTGCCGGATGCTGGGTTACGAACCCCACGAGATCCGCGGCCACGTCACGGCCTGGTCCGAAGTCCTGCACCCCGACGACTATGCCAGGGTCTTCGCGGCCGTCGAGGCCCACTTCCGGGGCGAGACGGAGTTCTACCAGACCGAGCAGCGGCTCCGGACCAGGGATGGTCAGTGGCGCTGGATCCTCGATCGCGGGAAGGTCGTGGAGCGCGACGCCGACGGCCGGCCGGTCCGCATGACCGGCACCCATACCGACATCACCCACGAGCGGGAACAGGAACACGCCCTCCGCGCTTCGGAGGCAAAGCTGCGCGGGCTGTTCGAGCTCAGCCCCCTCGGCATGGCGCTCTGTGAACTCGACGGCCGCTATGTCGACGCCAACGAGGCCTACCTGGCGATGCTGGGCTACTCGCGTGACGAACTGCGGCAGCGCAGTCATTGGGACGTGACTCCGCCCGAGTTCCGCCCGATGCAGGAGCAGTGGCTGCGCGGGCTGGCGGAGACCGGGCGCTACGGCCCGCACGAGAAGGAGTATCTGCGCCGTGACGGCAGCCGGGTGCCGGTGGTGGTCGACGGGGTGCAGGTCCGCGATGCCGACGGGGCGAGCCGGCTCTGGCTGATCGTCAACGACATCACCCTGCGGCGCCAGGAGGAGACCAGTCTCCGCTCGAGCGAAGAGCGGTTCCGCCAGATGGCCGATCACGCCCCCATCATGATCTGGATGACCGGCCCGGACGGCATCGCCACCTACGGGAACGCCCAGCTGCTGGCCTTCACCGGCGCGCCGAAAGACGAGACGCTGCGCGGCCGCTGGGACCGGGTGCATCCCGACGATGTTGCCGCGGCGCTCAAGACCTACGCCGAGGCGCTCGAGGCGCGGCAGCCCTTCTCGATGGAATACCGGACGCTGCGTCACGACGGCGAGTACCGCTGGCTCGTGGCCAACGGCGCGCCCTGGTACCACGCCGATGGCAGCTTCGGCGGGTATGTGGGGACCTCCTACGACGTGACCAGTGCCCGGCGGGCCAACGACCTGCTCGAGCACGAGCACTTCGTGCTCACCGAGAGCATCGAGAACGCGCCGATCGCCATGGCGATGCTCGACACCGAGATGCGCTATCTCGCCTACAGCCGGAAGTGGCTGGAGGACTACGGGCTCGTGGGTGAGAACCTGGTGGGCCGGTCCCATTACGACGTCTTCCCCCACCTCCCCGAGCGGTGGAAGGCGCTGCACAAGCGCGCGCTGGCCGGCGAGGCCCTGTCCAACCCCGAGGACTTCTTCCAGCACTCGGATGGCGAGCCCAGCTACCTGCGCTGGGCCATCCACCCCTGGCGGCACGCGAGCGGAAGCATCGGCGGCATGATCGTGGTGAGTGACGTGGTCACCGACCTGGTCCGGGCCCGGCAGCAGGCGATCGAGTCGGCCCGCCTCAAGGCGGATTTCCTCGCGAGCATGAGCCATGAAATCCGGACCCCGATGAATGGCGTCATCGGGATGACGGGACTGCTGCTCGACACGGCGCTCACCCAGGAGCAGCGGGAGTGCGCCGAGACCATCCGCGCCTCGTCGGAATCGCTGCTCACGATCATCAACGACATTCTCGACTTCTCCAAGATCGAAGCGGAGAAGCTGGTCATCGAACCGGTACCGTTCGAGGTCCACCGCGTGGTGGAGGACGTGGCCGACCTGCTGATGCCCAAGATCCAGGACAAGCGGCTGGAGATCGCGCTCCGTTACGGGCCCGGCGTTCCACGCCGCGTCGTGGGCGACCAGGGCCGCATCCGGCAGGTCCTCACCAACCTCGTGGGGAACGCCGTGAAATTCACCGAGCACGGCTATGTCCTGGTCGAGGTGAGCCGGGAGCCGGGAGCGGCAGGGATCGCGCAGCTGCGGTTCGACGTGCGGGACACCGGCATCGGGATCGCCGAGGACAAGCTCGGCCAGGTGTTCGAGAAGTTCATGCAGGCCGACTCCTCGACCACGCGCCGTTTCGGCGGCACGGGACTCGGGCTCGCCATCTCGCGTCAGCTGGTGCGCCTCATGGGTGGCACCATCGGCGTCACCAGCACCCGGGACCAGGGGAGCACCTTCTGGTTCAGCCTGCCCCTGCCGGAGGTCGCTGATGGAACGACGGAAGCGATTCCGGCGCTGCCGTCCAGCCGCCGGATTCTCGTGGTGGATGACGTGGAGCTCGCCCGCCGGGTCCTGATCGAGGAGGTCGAGCATCTCGGCCTCACCGGCGACGCGGTCGAAAGTGGCGCCGCAGCGCTCGCGCGGCTCAAGACCCCCGTCGCCGCCGGCCAGCGCTACGATGCGGTCCTGCTCGACTTCATGATGCCGGAGATGGATGGCGAGGCGCTGGCCCGCGCCATTCGGGCCGAGCCGGAGCTCGCCACGACGCGCATCATCCTCGTCAGTGGCATGCTGAACCGGCCCCGCGACGAGTGGCTCCGGGAGCTGGGCGTGGTCACGTTCCTGAAGAAGCCGGTGCGCCTCGAGGACCTCGCCCAGGCGCTCCAGCAGGCGTTCACCGACCCCGGCACGCCGTCCTCCACGCCGAACGCAACCCCGGCAGCGTCGAGCGGCGCGCCGGAAGTGGTCGCGTCCCAGGTTCGGCCGACGGGCCCCCGCGTCCTCGTCGTGGACGACAACAGCGTCAACCAGAAGGTCGCCGCACGCATGCTCGGACGGATCGGCTGCCAGGTGGATGTCGCCGCGAACGGGCTGGAGGCGGTGGAGATGGTGCGCCGCCTGCCGTACGCCGTGGTCTTCATGGACTGCATGATGCCCGAGATGGACGGCTACGAGGCGACCGCCGCGATCCGCGCGATGCCGGGCCCGGTGGCCCGCACGCCGATCGTGGCCATGACCGCGAACGCCATGCAGGGCGACCGGGAGCACTGCCTCGCCGCCGGCATGGACGACTACCTCAGCAAGCCGGTCCGCCAGGACCAGCTGCAGGAGGCGCTCAACCGCTGGGCGCCTGACAACAGTCCCCCGGCTCCCACGGTTCCGCCGGTGGACTCCGCGGTGCTCGAGGGCTTCCGGCAGCTGCAGGAGGAGGGGCAGCCCGACGTGGTGATCGAGTTCATCGATCTCTTCCTCGGCGACCTCCCGGCCCGCCGCAAGGCGATCCTGCTCGCGCTGAGCGATGGCGACGCGGAGCGGGTGCGCGCGGCGGCCCACGCCCTCAAGAGCAGCGCGGCCTACATCGGCGCCGCGGAGCTCGCCCGGCTCTGCAAGGAGGTGGAGATGGCCGCCCGGAGCAACGACCTGGTCACGGCCGTGCGGCGGAGTGCCGATCTCGAGACCGAAGCCGAGCGTGCGACCAGCTACCTGCTGGCGCGCCGCAGCGCCACCCCCGCCTGAATTCCCCATGGCACCCCTCGGGCCCATTCCCTCGCCGGCGGACGCGGTCGCGGACCCCGCGAACGAGGCGGCGGCCCGCTTCGCACGCATCACCCATTGCGCCCCGATCGGCATGTTCGAGACCGACGAGGCCGGCCGCTGTCGCTACGTCAATTCCCGCTGGACCGAGCTGACGGGCCTTCCCGAGGCGCAGGCGCTCGGGGCCGGGTGGATGAGCGCCATCGACTCGGCCGATCAGATGGCGGTGCGGGCCGAATGGCAGTCCGCGGCGATGGAGCAGCGCGACTTCGTGGCGGAATTCCGGATTCGTCATCCCGACGGCACCATCCGCTGGCTCGGTGCGATGGCGCGCGCCGTGGTCGACGACCAGGGGCGCACGACCGCGTATGTCGGCACCCTGACCGACATCTCCGACCGGAAGCGCCAGGAGGACGACCTCTACCGCTATTCGCTGGACGTGGAGGACTCCCGCGCCCGGGTCGAGGAGCAGGCGTCGCTGCTCGCCGAACAGGCCGAAGAGCTGGGCCGCGCGCGCGACCAGGCGCTGGAGTCGGTGCGGGTGAAGTCGGCGTTCTTCGCGATGATGAGCCACGAGATCCGCACCCCGATGAACGGGGTGATCGGGATGACCGGCCTGCTGCTGGACACGCCGCTCAGCGCCGAACAGCGCACCTTCGTGGAGACGGTGCGCGCCTCCGGTGAGGCGCTGCTCAGCATCATCAACGACATCCTCGACTTCTCCAAGATCGAAGCGGGACGGCTGACGCTGGAGACCGTGGACTATTCGCTGCGCGGCGTCGTCGACGACACCCTGGATCTGCTCTGCGAACGGGCCACCAGCCGCGGCATCGAGCTGGCCTCGTTCGTGCCGCGCGCCGTCCCCGACGGCGTGCGCGGCGATCCGGCCCGGGTGCGGCAGATCCTCACCAACCTCGTCTCCAACGCGGTGAAGTTCACCGAGCGGGGCTCGGTCACCGTGCACGTCCATGCCGATCCGCCCTCGGCCGGAACCCCGATGATCCGCTGGGAGGTGCGGGACACGGGGATCGGCCTCACGCCGGAGCAGTGCGACCGGCTCTTCCAGGCGTTCAGTCAGGCGGACTCGTCGACGACGCGGAAGTACGGCGGCACCGGCCTCGGCCTCGCCATCTGCCGCCAGCTGGTGGAGCTCATGGACGGCACCATCGGCGTCGAGAGCGAGCCCGGCGTCGGCAGCACCTTCTGGTTCACCCTCCCGCTGCAGCTCGCGGCCGTCCGCACGCCCGGGCCGCTGGACCCCGACCCGGCGCTCGCGGGCATCCGCGCACTGCTGGTCGAAGCGCAACCGACTGCACGCGCCGCCCTGGTGGACCAGCTCGAGGCGTGGGGACTCGCCGTCACGGTCTCGGAGGAGGCCGCCGACGCCTTCATCCGCCTGGGGGAGGCCGCCCGCGCCGGGACGCCGTTCCATCTGGTGATCCTCGACGGCCACCTGCAGGAGACCGACGGACTCGAGCTGTCCCGCGCACTGGCCGAGCTCGACGAACTCTCCCGGACCAGGGTCATCCTGCTCACCGGCCTGATGGAGCGGAACCTGGCGGCCACGGCGCGCGAGGCCGGCATCGCCGCCGTCATCACCCGGCCGGTCCGCCATCAGGCGCTGCACGAAGCGCTGTATCGGGCGCTCGGTCTCGGCGTGTCGGTGGAATCAGGGTCGCTGCAGCATCCCCTGCCGGCGCCGGACGCCCGCCCGCGCGCCCGGGCGCGCGTGCTCCTCGCCGAGGACAATCCGGTGAACCAGAAGGTCGCGGCGCGGATGCTGGAGAACCTCGGTCACCTGGTGGATGTCGTCGGCAATGGTCTCGAAGCGGTGAACGCCGCACGGGAGCTTCCCTACGACATCATCCTGATGGACTGCCAGATGCCGGAGATGGACGGCTACGTCGCCACCACCGAGATCCGCCGGCTCGAAGGGGCCGCGCGCCATACCCCGATCGTCGCGATGACCGCGAACGCGATGGCGGGCGACCGGGAACGCTGCCTCGCGATCGGCATGGACGATTACGTCAGCAAGCCGATCCGGGTGAAGGAGCTGTACGCGACCCTGGGCCGATGGATCGGCTGGGAAGTCGAGACGGGGGAAGCGCCGCCTGCCACGCCGCCGGCTACCACGGTGGTAGTGGCCGAGGACGACGGCTCCATCGACGACACGATCCTGGATGAGGTGCTCGAGTTCGCCGGCAAGGGCGGCGAGCAGCTGGTGCGCGACCTCGTCGACCTCTTCTTCGCCGAGGTCCCCGCGCGTCTCGAGCACATGCGGCGGGGGGCGGCGGAGCGGGATCCGGAGCGGGTCACCCGCGGCGCGCATGCGATGAAAGGCGGCGCCAGCAACCTGGGCGCCGTCCGGGCCGCTGCGCTCTGCGGAAGGCTCGAGAAGCAGAGCCGGGCCGGCAATCTGGCCGGCGCGGAGCAGATCATCACGGAGCTGGAGGCGGAGGTGGAGCGAGTCCGCGTGCGGCTGCGCGCGCGGGTGGAGGCGGGGATGGCTCGGGCCTGACGCCTTTCAGCCGATCTCCCGCCTCGCGGCCGCTGCGGCCGTCACACCAAGGACCAGCAGGGCCACCAGGATCCCGGCCATCGCGCCACGCGGATGGATCGCCGCGCCGAGTTCGACGGAGCCCACCGAGCGCCTGACCCAGCCGTGCGTCCAGTCGTCGAGCGAGGTGCCGTAGGCCGCGCTGAACGCGGCGTTCACGGGCGATGTCGACGTCCAGAAGCGGCGGAACCTCTCGAGTCCCCGCTCCTCGATCAGATCCGAGAGGAAGGACTCGGCATCGTCGGAGAGTGCCGCCGAACGACCTCCGTCGAGCGAGCGCAATCGGATCATCGGCCCGGAGCCCCGCGGCCGATCTGGCAGCACCGTGACGAGCTCGGCGCAATGCCCCCGAACATTGCTCGCGCAACGCGCCGTCTCCGTGGACCGATACGCCGGGGGCAGCTCACCGACGAGGCGCAGCATGAGTTCAGGCACCCCCGTTTGTTCGAGGGCGAGGCGATCGTCCCAGATGCTCTGATACTCCACCCCGGCATTACCACCGACGGCCCAGCTGATGGAACTCCCGAGATCGTAGCCCCGTGCCGCGAGCCACCGCGCGATCTCGGGGCCCGGCGGTCCCAGCACCGCACGCAGCACGCAGGGCGCCACCGCCCCTCCGACCTCACGTCGCAGGTTGCGGCGCCACCAGCCCTGGCTTGATTCTGACTGCGTGCCACGCTGGTAGATACCGGGCAGTATCACGAGACAGGTGCGGCCGTCGGTCTGGTCAGGCAGCAGCACCTCGGGAACCAGCGCCGCGGTCCAGAGGTCGATCTGCTCACCGTAGGCGGCCGCCACGACCCGCAAGCGAATCGTTGAATCGGCCCGGGGCGCCCGGCGCCAGATGTTCCGGATCAGGGAGTCGACCGCCGCTCCGACCTCGGGCCGCAGACCGCCGCGTGAGATGAGGACCGGGACATCGCCCGCCACCGGCGACCCGGGGAGCGCCTCCCGTTCGCTGAGCGCCGCCCAGCGCTCCGCGGCGAATGCGAGGCGAGTGCGGGGGCTCTCATGGTGGTCGCCCCACGTGTAGCGAGACCAGCGCGGCGATTCGGTGATGTCGGCGGGTGGCAGATAAGCCGCGGCAATGGCCGCGCAGCTCAGCAGCGTCAGGAGCAGCCAGCGTACGGGTGTCAGTACCATCGGCTGAACCTCATCGCGAAGGCGAGGCCGAGCGCGAACCAGAGCAGGGCCGTGAGCAGCGTGCCGGCCGAGACGTTCACGCTCGTCGGTCGCGCGGCGATGAGCGTGCGGCGCCAGACCCGCATCAGCGAATCCGGCGGGACCCCCGCGGCCAGCGCGAACCGCGCTTCGAGCGGCTGCCCGGCGGATGCAAGGAGACGACCCCATGCTTCGGGACCGCCGAGGCGCGTCACTTCCGCGACCAGCGCGCGCCGTGGTGCGTCACCGACGGCATCGGGGAGCCGGAAGGCATCGTACCGCCCCGAATCGCCGAGCGCCGCACGGAGGAGCGCCACACAGGCACCATCGTCGGCATCGTCCAGGCATGCCTGATGGCGCATGACCAGTCGCTGACCCTCGCGCGATTCGGCGAGTCGCTCGGCGAGTACGCGGCGGCCGGGGGGATCGAACGACTCGATCAGTGGATCATCGACCCTGCGAAGACCCAGCGCCTCGCTGCAGGCCCGGTCGTCGCCGATGAGACAGGAGCGCGCCTGCACCCAGAGCGATGTCACCAGCTCGAGGTAGACCCGCTCGGCCGTCACGAAGGCCTCCAGGCCGGGGTCCGGCGCGGAGGGATACCAGATCCTGAGGGCGCTGTCCGCGTTCGCCCAGAGCAGCATGTCGGCATACCGGAGCAGTCCGGCCGAAAGGCGAGCGGGTCCCGCGCCGAAGTTCTGTGTGGTGACGGAACGATCGGGAAGGGAGACGCTGGCCCCATACTCCTTGGCGGTGCTGTCGAAGGAGAAGACCATGATCGGATGCTGCTTCAGCAGGTCCCCCATGCTTCCGTAGCGGCCGTGGATGACCGGCCACGCGAGACTGGCCGCGGCCTCCGCGATCGACCGGTCCGCCTGACGGACCACCAGCCGAAGGGCCCCGACCTCCACCGTGTCCGACTGGCGAAGCCGCTGCTCCGCCCGGTTGATGCGCTCGGCGGCCGCCATGTTCACCCGATAGGCCTCCAGCAGGTGCTCGGCGGCCGCACGCGCCTCCGCCGCGGTCTGCGCCAGCGCCGCGCGAGGCGGGATGAGGAGACCCGCGCCCAGCAGGAGCAGCCGGATCCGTTCACGCATCGAGAAGCATCCAGCGACCGGCAAAGATGTCGAGCGGGCCCGTGGGCGAGGCCATCCACTCGAGCAGCCGCAGTACGGGGTCGACCCCGGTGACGCCCGCGAGCGAGAGAGCGACCTCGACCGCGATCACCAGACAGAGTATGCCGAGCACGGCCTTGGTGAGGCGGGACGTCCCCGCGGCCACCGCGAACGCGAGCGAGAATGCCACGAGGGTTGCCAGGAGAAACCGGAGCGTGATGGCGCCCGGATAGGCGTTCACCCCGGGTGGCATCCGCGTCGCGGCCGTCGCGATGAGCGTGCCGATGCCGAGCAGTGCGACCGGGACCATCACCAGCACCAGCCCGGCGCCGAAGCGGAGCAGCACGAAGCGCCAGCGCGGCACCGGCATGCTGAGGGCGTAGATGTGCCGACCGCTCCGGTCCGGCATCCAGATGAGCAGGGCGATCAGCAGGCCAAGGCAGAGCGCGAGCAGCGGGTAGACGAGGCCCCAGCTCTGGATCCGGGAGAGCAGAGCCACCGCCGGGAGCCCGGGGTCGGACTGGCTGCGGACCGAGAGCACCGGAAGCGCGAAGCTCGCCAGGGCGAGGACCAGCAGCGGGGTGCGCGCCCATTTCCATTGGGTGTACAGCACGGCGTTGAACATCAGCCCTCCTGCCCGGGTGCGCGGGCGGTGCGCAGCAGTTCGACGAAGCCCTCTTCCAGATCGAGGTCGATCACCTCGCGCAGCGAGGCGCCGACGCCTCCGAAGTACTGGTGCATGGGGGCCTGCCATCCCCGCACGATCCAGGTTTCGCCGGCGCCGTCCCCGTTTTCGCGCGCCAGCACCACGAACGGCGTGTCGCCGAGCTGGGTCGGTGCGTCGTGCACGCGGAGCCGCTTGATCCCGTTCTTGAAGCTCTGCATCGGGAGCTCCGCCACCTGACGGCCTCGATCCATCACCCCGACCCAGTCGCAGATCCGCTCGAGCTCATGCACCAGGTGGCTGGAGATGAAGACCGTCGCCTCGCGCTGGGACACGTAGTCGAGCAGGGCGGTCAGCACCTCGCGCCTGACAACCGGATCGAGGCCATCGGTCGGTTCGTCCAGGATGAGGAGGTCCGGGGACTGTGCCAGCGCCAGCAGGATCATCAGCTTGCCCATCTCGCCCTTGGAGAGCCGGGCCAGCGGGGCTGCTTCCCGGAGGCCGAACCGGGCCAGCAGCTCGTCCGCCCAGCGCCGGTCCCATCCGGGGTAGAACGCGGAGTGGTAGCGGATCGACTCCCGCACGGTCAGGGAGAGGTAGAGCTGCGGCCGCTCGGGCACGTACGCCGTGCGCAGCAGCGCACGCGGCACCTCGGCCGGCACCGGGACCCCGAGCACGGTGATCGCGCCCGCCTGAGGCCTGAGCAGCCCCATGAGCAGGCGAATGGTCGTCGTCTTGCCGGAGCCGTTCGGACCGAGGAAGCCGTAGATCGCGCCGGCCGGAACATGGAGCGACACGTCGCGCAGCTCGAAGTCCTTCCCCGGACGGTAGCGAAGCCCGCGGGTCTCGATGGCGAAGGTCATCGTGCCCTCCCTTCGAGCTCCCGCTCCACTGCCTCACGGATATCCTCCCCGCTCAGGCCCAGCTTCCCGGCCTCCGCGAGCATCGCCCGGACAAGGCGACGGGCCTCCTGATCCCGCTGACGACTCCGGCGGCTGGCCTCGATCTCCCGGACGAAGGTGCCCGCGCCCTGTCGCATCTCCACGAATCCCTCCACTTCGAGTTCTCGATAGGCCTGGACCACCGTCGCCGGGTTGATCCGCAGCTGCCCGGCCAGTTGCCGTACCGACGGCAACCCCACACCGGGCCGCAGGTCCCCCGAGGCCACCGCGACCTTGATGCGGTTGGCGATCTGGGCGTAGAGCGGAGTGGCGCTCCGCGGATCGATCTGCTCGAACATGAGATTCCAGGTGAGTCGTTAGTGTATCGTTGTTGTGATACACTAAGACAATCGCGGGCGACCGTCAAGGGCCGCCCGGATGGCCGGAGGTCGCCAGATCCTGCCGCGTGCTTGTGTGGGTGGAAACTTCCGACGACCGCGCGGCGCGCACGGTGTACCACGAGACTCCTGGGCACAAGAAAGCCGGGAACTGGCGTCCCCGGCTTCCTTGCCCTCTCACCGGTCCCCTCAGACCGGCTTCCCTACACCGGTCCCCTCAGACCGGTCCCTCCCTTACCTACCCTCCCTCACTGCTCTACACTCTGGCTGCCACCACCGCCCGGACCAGATCGGTCGTCGAAACCACTCCGAGCAGGCGGCCCTCGTGCTCCACGAACAGGCGATGCACCTCGAGGTAGAGCATCCGTTGCGCGGCATCCTTTACCAGCGCCTCCGGCGTCACCGTCTGCGGCCGGGGGGTCATCACTTCCTGAACCAGGGTCTCCTCGAACACCTTTTCACGGGCCTCGGGATCCGTGTGCTCGGCCAGCGCGCTCAGGATGTCGCTGCTGGAGAGCACTCCCACGAGCCTGCCATGATCGTCGAGGACCGGGACTCCGGAGACATGTGTCTCCGCAAGCAGACTGACCGCTTCCCCGATGGTGTCCCTGCAGTTCATGGTCCGGAGGTTTGTCTGCATCACATCGGCGACGCGCATCGGCACCTCCTGGAGCAGTGTTCCGGCTGGATGCCAATACACAACCACCGCGATGAACGAACCGTGAAGCCGGAATGAGAGCCCAGCAATCTCCGGCGGTCCCGCTCGTCCCCCACCTGTCGGGGGGATGCTACCCTGCTCCGCCGGCCAATTCCTCATCGGCGGCTGAGGATTGGCACCCGCCTGGAGTGGGCCGGCCATCCGGCCGGATCAAACCCCGCCGCCCCGACCGGCATCCCATTTCACGATGACGCCCCTCCCCCGGTCCCGGTGAACGACACTGTCACCCGTGCTCAGCAGGGCGATCCCTCCGCCTTTCGCGAGCTCTACGACGCCCATGTCGGGCGGGTGCACGCCCTCTGCCTCCGCCTGGCTGGAACCCGGGAAGAGGCGGAGGAGCACACCCAGGATGTCTTCGTCCGGGTCTGGGAGCGGCTCGCCACCTTCCGCGGGGAGAGCGCCTTCTCGACCTGGCTGCATCGCCTGACGGTGAACGAGGTGCTGCAGTCCCGGCGCACCGCGGGGCGCCGTTCGGCCCGGGTCACCCTGGTGGACGATCCGGCGAGACTCGAGCGGGTCACCCAGTCGCCGGCTCCTTCACCTGACCTGAGCCATGCGATTGCGGCGCTCCCCGAGGGCGCCCGCACGGTCTTCGTCCTGCACGATGTCGAGGGATATCAGCACGAGGAGATCGGCCGAATGCTGGGTATCGCCGACGGGACTTCGAAGGCGCAACTCTTCCGTGCGCGCCGGCTTCTGAGAGAAAGGCTGGGACGATGATCGACTGCGACCGCTGCTCGGCGAGGCTTGACGCCTTCCTCGACGACGAACTGGCCCCCGCGGAACGGGAGGAGATCGTGGCCCATCTTGCCTCCTGCCCCGGGTGCCGGGCGGAAGAGGCGGCGCTTCGCTCGATTCTCTCCGAGGCGCGGGAACTCCCCGAATCGGTTGCACCGGAGCGGGATCTCTGGGCCGGCATCGCCTCCCGGCTCCCCATGCCCCCGCACACCACGAGCATCGCCGGCAGGCACGTGCCATCTCGCACGCCGCCGAACTGGCTCGCGTGGGGCCGGCTGGCGGCGGCGATCGGCCTCGTGCTCTTTGGTGCCGCGCTCGGTACGCTCTGGACGCGGCGGACAGCGCCCCCCGGCTTCGCGGCGGCGCAGGCCCGCTACACCACCGAGAGCAGCGACCTCGCCCACCGGCTCGCCGCGAATCCGGGATCGATCCCGCCTGCAACCCGCGCCGCGGTCGAACGGAATCTCACGATCATCGACCACGCGATCGCCGAGGCCGAGGCCGCGCTCAGGAGCGACCCGGGGAACACACCCCTCGAGCAGATGCTGGTCGCGCGGTACGAACAGCGGCTGGCGCTGCTTCGGCATGCGATCGCCGCGGGCCAGTCGGAGAGCTGAGATGCCACGAAACCACGCCCTCACCCTGATTGTGCTGCTGGCTCTGGCACCGGCGCCGGCACTCCGGGCGCAGGAGACCATCGACGCGGGCCGCCCGGCGCGGTCCGACCCCGCCCTGCGCATCTTTGCGCTGAGCGGCTCGCTCCGGGTCACCACCTGGGAGCGCGACAGCGTGCACGTGCGCGGCCGGGTGGACCGGAGCGCCGGCACCTTCTTCCTCGGCGGAACCCGCGAGGCGCTCAAGCTCGGCGTCGAAGGGCCGAAGGGAATCGCACCCGAGGGAACCGCCGACCTCGAGATTCAGATCCCCGCCAGGAGCCGCCTCTGGGTGAAGACGGCCGCGGCGGAGGTGGAGGTGACCGCTGGTGGCGGGTCGGTCGACATCTTCGGCGAGAGCGGCCGAGTGCGGGTCGAAGGCCGGGCCGACAACGTCCGGGTCGAGACGATCGACGGCAACGTGGAACTCGCACTCGTCGCCGCGAGTGGTCAGGTCCGCACGGCGAGCGGCACCATCGTGGTGCGCGGCGTCATCTCGGATCTGCAGGCGTCGACCGTCAGCGGCCCGCTGCTGGTCGGCATGGAAGGCGCGGTGGAGCGGGTGTCGCTGGAGACCGTCGCCAGCGAGATCGCTTTCAAGGGTGACATCACGCCCGAGGGCCGACTCACCGCCGAGACGCACGATGGGGATGTCGAACTCCGCCTGCCCACCCGCCTCGGTGCGAGCTATCACCTGGTAAGCTACGCCGGCCAGCTCACCAACGAGCTCGTGCCACCGGCGGCCCTGCGACCGGGGACCCACAAGGGGGAGTGGAGCTTCACGACGGGAGATGGCCGGGCGACGGTGGACGTCCGGACGTTCAAGGGGCGCATCGCGCTGAAATTGCGAGGGGAACCGCCGCATTAGACCGGGGTCGTCCAAGCCGCCGTGCGATTGCCTGCAGCATCCGGGGCGCCGATACTTCAGATGATTCGCCCCCCTGCGGATCCCCCATCGGTGTCCATGAATACCTCCGGGAAGCCGCCCCTCGCTCCCGACAGCCCACTGCTGATCATCTGCCCGGAGCCGGCCACCGCCGCGCTCGAGGCAGCGCTCGATGGTCTCCGCCAGGCGGGATTCACGCTGCAAACGCCGGCGCCCCCACCCGCAGGGCTCCAATCCCCTGGTGCAGAAGTCGCCGTGCTGGTCGCCGGAAGGTCCGAGGCCCGCACGCTCGACGACCTCGACGACATCGTCCGGACGGGACGTCGAGTCGTCCTGATCGCGCCAGAACTTCAGGAGACGCTGGAACTCGCGGCACTCCGCCGCGGAGCGGCAGAGTGCCTCGCGCTGGAGGAGCTCGACAGCCGGCGGCTGCTCTCGGCCGTCCGCCGAGCGGCCGCGCGCGGCGGCTTCGCGGCGCCGGTCTCGCCACCATCGGGGCTGTTCCGGGCCCTCATCGAACAGGACGACGAGGGCCTCGTCGTCATCGATCAGGACGGGACTGTGACCTACGCGAGCCCGCGCGCGGCCGCGCTGATCGGCCTGACGCCCGACCGGCTGGTCGGGAACAACGGCTTCGAGTTCGTTCATCCGGACGACATGGCGCGCGTGCTCGACGTCCTGTCGCGGGCGATCGCGAGCCCGGGCAGTTACCTGTATGAGAACGTGCGCTACCGTCACGCCGACGGGAGCTGGCCCGAATTCGAGTGCGGCGTCGTGAGCCGGCTCGACGACCGGGTGGTCCGCGGTCTGGTCGTCACCTCCCGCGGGATCACGGAGCAGCGGCGCCAGGAGCTGGAGCGTCAGGCAAGCGACCTGCGGCTCCGCGAATTCGCCGAGCATGCGCCGGTGAACATCTGGATGGAGGACGCGGACCGAAAGCTGATCTGGCAGAACGCCACCTCCTTCGGATTCACCGGCCGCACCTGGGAGGAGGAGCAGGGGCACGGCTGGCTCGACACGGTGCACCCGGACGACCGCGCGCGCGTCGAGGAGCACTACCGCCTGACGTCGCTCGAACAGCGCGGCTTCACGTTCGAGTTCCGCATGCGCCGCCACGACGGCGTCTACCGGCATCTGCTCCAGATCGCGATTCCGCGCTGGGCCGCCGACGGGACCCTCGCCGGCTTCCTCGGCGTGGACGTGGACGTCCATGACATCAAGGAAGCGAGCCTCCGCCTCGAGGAGACCGAGACCCGCTACCGCAACTTCATCGAGCACAGCACCGAGGGGATCTGGCGCTTCGAGAACGAGACTCCGGTGCCGATCGGCATGCCGGAGATGGAACAGATCGACCGGTTCCTCGATCACAGCTACCTCGCCGAGTGCAACGTCGCGATGGCGGTGATGTACGGTTACGACCGGCCCGAGGAACTCATCGGCATGAAGCTCCGGGATTTCGCGCCGCCCCACGATCGCACGGCGCTGAACGACGTCCTGCTCGCTTTCATCCGCTCCGGCTACCGGCTGAGCGATGCGGAGAGCCACGAGCACGATCGCCATGGGCGAACCCGCTTCTTCCTCAACAACCTGGTCGGGGTCGTCCAGGATGGCGGCCTCGTCCGGAGCTGGGGCACCCAGCGCGACATCACCGAGCGGCGGCAGCTGGAGGAGGAGGCGCGGCAGGCGCGGAAGATGGAGACGGCAGGCCGCCTCGCGGGCGGGATCGCGCACGACTTCAACAACCTGCTCACCGCGATCCTGGGCACGAGCGAGATCCTGCTGCAGGAACTCCCCTCGTACTCCGCGCAGCGCAACGACGTGGAGGAGATCAAGCGGGCCGCGACCCGCGCCGCCAACCTCACCCGGCAATTGCTGGCCTTCAGCCGGCGGCAGGTCCTGCAGCCGCGCATCCTCGACGTGGCCACGGTCGTGCACGGAGTGGAGACGATGCTGCGCCGGCTGATCGGCGAGCACATCACCCTGCTCACCCGCTCCGCGCCGGACCTCTGGCGGGTGCGGGCCGACCCGGGGCAGCTGGAGCAGGTGCTGCTGAACCTCTGCGTCAACGCCCGGGACGCGATGCCGACCGGCGGCACGATCATCATCGAGGCGGAAAATCAGCGGTTCGAGGGGAGCACCGTCGCGCCGGAGAGCGTCATGCCCGCCGGCGACTACGTCCGCCTCACCGTGTCGGACACGGGGATCGGGATGGACCCGGAGACCCAGGCGCATCTCTTCGAGCCCTTCTTCACCACCAAAGAACCCGGCAAGGGCACCGGGCTCGGCCTGGCCACGGTCTACGGCATCATCAAGCAGAGCGGTGGTTTCATCTACGCGCAGAGCGAGCGCGGCCGGGGGAGCCAGTTCCGCATCTTCCTGCCGCAGGCCACCGGCAGCGTGGATCCGACCGAGGGGCAGAGTCCCGCCATTCCCGCCCCCACCGCGGAGGGAACGCTGCTGCTGGTTGAGGACGAGGAATCAGTGCGCCGGCTGGCGCGCCGGGTTCTCGAGGGGGTGGGATACCGGGTGCTCGAAGCGGCGAGCGGCGCCGAGGCGCTGCGGGTCGTCGAGGAGTGGGAGGGACCGCTCGACCTGGTCGTGACGGATGTGATCATGCCGGGCATGAGCGGGCAGGAGCTTTCGGCCCGCCTCCGCGAGCGGCGCCCGACGCTCCGGATCCTCTACGTCTCAGGCTACACGGACGACGCCATCCTGCAGCACGGGACGCTGCTGCCGAACACCGGGTTCCTGCAGAAGCCCTTCACCCCGGGGACCCTGGCGCAGCGGGTCCACGAAGTCATGGGGTATTGAGCACCACCTGGCCGGGCGCTGAATCCGGCTCCTCCTCATCCACGCCGAAGTACCAGTCCACCTGATCCATCAGCTCGTCATCGGTCGAGACACCGGTGAGGATGGTCTCCGGCATGCCCGGATCCACGAGTACGTAGCCGAAGGGATAGTCGAGCCCGCTCAGCATCACGATCCGGCGCTTCCCGCCGGTAGTCTCGACGATCACGGAATCGGCCGTCGTGGCCACGAGGGTGATGCCGGCATCATCAAGATCGGGCGCGACCAGCGCCGTGTAAGAACGGAAGTCGTCGAGCAGATCGGCCCCCTCACCCTGCCGGAGCGTGTCCGAGGCCGAGAGCCAGAAGGCGACCACACTCGGCTCCGTGATCACCGGCGCCTCCGCCAGGGCGCGGATCGCGGTTGAATCAGGGCGCGCCGTGCTGGCCGTCCGCCTGGGATGGCAGGCGGACAGCAGGAGGCAACCGAGAAGAGTGGAGTAGCGCAATCGACCTCTGGCGGTTTCAGGACCGGGGCGCACCGGCCGATACCACAAGAATGAAGTCCCCCTCGTCCAAAGGCGAGCCCCGCCCCTCGGGAGCCACTCCACCGGGCGCTCGTTCCTCATGACCTGCTCCCAGCAGGCGCTCCTGCAGCGCCTCCGCTTCGGCTATGTCGCCGCCCTGACGACCATCGTGGCAGCGCTGATGGTCTCCGGGTTCACCATCGTGGTCGCCCTGCGCCAGCAGGCGCAGGACGCGCAGGTCCTGAACGTCGTGGCGCGACAGCGGATGCTCGGGCAGCGCCTCTCGAAGGCCGCTCTCCGCACGGTCACCCCGGGCATGGGAGGAAGCCGCTGGGATCGTACCGCGGAGCTCCGCGGCACACTGGAGCAGTGGCGCGCCGCTCAGAACGGGTTGCTCAACGGCGATTCGGCGCTGGGTCTGCCCGGGCCGACCCCGACCTTCCGCGCCGCCCTCCTCGCCAGTACGCCGTGGTTCCACACCATGGCCGAAGCCACCGATGCCGCGCTGGCCGACTCGTCAGAGGCGATGCGGGCGCAGCACGTCTCGGCGATCCTCGGAGCCGAGGGCCAGTACCTCAAGGCGGCGGAGTTCGCGACGGATCTCTATCGCAACGAAACCACCGCGAGGCTGCACCGGGTCGAAACCGCGCAGTTCGCGGCCACCGCCATCATCATCGCCATCATCATCCTGCTCGGGGCCCTCGTCCTGCGACCGGCGGAGGCGCGAATCCGGCACAGTGTCGAGGAGATGCTGGCCAAGGATGCCGCGCTGGTCGCCCAGGCGGGCGAACTCATCCAGACCAATGCCCGGCTCGATATCGCCCTGAGCGAGGCCACGGCGCTCGCGCGGCTCAAGTCCGAATTCCTCGCGAACATGAGTCACGAGATCCGGACGCCGATGAACGGGGTCCTCGGCATGACCGATCTCCTGCTGGATACGCCGCTCAGCCCGGAGCAGCGGGAGTCGGTGCAGATGATCCGCAGCTCGGGCGAGGGATTGCTCACGATCATCAACGACGTGCTGGACTTTTCCAAGGTCGAAGCTGGCCGCCTTCACCTGGAAGCCGTCCCGTTCGATCCGCACCAGGTTGCCGAGGAGGTGGTCGAACTGCTGGCGCCCCGCGCCGGCGAGAAGCAGCTGCCACTCGTCCTGATCGCGCACCCGGCGCTGCCGCCACGGATCACCGGCGACCCGACCCGGGTGCGCCAGGTGCTGCTCAACCTGGTCGGCAACGCGATCAAGTTCACCCCCACGGGCGACGTCGTGGTCCGGGCGGACATGCTGGAGAGTTCGCTCGGCGGTGGCGTGCTGCGCTTCGAGGTCCGCGACCGCGGCATCGGGATCTCCGAGGAGGCGCGTTCCCGCCTCTTCCAGTCCTTCTCACAGGGCGACGGCTCGACCACGCGGCGGTTCGGCGGGACCGGGCTCGGGCTCGCGATCTCCAAGCAGCTCGTCGAGCTGATGGGAGGCGACATCGGCTACCACAGCATCGCCGGCGAGGGGAGCGTCTTCTGGTTCACGCTCCCCTACTGCGATGCCGCCGCGCCGGAGGCGGCGGCACCGGCCATCGTCAGGCATCGCGTGATCGTCGCCGCGGCGCATGGTCCCACCCGGGAGGCGCTGCTCACCCACGCGGCCTGCTTCGGCATCGAGGGTACCGATGCGCGGGACGCGGCCGAGCTGCTCGCGCGCCTCGGGAACGTGACCGGCGACGGAAGCGATTTGCTGCTGCTGGTCGAGCACGGCCTTCCGGGCGCCGAACTCCCCGCGCTGCTCGCCGAGCACGCCGCGATGCGCCACGCCCGGATCGCGGTGCTGGTACCGCATGGAGGTCGGTTGCCCGGGGCGCTGCCCCGGAACGCCGTCGCGGTGAGCAACCCGCTGCGGCGGAGCACCTTTCTTCGGGAGGTCACGACGAGCGGCCCGCTGCCGCTCTCATCCGCCTCGCCGGTCGTGGCGAGCGCACGAATCCTCGTCGTGGACGACAACCCGGTCAATCGCGCCGTGGTGAGTCGGCAGCTGCGCAAGTTCGGGTATCTGGTCGAATCGGTCGCGGGAGGACAGGAGGCGGTCGAGCGCATCGGCGCCGAGGAGTTCGATCTCGTGCTGATGGACTGCCAGATGCCGGAGATGGATGGGTTCGAGGCAACCCGTTCGATTCGCGCACGGGAGGCGACCGGCGCGCGGATCCCGATCATCGCCCTCACGGCCGACTCCGCCCCTGAGGACCGGGCCATGAGCCTGGCCGCCGGGATGGACGATCACCTGGTAAAGCCATTCCAGGCCGAGGAGTTACGCACCACGATCCTGCGGCTGCTGCGCCCGGCAGCCGACCCCGCCGTCTAGCACCCCTCCCCCCAGCGCAACCGCCCTTCCCAGGTGACCGAGACCCGCTCGGTCGTCCTCGTGTTGCAACCTTGGACAGCAAGTGCCTACTTGCTTACTTCATGATGGCCTGCTAAGCTGTCGCCCCATGGATATCCGAGACCGACTCCTCCACGCCGCCGCCCAGGCTTACAGCGAGACCGGGTTCCGCGGCACCACGACCCGCCGGATCGCGCAGCTCGCGGGCGTCAACGAGATCACCCTCTTCCGGCACTTCGGCAACAAGGAGACCCTCGTCAAGGAGGCCTTGAAGCTGGCACACCGGAAGACCGACACCGTCCACCTCGGCGAGCCGGTGGATCCCGCCCGAGAGCTCAACGCCTGGGCCTGGGGGATCTACCAGCACTGGTATGGGGGCCGCGAGATGATCTCGCGCGTGATGGGCGACCTCATCGAGCACCCCGTCCTCGCGCCGGACATCTGCGAGGAGCCGGGCTGCGAGCACGCGATGCTCTCGCACTACCTCGACCGGATGCGGGAACTCGGTCTGGCGCGCGGCGGCTTCCATGCCGATGCCGCGGCCGGCCTGCTGCTCGGCGCGATCTTCACCCACGCGATGTGGCGGGACCACTTCCAGGACGACACGCTCCCGGCCCCGGAAGTCGTCATGCGCGAGTACGTCGCCCTCCTGCTCAGCGCGGTCGGGGCCGAGGTCGCGCCGGCGGAGACCCTGAACGGCACCACCAAGGAGACGGCATGACCCGCCGCGACATACGAGGCCTTCGCCTCCTCGGCATCCTCACCGGCGTGCTGCTGCTCGGCGCCTCGTCGCTCGAGGCGCAGCAGCCGACGCTCACCCCCGCGACCCGGCCACTCTCGCTCGAGGACGCGCTCGAGCTCGCGATTCCCGCGAGCGATGGTGTCGGACTCGCACGCGCGGACCTGATCCGGGCGGAAGGCGAGGTGAAGCGGGTGCGGGCCGACCTGCTGCCGCAGCTCACCGGCACGGCGACCTACACCCGGACGCTCAAGTCCCAGTTCAACCTCGGGAGCGGCAAGGTCGACACGACGGCGACCAGCTTCTGCAATCGCTTCGCGGGCAATCCGGCGCTGCCGCTCGACCAGCGGGTGGATGCGATCGAACAGAGCCTGCAGTGTCTCTCCGCGCTCGACCTCTCGGGACTGTTCAGCAATCTGCCCTTCGGCCGGAAGAACCAGTACAACTTTGGCCTCGCCTTCAGCCAGACGCTGTTCAACAGTTCGATCCTCAAGGGGCGGCCGCGTGCTGCCGTGGCCGGCCGCAAGGTCGCGCGCCTCGGCGTGAGCACGGCCGAGGCGCAGGCCCGGCTGGATGTGACCTCGACGTACTTCGATGCGGTGCTGAGCGACCGGCTGGTCGCGATCGCGGAGCTGAGCCTCGCCCAGGCCGAGACCACGCTGGCGCAGACCCGGCTCGGCAAGCAGGTCGGGACCCAGTCGGAGTTCGAACTGCTGAGGGCGCAGGTCACCCGCGACAACCAGCGCGCCGCGGTGCTCAAGCGCCGCTCCGACCGGCGGCTCGCCTACCTGCAGCTGCAGCAGCTGCTGCAGCTCCCACTGTCGCAGCCGCTCACGCTCACCACCACGCTGGATGAGGAGCCGGCCGGTGGTGTCGAATCGGCGGACTCCCTGGTCATCAGCGAGGGCGATACCGCGGTCGCCAATCGCGCGGCGGTGAATCAGCTCGAGGAGGCGGCGGACATCCAGCAGATTCTCACCAGCGTGACCCGGTGGGACCGGCTCCCGACGATCACCCTCACGTCGAAGTACTCGCGCATCGGCTATCCCGGCGATGGCCTGCCGTGGAACGCGACGTTCGTTCCGGACTGGACGATCGGCGTCAACGTCTCGGTGCCGCTGTGGACCAGCGGGCGGCTCTCGGGGAATGCCCTGGTGGCCGAGGCAAGTCTCGAGCAGGCCCGGATCCGGGTAAGCCAGGCACGGGATGGGGCCTCGCTCGATGCGAACTCGACGGTCGAGCGGCTGCAGACGGCGCTCGCCACCTGGGCGGCAACGCAGGGGACGGTGGCGCAGGCGCAGCGGGCGTACGAGATCGCCACGCTGCGCTTCAAGGAAGGGATCTCGACCCAGACCGAGCTGAACGATTCCCGGCTGCAGCTCGAGCAGGCGCAGGCGAACCGTGCGGTCGCCGCGCGGGACGTGCAGGTCTCCCAGGCCCGCCTCCGGCTGCTGCGCGACCTGCCGCTTGGCGGAGCCGATGTCAGCCAGACCCTGTCCAGCGCCCAGAGCGGACAGCAGAACATTCAACAGCCCGCGGCCGCGGCCACGGGCAGCAACGGATTCACGCCATGATGCGGACCATGCAGACTCAGCTCGTTCTCGGGGCGCTGGCCCTCACCCTCGGACCCATCGCCTGCGGGCACGGCGCTGCGCCGGCGGTGGCGAGCGCCGACTCCGCCATGGTCGTCGGACGGGAGAACATCACCGTCGCGAGGCAGGAGACGCTGCAGGTCGGGCCGGCGCTCTCGGGCACGCTCCAGGCGGACCGGAGCGCCTCGGTGCGCGCCGAGCTGGGCGGCGCCATCGTCGCGATCAACGCGGAGCCGGGCCAGGCGGTGGCCCAGGGCACCGTGCTCGCCCGCATCGATGACTCCGGCGTCCGCGACAGCTACACGTCCGCGCAGAGCGCGGTGCGCACCGCGGAACTCGCCGTCGCGCTCGCGGAGCGCAACGCCGCCCGCACCCATGCGCTCGCCGATGCCGGCGCGATCGCGGACCGGGACCGGGAGCAGGCAGACTGGAATCTCTCTTCCGCGCAGGCGCAGCTGGCCAATGCGCGCTCGGCGGCGGCCACGGCGGAGAAGCAGCTCGCCCGCACCGTGCTTCGCGCGCCCTTCACCGGCGTGGTGAGTGAGCGTCCGGTCAATCTGGGCGACGTGGTGCAGCAGGGGACGCCACTCTTCACCGTCGTCGACCCCGCCTCGCTCAAGCTCGAGGGCTCCGTGCCGCTCGAGGGGCTCGAGGGACTGCGGCCCGGGACGCCGGTGCTGTTCACCGTCACCGGCATGGGCGACGAACCGCTCCGGGGGCGGATCTCACGGGTCAATCCGGTCGCCGATCCGGCGACGCGGCAGATCAGAGTGACGGTCAGCGTCCCCAATCCGAAGCAGCTGATCGCGGCCGGTCTCTTCGCCGACGGCCGGATCGCGGTGAAGGAGCGGCCCGGCGTCGTCGTGCCTTCGGCGGCCGTGGACCGCACGGGCCTCCGGCCGGCGATCGTCCGGATCCACGGCGGCCGGGTGGAACGGGTGGACGTCGGCCTCGGCATGATCGACGAGGCGCGCGAGGAGACCGAGATCGAGAGTGGCCTCGCCGCCGGAGACACCGTGCTGCTCGGCGGTGCGCGCGGGCTCCCGCCCGGGACCGTCGTGCGGGTGGGCAGCGCGGATGAACTGACGCGCGGCGACCAGCAGAAGCGGGGGGAGTGACCTCATGGTGATTTCCGATTTCGCCATCCGGCGGCCGGTCGTCACGGTCGTCTCGATGCTCGCGCTCGTGGTCTTCGGGCTGATTGCGCTCTTCAAGCTGAAGACGGACGAGTTCCCCGACGTGCAGCCGCCGTTCGTCTCGGTGGGCATCGTCTATCCCGGCGGTTCGCCCGAGGGTGTGGAACGGGAGGTCCTCGAGCCGGTCGAAGAGGCCGTCGCCTCGATCAGCGGCATCAAGAAGATCACCGGCTACGCGCAGGACGGCTTTGCGCAGCTGGTCATCGAGTTCCAGTTCGAGAAGCCGCTGGCGGAAGCGACCCAGGACATCCGGGACGCCATCTCCGGCATCCGCAACGATCTGCCCGAGGAAATCGAAGAGCCGATCATCAAGAAGCTCTCCGACACCGACCGGCCGATCGTGTCGCTCGCGCTCTCCTCGACCACTCTGAACGCCGCAGAGCTGACCCGGCTCGCCGATCCCGGCATCGCGCGCGAGCTGCGCTCGCTGCCCGGCGTGGCGGAGGTCGTGGTGGTCGGCAAGCACGAGCGGGAGCTGAGCGTGCTGCTCAAGCCGGCGGCGCTGCAGGCGGCGGGGGTGAGCGTGCTGCAGGTGGTCCAGGCGCTCAAGCTGCAGAACCTCGCCGCGCCGGTCGGGCGGGTGGAGACCGACTTCCAGGAGAAGAGCATCCGGCTCACGGGCCGGCTCGCGGAGCCACAGGACTTTCTCCGCCTGGTGGTAGCACAGCGGGGCGGACGACTGATTCGTCTGGGCGAGCTCGCCGAAGTGCGCGACGGCACGGAGGAGCCGCGCTCGCTGGCCCTCTATGACGGGCGCGAGGCGGTGGGCATCAACGTCAAGAAGGCGAAGGGCTTCAGCACCACCGATGTGACGGCGCAGATCCTCAAGCGGGTTGAAGGACTCCAGGCCACGCTGCCCAAGGCGGCCCAGCTCGACCAGGTGCTCAACAGCGGCGACCGGGTCGAACGCTCGGTGCGGAACGTCGAGGAGACGCTGGTCGAGGGCGCCCTGCTCACGGTGCTGGTGGTCTTCCTCTTCCTCAATTCGTGGCGCTCGACGGTGATCACCGGCCTGGCACTGCCGGTGAGCGTGCTTGCCTCGTTCGTCGCGGTATGGGCCTTCGGCTTCACGCTGAACACCATGTCGCTGCTCGGCCTCTCGCTCGCGATCGGCATCCTGATCGACGACGCGATCGTGGTCCGCGAGAACATCGTGCGCCACGTGGAGATGGGGAAGGATCACATCACCGCCGCGCGGGAGGGCACCGACGAGATCGGCCTCGCCGTCGCGGCCACGACCTTCTCGATTCTCGCGGTGTTCGTGCCCATCGCCTTTCTCCCTGGAATTGCGGGGCAGTGGTTCAAGCCGTTCGGGCTCACCATCGCCTGTTCCGTCGCCGTCTCGCTCTTCGTCTCCTTCTCGCTGGACCCGATGCTGTCGGCCTACTGGCCCGATCCGCATCAGCATGAGCACCAGAAGGCCTGGATCACCAAGCAGCTCGACAAGTTCAACGCCTGGTTCACCAGCCTGGCGGATGGATACCGGCACCTGATCGCGTGGGCGCTCGACCACCGCTGGGCGATCGTGATCCTCGCGACCGGCTCCTTCGTGGGCGCCATGGTCCTGCCGGTGAAGGGGGTCTCGGGACTGGGCGCCGTGGCCCTTGGCACCGTGATCGCGGCACGGCTTGTGACCCTGCGCCCGAACTTCGGGCTCGCGCTGGTCGGCGTGCTGGGGACGCTGCTCGGCGGCCTCGGACTGCTCTACCGCGGCGGCATGACGGTCTGGACCGGCCGTCCTGGCTTCGGGATCGTGCTCACCGTGCTGCTGCTGTTCGGGCTGGGGGCGGCGCTGCTCTGGGTGGCACTCCGTGGCGCGCGGGCGATGCTCGAGGGCACCCGGCCGGCGTGGGCATCGGGTCTCGGTGGCACGGCGCTCGGTCTCGGCGCCATGACCGCCATGCTCATGACGATTCCGGCCTGGCACACCGTGGGCAGCAGCTTCTTTCCGATCGACGATCGCGGCGAACTCAACGTGAAGATCGAGACGCCGCCCGGGTCGAACCTGGAGTATTCGCGGCGGAAGGCCGACGAAGTGATCCGGCTGCTCAAGTCCTATCCCGAGGTGCGCTACACCTACGTCACGCTCGGCGGCGGTGCCGCCGGCGCGGTGGACGAAGGCAACATCTATGTCCGCCTGACCCCGCGCACCCAGCGCAGCATCTCGGCCGAGGCGTTCGGCGCCAGGCTCCGCGAGACGACGGCCCGGATCAGCGGCGTGAAGCTGTCGGTTTTCACCTCCGACTTCGGCGGCGGCCGCAAGTCGATCCAGCTCGAGGTACGGGGGCATGACGTCCCCACGATCACCGCCGTCGCGGACCAGATCGAGGCGCTCGTGGCCGGCGTGCCCGGCGTGGTGGACCTCGGGCTGTCGAGCAAGGGCAAGAAGCCCGAGCTCACGATCAACGTGAATCGGCCGCTGGCCGGCAGCCTCGGCCTCACCGTCGGGGATGTCGCGCAGTCGGTGCGGCCGGCCTTCGCGGGGCTCGACGCGGGCGACTGGGTCGATCCGAGTGGCGAGACCCGGGACGTGGAAGTCCGGCTCGCGCCGGAGAGCCGGACCCAACCGGAGGATCTGCGCCGGCTGCCACTGCTCGTCGTCGGGCCCAACGGGGCGCCCACCACCATGCCGCTCGGCCAGGTGGCGGACATCACCCAGACGGTGGGACCCGCGGTCATCAACCATCTCGACCGCGATCCAGTCGTCATCGTCGAGGCGAACGTGTCCGGCCGCCCCGGTGGCGAAGTCATGGAGGACATCCGGGCCCGGGTCGCCCGCGTCCCGCTCCCGCCCGGCGTACGGATCACTGAAGGCGGCGAGGCCAAGGACCAGGACGAAGTCTTCGGCAACATCTTCATCGCCCTCGGCGTGGCGGCGATGCTGATGTACCTGATCCTCGTGGTGCAGTTCGGCTCGTTCATCGATCCGCTGGCCATCATGATGTCGCTGCCGCTGTCGATGATCGGCGTCATGCTGGGACTCGCGATCACGGGGCTCACGATCAACATCATGAGCCTGATCGGCGTCATCCTGCTCATGGGCATCGTGGCGAAGAACGCGATCCTGCTGATCGACTTCGCCAAGTGGGCGCGGGAGCGGCAGGGCCTCGCACTCCGTGAGGCGCTCATCGATGCCGGCGCCATCCGGCTCCGCCCGATTCTGATGACGACCTTTGCGCTGATCGCGGGCATGATCCCGGTCGCGCTGGGCCGCGGCGAGGGCGCGCAGTTCCGCCAACCGCTGGGCGTTGCCGTCATCGGCGGCGTCATCACCTCGACGCTGCTGACGCTGGTGGCGATCCCGACCTTCTACGAGATTCTGGACAGCGTGCGGGAGTGGTTCGGGCGCCTCGCGCGCAGAACCTTCGGCAACGAAGCGATCGACCAGGTGGCGCTCGCCGCCACCGCGGAACACAGTATCGGACCATAAACGGTTCCGAGTTCCGAGTTCCGAGTTCCAAGTACCGAGTTTCGTCGCTAACCGATCATCGCTCGTTCGGCACTCGGAACTCAGTACTCGGAACACTCCCCTCACCCTCAGGAGTCACCCCATGCCAGTCTCCACCGCATCCGCCACGTGGGAAGGCGGACTCAAGGGCGGCAAAGGCAGTTTCGCCGGCCAGTCGGGCGTCATTTCCGGGCCCTACACCTTTGCCACCCGCTTCGAAGGCGCGAAGGGCACCAATCCCGAGGAACTCATCGCAGCGGCCCATGCCTCGTGCCTGAGCATGGCGCTCGCCGCGGGACTCGAGAAGGCCGGCACGCCCGCGACTCGTGTCACCACGAGTGCCGCGTGCACCATGGCATTCGTCGATGGCGCGCCCCGTGTGACCACGATGAAGCTGACCGTGCGGGCCGTCGTCCCCGGCATCGATCAGCCGACCTTTCTCAAGGCCGCTGAAGAGGCGAAGAACGGCTGCCCGATTTCGAACCTGATGAAGGGCAACGTCACCCTGGACCTCGACGCTCGGCTCGAATAGCCGAATCCCCCGTGGTACACGGGTTGCCTTTCCGGGGTGTGGCAGCGCGATGCACCACCCCGCCCCGTCCGGGTGCGCCAGCCGCATCCGGACGCGTTGTTTGGCGGCAAAGCCTTGGAACTGCACGGCTTGGGGCGTCGTTCCTGCATCACCGAAGCTCGAGGAATGATGTCAAGCAATCGTACGGTCGGTCCGAAATCCGTTGTTCTGATGAACCTTCTCAGGGTTTCGATGGTGTTGGGCAGCGCTGGATTGATGTTGGGCGCGCACCACAATCGGCGGCCGGAGAGCTGCCCGTCGCCGGAATGCCGGCCGGTGGCACCGGTGCGCGCCGTCGTCGTGAACATCCATGCCGGGCATGCCGGCGCCGCGACCACCACAGCATGGTCGTCCACCCGATCGTTCCGGCGCGTTCCGGAATCGGCGTGGGGCCGTCGTGCGGCGCTCGATTCCACCGAGCTGCTCACTATACTCAAGATCAATCGCATCGACGAGAAGCATGCGCGAGGCCGAGTGCTGCTGGTGCCCGATTCGATCGGGCCGGAACTCGGCTACGCGCCGCTCCCCGACTCACTCCCCGAGCTGCGCGGGATCCCCAAGTTCGTGCTCGTCTCCCGGCGGGTGCAGGCCTTCGGCGCCTATGAAGACGGCAAGCTCGTACGCTGGGGACCGACGAGCACCGGCAAGGAGTCGACCCCCACGGACAGCGGCCTCTTCTTCACCAACTGGAAGTCGAAGCGCGCCATCAGCACGGACGATCCGAGCTGGATCCTCGACTGGTACGTGAACTTCATCGCGCTCAAGGGCGTGGCCTTCCACCAGTACGAGCTGCCGGGCCGTCCGGCGAGTCATGGCTGCGTCAGGCTTCTCGAGGTCGATGCCCGGTGGATGTTCCAGTGGACCGATCAGTGGGTACCCGGACGGGGGCAGTCGGTGAAGGAGTACGGCACGCCGGTGCTGGTGATGGGCGATTACGACTATCACGCGGCCGCGCCGTG